>NZ_JAOTBE010000074.1 GCF_026162645.1 Paracoccus rhizosphaerae
CGGGCGAGTGTTCAAGCGTGGCGACGGCTTTACCAGGAAGTGCCTGTTCGAAGCCGCGAAGGTGACCGAATGCGTCCAGCCGGGACGCACGGCGAGTAGAGATCGCTCCCTGGACTGCGGCGACGACCGCCCCCCTTCGATCAGCCCAACCCTGAACGCAAACATGCGGCCCCAAGCGGCGACCGCGGAGAGAACCTCAGAGCCCGGCACGCAGGATGAACCGCAGAAGATAAACTCTTGACGACGGCGATTAGAGGACAGAGGGACGTTACCTTTCCATCACTAGGGAACAGCGCTTCCTTCCCTTAGGTTAAGGGAAGGGGCGACTTTGAAACATGAGGTAGATGACCAGGACGGGGGGTGCAGGTCCGGACACTACGGTCACAGGCAGGGCCCCCTGCATCGCGACATAGATCGTCAGCCTGCTGGTCAATCGCAAGCTCCGTGACGCCGCGGTGAATACGTCCTAGCCTGAAGACCAAGCCCCTGCGGATATCGCAAGCTCCAGCAACCAACGTGCATGGGACGCTGTCGAACACACGCTACGACGTCGCCTCGTCACAACAAAGAGCTAACTTTTATTACTTCATTACCACTCGGTGTGAACCGAATCCGGAAGAAGATGGTTGAGGCCTGGGCAAGCGGGCCGGACGTTGCTGGACCGCACCAGAGGGCGTCACCAATGTATCTGCTTCACTTGGCCTTGGGCGGCTGCCTCAAGGCCCCGCCGGTCCTTTACGGTGTTACCGAGGACACGGGCGGGCACATTGCCTATGTCTTGGGCGCCGCGACGGCGCTGGCCGAATGCCCCGAGGTGCGGCAGGTCGACATCGTGACACGCGCCTTCGCCGGGGCGCAGCACGATCCCGTTCACGCGGCTCCGGTCGAGCGGATTACGGACAATTGCCGCATCCTGCGGCTTCGGACCGCCAGCCGCGACTATCTGTCGAAAGAACGGCTGGAGGCCGAGATCCCCGCCTTGACCGGTACCTTTTGCGCGATGATCGACGGCATGGAGCGCAAACCCGATGTCATCCACGCCCATTTCGCCGATGCAGCACGGTTGGCGCAGGCGGCCGAGGCGCGGTTCGGCATTCCCTGGATTTATACACCGCATTCCCTAGCCTTGCAGAAGAGTTCAGGCGCGGCGTCCGATCCCGCGCTCGCCTCCCGACTGGCATCCGAGATGGCGGCGATTGCCGGCGCGGGGGCGATCGTCGTCTCATCCCGCGACGAGGCCGAGCGGCAGGTGACCGCTTATGATGCCGAGGCCGAAGGTCGCACAAGCTGCATCCCGCCGGGGGTCACGCTGGCCCCGGACCGGGGGACAGCCGCGGGCGACCGCCTGATCGCGCCCTTCCTGCGCCGGCCGGACCTGCCCATCCTGCTGGCGGTGGCGCGGCCGGTCCGCAAGAAGAATTTGTCCGCACTGGTCGAAGCTTACGCCGCAAATCCTGCGCTTCAGGCACGCGCAAACCTGGTGATCCTGGCCGGGCTGCGCGCGGGTCTGGCAGGTGCCGACGAACAGGCCGAGGTGATCCGCGAACTTTTCGACGTGGTCGACCGGCACGGGCTGTGGGGCAGGGTGGCGCTGCCGTCGCGCCATGACGACGCGGCACTTCGCGCGCTTTATGCCAGGGCGGCGAAAGGTGGTGTCTTCGTGAACCCGGCCCGGCATGAGCCCTTCGGCCTGACGCTGATCGAGGCCGCGCAGGCCGGGGTGCCGATCGTCGCGACCTGCAATGGCGGGCCCGTCGACATCCTGGATCGGATCGGCCACGGCGTGCTGGTGGCGCCGGACGATCCCGCCGCCATCGCCGCCGCCTGCCTGCGAATGCTGGACGCCAATCCGGCCGCGGTCGAGGCCGCGCAAGAACGGGCGCTGCAGCATTTCAACTGGTCGTCCTGGACGCGTCGCGTGCTACCGGTCTGCCGCAACCTGACGCGCCGCGCCGCGCCGGTGCGGCGGGGGGTGGAACGCATCCTTGCATCTGACATCGACGGCACGCTGACGGGCTGCCCCGTCGCCGCGCGACGCTTTGCGGATTGGCACGCCGCGCGCCATGCCGGGATGCTTTTCACCGTCGCGACCGGCCGGTCGATCGGCGAGGCGCGGCGGGTGCTGGGCGAGTGGGAGCTGCCGCGCCCGGACGTGTTCATCACCTCGGTCGGATCAGAGATCTGGCGCTGGTCCTCGGGCGACCGCGTTCTGCGCTGCGCCGATTACGCCGCAGCCATCGACAAAGGCTGGGATCGCGCGGCGGTGATGGCCATGGTCAGGCGGCACGAAGTGACATGGCAAGCGGAATGCGAGCAGCGGCGTTGGAAACTGTCGCTGTTCGGCAGCGCGGCAGTCGCCCGCCGGATCGAGGCTGATCTGGCGCGCAGGGGGATCGCCGCGCGCGTGATCCCCTCGCACGGGCGCTTCATCGACATCCTGCCGGCTGGCGCAGGCAAGGCTGCCGCCCTGGCGTTCGAGGCCGCCCGGCATGGCCTTGACTTGGGGGACTGCATCGCGGCGGGCGACAGCGGCAACGATGCTGACATGCTGGCGGCCAGCGGCGCGGCAATCCTGCCGGTGAATGCATTTGCCGAACTGGCGGGGCTGCACGGACAGGAAGTGTATCACAGCCCACACGCCCATGCGGCGGGGGTGTTGGACGGGCTGGCGCGGCTTGGGCTGGCGCGGCCCGTCTCCAGGCGTCGGTTGCAACATGCGTGACACCCTGACCCCGCAGCGCCCGTTCGGATACTTCGTTCACCACCAAGGGCGCGGCCATGCCGAACGCTGCGCCGCAATAGTGAACGCACTTCCGCCCGCGAGGCCCGTCACCATCTTCTGCGCGCGCCGGGACATCTTCCCCGCCTTGCCGCCGCATGCCCAGGTCGTGACGATCCCCTCGCTCTTCGAGCGGACGGGAGATGAACGTGACATGGACCAGATCCCGACCCCCGAGACGCTGCACTGCGCGCCACTGGGCTGGCCGGGCATCCGCCAGGCCATGGCGCAGATTGTCGCGTGGTTCGCCGAGGAGGACCCCGCCCTGATGATCTGCGACGTCTCGGCCGAGATCGCGCAGCTGTCCCGCATCTGTTCGGTCCCGCATGTGAAGGTGCTGCAGCACGGGGAGCGGACCGATCCCGGCCACCGGGCCGCCTATACCGGCGCCGCCGGACTGCTGGCGCCCTTCGCCGCCGCCTTGGCGCAGCCCGACTGGCAGCCGTTCGCGGGCAGGATGCATTTCGCGCCGGGCCTGGGCGTGCCGGCCGTTCCGCCACCGGACCGGGACGCGGCGCGGCGGGCGCTTGGCATCGATCCGGCCGCAAAGGTCGCGCTGGTCATTTCGGGCGGGGGCGGCAGCGGTTTCGCCGCCGCACCGCTTGGCATCGCGGCGCGATCCTTTCCGGATTGGCAATGGCTGGCGATCGGACAGGTCCAGGCCGACTGGCATGCGACACAAGGCGCAAATCTGCAGTTGCGGGGCTGGGTGGACGATCCCGACACCTATATAGCGGCGGCGGACCTTGTGGTGTCTTCGACCGGCAACACCACCTGCGCTGGCGTTCTGGCGACCGGGCGGCCCTGGATCGTGGTCCCTGAATGGCGTTATTTCGACGAGCAGCGCCTGAAGGCCGAGGCGCTGGCACGGGCCGGTGCCGCGTTGCACCTGCCGCACCTCCCCTCCAGCGCCCATGCCTGGCAAAACGCCGTCGCGGCCGCCTTCGCGGCGCATGACCCGGCCGCGCAAGCCGCCCTTCGCGGACAGGGCGCCGCCGAGGGTGCCGCCGCCTGGCTGGAAACCCTTGCGGGGAAACTTTGGGCCGATCACCCAATGAATCCCCGTTCCCTGCATCATCCATCGGCGCGACAGACAGAAGGAGCCACCGCATGACCCGAGTATCCGCCCTGACCATCGCTTCGGGTCGTGAGGCCCATCTGAAGAACGTCATCAGGGGCTTTCAGGCGCAGACGCACCCCCCGGTCGAGCTGATCATCGGCGTCATGCAGGATGCGGACTATACCGACCTGCCACAGACTGATTTCCCCATCCGACAGATCCGCGTGACCGCGCCCGAGCTGCCGCTCGCCGCCGCCCGCAACACCGTCGCGGACGCCGCCAGCGGCGATGTCCTGATCTTCGTCGACGTGGACTGCATTCCCGAGCCCGGCCTGATCGCCGGCTATCTTCAGGCGATGGAGGGGCAGTGGGGCCTGTTCATGGGCGAGGTGCTCTATCTGCCAAAGGGCGCGACGGATGACGGGCTGGACTTCGACCGCTTCGCCGGCGTTGCCGTCAAGCACTCTGACCGCCAGGGTCCGCCCGCGCGCGGGATCGAGGCCTGCGGAGATTACCGCTGCTTCTGGTCGCTGAACTTTGCCATGCATCGCAGCGACTGGCAGGCCAGCCCGCGCTTCGACGAGGCCTTCACCGGCTATGGCGGCGAGGATACCGATTTCGGCCGCGCCCTGTCCGTAGCGGGCACCCCGATCTGGTGGATCAAAGGCGGGCGGGTCTATCACCAGTATCACCTCCACTGCATGCCGCCGGTCCATCACCTGCATTCCGTCCTGCGCAACACCGAGGTCTTCGCCGCCAAATGGGGCCACCGGACGATGGAGCACTGGCTCTACGCCTTCGAGCTGATGGGGCTGATCCTCAACACCCCGCGCGGCATCGTCGTGCTGCGAGAGCCGGGGCCGGCCGAGTTCGACCTCTGCGAACAGCAGGGCCACATGCCCTACGCCAATTCCCGCCGCGTCATCGACAAGCTCAAGGCGGATCATGCCTTGACGACGGCCGAACGTACGGCGGCGGTAGAGCGGGCGCAGAAGGCGATGCTTTTGCCCGCCGCAGAATAGGGGTGCCTGTCCTGACAAAGCCGCCCGTCACGCCCCTGCGGATCGCGCTTCTGGCCCATTGCCGTCATCCCGTTGCGCCCCCCTTCATGGGCGGGATGGAGGCTCATTCACACGCACTGGCGCATGGCCTGGCTGCGCGGGGACACGAGGTGGTGTTGTTCGCCGCCGGCGACAGCCGCGTCCAGGTGCCCCTGCAGCCGCTGCTGCCGCGCCACTATGACAGGGATTTTCCGTGGCACGAGTTCCACGGCACCGACAGGCTGGATGCCTATCTGGATGCGGCTCATGCCGACGCGCTCGATCTCATCGGCGGAATGGGATTCGACATCATCCACAACAACACGCTGCACCGCTATCCGCCGCGGCTTTCGCGGGCCGCGCGCGTTCCGATGGTAACCTCGCTGCATGTCCCGCCCTTCGACGCATTGCTTCGCGCCATCCACGAAAGCGTGGCGCCGTGGCACCGCATCACCGGCTGCTCGGCCCCTCATCTGACCGGCTATTGGCCTGAGGGCGCGCCCAACACGGCGCATATCGTGCCGAACGGGATCGACCTGTCGGCGTGGCCTTTCAGCCCCACGGGCGATGGCAGCGCAGTCTGGGCGGGGCGGATCACCCCGAACAAGGCGCCGCATCTGGCCATCGCGGCGGCCCGCAAGGCGGGCGTGCCGCTGACGATCCTCGGCATGATCGAGGACAGCGACTATTTCGCTGCCTATGTCCGGCCGGCATTGGGCGGTGGGGTCCGCTATGGCGGGCATGCTTCGGCTGGCGATCTGGCGGCCGCCTATGGGGCGGCGTCGGTGCTCTTGTTCACGCCGCAGTGGGACGAACCCTTCGGCCTGACCGCGATCGAGGCGATGGCCTGCGGCACCCCCGTCGCCGCTGTCGACATGGGCGCGGTGCGCGAGGTCATCGGAGAGGCGGGGTGCTACGCCGCGCCGGACGGGTCGGACCTGGACGCGGCACTTGTTGCGGCGATGCAGATCCCGCGCCTGCGCGCCCGGCACCGGGTCGAGACGCGGTTTTCCCTGGAACGAATGGTCGAGGGCTACGAAAGGCTCTATGCCCTCGCACGTGCCAGTGTCGCTGAACCGTGCGAACCCGTCGCTTTTCCCGAGATCGAACTCCCCGAATGCCTGCTGATCCCCAAGGCAAGTGCCGTCTGACCGGATGCCGGGCGCGAAAGCATGGGCGTCGGAATCGTACGCCTCGCTGACGCTTGTCGGGTCTTGCGGCGACGCGGGCTCCGATGCCGTTTCGGAATCACCCGAGATGCCCATTGCAGTGGATAGGACACTCTAGCGGCTGCGCAACCTGGGAAAGAGCTGCTTCAACAAGCTGCAGGATGCCCGCGGCGCCGCCGCCCAAGGCGGCAAAGTTGCGGAGAGGTTCCTCGGCTTCATCGACGAGGTGGCTGGGGAAAACTGACGGCCGGTATCAGTGGACTTCCCCCGTATCAGCCGGGCCAGAAATTGCTCCACTGGACGAGGAGATGACCATGACGAGACGACCGCGCGGAACTATGGCCCGGCCTTCGAGGCCAAGGTGGCGGTAGCCGAGATCAAAGGCGAGCGGACTTTGATCGAATTGGCACAGGACGTTGATGCCCCCCAAACGGATCAAGCAGTGGCGTGACCAGTTGCTGCAAGGTGCGACAGGTGTCTTCGGTGACACGCCGAAGGCTAAACGGGATCGACCTAAAAACACTACTTGCCCAGATCTGAAAATGGGCAACAGGAATGATGCTCCGCAGGGCTAACGCGGCTCCGCTGGAGCCACGGTCCCTGCTTCGGTGTCCCGTGCGCTCGGAAAGGCGGGTCTGTTGCCAGGACCAAAAAGATGGTCGCTCCTACAGCAAAGCTGAGCGTAAGCCGAAAGGCCCTCGTGCTGGGGATCAGCCGGGGCAGCGTCTATCACAAGCCCCCCCTAATGTCGGATGCTGATCTGAAACTGATGCATTGGATCAACAAGCTGCACATCGAATTCCCGTTCGCAGGGAGCCGAATGCTGCAGGGTTGGGCCAGGAAGGCTTAGAGGTCGGGCGACTGCACGTTGCCACGCTGATGAAGCGGATGGGGATAGAGGCGCGCTATCGCGAACCCAACATTCCGGAACCGGCGCCGGAACACAAGATCTACCCCTACTTGCTGAGGAATCTGGCCATCACCCGGCCCAATCCGGTCCGGGCAATGGACATCACCTACATCCCCATGGCGCGCGGTTTCATCTATCTCGCCGCCGCTGCCTGTCGAACGTCGAATGGCTGCTTGGGGATCGCGGTCATGATGCTTGGTTTAGAGATGCGGTGCAGGACAAGGAGTGCGCGCCTGGACCGTTGGCCAAACGAAGTGCATTACACCAGTCAAGTATGACGAGGGCCGCTACAAGCGGCGAAGTTGCATTGAGATCATGTTCGGCAGGCTGAAGGATTGGAGGCGCGGGGCGACCTGTTATGAGCGCAGCACCAAGGTCTTCCTCTCAGTTATCGCGCTCGCGGCAACCTACATCTATTGATACGAACCCCGACCCAAGCGGCTCCTGTGCCGTGATTTCTCCCTTGGGTAGGCAGAACTGGTGATATGACACTGGAATTTCTATCGGGAGCAGGAAGTTCAAGCCCATTGCCACCGGTTGTGCTCGTGGTTGCCATCGCAGCCGAGATGGCTGAACCAATGTTGCAACAGCCAAGCCAAAGGCCGCAATTCGGGGCAGTGGTTCGGGCCGGTTGATAAGCTTAAAGCTGTTGTTGCTCCTTCAGCCGGTAGCGCTGGATCTTGCCGCTTTCGGTCTTGGGAAGCGCCTCGGTGAAGATGACTGATCGGGGGTACTTGTAGGGCGCGATGCTGCGCTTGACGAATTCCTGCAGCTCTTGGGCCTTGATCTCGCAGGGGGCGATGCCGGGGCGCAGGACGACATGGGCCTGTACGATGATGCCGCGCGCGCCGTCCGGGGCGCCGATCACGCCGCATTCGGCGACGTCGGGATGGGCCAGCAGCGCCGCCTCGACCTCTGGGCCGGCGATGTTGTAGCCGGACGACACGATCATGTCGTCCGCGCGGGCGGCGAAGCGGAAATAGCCGTCCTCGTCCTGGATGAACGTGTCGCCCGTCAGATTCCAGCCGCCGCGCACATAGTCGGCCTGCCGCGCGTCGTCCATGTAGCGGCAGCCGACCGGCCCGCGCACCGCCAGAAGGCCAGGTGTGCCGCGCGGAACCTCGGCCTGAGAGCGATCGACCACCTTGGCCTGATAGCCGGTCACCGGCTTGCCGGTGACGCCGGGGCGGGCGTCGTCCAGACGGTTCGACAGAAAAATGTGCAGCATCTCGGTCGCGCCGATCCCGTCGAGGATTGGCTTGCCGGTGCACGCGACCCAGGCCTCAAAAACCGGGGCAGGCAGCGTCTCTCCGGCCGAAACGGCGCAGCGCAGCGACGACAGGTCTGCCCCCTCCTTCATCGCGGCCAGCATAGCGCGATAGGCGGTCGGTGCGGTGAAGCAGATCGTGGCCCGGTGCGCCTGGATGATGCCGATCAGGTCGGCGGGGGCGGCCTTCTCCAGCAGCACGGACGAGGCGCCGAAGCGCAGCGGAAAGATCGCCAGCCCGCCCAGTCCGAAGGTGAAGGCCAGGGGCGGCGAGCCGACGAAGACATCCTCGGGGCGGACGTCCAGCACTTCGCGCGCATAGGCGTCGGCGACGATCAGCAGATCTCGGTGGAAGTGCATCGTAGCCTTCGGCACCCCGGTCGAACCCGAGGTGAAGCCCAAAAGCGCCACGTCGTCACGCCCCGTCTCGACCCAGAACGGGCCTTCGGGCTTGGCGGCGGCGGCGCGGTCCAGCTCGCCCTCGAGGCCCTTCGTGCCGTCGAAGGCGACGATTCGCTTCAGATGCGCGCTATCGGCCAGGCAGGCCTCCATCTCGTCCAGCATCCGCATGTCGCAGAGCGCCAGTGCGACCTGGGCCTTTTCGGTGTGCTGAAGCAGTTCCTTCTTGCGCAGCAGTGGCATGGTGTTCACGACCACGGCGCCGGCCTTGGTCGCGCCCAGCCAGCAGGCGACCAGGGCGGGAGTGTTTGCCGCGCGGATCAGGATGCGGCTGCCAGGGACAACGCCGTAATCCTCGACGAGGGCGCGGGCGATGCGGCTGGTCCAGTCGGAAAGCTCGGCATAGGTGCGGCTGCGGCCTTGGCCCGTCAGCGCGATGCGGTCGCCGAAGCCGCGCTCGACCATGCGGTCGGTCAGCTCGACAGCAGCGTTCAGGCGTTCGGGATAGTCGAAGCCATCCAGAAGATAGGCCGGCTGGCAATCCTCGGGCGGCAGGCGGTCGCGGCAGAAGCTGTCGATATGCAGGCTCGGGCCGAGCATGGGAAACTCCTTGCAAAAGCGGTTCGGCCCCGCCGGCCGCGCCGGCAGGGCGGTCGATGTCAGACCTGCAGATAGCGGGTCTTCACCTCGGGGGTGGCACGCAGGTCGTTCGTGGTGCCGGACCAGACGACGCGCCCCTTCTCGATCACGACATGACGATCGGCAAAGCGCGCCAGCGCGTCCACGTTCTTGTCGATGACCAGGATCGCCTCGCCGTCGTCCTTGAGATGGCGCAGGCAGGACCAGATCTCGTCGCGGATCAGCGGGGCCAGGCCCTCGGTCGCCTCGTCAAGGACGATCAGCTGCGGGTTGGTCATCAGCGCGCGACCGATCGCCAGCATCTGCTGCTCGCCGCCGGACAATTGGTCGCCCATGTTCCGCCGCCGCTCCTTCAGGCGGGGGAAGAGGTCATAGATCCTGATCAGCGTCCATTTGCCGGGACGCGCAGTGGCGATCAGGTTCTCCTCGACCGTCAGGGGGGCGAAGACCTGCCGCCCCTCGGGGACAAGGCCGAGGCCGGCGCGCGCGATCCTGTGCGGGGCGGCCCCCGTCAGGTCGCGCCCGTCGATGCTGACGCGGCCACCCTTCGGCGCCAACAGCCCGAAGACCGAGCGGATCGTCGTCGTCTTGCCCATGCCGTTTCGGCCCAGCAGCGTGACGACCTCGCCCCGCGCGACCGAGAGGTCAATGCCGAACAGCACCCGGCTGTCGCCGTAGGAAGCCTGAAGATTTTCGACAGTCAGCATCAGGCGGCCTCCTCGCCCAGATAGGCCGCGCGAACCTTGGGATCGGCGCGCACGTCGGCGGGTGTGCCGGTCACCACGATCTGGCCGTAGACCAGGACCGAGACCTTGTCGGCCAGCGCAAAGACCGCATCCATGTCATGTTCGATGAGCACCATCGTCACGCGGCTCTTCAGCGCGGCGAAGAGGTCGACCAAGCGCGCGGCCTCGTCATGGCCGGTGCCCGCCAGGGGTTCGTCCAGCAGCAGAAGGCGCGGGCGGGTGGCCAGCGCGACGGCCAGTTCCAGCTGGCGCTTTTCACCGTGGCTCAGCGATCCGGCCATGCGACTGGCGCGGTCGGCGAGGCCTGTGCTGGCCAGATGGGTCATCGCCTCGTCGTTCAGCGCGGTTTCGGTCGCCGCCGGGCGGAAGAAGCGGAAGGACGATCCGGCGCGGGCCTGCACGGCCAGTGCCACGTTCTCCAGCGCGCTGAAGCCGGGCAGCAGCGTCGTCAGCTGGAAGGACCGCGCCAGACCGCGCCGCACACGGGCCGCCATGTCCAGCCGGGTGATGTCCTCGCCCGCATAGACCACCTGACCCGCGTTTGAGCGCAGTTGGCCCGACAGCTGCGAGATCAGCGTCGTTTTGCCCGCGCCATTCGGGCCGATAATGGCATGGATTTGCCCCTCTGCAACATCGATGGACACGTCCTGCGTGACCTTCAGGGCGCCATAGGATTTCGACAGGTTGCGAACGCTCAGCAGGGCCTCGCTCATTTGCCGTCCCTGACAAGTCCGAGGCGGCGGAGCAGTCCCGACAATCCGCCGGGCGAAAACAGCGCCACGAGGATCAGGATCATGCCGAAGCCAAGCCGCCAGTGTTCCGAGTAGCGCGCCAGACCCTCTTCCAGCGCGATCGTTACCAGCCCGCCGATCATCGCGCCGGTCAGGCTGCCGACCCCGCCGAGGACCAGCATCACGATCAGCTCGCCCGCGCGGTGCCAGCTCATGTAGGCCGGCGAGACATAGATCGCCTGGTTGGCCAAAAGCACCCCCGCGACCGAGCAGAGGCAGCCGGCGATGACATAGGCCGTCAGCTGATAGGGGAAGGGGCGAAAGCCGATCGCCTCCATCCGCAGGGCGCTTTCGCGAGTGCCGGTCAGCACCCGGCCGAAGCGCGACAAGGTCAGCCGGTAGAGGCCCGCGAAGACGGCGATCAGCAGGATCAGCGTGGCATAGAACATGCCTTGGGCGTCCTGCAGCAGCGGCATCCCCGCTATGGTCGATCGTGCGGCCAGCGCGACCCCGTCATCGCCCCCAAGGGTCGAAAACGATACGAAGAAGAAGAACGCCATCTGCCCGAAGGCCAGCGTGATCATGATGAAATAGACGCCGCGCGTCCGCAGGCTGATCGCGCCGGTGACAAGCGCGAAGACCGCCGAGGCTGCCATAGCCGCCAGGATCTGGATCAGCAGGTCGTCCATCCCCGCGCGCGACAGGATCGCCACTGCATAGGCGCCGAACCCCAGATAGGCGGCGTGGCCGAAGGACACCAGCGCGCCGTAGCCGAGGATCAGGTCCAGCGACAGGGCCGCGATGGCGAAGATCATCATGCGGGTGGCGATGACGACCACGAACGGCTCGTCCAGGGCCTGCGCCACCGGCGGGACGACCGCCATGATCGCGAAGACGCCAAGCGCCAGCTTCAGGCGCCCGGCCAGGCGGGTGCGCGGCGCAGCGGCAGCGTGGATGTGTGACAGGTCGGTCATCGCGCCACGCTCCGCCCGAAGAGGCCGGTCGGCCGCCAGAAGAGGACCGCTGCCATCAGCACATAGACCAGCATCGGCGCCAGCGTCCGCCCGGCCTGAGCGGCCGCCGCCGGGTCCAGCAGCGATTGCAGCAAGATCGGGCCGAACATCCGGCCGAGCGTGTCAACGACACCGACCAGAAGCGCGGCGCAGAACGCGCCCTTGACCGACCCAACACCGCCGATCACGATGACCACGAAGGTCAGGATCAGGATGCTGTCCCCCATCCCCGGATCGACCGACAGGATGGGCGAGACGATGGCCCCGGCAAATCCCGCAAGCATCGCGCCGGCCGCGAAGACCAGCATGAACAGCCGGTTGATGTCGGTCCCGAGGGCCGAGACCATGGCCCGGTTCGCCGCCCCCGCCCGCAGCAGCATCCCGACCCGCGTCCTGGCGATTACGAACCACAAAAGCAGCGCGATCCCCAGGCCCATGCCGATCACTGCCAGGCGATAGACGGGATAGCTGAGAGGCCCGATCAGCGGGACGCTGCCCGACAGCGCCTCGGGCATGGCAACCGACAGCGGGGCCGACCCCCAGATGATGCGCGACAGCTCGGACAGGACAAGGACCAGTCCGAAGGTCGCCAGCACCTGGTCCAGAT
The DNA here is from genome assembly GCF_026162645.1 of Paracoccus rhizosphaerae. Classification (GTDB taxonomy): domain Bacteria; phylum Pseudomonadota; class Alphaproteobacteria; order Rhodobacterales; family Rhodobacteraceae; genus Paracoccus; species Paracoccus rhizosphaerae. The sequence continues at coordinate 12,361 of NZ_JAOTBE010000074.1, forward strand.
GCGACCGGTCATAGAGCCTTCGGAAGATCAGCACCTCGAGCACCAGCCCCACCGCCAGCGTCAGCGGCAGGACCGCCACCAGCGACAGCCAGAAGTTGCCCGTCGTGCCCATCACCATCGCCATGACATAGCCGCCGATCATGTAGAGGACGCCATGCGCCAGATTGATGAAGTCCATGATGCCGAAGACCAGCGTCAGGCCGGCCGCGACCAGGAACAGAAGGATGCCGAACTGCGCCCCGTTCAGAAGCTGCAGCAGGAAAAGATCGAACATGCGAAGTTCCTTTCTGGCAGGTCTTTCCGGCGAGCAGCCGCCATCGAACCCCTGGCCCTGCCAGGGAAAGGTCAGCTGCCCGCGTGGACCCGAAAGGGTGTCAGTTCATCGCGCAGTCGCCGACATAGCTGTCGCTGGCGGCCGTGAAGACCTTCTCGACGACCGAGGTGCGATAGTTGCCTTCGTCGTCCTTGATGGCCTTCGTCAGGTAGAAGTCCTGCACGGGGAAGTTGTTGGCGGCAAAGGAGAACTGGCCGCGCAGGCTGGGAAACTCGGCGGCCTTCAGCGCAGCGCGCAGCGCCTCTCGGTCCTCGGTCCCGGCCTCGGACACCGCGCTGTCGATCAGCATCAGCGCGTCATAGCCGCCCATGGCGTAGAGCGAGGGCACCCGGCCATAGGCCTCCTTGAAGGCCGCCACGAACTCGGCATTGCCGGGGGTGTCCAGGTCGGGGGCCCAGTTCGATCCGGTCAACATGTCCACCGCCGCGCCCTGCTGGGCGGGCAGGGTCGTTTCGTCCACGGTGAAGGCGGTCATCAGCGGGATCTGAGACAGGCCCGCCTGGTTCCACTGCTTGACAAGGTTCACCCCCATTCCGCCCGGCATGAAGGCATAGACCGCCGCCGGCTGGAAGGCCGCGATCTGCGCCAACTCTCCCGAGAAGTCCAGCTGGCCGAGCGGCACGAACAGCTCGCCCATGACCTGACCGTCATAGGCGGCCTTGAAGCCGTTCAGGCTGTCCTGCCCCGCCTGATAGTTCGGCGCCAACAGATAGACGCTGCCGATGCCCTGCTGGTTCATGTGCTCGGCCAGGACCTGCGGCATCTGGTCGTTCTGATAGGACACGACAAAGATGTCGGGGTTGCAGTCGCGCCCCGCGAAATTCGACGGCCCCGCGTTCGGCGACACTAGGATCGCCCCGCCCTGCGTCACCGGCGCCGCGATGGCGGTCATGATGTTCGAGAAGATCGGGCCGACGACGAAATCGACGCCCTCACTCTCGACCAGTTCGCGCGCCTTCTGGGCGGCAAGATCGGGCTTGCCCTCGTCGTCGACGACGATGATCTCGGCCTCGCGCCCGCCGACCTTACCGCCCAGCTTCTGTTCGGCCAGCAGCAGGCCGTCACGGGCATGCTCGCCCAGCACCGCGGGCGGGCCGGACAGGGTCATCAGCACGCCGATCTTCAGCGGTTCCTCGGCCCAAGCGGCCGAGGCGGTCGTCAGCATAAGCGCAGAGAGAATGGCCGTGGCGCGCATCCGGTGGACTCCTGTTGGATTGTCTTCTTTTTTGTTGGAAACAACTTCATACCTGAAGCTTAAAAAAGGCAACAAGAATCTTCGCCGCTTTGCAGTTTCCCTCAACCTCAAGCACATCCGCGGGGCCCGTAGGCTGGATCAGTCTGTCATGCCAGAACATTATATGACACGCGCCAATAAATTAATTCATACCTAAATGACCTTCTTGTCGGCTGCCGGCTCCAGATACCGCTCCAACCCGGCTCGAATGTCGTCCGGCCAAGGTGTGGACCTGTGCGTATCCAGCGAGGTCAGCACGATCTTCTGCTGAATCGTCCATATCACGTCTGCCCCGACGGTCACGACGGTTTCAAGCTCCAGCGAAGCTCGGCCGACCTTGCGGACATGCACGTTGAAGGTCAACACGTCTCCATAGACCGCGGGCTTGGTGAACAGGATGTTCATTGACAGCGTGGGCAGGCCCATCCTGCGATCGAACATGATCTCTTTCCAGGTGACGCCGAACGAGGCGAACATCGCCTCATTCACGTCGACCAGCATCGATAGGTAGGCCGGGTGATAGGCGATCCCGGTCAGGTCGCAATCGCCGAATCGCAACGGCTTCGAGATGGTGAACGGCATGGGGATCCTTTGCATATCTGGGGGCCAAGGCGGCTACGTGATGATTTATACTTGAAGCATATATGCCGCGAAGGTTCTGTCAACGCTGACCACGGGTAGTTGTCATCAAGAAGAAAGCTACAACAGAAAGACGCCGCTTGCATTTCACTTTCAAAACAATTGTCCTGTCTTCAAGGATCGTCTGGAGATGAGTATCGCCATTGTTACCGTGGGCGTCGCTCTGTGCTTCCAGACCGACTGTCGGCCAACGAAAGTAGGGGGGCTGCAGGCCAGCCATGACTTGGTCTTGGCGGCGGACAGGCTGAGCTTGCGCATCCGCGGGCTCCATGCTGATTGCTTGGGTGCCGAGGTCGAGATGCGCCGCAACCATTTCGTCTGGCTAGAAACCCGGCAGAAGTTCGACGACGCCTTCACCTTCATCTTCGAGAAGACCGAACACGGTTGGATCTGGGCCCATTCCTAATTAGTCCGGCCTGAACAACTCCTACCGTTTTGATCTGATGTGCTGAAGCCGCGGTTCTGCTCGCTTCGGATTGCGGGGTTTAGTATGCTCTGCAGGATGACCTGCTCCGTCCACGATTGGTCGACATGATTGACACGCGCCACGAGCTGGTGAAGCTTGCGGTGCTGATCGATTGGGAGTTTTTCGAACGGGAATGGGCCGCCTTCTTCCCG
>NZ_JAOTBE010000075.1 GCF_026162645.1 Paracoccus rhizosphaerae
GTTATAGCTGGACCAGTTCGTCGTGCGGTAGCGGGCGGGTGGAGGCTTACTCATGCGACCCGTCTAACCGCACGGGTTCGCGATGTGAATCGTCCCACGTCAGAGTTACGCAACAACGCCGGGCAACGTCACAAGTTCCGTGACGATGCCGAGTGGCACGCGCGCAAGCATGGTGCGTCTCGACGCAGGGCACGCCTAGTTGCGCCACTGGTTCGAGCAACCATGGCGCGCGGCGCAAAATCCATATCGGCATGGATGCTCAGACTGGCGACGTCCGGGCCGTCGAATTCACGTCGAGCCGACAGGGCGACAGCCCGCTGCTGCCAGACCTGCTTGCACAGATCCCCGAGGATGAAGAAATCGGCTCGGTCACGGCCGACGGCATCTATGACACCAGACGATGCCATGGCGCGATCGTTGATCGAGGGGCCGAAGCGCGCATCCCCATCCGCCGGAACGGTCGCGCCTGGAAAAAGGATTGCCCGGCCGCACGCGTCCGCAACGACATCCTGCACGAGACACGACACCTGGGACGAGCCAACCGGAAGCATTCGGTCGGCTACCACGTCCGAAGTCGGGTCGAGGCGCGGGTGAGTTGCCTCAAGGCCTTCGGCGAACGCATCGCCTCACGCGACCCGGATCGACAGCCTGCGGACATCCAGATACGCATCGCCATCATGAACAGATACAACGCACTCGGCATGGCCAAGGACACAGCCGTTGGCTGAACCCAAAGCGCGATAGAATCATCTCAGACCGCAGCCAATTAGTGCAACAATGCCCAGGTTAATCCCCTGCCTGATGAAATCGATTCTAGGATCAAGCTATGAAGAGGGCAAGCGGCTTCCCGGTTACACGTTATACCAGTTCAGAGGAAGCCATTACGACCCTCACAGGATAACATCATCAGGGCCTTACGGCTTTAGCTGTCGAAGCTGGGGTCAAACCGTTTTGCCGCCGATCAGATTTATTCCAACTTTGCCGGAACAAGGCCGCGAAGGGCGTTTCCGCAGAAGAACGTGCTATCGAAATCGTCGGGGCACAAGATCTCCTCCCGTGCCAAGCCGTTCTGCAAGAGACTTCGGCGCAGCACTCCTGGAAGTAGTCCCGATGACAGAGGCGGCGTCAGAAGGATGCCGTCTCGGGGCAGGAAGACATTGGTGATGGTCCCCTCGCAGACTTCGCCGCGTTCGTTCAGCAGCAGCGCCTCGTCGGCACCATCGAGCGCGGCGCGGGCGGCGTCATAGATAGGGCGGCGAGTGCTTTTGATCCGCAGCCAGGGGTCGTCGCAGCGCAGCCTCAGGGGCGACACCGTTACGCGCCAGACCGGCGGGTTCGGCGGCAAGGGCGCATGGGTGAGAGCGACGTGACCCGCGGCATCGACGGCAAGCCGTACGCGCAGAGCCCCACACCGTGGCAGGGAGGACAAAGCCGCTTCGACCTGCGCTTCGTCCAGGGGAAAACCCACCGCGGCGCATCCCCGCCGCAGGCGGTCCAGGTGCAGCGGCCAGAGCGGGATCCGGCCGTCCGCCTCCGCGCGCATGGTCTCGAAGATGTTCAGGCCTTCGGGGATCGGCCCAGGAAAGCAGCCTTGCACAGTGCCTCCTCCCATTCAGACGCTGCGTCGCTGTCATGCACGATGCCGCCGCCGACGTTCAGGCGCAAGCGGCCGGGCGCGGACGTCCACGGCGTCCGGATGGCCACGCTGAACCGCATCGACCCCGCTGGATCGACCCAGCCGATCGCGCCGCAATAGATGTCGCGCGGCGCGCGCTCCAGTTCGGCGATGATCTCCATGGACCTGATTTTTGGCGCCCCGGTGATCGAGCCGCAGGGAAACAGCGCCCCCAGGATCTGCGCAAGTCCGACGCCAGGCATCAAGTGGCCCCGGACCGTCGAGACCATCTGGTGGACGGTCGCATAGTTTTCGATGTGAAACAGCTGCGGCACGTTCACGCTGCCGGGGCGGCAGATCCGGCTGATGTCGTTGCGCAGCAGGTCGACGATCATCAGGTTCTCGGCGCGGTTCTTCTCGGATCGCTGGAGCGCTGCTGCTGAAGCGGCGTCCTCGGCCGGGGTGGCGCCGCGCGGGGCGGTGCCCTTCATGGGCCGTGTCTCGATGATGCCCTGGGAGTCGACGGCGAAGAACAGCTCGGGGCTGCGTGACAGGACGACCGGGCCGCCAAGGTCGATGAAGGCGCCTTCGCCCACCGGCTGGCGGGCAACCAGGGCGGCATAAACCGCCAGCGGATCGCCCGTGACCTCGGCTTCCAGCGGGAAGGTCAGGTTGATCTGATAGGTGTCGCCCGAGCGGATGTATTCATGCACCGCGGCAATGGCCGCATCATAGCGCGCCCTGTCCCACAGCGGACGCGCCGCGCCGATGGCGATCCCGGCCGGGTCGGGCAACGGCGGCGCCGGGCGCGGGCCGTCGAAGACCCCCATCAGGATCAGCGGCATCTGCCGGTCGTCAGGCATCAGGTCCGCCAGCCGCGGCGTCAGCGCATGCCCTAGCTCATAAGAGAGATAGCCCGCCAGCCAGCAGCCGCGCGCCTGCGCCGCCTGCATGGCCGCAAGCGCCGGGCCGACCCCTTGCGACGTATCTGCCCTGATCACCGCCTGCGGGGCTGCGAACAGCGTCCCGCCCGCCAATGGGCCGGCATCGAAACGGATCAGCCCGGGGTTCACGCCTTCGCCCTTGCCTTGCCTTCGCGCACCTTGGCCGCGAGATCGCGGGCGACGGCGAACGCGCCCTTGATGCGTTCGGCGTCAGAGGCGAAGTCGCGCCTCAGCACGACCTTGTTGTCGGTGACCTTGGCAGTGCCGCGTTCGTCGGCCAGGTATTCGACCAGGCCCGCCGGGTTGGGAAACTTGTCCATGTGGAACTGCACCGTGACGCCCTTGGGCCCTGCATCCAGCTTCGAGATGTTGGCGCGCTTGGCCATCGCCTTGATGCGGATGACCAGAAGCAGGGTGTTCACCTCCCTTGGCAGGGGGCCGAAGCGGTCGATCAGCTCGGCGGCGAATCCCTCCAGCTCGACCTTGGTGGTCAGCTCGGCCAGGCGGCGATAGAGGCCAAGGCGCACGTCCAGATCAGGGATATAGCTTTCGGGGATCGTCACAGGCACGCCCAGGTTCAGCTGCGGCGCCCATTCATCCTCGGGCGTGCCCTCCAGCTCGCCCGATTTCAGCTTGGCGATCGTTTCCTCCAGCATCTGCTGGTAAAGCTCGAACCCGACTTCCTTGATGTGGCCGGACTGTTCTTCGCCCAGAAGGTTGCCGGCACCACGCAGGTCCAGGTCCTGCGAGGCCAGGTTGAAGCCGGCACCCAGGCTGTCGATCGACCCCAGAAACTTCAGCCGCCGCATCGCCTGAGGCGTCAGCGGCACCCGCGGCTTGGTGGTCAGATAGCAATAGGCGCGGGTCTTCGACCGCCCCACCCTGCCCCGAATCTGGTAAAGCTGCGCCAGACCGAACATGTCGGCCCGCCAGACGACCATCGTGTTGGCCGTCGGGATGTCCAACCCCGATTCGACGATGGACGTCGCCACCAGTACATCGTGGCTGCCGTCATAGAAGGCGTTCATCCGCTGATCGAGGTCGCCCGCCGCCAGCTGTCCATGGGCGACGATATAGCTGACCTCGGGCATGTTCTCCTTCAGCCAGTGTTCGACGTCGGGCAGGTCGGTCAGGCGAGGCACGACGAAGAAGCTCTGGCCGCCGCGATATTTCTCTCGCAGCAGGGCCTCGCGAATGGTGACGCTGTCGAATTCGCTGACATAGGTGCGGATGGCCAGACGATCCACCGGCGGCGTGCCGATGACCGACAGGTCGCGCACGCCGGTCAGCGACAGCTGCAGCGTGCGCGGGATGGGCGTCGCGGTCAGGGTCAGGACGTGAATGTCGCTGCGCAACTCCTTCAGCCGCTCCTTGTGCGCGACGCCGAAATGCTGCTCCTCGTCGATGACCAGCAGGCCGAGGCTCTTGAAACGCACCTGCTTGGCCAGCACCGCATGGGTGCCGACGACGATGTCGACCGATCCGTCCGCCAGCCCCGCCCGCGTGGCCGAGGCATCCTTGGCGCTGACGAAACGCGACAGCGGGCGGACGTTGATGGCAGTGCCGCGAAAGCGCTCGGCAAAGCTGCGGTAGTGCTGGCGCGCCAGCAACGTCGTCGGCGCAACGACCGCGACCTGCATCCCCTGCGACGCGGCGATGAAGGCCGCGCGCATCGCCACCTCAGTCTTGCCAAAGCCCACGTCGCCCACGACCAGGCGGTCCATCGGGCGGCCTGCGGCCAGATCCTCGGCCACGTCCTCGATGGCCGACATCTGGTCGTCGGTTTCACTGTAGGGAAAGCGGGCCGCGAACTGCTGCCAGTCGTGGTCGTCGGGCTCCAGCACCGGCGCGGGTCGCAGCAGGCGTTCGGCGGCGACGCGCATCAGCTTGTCGGCGATAAGCTTGATGCGTTCCTTGAGCCGCGCCTTGCGCGCCTGCCATGCCCCACCGCCCAGCCGGTCCAGCAGGCCCTCCTCGTGGCCATAGCGGCTGAGCAGTTCGATGTTCTCAACCGGCAGGTACAGCCGGTCACCGCCCGCATATTCCAGCGCCACGCAGTCGTGCGGGACCTTCATCGCCATGATCGTCTCGATGCCGGTATAGCGGCCGATGCCGTGTTCGACATGCACCACCAGATCGCCGGGACTGAGCGTCTGCGTGTCCTTCAGGAAGTTGTCGGCCTTGCGGCGCTTCTTCGCGCCACGGATCAAACGGTCGCCGAGGACGTCCTGTTCCGAAATGACGGCGATATGGCCAAGCGCCGCGCCCTCGGCCACGAAACCCTCGTCCAGCGGCCAGACGGCCAATCCCAGCGCGCCCGGCTGGTCGGGCAGATCGCGCAGGTCGGTGATGGGCTTGGCGCCCGTCAGCCCCTCATCCGCCAGCAGACCCGCCAGACGCTCGCGCGCACCGTCCGAGAAGCTGGCGATGACGACGCGGTGGTCTCGGGCCAGCTTGCGGACGTGATCAGCCAAGGCGCCGAAGAGGTTCACCTGCTCGGCCTGGCGTTCGGGGGCAAAGTTCCGCCCTGGCCGGCCGCCGGCATCCAGAACGCCCGGCCCCGGCGGCTGGTTCAGCACCGACAGCCGCAGCACCCGGTGGTGGGACAGCCAGGCCGCCCATTCATCCTCGGTCGGGAACATTGCATCGGGCGGCACGGGCTTGTAGACCGTGTCGTTGCGCCCCTTCGCGGCCATCGCAGCACGGCGAGCATCGAACTGTTCACGGATCATCATGCGCCGCGCGTCGATCACCTGGCCGACATGATCGTCCAGAACGACCGAGGCGCCTGGGACATAGTCGAACAGGCTCTCCATCCGGTCGTGGAACCAGGGCAGCCAATGCTCCAGCCCCGCGCTCTTCTGCCCCGCGCTGACGCTCTCATAGAGCGGATCGTTCGTGCCACCGCCATATTCGGCGCGATAGTTCTGGCGGAACCGCGTGATGGCGTCTTCGTCCAGGATCACCTCGGACATGGGCGCCAGCTCGATGCGGTCCAGCTTTTCCGTGGTACGCTGGGTTTCGGCGTCGAAGCGGCGGGCGCCGTCCAAGACGTCGCCGAACAGATCCAGCCGGATCGGACCGAAATCGCCCGGGGGAAAGATGTCGATGATGCCGCCCCGCACGGCATAGTCACCGGGCTCGGTCACCGTGGGACTTTGGGAAAAGCCCATGCGCACCAAGAACTGCCGCAGCGCCTCCTCGTCGATGCGGTCGCCGACACGTGCGGTGAAGGCAGTATGACGTACAAGGTCGCGGGCGGGGACGCGCTGCAAGACCGCGTTCAGCGTCGTCAGCAGGACGAACGGCCCCTTGATCTTGCCCTGCGCCAGCCCCGCAAGCGTCGCCATGCGTGCCGCCTGGATTTCGGGTGCCGGAGACACGCGGTCATAGGGCGTGGTGTCCCACGCCGGAAAGTCCAGCACCGGCAGCCCGGGCGCCAGGAACGCCAGCGCGGCTCGGGTCGCGGCCATGCGGCGGTCGTCGCGGGCAACGTGGACGACGGGGGCGCCGCGGTTTTCGGGGCGCGCCGCTTCGCGGGCGATCAGCGCCGCGTCATAGCCTTCGGGCGCACCAGAGAGGATCAGCTGCTGGGACATGGCTGCTGACCTAAGGCAGGTGGCGCGGAAGTCAAGCGAACTAGAGCCCGTTCGGATGCATGATCGCCCACAGCGTCCCCCACAGCACGGTCACGGCGACCGCTGCGATCGACAGCATCGTCACCAGCGTCCGGTGCCACGCCATCTTGCGGGCACATTCGGCCCCCGCCTCGGCCAGGCTGAGGCGGTCGTCCTGCGCCCCCTCGATCACCGGCATCAGCCGCCGTGCCAGGCGGGTCCGCATCCAGAACAGCAGCCAGAACGGAAACAGCAGCAGGACCAGCGCCTGCGCAAGCTCCAGCCAGAAGACGAAGCCCAGGACGGTCATCGAGGACATGAGGAAGCTTGTGACGCCCAGGAACACCACCCCCTCGCGCGGGCCAAGCTGCCAGCGGGGCAGGACAAGCGACAGCCAGTCCAGCAGCGCGATGACCGCCGGCCCGTCGATGTCGCCCTTGGCGCGGGCCGCACGGGCGCGGGCGAGGACCTCGGACGGGACACCAAGAACGCTGCGGCCGGTGGCCGACCACATGCCGATCAGCGTCAGCCAGTACCAGATCGTCATGAAAGACCGGCTGTCCAGAAGGCCGATCAGGCTGTCGACTTGCGGCACGGGGGGTTCCTTGTCCTTGGCTGCGCGCGACCTTAGAACGGGTTTCGACCAAGGAAAAGCGCCCGCTTGTCCCAATTCACAGGAGGCCCGCATGGCCAGCCCGATCATCGCCCCGTTCCCCGCCACAAGACTGCGCCGGCTGCGCCGGAACGCCAGCATCCGGGCAATGGTGTCCGAGACGAACCTGACACCCGCGAACCTCATCTGGCCGATCTTCGTGACCGAGGTTCCGGGTGCCGAGGGCGAGATCGCGTCCATGCCGGGGGTCAGCCGCCTGACGCTGGACGGCGCCCGCCGTGCCGCCGAACGCGCGGCGCAGCTGGACATCCCCGCCATCTGCATCTTTCCCCATTCCGACCAGTCCAGCCGCACCGACGGATGCGAACGCGCATGGGACCCAGACAATATCGGCAACCTGGCGATCCGCGCAGTGAAGGAGACCGTGCCAGACCTGGTCGTGATGACCGACATCGCGCTCGACCCCTACAACGCCAATGGCCATGACGGGCTGGTCAAGGACGGAGAGATCCTGAACGACGAAACCGTCGAGGCGCTGGTCCGCATGGCGCTGATTCAGGCCGAATGCGGTGCCGACATCCTGGGCCCAAGCGACATGATGGACGGCCGCATCGGCGCCCTGCGCGCCGCGCTCGAGCGCGAGGGCCACAAGAACGTGGCCATCCTGTCCTATGCCGCAAAATTCGCCAGCGCCTTCTATGGCCCGTTCCGCGATGCGGTCGGCGCCTCGGGGCGGCTGGTCGGCGACAAGAAGACCTATCAGATCAACCCGGCCAACCGCGGCGAGGCGATCCGCTGCGTCGCCCGCGACCTGGCCGAGGGTGCCGACATGGTCATGGTGAAACCGGGCATGCCCTATCTGGACATCTGCCGCGCGGTGAAGGACGAGTTCGCCGCACCGACGTTCGCCTATCAGGTCAGCGGCGAATATGCGATGATCGAGGGCGCCATCCGCAACGGCTGGCTGTCGCGCGACGCGATGCTGGAAAGCCTGCTGGGCTTCCGCCGGGCGGGCTGCGACGGCGTCCTCAGCTATTTCGCGCCCACCGTGGCCGAGATGCTGGCGTGAGAGGCGCCGCTGTCGTATCGTCCGCCGCAAAGGGCCGCCACGAGCCCGGAACCCCGACACGAGGCGACAGATGAGCACTTCGAACACCCTATCCCGCCGCCGCCTTCTGGCCACCGGCGGTGCCGCGCTGCTGGCGGCGGGCTGCACCAACGCCGTCGGCAGCAATGCCGCCGCGCAACTGGATGCGCGCGTCGACCAGACGCACCAATACCTGATCACGAACTATCCCGCGGCCGAGCCTCTGCTGCAGAACGCCCGCGGCGTCCTTTACATGCCGCTGATGACCGAGGCCGCACTTGGCGTCGGTGGTGCCTATGGCCAAGGGGCGCTGCGGATTTCGGGGCAGACGGTCGACTACTATTCGGCCACGCGCGCGACCGTGGGCCTGCAGGCCGGCGCGCAGCAATACGCGCATGTCCTGATCTTCCAGACGGACCAGTCGCTGGCAGCGTTCCGTGCCGCCCCCGGCTGGGTCGCCGGCGCCGGCGCGTTCTATGCCCTACCCGACGGCGGCATGGCCGTTGGCGCCGACACGTTCAGCGCGCAGTTCCCGGTCGTCGCCATGATCTTCGGCCAGTCCGGCCTAATTGCCGGAGCGGCGATCGAGGGGACCAAGTACACCCGGATCATTCCGTCCGCGCTGCCCGAACTGCGCTTCGGCAACCTCGGCCTGCCGCCCCTCGGGCAGCCCGGCTGACATAACACACCTGACGTCGGTCCGTCAGGACGATGTCAGGTGCCGCAGGCCGTGCGTCACGTCCGCCCGCACCGCCAGCCGCAGGGCCGGTTCGTCGCCGGCCCTCAGGGCCGCCAGGATCATCCGGTGGTGGCGCGGCGGCTCGTTCCGCCTGACCCGGCCGTAAAGGGCGCGCATCGTCGGCCCAAGTTGCAGCCAGATCGTTTCCAGCATCGCCAGCATGGCCGGGGCCTGCGCGCGCAGGTACAGCATCCGATGGAAGTCCAGATTGCAGCGAATGTAGCCCACGGCATCGTGACGCTCGACCGCGTCGGCGATGCGGCCGTTCATCGTCGCCAGCCGGTCGATCAGCGCGAAATGCGCCCGAGGAAGCGCGCGGCTGGCCAGCTCAGGCTCGATCAAGGCGCGCAGGGCGGCCAGCTCCTCGATCCGCTCGTCAGACAGGGCCGGCGTCGATACGCGCCCCGAGCCAGAACTTGTCAGCGCGCCCTCCGCTACCAGGCGTCGCACGGCCTCCCGGGCGGGCGTCATGGACAGGTGGTGATCGCGTGCAATGCCTCGCAAAGTCAGCGCCTTGCCGGGCGGCAGTTCGCCCAGCATGATCTGGCTGCGGAGGGTTCGGTAAAGCCGCTCGTGCGCGGCAGGATCGGTGGGGCGGGTCGGAATCATCGGCTAGATGTGATCACGAATGGCTGACGCGTCAATCGCTGAATCTCCAGCGCATCAGGTCGCCGCCATGCGCCTTCAGCCAGGCACGGTGCGGGCGGTGGCCCGGCATCAGATCCTCGACCTGCTGCCAGAAACGTGCCGAGTGATTCATATGGGAAAGATGGGCAACCTCATGGGCAGCGACATATTCGAGGATGGCCGGCGGCGCCATGATCAGGCGCCATGAATACATCAGGCGCCCGTCGCTGGTGCAGCTGCCCCAGCGTGACCGGGTGTCGCGGATGGCGATGGCGCGGTAGGGCCGGCCGAGCGCCTGGCTCAGCCGGTCGCTGGCGGCGCGCAGTCGGATCAGCGCCAGCTGCTTCAGCCAGGCCGCAACGACCGGTCCCGCCGAACGCTGCCGTGGAATCAGCAGAAGGTCACCATCGACCGTGGGCCGGCGCACTTCGCCCTCGGTCAGGCGCAGCTCCCGCCCCTCGACCGGCAGCACCGCACCCGGTGCCGCGATCGGCCGCGCCGGCTGGCGACCAAGCGCGGCCAGCAGCCAGTCCAGCCGCGACTCGGCGAAGGCCTGCCCCTCCGCGACCGGCACCTGCGGCGGCAGTGTCAGCACGGCCCCGGAGCCGTCATGGGGCACCCGCAGCGTCATCCGCCGGGCGCGCGCGGTCCGCCGCAAACGCACCGCGGTGCCACCTTCCAAGATAATCCGTCGATCACCGCTTGCCATGCCCGCCCCGGCCTGCCAGATAAACCCTTTGACACCCCGTGGCCGCTGTGGCAGGGGGTCGCCCGATTTCCCCTAATCGCGGCTGAAGGAGAATACCATGCCCAAAGAGGAATGGGGCACCAAACGCCTGTGCCCGCACTGCGCCACCCGGTTCTATGACCTTCAGGCGGACCCGATGACCTGCCCGGCCTGTGGCAACCAGTTCACGCTCGACAGCCTGACCGACGGCCGGGGCAAGACGCTGGTCAGCGAGAAGACCTCGGCGCGCAACCAGAACGACGATCTGGTGGACGATGACGAGGATATCGCCGACGAATCCGGCGAGATCGACGACGATCTGCTCGAGGAGGACGATGACGACGGCGATGTGTCGCTGGACGACATCGCGGACGTCGCCGACGACGACGAAGACTGACCTCCAAGGGCCGCGTTCATCCGGACGCGGCCTTTTTATTTGCCCAGCCCTTCTTCATACCATTCGGCCCGCCGAACCCGCCGCGACGCCCATGTACCGGGTCAGCCAGCCGAGTAATTCTCTTCAATTCCATTCAATGGTCAGCCCTGACAGCCGGCTGAGAAGAAAAACCTCCGTTTCGCATTTTTTCCACTTGCAGCTCCCGCCTCTGGCCCATATAGACCCCACACGCAGCGGCGCTGAGGTGCCCTGCAGACCTCCGGTGGGGCCATAGCTCAGTTGGTAGAGCGCTTGAATGGCATTCAAGAGGTCAGGGGTTCGACTCCCCTTGGCTCCACCATTTCTATCTTTCACTTCAAGTTTAGCAACTTACGCGGAAGATTATCTTAGCGTCTTCTTGCTTCCAAAGGGTCGGTTGGAGGCAAGCCCCTCAAACGCGTGCAGCGAAATTTTCCGGCCCTGCTCTGGTCCGCGACACCTTGATGAGGCGCGGCTTCTCGGCTTCTCGGCAGCGGAGTTTGTTTCGCTCCGGCAGGGTCAGCAGGATTTGCCCGTTGTCAAACCCCTGGTGAACCACTGTGCCGGCGCATCGACGCCTGAAGGGTCATCGTGCATCACCATATCGCGCACCGCCTTCTGCATCGCGCGGCCCATGCGGGAGTCGGTATTGATGAAGTCTCCGACTTAGTGTTCGAGGACGTGGTGGAATTTGGCGCCGCGCTGTCGGTGTAATCGGGGGTGGGTATCGAGGGTGTCGGTTATGGTGAAGTTTGCGAACTTCAACCACGGACCACACGGAGACCCCGATGACCGAGACCGACATGCCTCTGATCGAGCTGCTGCAAAAGCACGACGAAGGTGACTGTCTCCGCACTGTGACGGAAGCTGTGCTCCAGACGCCGATGGAGCACGACGTCGAGGGCCTGATCGGTGCGGGCCGCCATGAACGCGGTGACGGGCAACAGACCTGGCGCGATGGTTACCGGGATCGCGAACCGAGAACTCGGCTGGGCGCTCTGGACCTGCGTGTGGCGAAGCTGCGTCAGGGCTCCTGTTTCCCTGGCTTCCTCGAGCCGCGCAGAACCTCGGAGAAGGCCCTCGTTGCGGTGATCCAGGAGGCGTGGATCGGCGGCGTCTCGACCCGCAGGGCAGACGAGCTGGTGCAGGCCGTGGGGCTGAGCGGGATCTCCAGGAACACGGTCTCCAAGCTCTGCAATAATGAGCCGGGCCAGAAAACGATCCACCGGATCGTTCTCCCGGCGAATGACGAGCGGGTGCGCGACTTCCTCGGCCGACCGCTCGCCGGCGACTGGCCTTGGCTCTGGCTCGACGCCACCTACCTGAAGCTGCGCCAGGGAGGGCAAATCGTCTCGGTGGCGGCAATAATGGCCATGGCCGTCAACCCCGACGGCCGCCGCGAGATCATTGGCCCGGCATCGGCCCGTCCGAGGCGGAGACGTTCTGGATCGAATTCCTGCGCAGCCTGAAAAGCCGGGGCCTTGTCGGCGTGAAGCTGGTGATCCCGGACGCGCATACCGGTTTTAAGGCGGCCATCGCACGCGTGTTCGACGGCCGTGGCGCCAGCAATTGGTCCAATGGATCGATTGTAGCCGGAACGGGCAAAGGTGTCGCGTTCATTGGATCAGAAACGCGCTCGCCCATGTGCCGAAGGGCCAGCACACGGTCGTCGCCGCGGCGATCCGCCAAGCCTTCACCCAACCCGACCAGAAAGGTGCGCAGGAGGTATGGCGCCATGTCGCGGACCAGATCCGCCCCCGCTGGCCGAAGCCTGCCGCGCTCATGAACGAGAGCGAAGCCGACGTCCTCGCCTACATGGCATTCCCTGCCCAGCACCGCACCAGCTGCACTCGACGAATCCACGGGAGCGATTGAACAAGGAGGTGAAGCGGCGGGCCGATGTGGCCGGCATATTCCCGAATGAGGAGTCGATCATGCGCCTGATCGGCACCGTGCTCTTCGAGCAGAACGATGACTGGCAGAGCCAGCACCGCTACATGCAGGTCGAAGCCTTCGCGCTCATCGACGCCGCAGAAATCAACCCGCTTCTCAGCATGTCAACACAGGCCGCCTGATCGATGTCCTCAAATGGCCAACCCGGAATCTCCACCGCATTGACGGTGACCTGCCCCCAGAACGTCCCTCAGTTTAATATAGAGTCTGCTTCACACTGCGCTGCTCCCCAACCTTGGACCGCCGGAAGCTGGAATTTTCCGGCTCCTTGCCGTGCCTACCGATTTTGGACCACCTGAAGCCGGAGTTTCCGGCCTTGGTCACGGCGACGGGCTGGTGACGCCGCCGGGAAAGTGCAGCGCGCTCGGGACGTTGTAGCCGATGGCGCTGCGGGGTCGATCGTCGTTGTAGTGTCTGCGCCAATTCTCCAGCTTTTCAGCCGCATCTGCAAGGCTCATGAAGTTGCCATTGTTGCGCCATTGGTCCGAGCGACAATGGCGACGCGCGTTCGGGCATTCGGATCTGAGCTTGCTGTTGAACGCTTCGATGAAGCCGTTGTCAGTGGGTTTGTCTGGCCGTGAGAAGTCAAGCGTGACCTGCTTGGCATAGGCCCACAGATCCAGGTCGCGCTAGATGAACTCGCTGCCATTATCGACCCAAATAGTTTTGGGATAGCCGATGCGGCCACACACCCTCTCCAATGTCTGGACAACATCCTCTCCGCGATAGGTGGAGCGGGGATCGGCGGCCGGGCAAAAGCGGGAATGGATATCGACAATGGTCAGAATGCGAAGCTTCGCCCCCAAGGCGAGCTGGTCATGCACAAAGTCCATGGCCCATATGTCGTTAGGGTCGACAGCCTCCTATCGCCCCTTCTTTGCAGGGGCGAGCCCAAGCGGAAGGCCCGTCCCTGGTGAGCCGTGGAGGCAGCTTGCTGACCTCGTAGATAATGTCGGCGTCGTCGGGGAAACAGTCCCCTGGACTGTTCCTGATCCTCCTCCATCTGCTTGGGAATTAGGATCTCGTCTTAAGGACGGTGAGGGCGGCGTTCTGGCCGAGCCTGTATTCGGCTCATGGGAGAGACCACTTCTTGACGGCGGAGCCCGCTCGGGCGAACTTCTGCAGGGTATCCCGTCGCGCGGATGCCCAGTGATCTGACGCCTCTAGGGCTCGTTCGCTCCTGACATGGGACGTTGTCGGTCAGCACGGTGCGGAGCCGGTGAGAAACTGCAGCAATCAGGCCCCGTATGAACTGAGCGGCGGCCATTTGTCTTGCTTTTTCGACGAGCCGGATGAAGGCGAACTTGCCCATTCGGTCAATGCCTACGAACAGGTAAAGCTTGCCTTCAGCGGTCTGAACCTCGGCGATGTCGATGTGGATCGAGCCACTGTTCGCCGTTGGTTCAATGACAATGGCGAGGGCGGAGGGGAGAGCGCTTGAACCTCTCGCGCTTCGGCTTGTCGCCCTCCATGTCAGGCAGCCTAGAGGCATCATGGCGCTGCAGGCCTCGATGCAGTGCGGAACGCGTAAGACGTGGGATTGGGGGCTGCAGCGTCTAGAGAAATTGTCCAAAGGCAGCAGCGTGGGCCGCAGAAACGATACAAGCATCGCCTCCTCAGCCTTGGACAGAGCTATGGGCGGCGGCTCCTTCGGCTCAGAGCGTATTGCGGTTTCTGAGTCAGGATAACCCTGTGGCTTGAGCCGCCCGTTCTCGGGGAAACAGACCTCTGGACTATTTCCTGATCCCCGACCTGCGCTTGATCTGGCGCCCGCGTGCCTCTCTTTTACTCCAGGGCTCGACGCCGTTCGGTGCGCCTGAAGATATCCTCGTCGGCCTGCTCGAACCGGTGGCACAGGACTGGCTCGACGTCGATCATGATCGATTTGTGCTCGGCGCTCTCGGTTGTCAGGCCGTCTATGACCTGGGCGAAGACTTCGTGTTCGTGGCTGCACTTGGACCAGCAGCGTTTGCCACTTACCTGCAGCGCTTTCCAGGATTGCAGAGCGTCTTGACTGGGGCGTATCCCTTCGGCGGATCACCATCACAAACCCTCGTTACTTCGTCCCGCCTGAACACCTCTATCAGGCGGCGGATGGGAGGTGCTGACGGGGATTTCCTCGCGGGATGACGGCGCACCAGGTAAAGCAGCAAACACGAAAAGGCTCTGAGATGGGCGAGGATCTTGCGGATGTTGTGTCCGCAGGCGCAAAGGACGGCGAAGATCGCGTCGCCGATGCGACCCTTCAGCGGGCACCTGGCGAGCCGCCCGGCGGACTTCATGTGCCCGATCTTGGGCTCGATGGCGCTTCGTCGCCTGAGGAGCTTTGCCAGGAGCGGGGTGATGCCGCGTCTCGTGCCGCTGACCAGGACCTTGGTGGTCTCCACGCCGTGGCCGCGACAGCCGCGGTCGACGACGGCCAGGTCCGGCACCTGGTCAGTCAGGATGGCGGCCTGCTCCAGGGTAGGCGCCAGGGTGTGGCCGTCATAGGGGTTGCCGGGGAAGCTGCGGGCACCGACGACAAAGCCGCCGTCAAGGGTGGTGGCGAGGCTGACCTTGGTGCCGAACTCGTATCGGACCCGCGCCTTGCCTTTGGAGATGCAGTCGTCCTCCGGCTCGTGCAGGGCGTAGATCTTGTTCTTGCTCCTCGGCGTCTGCTCGAGCAGGCGGCCGACCAGCCAGAGCGCCTCCAGCACCCGTCCGCGCAAGGAGCCGTCGAGAATGTCCTGCAGGTGGCGGCGCAGATCCCGCCGCACCCGGCCGGTATAGCCCTTGAGCTGGCGCAGGGCCTTGCGCATGCGCTTGAGCTGCCGGGCGTGGGCATACCGCCCGACCTGGGC
>NZ_JAOTBE010000076.1 GCF_026162645.1 Paracoccus rhizosphaerae
CCTGCTTGTGAAGAGAGATCAGCATCCTCGCCTCCCGTCCCGAACCTCGCCAAGGATAGATCTTGCCACGAAAAGCGCCGTCCGGCGAGGATCTATGTGATCATCCGGGATCGGACACCTATGCCGTCAGCGGGATTGCCGAGAGCATCGCCGAAGACTTGCCGCCCGAGGCTTGGCAGCGTCTTTCGGCCGGCGCGCTACCAAGGGCGAGCGGCTTCACGACTGGCCTGCCTTGATCTCGCCGATCTCGATGCTGGCGAATTTGATGCTGATCTCAGCGGCGTCTGGGCCCGGGGCCTGCTGGTCCGACGCAATATTGCCGATGGTGATCTGGCCTTCTTCACACATGGTCGCCGCGGGGCACCACGATAAAGACGCTGGTCCGCGTCGAAGGGCATCGATGGGGCGATCGAAGACAGCTTCGAGACCGCAAAGACTGAACTCGGCCTCTCGCTCCCGGCATGGCTGGCACCGGCACGTTTCGCTGGTCATGCTGGCCTACGCGATGATGGCCAGCATCCGCCATCACGCCAATGCCGCGCCGCCCGAAAAACGATGCGCAAGACGAGGGCAGAACGCCAGAACTGTTCCGCTGGTCGATCCGGGAAATCCGGCGCATCGCGAACCGCATGGCCCAGTGTCAGATCCAAGCAACTCAAATCATCGCCTGCTCAACCTGGAGAAGAGCCCATCAAGCCGCAGCCAGGCTCGCGCATAGGCGCCTCAAATTGTAACTGTAATGATAGCACGAGGGCTCAGTCGCGCAGGCGGCCGAGGGCAGTCGCCACCGATGGTCCTTTGCAGAGTTTGCATGGGCTGGATGGTCAAGGAGCAACTGCAGGACCGCGACCCTACCAGTGCCAAGCGCAAGGGGGACTGGCTCGGCGTGGCTCCATCATCGCCAGCCTGAAGCCGGTCAAGGCGTGAGGCTGCCCCGCAGCGTATAGTGCAGACCGTCGGGGCGATAATCCGCATGCCCCTCGCCGTTGAAATAGGCGGGGACGATCAGGCTGACCAGCCGCGATCCGAAGCCTTCGCGCAACGGCCGTGCGACCAGCGGACCGCCCCGTTCGACCCAGTCCAACGCGAAATCCTGCCCGGCGACCGACCAACTCAGGTCCACGGCACCGCCGGGGGTTGCCAAGGCACCATATTTCGCCGCGTTGGTCGCCAGCTCGTACAGCGCAAGCGACAGCCCGACCGCCTGCTGCGAACTGAGAGGCACCGGCGGCCCCGACAGTCGGATGCGTTCGCCGCCGTCCAGATGCGCGCCGATGGACCGGGCCATCACCTCCTGGATGTCGGCGCTGCCGCCGAGGCCGGTGAACAGCCCCTGCGCCTTGGCCAGCGCCATGATCCTGGCCCCCACGGTGTCCCGCGCTTCCTGGATCGAGGAGGCATTGCGCAGGCTGGCCGACACGACGGTCGAGGTCACCGACAGGATGTTCTTGATCCGGTGCAGCAGCTCGTCCTTCATGATCTGCTGGTTGCGCCGGGACGTCACCACCTCGGTCACGTCGACGGTGACGTTCAACAGCCCCGCAACCTGCCCGTCATCGTCGTAGAGGGGCGAATAGCTGAAGGTCCAGAACGTCTCCTCCTCGAAGCCGTTGCGCGTCATGACCAGGCGCATTTCCTCGGAGTAGGTGCCGCGACCCGCCAGCGTCTCCTCGACCAGCGGCAGGACGTCGTTCCAGACATCCGCCCAGATCCGACGAAACGGCTGACCCAGGGCGCGCGTCTCTTTCTTGCCAAGGCAGGGGACATAGGCGTCGTTGTAGAGCATGGTCAGGTCCGGCCCCCAGAACATGCAGGTCGCATGGCGCTGACCCAGCATCATGCGGACCGTGGTCAGCAACGATACCGGCCAACTCTCGATCGGGCCGAGCGGCGTCGCGCCCCAGTCGAAGGTGCCAATGGCGCGCGCCATCCGGCTGCCCGTCCAGGTGAAGGCTGCTCCGGCCGGAATGGGATCAACCTGGACACCGCGTTCTGCTGGGATCATGTGAATACGCCGCCTGAAGGTTGAAGGGCCAATATTCCAGCGATTTTCCAAGGATTCAATGAAAGAAGCAGCCATGCCGCCGACAGCGTGGCAAAATAAACAAATATCACTCTGACGGGCAAAGGCGGCGTACTGCCGGGGCGCGGGGCGGCCTGCTTGCCCACTTGCGCTGCGCTTGGTAACGCTTGCGGGACAGTGATCCCGACTGAACCGGAAGGCCAAAGCCCCATGTTCCCGCGTCTCGCGCTTCTTGCCCTGATGACCCTGCCCCTGGCCGCCTGCGATGGCCAGGCCATGACCGATTTCCGCCGTACCGTCGGCCTTGACCAGCCAGAGCCGGAACAGCCGGCCGGCCCGCGCCCGCCCGCCGTCTCTCCGCTGGAGCAGCCGATCGAGACCGGAGCCATGGCGCCGCGCCCGATCCCCACGGTCGAGCCGCTGACCTATCGCAACACCGCCTTTGCCGCCGGCGGCAACGAGCCGTTCTGGAGCGTCCAGATCAACGGCAACACCGCCACCTATCGCACGTCCGAGAACGGCGACGGCCGCGCCATCCAGGTGAACCGGCTGACCTTCGACGAGGGCGTCGAGTACATCGGCGTGCTGGACGGCCGGCCCTTCGCGCTGAACCTGCGCGCCGCGCGCTGCCGCGACAGCATGTCGGGCAAGCGCATGCCCCTGACTGCACGCCTGACGGTGACGGGCGACCAGTTCACCGGGTGCGCCGCCCCGGCCCAGGCCGCCCCCGCCACGGCCGAGGCGCCGGCCGAACCCGCCCCGGCCGGATGATGGCGACCGCTCACGCATTCGTGTATCGATGCGGGGCGGCAAGACTGTCACTCGATCAATGACCGCAAAGGTCACGGGCCGATCCCGCCACGTGCCCGCCCCGCCGCCGAAAGGAAGCCTGCCGATGCGCCGTCCGCGTCTGATCCGCCAGCTGATGGCAACAACCCTTCCCGTGGCCATGCTTGTCGGGTCTGGCACGGGCATCGCCGTCGCCGACCCGATGCTGGCCCGCAACATGTCGAGCTATGGCATGCCCGGCGGCATCGACACGCCAACGGCCGAAATGCTGCCCGACGGCACACTTGGCGCGACCTTGTCCTGGTCGGATTATGCGCGCCGTGGCAATGTCTTCTTCCAGGCGCTTCCAAGGCTGACGACGGTGCTACGCTATGCCCGCGTCGACGGCATCAACGACTATCGGGATGAGGGCTACATCTCGGACCGGTCGCTGGACCTGCGGCTGCAGGTGGTGGACGAACAGGGCTGGCGACCGGCGGTCGCGGTCGGCCTGCAGGACTTTCTGGGGACCGGCGTCTATTCCGGCGAATACATCGTCGCCACCCGCAACGTGACGCCCGCCGTTCGGGCCTCGGTCGGGCTTGGCTGGGGCGTGCTGGCCGGCAAGCCCCGCGTCATCGACGTCACTGACGAGGGTGGGACGCCCAACGTTGACCAGTGGTTCAGCGGCGGCGCCAAGCCCTTCGCCTCGGTCAGCTGGCAGGTCAACGACAAGCTGAACCTGACTGCGGAATATTCGCACGACCGATATTTCGCGCGCTACAGCGACGGCAACGAATACCAGCAGGGCGACGAACCGGGATCGAAGTTCAACTTCGGCGCCAGCTATCGCTTCGGCCGCAACTACGAGGCCGGGATCTATACCATCGGCGGCGAGACGATCGGCGCTCAGTTCACCATCGCTCTGAACCCGCGCGATGCGGCATTCCCGTCAGGGCTGGAATCCGCGCCTGCGCCGGTCCGCCCGCGCCCTGCCCCCGCGCAGGACCCCGAGGGCTGGTCGGGCAGCTGGGCGCAGGACCCGACCGCGCAGCCCGCCATCCAGACCGCACTGGCCGATGCCATGGCGGATGACGGCGTGCGGCTTGAAGCCATGGCGCTTGGCGCGACGCAGGCCGAGGTTCGGATCCGCAACCGGCGCTATGTCTCTCAGGCCGAGGCCATCGGCCGCACCGCACGGCTGATGACCCGCGCGCTGCCGCCCTCGGTCGAGACCTTCGTGATAACGTCGACGTCTGACGGGGTGCCGACGTCCTCGGTCACCTTGCGGCGCAGCGACGTCGAGAGGCTGGAGAACACCGAGGCCGGCCGGATCGCCGCCGCCTCCTCCCTAACCGACGCCCCGGCGCGGGTGCCCGGCCTCGTCCAGACCGACGACATCTACCCGCGCTTCCGCTGGTCCATCAAGCCGTACCTGGAACTGGGGATCTTCAGCGCCGAGGACGGCCTGACCCACGAGGTCGGCGCCGAAGCCCGTGCCAGCTATGAGATCATGCCCGGCCTGATCGCCACCGGCGCCCTGCGCCAGAGGGCCTTCGGCGACATCGGCCAGCGCGGCCCCGGCATCCCCGGTGAGCGCGGCGAGTACTATACGCCCGAGGAATACGAGGCGAACCCGGAACTGGAGACCACCCCTCAGGGCGTGCCGCGGGTCCGGTCCGACACGCGCATGTATACCGGCAATTCCAGCCCAGTGATCCCCGAACTGACGCTGGCCTGGTATGCCAAGGCCACCCCCGCGATCTATACCCGCGTCACCGTGGGTCTTCTGGAACGGGCTTATGGCGGCATCTCGACCGAGGCGCTGTGGAAGCCTGCGAATTCGCAGCTGGCCTTCGGGGCCGAGGTGAACCGCGTCAGAAAGCGCGACTTTGACCAGCTGTTCGACTTCCGCGACTACGAGGTCACGACCGGCCATGTCTCGGCCTATTACGAGTTCACGCAGGGCTTCACCGCGCAGCTGGACGTCGGACGCTATCTGGCCGGCGACGAAGGCGCGACCGTCACCCTGACACGCGAATTCGCGAACGGCTGGCAGGTCGGCGCCTATGCGACCAAGACCAACCTTTCGGCCGAAGAGTTCGGCGAGGGCAGCTTCGACAAGGGCATCACCCTGTCGATCCCGTTGGGTTGGGCCACCGGTCAAGCGACGCGCGACCGCGTCTCGACCGAGCTGCGCTCGCTCTCGCGCGATGGCGGTTCGCGGCTGGACGTGACCGGGCGGCTCTATGACCGCGTGCGCGAAAGCCACACCGTCGATCTTTACGAAGGCTGGGGGAGGTTCTGGCGATGAGCGGGACGAAACGCATGCGGGGCATCGCGCTGTCGCTGGCGCTGGCGGGACTTGCCGCCTGCGGCAACACCGGGCCTGACGAAGGCGGATCGGGGCCGATCTCGGTCCTTGCGCAGACGGCGGCCGGGACCATCGCCTCGGCTCGGGCCACCCGAACCGCCGCACCCGCCCGCACGCCGCAGCAGGCCGCCGCCGAGGCGCTGCGCGTCAACCCCGGCCCGCTGATCCAAGTCGGCTTCGAAGGGCTGGGACGAACGCAGGTGCTGGCACTGGCAGGGCAGAACGGCGCTATGCGAACCTACATGACGCCGTCGGAAGAGGCGGTGATCCTGCGCAACGGCATGCTGGTCGGAACGCGCGGCCTGGGCCGCGACCTCTCGGTGGCCGAGCCGGGGACCGAGGGGCTGATCCGCGCGGGCCAAGGCGGCCGTGCCACGCGCGTCATGCGATATCTGTCAGGCGACGGGCTGGAACGCCCGCTGCAATTCGACTGCACAACCGCGCCCGGCCCAAAACCCGGCGTGATCATCGAGACCTGCGAAGGGCATGGCGCGACCTTCCAGAACAATTTTCTGGTGCAGAACGGCCAGATCCCGGTGTCGCGTCAATGGGCCGGCCCCGGCCTCGGCTATGTGACGATCCAGACCCTGCGGCCCTGAAACCGCCCCCTTCAACACGATCGGCCGCCGCTGCGGCCGATTTTTTTGCCGCGACGCAGGCCAGCGCATACGAAAAAGGGGCTGGCGCAAGGCCAGCCCCTTATGAAATCGGACCGGAGAACGATCCGAACTCAGATCAGCTGTCGTCGTTGTCCGAAGCGACCGCGGCGATGACGCCCAGCAGCAGCAGGGCCGGAACGACCAGGCCGGCATTGGTCGACGCGGGCTGTTCTTCAACAACAACCGGCTCGACTTCGACGACGGGGGCAACGTAGCCACCGGCCAGAGCCGAGGTGGCGGTCAGGCCGAGGGCGGCCGCGAAAGTAGCGAATTTGGTCATGATCATGCTCCGTTTCGTTTGACGGCTGCCGTATCCGGCAACATCGCTGCGACAGTTACACAAAGCCGGAAGGTTGAAAAGCTGCATTGAATCTTCTCCCTTCTGGGTCCGTGGCCACTGTTGCATATTGGCCAACACGCATTTCGGCGGTTCGTTCCGCAGCCAGCAAAGGATGCGGAAAACTGTGACAAAATCGCACTAGGCGCGCCGAACCCCTTGTGAGATGAGGAAAAAAACAGCCGCCGCGGTCACAATCGAGGGACCTGCGGGCGTGTCGAGGCGCAGGCTGGACCACAGGCCCGCCAGGACTGATCCCGCGGCGACCAGGGCGGCGCCGGCGGCCATCCGCTCGGGCGTGCGGGCCCATCCGCGGGCAGCCGCCGCCGGCACGATCAGCATGGCCGAGATCAGCAGCGATCCGACCACTCGAATCGCCAGCGCCACCACGACCGCCAAGCACAGCGACAGCATCAGGCGCTCCAGCCGCGGGTCGATCCCGGCGGCCATGGCCAGCTCCTCGTTCAGGCTGCTTGTCACCAGCCGCTGCCAGCGCAGGATCAAGAGCCCCAGGACCAGCGCGGCGCCCGCCCAGATCAGCACCAGGTCAGCGCGCCCCACCGCCAGAATGTCGCCGAAGAGATAGGCCGAGAGGTCCGACCGTGCCGACGGCACGAAACTGATCGCCACCAGGCCGATCGCCAGCGCCGAATGCGACAGCACCCCCAGCATCGTGTCCATCGCCTGCCCCCGCGCCACCAGCGCCGATACAAGGCAAGCCATGGCCACGGCGACGGCCAGCGTCCCGGCATAGATCGAGACATCAAAGGCCAGCGCCAGCGCCACCCCCAGGATGGCGGCATGGGCGGTGGAATCGCCGAAATACGCCATGCGCCGCCAGACGACGAAGCAGCCCAGCGGGCCGGCCACCAGGGCCAGCCCCAGTCCCGCCAGAACGGCGCGCGTGAAGAAATCGTCGAGCATCGGGATATCCGCAGTCTGGCGACCAGCCCTAGCGGCTGGCGGCGGTGGGTTCCGGGCCTTGGCCGTGGTTGCAGCCGGGGCGATGAAGATGCCCGGCCTCGAGCTCGCGGTCGTGGTCGTGGTCGTGGTCGTGGTCGTGATGGTGCCGATAGAGCGCAAGTGTCCCTTCGGCCTCGGCACCGAAGAGCGCCAGGTATTCCGGCGCGGTGCTGACATGCTGGGGCGTCCCCTCGCAGCAGACATGCCCGTTGAGGCAGACCACCCGGTCCGACGACCGCATGACAACCAGCAGGTCGTGGCTGACCATCAGGACGGCCGCGCCGGTCTGGCGGCGCACCTCCTCGATCAGCTGATAGAAGGCGACGATCCCGGGCTGGTCCAGCCCCTGCGTCGGCTCGTCCAGAACCAGAAGATGCGGATCGCTCAGCAGCGCCCGCGCCAGCAGAACCCGCTGGAACTGCCCGCCGGACAGCTGCGTCAGCTGCCGCGCGCCGAGGCCCGCGACGCCGGTGCGGTCCAGCGCCTCTTGCGCCTGTGCATCGGTGACCCGGCGCGGCAGGGACAGGAACCGCCTGACGGTCATGGGGATCGCCGTGTCCAGTTGCACACGCTGTGGCACGTAGCCGATTCGCAGGCCCCGGCGGCGGTCAACCGTTCCCCCGGCGAGCGCCATCTGCCCCAGCAACGCCCGGATCAACGACGATTTCCCGGACCCGTTCGGGCCGACGACAGTGACGATCTCTCCGGGTCGGATGCGGAAATCGACGCGCGACAGGACCGGCTCGGACGTGCCGGGCCGGTTGATGGTCAAGCCGCGCGCCTCGATCAGAGCATCGCCCATCACTCCGCCCCCCCGGCGGCGCAGGTCGCGCAGAGGCCCACGGCCTCGATCGTCGCGCGTTCGACTTGGAACCCGCCCCTGCCAGCAATCTCGGTCAGCGAGTCGCGGATCGGCACACCGGCGGCTTCGGCGACCTTGTCGCAGCTGCGGCAGATCAGGAAGGCCGGATGGTGATCATCGCCCGGGTGCAGGCAGGCCGTGAAGGCGTTCAGGCGCTGCAGCCGATGGACCATTCCGTGACTGACAAGAAATTCCAGCGCCCTGTAGGCGACTGGTGGCTGGCGTCCGAAGCCCTCGGCGGCCAGCCGGTCCAGGACTTCGTAGGCGCCAAGTGCGCGATGGCTCTCCAGCAGGATCTCCAGCGTGCGGCGACGGACCGGTGTCAGCCGGGCGCCCTGCTCGGCCAGCCGGGCGGCAGCCTCGTCCAATGCGCGGTGGGCGCATTCCTGATGGTCATGGGGCGCGAATGTCGCGGCGATGGGGTTGCTGCTCTGGGGCACAGGGGTCCTTCACGCACCAAAAGTTATCTTATCACATTCGGGTTGACTTGTTACCATGTAACACGGAGAACCCCGCCATCGCAACCGAGCCTCATGGAGAACCAGATGCGCAACCAAGCCTCAATCGCCGCCCTTCTGTCACTGGCCGCGACCGCCGCCTTCGCGGCTCCGGCCGTGGTGACCGACATCGTTCCCACCGGCGCCATGGTGCAGGCCGTCATGGGCGAATTGGGCGAGGTCCGTGTCCTGCTGCCCCAGGGCGCCAGCGCGCATCATTACCAAATGCGCCCTTCCGACGCGCAGGCGCTGCAGGACGCAGACCTCGTGGTTTGGATGGGACCGGAACTGGCGCCGTGGCTGGATCGCGCGACAGGCAACCTGGCCGCCGACGCGCAACTGCGCTTGCTTGGGGTGGAGGGCATCAAGCTGCGGTCCTTTGGGTCTGCGGGCGAGGAGCACGATCACGATCATGGCGGGCACGACCACGACCATTCCCATGCCGGCACCGATCCCCACGCCTGGTTGAACCCCGACAATGTAGGCCCGTGGCTTGATGCGATCGTCGCCAGCCTCTCTGCACAGGACCCCGAAAACGCCCAGACCTACCGGGCGAACGCCGACGCATTCGCAATGCGGATCGAGACGCTGGACAGCACCCTGTCGCAGCGTCTCGCCCCGCACTCGGACGCGCGCTTCGTAGTGTTTCACGACGCCTACGGCTATTTTACCGAGCATTTCGGCCTTCAGCCGGCGGTTCCTGTGTCACTCGGTGACGCTTCCACCCCGTCGGCAGCGCGGATCGACGAAATCCGAGGCCAGATCGCGCAATCCGGGGCGACTTGCGCCTTCCCTGAATACGCCCACGATCCTGCACTGATCGACACGGTGATCGAAGGCACAGACGTGCGTGTCGGAGGGGAACTGAGCCCTGCCGGCGGCGACTTGGCGCCGGGCGCGAATCAATACGAGGCACTGCTGACGGCCATGACCAACACGATGATCGCGTGCTTCGACGCAGGGTAAGAAGTTGCCGCGGCGGCCGGAAAAACGGCCGCCGCAACTGTCAGCGGAATTTCCGACTCTTTTACTTTGACAAACCTGAATGGATTTGTCAGCAATAAGTCATCATCAGTTCCATCTCCGAAAGAGGCTGACCATGACCGCGACGCGCCCCGCTGACTTCACCCGCCCCGGCACCTCGATCCTCTCGCGCATCCCGCATCACGATGCCACCCAGCTGACCGGCGGCGGCAATCAGGCGATGATCGTGTTGGACGAACAGGTCTATCAGCTGCGGATCACGCGCGCCGGCAAGCTGATCCTGACGAAATAACGCCGGCCCCGCCGATCAGGAGAGGTCGGCATGAGCCGCCTATGTCCTTCCGCCGAAGGTCATCCGCGCGACGGGCGCGGTTTTCCGCCCGGACGAGGGCCACCTGCCGGCTTGTCCCCCCTTGGACCGCCGAACCCCTTGCCCCCTGCCGCGCGCGGTTTGCCACCGAAACCGGGTTTGCGGCCCGCGGGCTTGCGGTCGGCATCCGCCGCACCCTCTCGCGGCTTTCGCGCACCCTCGGATGCATCGCTGCGGGGCTTGCCTAAGGGCCTGCGCCCGCCTTCGGGCGCATCGCCCCGAAACCTCTGACCGTCATCCTTGCCGAACGGCTTCCGACCCTCTCCGGGCTTTCCCTTGAACCGCGCGGGACGGGCCTCGTCATCCGTCCGAGGGCGCTTGGGCGCGAACTTACGATCCTCGTCCCCCTCGGCGGGGCGGGACTTCCAGCGCGGCTTGTCACCTGCATCCCGCGGCCGGTCTCCGAAGGCCTGTCGCGGCTCGGCCGGCTTGCCCTTGAAGCGCGGCCGGTCGCCTTCGTCAGACTTGCCGCCCCAATTGCGCGCCGGCCGATCGCCGTCCGCCGGCTTGCCGCCCCAGCTGCGCGCGGGCCGGTCGCCACGACGTTCCTCGTCACGGGGACGAGGGGCGCGATCACCGGCGGGCTTCGCGCCAAAGCGCCGGGTTTTAGCCTCGTCGCGGGGCGCGCCTTCCGCACCCCGGGGACGCATGGCGCGGGGCTTCTCCTCCGCCTCTCCGGTCAAAAGGCCGCCCAGCTGGTCGCGCAGCACCTTGCGCTTGACCTCGACCACCTCGTTCTTCTCCATCCCGGTCAGCTTGAACGGGCCATAGCCGATCCGGATCAGGCGGTTCACCTGCAGACCGACATGCGCCATGGCGCGGCGGATCTCGCGGTTCTTGCCCTCGCGAATGCCAACCGTCAGCCAGGCATTCGCCCCCTGCTGGCTGTCCAGCTTGATCTCCATCGGGGCAAAATCCTCTCCCTCGATGGTGACGCCGCGGCGCAGCGGGTCGAAGGTCATGTCGTTCGGCGTGCCATTCACACGCACGCGATACCGCCGCAGCCACCCGGTCGAGGGCAGTTCCAGCCGGCGCTTCAGCTCTCCGTCGTTGGTCAGCAGCAAAAGCCCCTCGGAGTTGAGGTCCAGCCGCCCCACGGTCATCACCCGCGGCAGGTCACGCGGCAGCGCGTCAAAGACCGTCTGCCGGCCCTTCTCGTCCGATTCGGAGGTGATCAGCCCCAACGGCTTGTAATAGAGCCACATCCGCGTTTCCTGCGGCTCTTCCAGCTTCTTGCCGTCGACGGTGATGCGGTCGGTCGGCAGCACGTCCAGCGCGGGGCTGTCGATCTTCTTGCCATTCACGCTGACACGTCCCTCGACGATCATGCGCTCGGCCTCTCGTCGGCTGGCGACGCCGGCGCGGGCCATGACCTTGGCGATGCGGTCGGCGGTGGGAGTTTTCGGGCTGTCGGGGGTGGGGTCGGTCATGCGCGTCTCCTTCGCATCGCTGCGGGGCCAAAGTGGGGCTTCTACGCCCAACCCCGCATCGAGGGAAGCGTTTCCTTCACCGCTTGCACCGGCGGGACCGGATTGCGACAAGCGGACATGACGCGCTTCACCTCCCATATGCAGCAGGCCCTGTCCGAGGCGCGGGCCGCCGCCCTGCGCGGCGAGGTGCCGGTCGGCGCCGTCGTCACCGACCCGCAGGGCCGGGTCGTCGCCGCGGCCGGCAACCGGACGCGCGAACTGTCGGATCCCACCGCCCATGCCGAGATCCTGGCCATCCGCGCCGCCTGCGCCGCCGCGGGTTCCGAGCGGCTGCCGGGGCACGACCTCTGGGTCACGCTCGAGCCCTGCCCCATGTGTGCGGCGGCGATCAGCGCGGCGCGAATCGCGCGTCTCTATTATGGTGCAGGCGATCCGCGGATGGGGGGCGTGGAACATGGCGCGCAGGTCTTCAGCCACGCGCAGTGCCACCACCGGCCGCAGGTCTATAACGGCTTTTCCGCGCCGCAGTCGCAGCAGTTGCTGCGTGACTTCTTCGCATCAAGACGGTGACGCTCGGCGCTTGAACCTGCCGGCGGACCTGCTTATACACGGCCTCGCGCGGGTGTTGTGTAATGGTAAGACCCTAGCCTTCCAAGCTAGAGATACGGGTTCGATTCCCGTCACCCGCTCCAATCCTTCCGGACGCCATCGACAGACGACGCGGAGCCTTTGGGGGCGTCTTGCCGCGCGCCCTCAGGCGCGCAGCTGTCCTCCGGTGGCCTTCTGGACCTTCTCGACGATCTTGCGTGCAACCGCCTCGATGTCGGCATCGGTCAGCGTCCTGTCGCGTGGCTGCAGCCTGACCGAGATGGCGACCGACTTGCGCCCGTCGTCCAGCCCGGTGAACTGGTCGAAGACCGACACTTGGTCGATCAGCGCCTTGTCGGCGCCGGCCGCGGCGTTCACCAGGGTCATCGCCTCGACCTGCGGATCGACCACGAAGGCGAAATCGCGTTCGACCGCCTGCAGCTCGGAAAGTTGCAGCGCCGGCCGGGTCGGGGTTTTGACCTTCGGGAAGGGCACGGCGGCAAGGTGGATCGTGAAGCCCACCGCAGGACCCCTCACGTCCATCTGGCGCAGCACCTTGGGGTGGATCTCGCCGAATGTGGCCAGCACGTTCGGGCCCAGGGCGATGTTGCCCGACCGGCCCGGATGCCACCAGCCGTCCAGCTTGCGGTTGATCTGCGCGCGGGCCGGCGCGCCGATGGCCTGCAGGATCGCCTCGGCATCGGCCTTTGCATCATAGAGATCGACCTTGCGGCGGCTGCCGAACGGATCGCGCGGCGCGATCTGGCCCACCAGAAGGCCGCTGATGCGGACCTCCTGCTCGCCCGGTTCTCCGCCGGCGAAAATCGGACCTAGTTCGAACAGCGCCAGGTCGCCGAAGCCCCGGGCCTGGTTGCGCGCCGCCGCCGCCAGAAGACCGGGCAGCAGGTCCGGGCGAAGGTGCGACATCTCGCTGCTGATGGGGTTCTCGACGCGGACCGCATCCTGACCGCCGCCGAACATCGTGGCCGAGGCCTCGTCGATGAAGCTGTAGGTGACGCATTCGTTATAGCCCAAGGCGGCCGCCATGCGCCGGGCAGTCTTTTCCCGCACCTGCAGGGGCGTCAGCACCGGCAGCGGAACCCCCGCCTGCGGGCGCGGCAGGGGCTTGCCCTGCAGCCTGGTCAGGCTGGCGACGCGGGCGATCTCCTCGACCAGGTCGGCCTCGCCCAGGACATCGGGCCGCCAGCTGGGCACATGGGCCATGTTGCCGTCCAGGCGGAACCCCAATGCCTCCAGCGTGGCGCGCTGCTCGGCCTCGGGAATCTGCATGCCGACAAGGCGGCTGGTCCGCTGCGGGTCCAGCCGATAGGTGCGGGCCGTGTCGGGAAGCGCACCTGCAGTCACCACCTCAGAGGCCTCGCCGCCGCAGAGGTCGAGCACCATGCGGGTCGCCAGCTCCAGCCCCGGCAGGGTGAAGGCAGGGTCGATCCCCCGCTCGAAGCGATACCGTGCATCGCTGTTGATCTTCAGGGCGCGGCCCGTGGCGGCGGTGCTGATCGGGTCGAAATAGGCAGCCTCGATGAACACCTCGGTTGTGTCGTCCGACGCACCCGACGCCGCACCGCCCATGACCCCGGCGATGCTTTCGGGACCCCGATCGTCGCAGATGACGACCGCGCCTTCGGGCAGGGCATAGGTCTTGTCGTCCAGCGCCAGCAGTTCTTCGCCCGCCTTGGCCCCGCGCAGCACCAGGTCGCCCTGCACCTTGGCAGCGTCGAAGACGTGCAGCGGGCGGTTCAGGTCGAAGGTGAAGAAGTTGGTGATGTCCACCAGCGCGTTGATCGGGCGTAGGCCGATGGCCCGCAGACGCTTCTGCAGCCAGTCGGGCGATGGACCGTTCTTGATCCCGCGCACCACGCGACCCGCGAAGAACGGCGCCTTGGCGGCAACGGCGTCATCGATGGTGACGCCCATCGGACAGGGGAAGGCCCGTTCGACCGGCTTGACCGCGACCGGCTTCAGAACGCCCAGACCCCGCGCGGCCAGATCACGGGCGATGCCATGCACCCCCAGCGCATCGGGGCGGTTCGGGGTGATCTTGATGTGGATCATCGGGTCGATCTTCTCTGGCGCGTGCTGCGCCAGCCAGTCGACGAAGCGCTGACCGACCTGACCCGAGGGCAGCTCGATGATGCCGTCATGTTCCTCGGACAGTTCCAGCTCCCGCTCGCTGGCCATCATGCCGTGGCTTTCGACGCCGCGGATCTTGCCGATGCCCAGCGTGGTGTCGATGCCGGGGACATAGTCCCCGGGTTTGGCCAGCACGACCGTGATGCCCGCGCGGGCGTTGGGCGCGCCGCAGACGATCTGCTTCTCGCCCTCATCGGTCATCACACGGCAGACGCGCAGGCGGTCGGCATCGGGGTGCTGCTGCGCGTCCTCGATCCGGGCCAGGGTGAAGCTGCCCAGCTTGGCGGCGGGATCAGCGATCTCCTCGACCTCCAGCCCCAGGTCGGTCAGCGCCTCGGCGATCTGGTCCAGCGTGGCGGTGGTGTCGAGATGCTCCTTGAGCCAGGAGAGGGTGAACTTCATGGCGATGTCTTTCCAGGTCCGGCCCACGGTCAGAAATTGCGGGACTTTGCCGCCTTGAACCGCGCCTCGGGCCAAGGGTCAAGCCGCTATGGTGTTTTTGCGGATGAATGCCGCGCCTTCACGAAGGATTGCCGGGCACGCGGCGGGGGCGAACCTTGTGCGCGGGCGCGGAATTCCTATTTGACAAGCGTGGGCCCAGGAAGGGTCCGGATGACCGGCAGGAGCTTTCGGGGAATGGATACGCAGCGGGAATTGCTGATCGAACAACGCGTCGCGAACGAGGCGAAGTCGCCGATTGTCGCCTATCTGCTGCTGATCTTCCTGTGGGGCTTCGGCGTTCACCGCATGTATCTGGGGCGCTGGATCAGCGGCCTGATCATGCTGGCGATCTGGGCCATCGGCTGGCTGACGGCGCCGATCCTGATCGGCTGGCCGGCGGTCGGCTTCGTCGTGCTGTGGTGCGTGATCGATCTGTTCCTGATCCCCGGCATGATCGCCGCGGACCGAGAGGATATCAGACGGCGCCTGCGTTAACGTGTTCGTGATCTTTCGCTTGATCCCGGACGGGTCCGCAAAGCAATGCTCGGTGGCATTTCACCACGGAGCATTTCAATGTCGCTTGATACCGGCATTGTTGCAGAACTCGGCGTTGAAGCAGGACTTCCCTTACCTCGTTAAAGCTCAGGCCACGCGCTCGATCTCGGCGGTGCCGAGTGCGTTGAAGCGGTTCATGAGCGCAATGCGGAT
>NZ_JAOTBE010000077.1 GCF_026162645.1 Paracoccus rhizosphaerae
CAACGGATTCTATAACCCGCGCCGTCGGCACTCAGCTTTGGGAGGCAAAAGCCCTTAGGACTTCGAACGCCAAGTGGCCTAAACAAGCACTGGGAGCGGCACAAATACGCGACAGGTCCAGTGAGGAGGTGGACGAACAGCAAGCGCAATCGATCGGCAAGATCGGAGACAAACAAGACGGGGTGATTCAAAGGCCAGTACGCCCGAGAGTTCGACGTGCCTCTGCTCCGCGTATCGCCATACCGGCCAGCAGCCATGATCAGCGCCGCAACTTCAGGCCTGACACATGAAAGCATCTGATCACATGCTCAAGCCGTCCGAAAGCACCTTGCACCAAAGGGGGCATCCACACAGAGATGACGTACAACCGATGGCATAAAGCAGAGCGACGGTTTTCGACCATGAGGCGCAGTAGGTTGTCTGCGCCCCGTCCTCGACGGGGGTTTCCAAGGGGGACATGTATCTGACGGGCCCGGCGCGCGCGCTCGGCGATGCATCGATATGTCGACGCCAGTCGTCGCTCGTTCATTGGCCTTTGTCATCCGTTGTCATGCACAGCGGCTGTGCGCCCGTGGCGATCCACAAGTGGCGGGTTTTGCGCTAGACCGGCGGCAATACACTGAGGCCGAGGCATCATGTACCAAAACACAACCCACAGCTATGGCCGCGTCGCCCGCGCCTTCCACTGGCTGACCGGCCTGATCATCCTGGGCAACATCGGCCTCGGCCTTGCGGCCAGCCGCATTCCGCTGGAGCAGATCGAGCTGAAGGTCCAGCTGTTCTCGTGGCACAAGACCCTGGGCATCGCGGCGCTGACTGTGGCCAGCCTGCGCATCCTCTGGGCGCTGAGCCAGCCGCGCCCCGTCCCGGTCCATCCCGAACGGCGGGTCGAAACTTTTATCGCCGAAACCGTTCACTGGCTGCTCTACGCCTCGCTGGTGCTGGTGCCCGTGACCGGCTGGATCGAGCATGCGGCGACCGACGGCTTCGCGCCGATCCTGTGGCCCCTGGGGCAGGGCCTGCCGCTGGTGCCGAAGTCGCCGGCGCTGGCCCTGACCATGGCAGCGGTCCACCACATCTTCGCCTGGCTGCTGATCGCGTCGATCGCGCTGCATGTGGCAGGCGCGCTGAAGCACGCGCTGCTGGAGCGGGATGGCGTGCTGTCGCGGATGCTGCACGGCACCCGCGCCGGAGGGCGCCGGGCCGGCCACCACCGTCTCGCCGCACTGGCCGCCGCCGTGGTGCTGGGCACCGGCGCGGCCTATGCACTGACAACCCGCCCGCCCGAGCGTGAAGCGACCACCCGGCTGGAACAGGCGGCCTCGGACTGGCAGGTCACGGCGGGCAGCCTCGGCTTCACCGTGCGCCAGATGGGCAGCGAGGTTCAGGGCGCCTTCGACGATTGGACCGCGTCGATCACGTTCGATCCGGACAGCGGCGAAGGCCGGGTCAAGGTGCAGATCAACATGGACAGCGTGACCATCGGGACGGTCACCGACCAGGCCAAGGGCGCCGATTTCTTCGACGTCAGTCAGCACCCGGTCGCAGTCTTCGACGGCACGATCCGCCCCGAGGGCGATCGACATGTCGCCGAAGGTCCGCTGACGCTGAAGGGCCTGACCGTGCCGGTCACCCTGGTCTTCGATCTGGAAATCCGCGACGGCGTGGCGCAGATGCGCGGCCGGGCCGCCTTGGATCGCCGGAACTGGCAGGTCGGCCAGGGCTATGACGACGAATCTACAGTGGGCTTCACGGTCGATCTGGACGTCGCCCTGACCGCGCAGCGCGCGGGAACGTGATTGTGCGCAGGCTGACACCGGCTGTTCGCCCATCACCAATTGCCTGAATCGAAACGCCCCGTGATGGTGCACGGGCAAGAAACGGAGAGCTTTCCCATGATCAAGACCACCGCCCTGACCGCCGCCGCCTTCGCCGTGACCGCGGGTGCCGCCCTGGCCGAACCGCAAACCTACAGCTTCGACACGGCGCACAGCCAGGTCGTGTTCGACTATACCCACCTGGGCTTCTCGACCACGACCGGGATGTTCAGCGGGATCGACGGCACCATCAGCTTCGACGCCGAAAATCCGGCCAACTCCTCGGTCGAGGCGACCTTCCCCGTCACCTCTCTGATGACCGGCGACGAGGCTCGGGACGAGCATTTCCTAACCGACGACTTCTTCGGCGCCGAAGCCGCCCCCGAGGTGACCTTCACCTCGACCTCGATCGAAGTGACCGGCGACAACACCGCGCTGATCACCGGCGACCTGACCCTGAACGGCATCACCAAGGAGGTCGTTCTGGACACGGTCCTGAACCAGCAGGGCGAACACCCGATGGAAAACAAGCCGTGGCTGGGCTTCGACGCCACCACGACGCTGCTGCGCAGCGATTTCAACATGGCCATGTTCGCCCCCGCCGTGTCGGACGAGGTCGAGGTCGCCATCTCGGTCGAGGCGATGGCCGAGTAAACGCGCCTTCGAACGCATCGACCCGCGACCGCCCGGTCGCGGGTCCTTTTACGTCCCTAGGGTCGCGTCAGACCAGTTCCAGAAGGACCGGCAGCAGCACCAGCGCCGCCAGCAGCGCCGTCTGCCCGAACAGCATCAAGATCGCCGCCGGCCCGACATCGGCCAGCCGCGCCAGCGAGGTCTTCATGCCGACCGCGGCCACCGCCGCCACCAGCACCGCCCGCGACAGCACCGACGCCGCCTCGGTCACGCTCACCGGCACGACATGGAAGGAATTCGCCGCGGCCAGCAGCAGGAAAGCCAGCACGAAGCCCGGCATGATCGGCGGACGCTGACCTCCAGGGTTGCGGCGGCGCAGCACCAGCGCCGCGATCAGTACGACGGGGGCCAGCATCGTCACGCGGATCAGCTTGACGAGGGTGGCCAGGTCGCCTGTCTCCTCGGACACGGAGTAGCCCGCGCCCACCACCTGCGCGACGTCATGGATGGTCCCGCCCAGGAACAGCCCGCTGTCATGC
Source organism: Paracoccus rhizosphaerae (assembly GCF_026162645.1). GTDB lineage: Bacteria > Pseudomonadota > Alphaproteobacteria > Rhodobacterales > Rhodobacteraceae > Paracoccus > Paracoccus rhizosphaerae. The sequence goes on from NZ_JAOTBE010000077.1 coordinate 2,990, forward strand.
GCGTCCATCCCCAGCATCGCCGTCAGCGCCGGGTAGAGGATCATCGCCACAGTCGACAGCGCCGTCACCGTGATGACGGTGAACGACAGGTCGCGCTCGGCCGTGTCGCGCGGCGGCAGGACGGACGAGATCGCCATCGCGGCCGATGCCCCGCAGATCGCCACCGCGCCGCCGGTCAGAAGACCGAAGGCCCGGTCTCGGCCCAGATACCGCGCCAGCGCCACCGACAGCAGGATCAGCGTCGCGATCGACAGCGCGATCAGCGCCACGAATGGCCAGCCGATCCGCGCCACCATGTCCAGCGACACCCGCAACCCCAAAAGCGCCACACCGATGCGCAGAAGCCCACGCGCCGCGAATTCGATCCCCGGACCGGCGCGGTCGTCCTCGGCCAGGAAATGCAGCGGCATGCCCAGCAAAATCGCCATCAGCATGACCGGTACGCCGTAATGGCCGGACAGGAATTGCGCGGCCATCGCCACCGTCACGGCCAGCGTGAGGCCGGGCGCCAGCAGGCGCGCGCGGTTGGTCAAGTGCGGAGCGGCGGTCAGGCGCATCGGCGACGTTTCCTTGGGGCGGATTGAAAAAGGGGCCGGACGGCCCCTTCAGGTCGTGCATGGAAAAGGCGTGGCGGCCCTTACTGGATGTCGCGGCTGCGTTCCTCGGCCAGTTCGGACTCGGCCTGCTGGACGGCCTCGCGGAACGTGGCGAGGATCTCCTCTCCGCCGTCGACATTGGTGGTGAACCAGTCATAGACTGGGGCCGCCGCCTCGGCAAAGGCGGCCTTTTCCTCGGGCGAGGGCACATAAAGGTCGCCGCCGCCTTCCACGAACTCCTCGTAGGCGGCGATGGACTTGCGCTTGGGCGAAGCGAAGGTCGCCTGCTGCAGCTGCGCAAAGCCGTCGACGACGACGCGGCGCAGATCCTCGGGCAGCGACATGAACGTCTCGTTCGACATCCACCACATCGCGCCCATGTAGGCGTGGTTGTCCAGCGTCAGGTATTGAAGCCCGGCCTCGGGAAAGCGCATTGACATGATGTCGGTGATGCCGTTCGCCGTTCCCTCGACCACGCTGGTCTGCAGCGAGGTGAACAGCTCGGGCCACGGGATTGGCGTGGGCGAGGCGCCGAGCGCGCGCACCAGTTCCTGCGGCAGGTCGGCCACGACCGTGCGCATCTTCAGCCCTTCGATGTCGGCGGGGGTCTGGATGCGGCGTTCGGTGTTGGCGAAGTTGCGCCAGCCACCGGTATTGCCGATGGTCATCAGCCGCAGCATGCCACCCGAATCCTCCAGCGCCATGTCGCGCAGGGTGCGGGGGAAGTCACCGGTCAGCACGCGTTCCGCCACCCGGTCGTCGGCCATGATGTAGGGCAGGTCCAGCACCTGGACATAGGGAAACAGCCCCGCCGCCCCGTCCGAGGTCGAGATGTAGACATCGATCGAGCCGTCGGCCACGCCCTGCAGACATTCCGCCCCGTTCGAGCAGAGCTGCGTGCCCATGTAGATCTCGACCTCGATGGCGCCGTTCGAGGCGGCCTCGACATAAGACTTGAAGACCTGAAGGCCGTCGTAATCCTCGTCGTTCTCGTTGGAATTGGCCACGGCGCGCAGGGTATATTCGGCGTCCTGCGCCAGGACCGGCGTCGCGGTCAGCGCCAGCGTGGCCATCAGTGTCAGGCTTGTTCTCAGCATGGTTTCTCCTCCATTTGGGTATCAGTCGGCAAAGCCGGTCAGGCGCGGAATGGTCATGGAGATGGCCGGGACATAGGTGATCAGGAAGATCACCGCGACCTCGACCGCCAGGAACGGCAGGATGGCGCGGGCGATGGTCGTCACCCTCTCGCCCGAAACGGCGGAGGCCACGAAAAGGACCAACCCCATCGGCGGCGTCGCCAGCCCCACCGTCAGGTTGACCGACATGATGATGGCGAAATGCACGCTGTCGACGCCCATCCCGATGAAGACCGGTCCCAGGATCGGCGCCAGGATGATGATCGCCGGACCTGCGTCCAGGAACATGCCCACCACGAACAGCAGCAGGTTGATCAGCAGCAGCAGAAGCAACGGGTCGGCCGTCAGCGTCAGGATCCAGTCGGCCATCATCTGCGGCGTCTGCGACAGCGACACGACGGTCTTGAACGACATCGCCGCGCCGACCAGCAGCAGGACCACCGCCGATGTCAGCGCCGCCCGCCCCAGCACGTCGGGCAGTTCCGAAAACGTCATCGTCCGCAGGACGAAGAGGCTGATGATCAGGGCATAGACGACGGACACGGCGGCGGCCTCGGTCGGCGTGAAGACGCCGCCCAGGATGCCGCCCAGGATGATCACCGGCGTCATCAGCGGGAAGAACGCCTTGAGGCTGGCGCGTCCACGGTCGGGCCAGCTGTAGCGGGCCGAGGCAACGGGGAAGTCATAGCGGTCCGCCATCAGCTTGATGACCAGCATCAGGCCAAGGCCCACCAGCACGCCCGGCACCAGCCCGGCCAGGAACAGCGCCGCGACGCTTTCGCCCATTACATAGGCATAGATGATCATGATGCCCGATGGGGGGATGATCGGACCGATGACCGAACTGGCGGCGGTGATGGCAGCAGCGAAGCGGCGCGTATAGCCCTGCTTCTCCATCGCCGGGATCAGCATCGAGCCCAGTGCGCTGGTATCGGCCACGGCCGATCCCGAGAGCCCCGCGAACAGCATCGACGACAGCACGTTCACATGCGCCAGCCCGCCGCGGAAATGGCCCATCAGGGCCTGAGCGAATTCGACCAGGCGGGTGGTGATGCCGCCGCGGTTCATCACCTCTCCGGCCAGCATGAAGAAGGGGATGGCCATCAGCGGGAAGCTGTCCATCCCGTTGTAGAGGTTGCGGTAAAGCAGCGTCAGATCGCGTTCCTGGCCGTTCAGCCACAGGATGATCCCAGGTGCGGCCAGCATCCCGAAAAAGACCGGCAGCCCGACCAGCAGAAAGACCAGGAACAGCGGCATGAACCAGATCAGCATCAGTCGACCCCCCGGATGCCGGTATCCATGCCATCGCCCATCGGGATCGGCGGCAGGCCACGCGCGCCGAACAGGTCGGCCAGGTTGCGCAGGATCAGCTCGACGCAGACGCTGATCATCAGGACCAGACCGACGGGGATCGAGGCCATCATCCAGGACCGCGGGACCCGGTACCATTCCGTCATGTCCCAGCTGACAGGCAGGAACAGCGATGCGCTGGCGAAGCGACCGCCAAGACCCGTCACCTCGCGCCAGCCGATCTGCAGGGCGAAGACCAGCACCAGCAGCGAAACCGCCAGCAAGATCAGGTTCAGCAGCAGCGCCGGCATCCGCGGCAGCATCGCTGGCAGCACGTCGATGGCGACGAAGCCGCTGCGGCGGAAGGCGGTGGGCGCCATCAGGCCGGTCATCCACAGCATGCAGAAACGCGCGGCCTCGTCAGGCCAGGCCAGCGCGCCGTTCAGCGCATAGCGGAAGACGACTTGGACGATCGTTACCGCGACCATGATCGCGATGGCGACGATGCCCACGGCGCGGCCGGCCTTCAGCACCCGCTCGTTGATCCAGGACAGCGGCCGGACCACGCCTAGCATGCGGCTCATTCATACCCCTCCCAAGGTCCCTGCTGCGCCGCCCGCTCCTCCGCAGGCGGCGTCTTGTTCAGTTGACGGCCAGAGTCGCGACCCTGCCGCCGAAGAAGGCCAAGGGCTCTCCGTCGCTGATCGTCGCCCGCAGCACCCGGCCGACGACGATGACGTGATCGCCCGCCTCGTGCATCGCCTGCTGGCGGCAGTCGAAGCGTGCCAGGCACCGGTTCAGCACCGGCACCCCTTCGGCGTTCACGTCATGGTCGCGCGATGACACCGCGTTGCGGTCGCGGGCCACGGCCCAGGCCAGTTCGGACTGGTCCGCCGCCAGGACGTGGATCGCATAGTGTTCGGCCTGCGCGAATGCGGGATAGCGCGCGCTGTGCAGCGAGGGCGACCACAGCACCAGCGGCGGGTCCATCGACAGCGACGAAAAGCTGTTGGCCGTGATCGCGACGCAGCCCTCGGGGCTGGCGGCGGTCACGACGGTCACGCCGGTGGCGAACCGCCCGAAGGCATCGCGCAACAGCCGCCCGTTCTCGGGGTCGGGGACAAAGCTGCGGGCCTCGTCGCTTCGGGTCATGGCACCTCCTGGCCAGTGGCGGCTTCGTAAAGCTGGAACCACTGCACGCGCGACAGCGTCACACTCTGCGCCTCGGCGATCCTGGCGATCCGCGCAAGCGAATTCGTGCCCAGCACCGGCAGGATTCGGGCCGGGTGGCGCAGCAGGAACGCGACCGCCACGGCCGAACGGTCGGTGCCGAAGCCCTCCGCTATCTCGTCCATCAGCTTGCCCAGCCTGCCGTGGTCCGTCATCAGCCGCCCGCCCCCCAGGGGCGACCAGGCCATGACCGGGTCGCGGCGGCGCTGGTGGAAGGCCAGGTCGCCGTTCGTGAAGGGCGCAGGCGCGGCCAACGAGATCTCGATCTGGTTGGTGACCAGCGGCGTCTGCATCCCCGACTGCAGCAGTTCCACGTCCCAAGGGCGAAAGTTCGACACGCCGACCGCGCGCACCTTCCCCTCGGTCACCAGCGCATCCAACGTGCCGCCGGTCTCATCCGCGTCCATCAGCGGGTCGGGGCGGTGGACCAGCAGCAGGTCGATCCGGTCGATGCCCATGTCGCGCAGCGAGTTCTCGACCGAGGCGCGGATGTGACCCGCCGAAGTGTCGTAATGCTTGCAGGCCACGTCCGCGTGCTTGCCGATCGGCGCGACGATGTCGCACTTGGTGACGATCTCCAGCCGGTCGCGCAGGCCGGGGGCCTGGCGCAGCGCCGCGCCCAGGATCGCTTCGGCGGTATAGTCGCCATAGATGTCGGCCTGATCCATCGTGGTGATGCCCTGGTTCAGGCAGGCCTCGACCTTGGCCTGAACATGGGCGGGGCTGGTGTCGGCGTCGTCGCCGATCCGCCACATGCCATAGACAAGGCGCGACAGGGACAGGTCTTCGGTCAGGTTCACGCGGTCCATGTTCAGCGCCTTTCGCCGGTGCCCAGGGGCGTTGCGGGGGTCGTGTCGGGCACCCTGCCCCACACCCTGTTCAACTGGCAGGTCTTCATCTGCGGCAGGACGCGGCTGCCGAAATGTTCGGCCTCCTCGATATGGGGATAGCCCGACAGGATGAAGGCACGCACGCCCATGCGCTGCAGCTCCTCGAGCTTCGACAGCACCTGATCGGTCGAACCGACGATGGCCGCGCCGCATCCCGAACGCGCCCGGCCGACACCAGTCCACAGGTTCGGCTCGATATAGCCTTCCAGGTCCGCCAGTTCGCGGTTCCTCGCCTGCCGGCTGACGCCGAGCGATCCGGCGTCCAGCGCCCGTTCGCGGATCAGGCGCCCCTGGTCGTCGTCCAGTTGGCTGACCAGTTCGCGGGCGTATTCGCGGGCCTCGGCCTCGGTGTCGCGGACGATGACATGGGCGCGGAAGCCGTAATCCAGCGTCCGGCCATGCTTTTCGGCCGCGGCGTGGGCGGCCTTCATCCGGTCGGCGATGTCCTCGGTCTTTTCGGGCCACATCAGGTACACATCGCAGTGCTGCCCGCAGAGGTCCAGCGCATCCGGCGAGTAGCCCCCGAAATAGAGCATCGGGCCGTTCGTCTGATAGGGCCGCGCCGGGTCTGTCGTCAGGTCGCTGAAGTCATAGACCTGGCCGTGATAGTCGATCCTGTCCTGCGTCCAGGCCTGCTTGAGGATCTCGACCACTTCGCGGCTTCGCTGATAGCGGAACGGGCTGGGTTCCTTCTGGCCCGGAAAGTCGCTGCTGATGATGTTGACCGTCAGGCGCCCCTCCAGCATGTGGTCCAGCGTCGCGATGGTCCGGGCCAGCATGATCGGCTGCATCTCTCCGCAGCGGACGGCGGCCAGCAGATTGATGCGGTCGGTGATCGGCGCACAGCCCGCCACGAAGGACAGCGTATCCTGCCCCACCTGATAGGACGATGGGCAGAGGATGTTGCCGAAGCCCTGCGCCTCTACCGTCTTCACGATGTCGCTGCAGTGCGCCCAGGACGACCGCAGATCGCCTTCCGGCACGCCCAGGTGGCGGAAATCATCCGAGCAAAGGGCCGAGAACCAGGCCACCTCGACCTGGTCCAGATCGGCCGAGGTCACGGGTACGACGGTCATGGGCTCCTCCTCTGAATCGGCCGCTGATTTCCCTTTTGTTAGCGTCGTCCTTGATGTAGATCAATGGTGCATCAATTTTTTTCGGAGAGATCGTGACGGCCTCGGAATCATCGGTGGTGCAGCGGTCAGACGCGCTGCCGATCCATCTGCAGATCAGCGAGATGATGATTCGCGACATCGCCGCGGGGCGCCTGGTCGATGGCCAGAAGCTGCCGCCCGAACGCCAGATGGCCGAGGCGCATGGCACCACTGTCCGTACGCTGCGCAAGGCGCTGGCCGAACTGGAACAGCAGGGGCTGCTGGACCGGCGGCAGGGCTCGGGCAACTATATCCGCGCGGGCGGGACGGCTCGGTCGGTCTATTCCATGTTCCGGTTGGAACATGCCCAAGGCGGCGGCGGCCTGCCCAACGCGCGCATCCTGTCGGTGGATTTCCTGGCCAAGGACGACCGACAGCCGGCCTATGGCACCTCGGATCACGGGACACGCTTTCGCCGCCTGCGGTTCCTGGATGACGTGGTCATCGCGGTCGAGGAGATCTGGCTGGACGGCGGTGCCGGGCGCGTTCCGCGCGACCTGGTGCAGGATTCGCTCTACCTGACCTATAAGCGGGCGCTGAAGCTGTGGATCACGCGGGCCGAGGATCGCGTGGGGCTGGGCCGTGTCCCCGACTGGTCGCCGCCCGAATTTCCGCTGCAACCCGGCAGCACCACCGCCTATGTCCAGCGGCTGTCCTGGAGCCAGCCGGTCGCCGCGGTCGAGTTTTCCCGCACCTGGTACGACACCGAAAAGGCGCTCTATGTGCAGCGCCTCATCTGAGGAGACATCCATGACCACCCACACGCTTTGCCAGCCGCGGACCCGCACGATCACCTACGGGATCATCGGCTGCGGCATGATGGGCCAGGAACACCTGCGAAACATCGCACTGCTGCCCGGCACGGCCATCGGCACCATCTTCGAACCCGATGCCGGCATGCGCGCCCGCGCCGCCCGCATCGCCCAGAAGGCGCGTTTCGCCGACAGCATCGAGGATCTGCTTGGGGACGAGGATCTGGACTGCCTGCTGATCGCCAGTCCGAACTTCCGCCATGTCGAACAGCTGCAGGCGATTGCCGCCCGCCGCCCGCTGCCGGTGCTGGTCGAAAAGCCGCTGTTCACGAGCCCCGAGGATCTGGCCGCGGTCGATGCGCTTGCCGCGACCTATCCCGCGCCGGTCTGGGTGGCGATGGAATACCGCTATATGCCGCCGGTCGCCCGGATGCTGCAGATGGCCGAGGCCGCAACCGGCGGCATCCGCATGCTGACGATCCGCGAACACCGCTTCCCATTCCTGCAGAAGGTCGGCGACTGGAACCGCTTCAACCGCTTCACCGGCGGGACCTTCGTCGAGAAGTGCTGCCATTTCTTCGACCTGATGCGGCTTGCCATCGGCTCGGACCCGGTCCGGGTCATGGCGATGGGGGGCCAGGCGCTGAACCACCTGGACGAGACGCACCTGGACGAGGTTCCCGACATCTTCGACCACGGCTATGTCACGGTCGAATTCGCGAACGGCGTCCGCGCCATGCTGGAATTGTGCATGTTCGCCGAAGGTGCGCGTTACCAGGAAGAGATCACCGCCATCGGCCCCAAGGGCAAGATCGAGGCGCTGGTCCCCGGCCCCACCCGCTTCTGGCCCCGAGAGCTGGGACAGCCGCCCGTGGCGCAAGTCGTCGTGTCGCCCCGCCATCCCAAGGGTCCGCAGGTCCACGAGATTCCGGTCGACCCGGCGCTGCTGGATGCGGGCGACCACAACGGCTCGACCTTCTACCAGCACCAGCGCTTCCTGGAGCTGGTGCGGGGCGAGCGTGCCGCGCCCGAGGTGTCGGTCGAGGACGGGAAATGGGCGGTCCGGATGGGGCTGGCCGCGCAGCAGTCGATGACCGAGCGGCGCATGGTCGAGCTTGATGCCGTCGCCGTCTGACGGGGCGCGGCCGGCGCCGGGTGGCGCCTGAGTGTTGATCCCGCCGGCCGTCCGCCGCGCTTGATGATGGCTTTCGGCCCGCCCGCACATTGCCGAAATCACACCGGCCCCCGTCGCCGTCGGGGGTCGCGAAGTCGCGGTCCTTGGCAAGAGGCGACGGTGGAACTCTCGCCCTCATTGCCCCTGGCATTGGTCAGGACGGACAGCAACGGGATGTCGATCCGCACTACCCTTGGCAGCAGTTGCATGGCGTGCAAAGGAGGAGGAACGATCATTTCTGCCGGAAGCGACATGTCCCCTGCTGCATCGCCTCTCAAGGGCATCTTCATGAAGTGCACCAGCGTGGCGGTCTTCACCCTGATGGCCGCGCTGATCAAGGCCACGTCAGAGACGGTGCCGCCGGGTCAACAGGTCTTCTTCAGGTCGTTCTTCGCGCTGCCGGTCATATTCGTGTGGCTGGCCTGGCGCCGCGAACTGGGCGTCGGCCTGCGCACCAGACAGCCTATGGGCCACCTGTGGCGCGGCATGCTCGGCACCGGCGCGATGGTCCTGAACTTCTGGGCGCTGTCGCTTCTGACCTTCCCCGAGGTAACGGCCATCGGCTATGCCTCGCCGCTGCTGGTCGTGGTTCTGGCCGGGCTGTTTCTGGGCGAGAACGTGCGCGCCTTCCGCCTTGGGATGGTGGGGCTGGGGCTGACCGGCGTCCTGACCGTGCTGTCCCCCCAGCTTCTGCAGGTCGGGGGCGGGGGCACGATGCGCGGCTGGGGTGCGGCGATCGCGCTTGGCGGGGCCTTCTGCGCCGCGTTGGCCCAGATCTTCGTGCGCAAGCTGGTGCAGGGCGAACAGGTGGCGGCGATCGTCTTCTGGTTCTCGGTCACGTCGTCGGTCATCGGGCTGGCCAGCCTGCCCTGGGGCTGGACGATGCCAGACATGCGCACGGGCGGGATGCTTGTCATGGCGGGCCTGATGGGAGGCTTTGCACAGATCCTGCTGACCGCCTCCTATCGGCATGCCGATGCGTCGATCATCGCGCCCTTCGACTATGTCTCGATGCTGCTCGCCGTGATCATCGGCTGGTGGATCTTCGACGAACGCGTGACCCTGCCCGTCCTGATCGGCGCCATGCTGGTCATCACGGCGGGGATCCTGATCATCTGGCGCGAACACAGGCTGGGGCTGGAACGGACGCGCCAGCGCCGGGCGGGAACGCCCCCGACCTGAGGTCACTTCAGGGGGTCATGCCCCCAGTTCATCAGCGAATACCGCCACTTGCTGTGTTCCTTGTCGTCCTTGGGGCCGCCCTGCGCCGCGTGCCGCTTGATATAGCCGACCACCTTGGACATATGCGACCAGTCGTCATCGTTCAGGTCGGCCTTCTTCTTGTCCTTGATCTCCAGGATGTGGCGACCGGACTTGTGGCCGGTGCTCTCGCCCTCTCCCTGGGTGTCGCCCACGGCCTTGCTGTCGTCGGTGTCCAGCCACTTGCGCAGCTCGGACGGGGTCATGTTGACCAGGTCCTGCCACTCGCTCCAGATCTCGTCATGGGATTTCATACGCGTCTCCTTTGGCATCGAACCCGCATGACGGCCCCCGGTTCCTTGACCCGCTGCCCGCTTCGCGGCCAGTCCCGCATGCTCTGTCAGCAAATCGTTGCACGGGCGCGCTAATGGGCGGGGCCGGCTTGCGGACAGCCGCGTTCTCCCGCAAAATGCATGCGATTACGAAGGGGCCACCATGGACAAAGTCGCCGTCATCATTCCGGCACACAATGCACGCCGGACGATCGCCCAGGCGATCAGGTCAGCGCTGGCCGAACCCGAGGTGGCCGAGGTCGTGGTCGTGGACGATGCCTCGGGCGACGACACCGCCGCGATCGCGCGTGCGGCGGACGATGGCAGCGGCCGGTTGCAGGTCATGGTGCTGACCGACAATGTCGGCCCGGCCCAGGCGCGGAACCTGGCCATCCGCGCCTCGGCCGCACCCTGGATCGCGATCCTGGATTCGGACGATGCCTTCCTGCCGGGGCGCTTCCGCCGGCTGTTCGCCCATCAGGGCTGGGACTTGGCAGCCGACAACATCGCGCTGGTGCCCGACCGCCTGCGCCATGATCCAGCCGCGCTGACGCCGCCGCAGTTCTCGGCCGATCCGCAGATGCTGTCGCTGACCGACTTCATCGCCGGCAACCTGCCCTCGGGCGGGATGGGCCGGAACGAGACCGGGCTTCTGAAGCCGGTCATCTCGCGTGCGCTGCTGGCGCGGACCGGTCTGCAATACGACAAGAGCCTGCGCCTTGGCGAGGACTTCATCCTCTATGTCAGGCTGATGGCGCAGGGGGCGCGGTTCCTGACGATCCGCTCCTGCGGCTATGTGGCCTTCCAGCGGGGTGATTCGCTCAGCGCGCATCACCGGACTGAGGATCTGGGGAATTACTCGCGCGCTGCCCGTCAGATCCTGGCCACCGAGACGCTTCCGCCCGAAGCTCGCGAGATGTTGACCCGGCAAGAGATGTTGACCCGCAACAAGTATCACCACCGCCTGTTCCTCGACTGGAAGTCGCGCGGCGGCCTGCGCCACGCGGCTGTCCAGGCGCTGAGCAACCCGGCCCGGATCTGGCCGATCCTGCGGCTGACGGCCCGCGACAAGCATATGGCGCTGATGCGGCGGCTTGGGCTGGCGGCGGTGCCGCACGACGCTGTCAAGGTGAGATACCTGCTGGAGGCGCGCGCGGATCAGGGATGATGCCGATGGCGGTGCCCCTGCCGGAATAGGGGCAGACTGATGCCTGTTTCATCAGCCCCTGCGGCGGTAACCATGTTCTCAGACCTTCAGTGGACCTTTGTTCCGCGACAAGTTAAGAAATACGGTGATCGGCCTGTTACAAAGCTGTGCAAATGGTGACAGCCGTCCCCTTTCGTTCCGGGGGCCGGTGGTAAGTTTTTTGACCAAGGAGATGCGGGCAGGTGCTTGTAACCTATCTGGCGCATGATCTGGACGACCCCTCGAGCTGGCGCAGGGTCGAGATGCTGACGCGCGGAGGCGCGCAGGTCCGTGTGGCCGGCTTCCGCCGCGGCGACGGTCCCCTGCCCCAACCTGCCATGGTCCTCGGCCGCACGGCGAACGGCCGCATGGTCCAGCGGCTTGCAGCGGTCGCCGCTGCCCTGCCAAGGATTGCGCGGCTGGTGCCCCCGCCCAATGGCCCCGAGGTCGTCTTGGCGCGCAACCTTGAAATGCTGATGCTGGGGGCCGCGCTTCAGCGCCGCCGCCCGTTGCGCCTCGTCTACGAGCTTCTGGACATCCACGCGATGGTTCTGGGTTCCGGCGCAAAGTCCCGCGCCATCCGCAAGGTCGAGGCGGCGCTGATGCGCCGCGCGTCGCTTGTGGTCGTGTCGTCGCCCGCCTTCCTGACCCGCTACCTGGACGATTACGGCCAGCCGAAGATTCCGTCCCTGCTGGTCGAGAACAAGCCCTTCGCCGAAGCCATGCCTGCGACCTTGACCCCTGCCCCGCGGCCTGGGGGGCCTCTGGTCATTGGGTGGTTCGGAATGCTGCGCTGCCGTTTTTCGCTCGATGCGCTGGACCGGCTGACGCGGGCAGAGCCCGGCCGCTTCAAGGTGATCCTGCGAGGCAAGCCGGCGCTGGACGTGCTGCCGGGCTTCCATGATGTCATGGCGGCCAATCCCGACCTGGAGTTTCATGGTCCCTAGGGTCCATCCCTATAAATTTCTATTGAATGGCAGCGTGTTGAGTGATTCACGCTGGTCATGAGCAAAAGAGACAAGAGATATTTCTGGCTAAGCGCGCAACAGATGCGTCGGATGCAGC
>NZ_JAOTBE010000078.1 GCF_026162645.1 Paracoccus rhizosphaerae
CCTCGACAACTTCGAACGCCTTTCAAAGAAGTGGGCGCCAAAACCACGGAAACCCAAAACCTCCACAACGCGGCTCTGATCAAGCTAACACAACTGCGGCCGCCCTCGCCAAATGCTTACGCTGACTTCAGACGGGAAAGGGGAAATCTGATCTTCAAACGCTTCATGCAACAGCGCCTCGTCATGGGCTTCTTGCTCATCTTCGCTCCATAAAAGCTACGATGAGCCAGAACCCCTCCGTCTCGCAATCAACCTAATCTGTCCCATGGGCGCTGACGTCAGACAAGATCGGCCGCAGCCGCTCCATCTTAGTCTCCGTCAAAAAATCGCTCATCGTTCAGGTCTCCTTGCGGTGCCTGAATCATGCCAACTGCTTGAAACCAAGGAGTTTAGAGCCTAATCCGCACCGCATTCCATGATCCACTCGACTTGCGGAGCCGGGACAAACCGCCAGTTGCGGCGAGGGCCCGCCATGACGTTAAGGTAATACATCTCGAAACCGTGTGGCGCACCGCATGGATGGTGGCCCCGCGGCACGCAGACAACGTCGCCGTTGTGGACTGCCATGGTTTCATTCAAGGAAAGATCGTCGGTATAAACCCGCTGGATGCCGAACCCATCGGCCGGATTTAGGCGATGATAATAGGTTTCCTCCAGATAGGTGATCCGGGGAAAATCGTCCTCGTCATGGCGGTGGCTTGGATAGGAAGACCAGTTGCCGGCCGGGGTAAAGACCTCGGTGACCAGCAGGCTGTCGCAGTAGTCCTCGGCCTCCATGGCGATATTGTTGATGAAGCGCGTGTTGCTGCCCTTGCCTCTCTGGGTCAGGGTGATGCCATCAGGGCCAATGCGGCGGGCTTGGTGGCCGCCTTTGCCCGGCGCCTTGCAGATGGCGATGGTCGCATCGGTGGTGGTTTCCAGCGACCAGTCCTGGCCGTTCGGAACATAGAGACAATGGGGAGGTGTCTTTTCAAAGACATTCATCCGCTCGCCCAGCTGGCCCCAATCCTGTCCTGCGGCATGAACCTTGGCCTTGCCTTCGATCATGACCAGAATAACTTCTGTGTCGCCGGTGGCGTCGGCCCATTTTTCACCTGCGCGCAGCTGGATCAGGTCGAACCCGACATAGCGCCAGCCCGCACTCTCGGGCGTGATCTGATGGACCTTGCCATGCGTGCCGAAAGGACGTTTTAGAAGATGGCTCATGTTCTGTCCTTTTGTTCAGTTCAACAGGCGGGCATTGGCGATCTGGGTCAGGTACTCGTCGAACCGGTCGCGCTGTTTTGGCCGGTCGGAAACCTGCGGCACGGCGACGTCCCAGAAGAATCCGTGTTCGCCCGCGGTCGTTTCCAGGCCGGTGCCAGGAAAATCCTTGGCCACCGTCTCGATGACGATGACCGTTGGGATACTGCGGCTGCGCGCGGCCTTGATCTCGGCCTCCAGTTGATCGGTGCCCCCCACCTTGACCGCGTGAGCGCCCATCGAGGCGGCATGCATGACATAGTCGATCTCGGGCTGAACCTCGACATTGCAATCGACATACATGTTGTTGAACGGCTCGCCGCCACAGCCCATGGTCTGCAACCGGTTGATACAGCCATATCCGCGATTGTCGGTCAAGATGACGGTAAAGGGGATGCGCCGCATCACCGCCGTCGCCAGTTCCGAGTTGGCCAGCATATAGCTGCCATCGCCGACGAAACACAGGACATCGCGATCGGGTGCCCCCAGCTTCAATCCCATCGCGCCTGCCACCTCATAGCCCATGCAGCTATAGCCATATTCCATGTGATAGCCGCCCTGCGACGGCTTCCACAGCAGCTTGAGCGCGCCCGGCATCGTGCCTGCCGCGCACATCGCGACCGCGTCGTCGCCAGTCGCGCGCTGCACCGCGCCGATCACCTGACCGTCGGTAGGTTTGGCCGCCTGATCGTTGGGGCGTGCGCAATAGGTATCGACTGCGCGCAGCCAGTCCTGGCGCGCCCCCATGTCCGGTTCGTCGGCGCGATGATCCCCAAGCATCTCCGACAGCGCCTGCAATGTCACCTTGGCATCGCCCACAAGGCTTTCCGCGCCGTGCTTGGCGGCGTCATAGCCGTGAATGTTGATCGAGACGAGCTTGGCGTCCTGGCCGAACAAGGTGCGCGATCCGGTAGTGAAATCCTGAAAGCGCGTCCCGACACCGATGATCAGATCGGCGTTCTGCAATGCCGTGTTTGCGGCGGCCGAGCCGTCCACGCCCGATGCACCGAAATTCATCGGATGATCCTGTGACAGGCCGGATTTGCCCGCCTGCGTCTCCGCCACCGGGATGCGATGCTTGTCGGCGAATTCGCCAAGCGTCTCCTCGGCCTGCGAATAAAGGGTGCCTCCGCCCGAGATGATGACCGGCCGCTTCGCGCTGCGCAGCAGCGACGTCACCCGTGCCAGCTCGTCCAGATCAGGGCGCGGGCGGCGGATATGCCAGACCCGCGGCTGAAAGAACGCCTCGGGGTAGTCATAGGCCTCGCATTGCACATCCTGGCAGAAGGCCAAAGTGGCGGGGCCGCAATTCGCGGGATCCGTCATCACCCGCAGCGCGCGCGGCAGGGCCGACAGGATATGTTCGGGCCGCGAAATCCGGTCATAGTACCTTGATACCGGGCGAAAACAGTCATTGGCCGACACCGTGCCGTCGTCGAAGTCCTCGACCTGCTGCAGCACCGGATCGGGGCGGCGGGTGGCAAAGACATCGCCTGCCACGATCAACAGTGGCAGGCGGTTCACATGCGCCAACGCCGCCGCCGTCACCACATTGGTCGAGCCCGGCCCGATGCTGGAGGTCACTGCCATCGCCCGCGTCCGCTTTTTCGCCTTGGCATAGGCAATGGCGGCATGGGCCATGCTCTGTTCATTCTGGCCGCGCCACGTCGGGAAGACATCACGATAGGCGTGCAGCGCCTCACCCATGCCGGCAACGTTGCCATGGCCGAAAATCGCCCACATGCCGTCGATGAACCGTTCGCCATCTTCCGTCATCTGGACCGACAGCCATTTCACCATGGCCTGTGCAGCAGTCAGTCTGATCGTGCTCATCTCGGCACCCTTTTACATCGTTTGCTTGAAAGAACCTGCTCTTTCAGACCGTGTTTCACCGGGGCGCGAGCCCCTGACCTTCAGGCGGCGTTCAGCCGTGCCTGCATACGCGCACCATCCCACAGCGCACACAACCGTTCAAAGCGATCGGCCATCTGCTCCACGGCGTCGTCATCGGACAGCGATTCCGCCATCCATGCCCGTGCCGGATCGCCGAAGATCGTCCGACCGACGGCAAAACCCTTCACCAGCGGCTGCCGCGCGGCCAAGGCGAAGCTTTCGGCCAACTCGGTCTCTGGCGCGTCAAGCCCCAGAACAACGATACCGCGCACCCGCGGATCGTTGCGCTCAATGGCCTCCACCGCGTTGGTCCATGCCGCTTCCGTGCGAAACGGCTCCAGCTTCCACCAATCGGGATAGACCCCGATGTCGTAGAATTGCTGGATCAGTTTCGCGCTGCTATCGTCATCAACGGGCGCAACCTTGGATGGGATCACCTCCAGCAGGAACTCCAGGTTGTTGCGTCGCGCGGCGGTATAAAGCCGCTTGACCCGCTCCTCCTGCAATTCGCGCATGACGGCATCATCATCCGGGTGGCAGAATACCAGAAGTTTGACGACATTTTCCCGCGCCCATTCGCGGAACTGCCCCAGATCTTCGCCCAATTCCGGCTCGAACCGGATCGGGCGGGAACCGGGCAGTTCGGTCGGGCGGCCGATCCACAGCCCCGAGCCGCTGGCGGCATGCAGCGCGCGCCGCCCGATGCGGTTGTCGCACAGGATGCCATAGCCATCCCGGCCGTCCTGCACCTTCAGCGCCGCCTTCAGGCACAGCTCCTTGAAGGCGCCGCCCTTGGCTGGGGTATAGCCTTCCATTTCTTCAAGCTGCATCCGGTGATCGAAGGCAAAGGTCCGCAATGTCGACCAGTCGCCGTGCCGGTTCGTGACCCAATGGACCTGCTCCAGTTCGGTGTCGTTGCGAAGGTCGGGGCGGGTAATGCCTCGCTGAAAGAAGAACTGCAGTTCGTCCCAGGATGGATACGCCGGGGTGCAGCCATGCCGCGACACCGCAAAGGCCCCGCAGGCATTGGCGTATTTCAGCGCCACCGGCCACGCTTCGTCATCAAGCCAACCCTTCAGAAGGCCGCTCATGAAGCCGTCGCCTGCCCCCAGCACGTTGAAGACCTCGATTGGGAAACCCGGTCCGGTTTGGCCCTTATCCAGGCTGTCGGGGATCGTACCGGTAAAGGCCACCGCACCCATCGGCCCGCGCTTGCAGACCAGCGTGGCCTGCGACACCGCGCGCACGGCCCGCAATGCGGCGATCGTGTCGGTAGATCCGCCCGCGATGTGGAACTCTTCCTCGGTGCCGACGATCAGGTCGAACAGATGCAGCGTTTCCTGCAGACTTTCCGTCACCCGCGTGCTCTCCACGAATCGGCTCTCGCCGTCGCCATGCCCGGCCACGCCCCACAGGTTCGGGCGATAGTCGATGTCCAGCGCGGTCCGACCGCCATGCTTGCGCGCAAGTTCCAGCGCCTTCAGCACCGCCGCTCGCGGCGTTTCGTGCGCCAGATGCGTACCTGTGGCGACCACAGCGCGGGCCGAGGCGATGAAGTCTTCATCCACATCATCGACGCACAGCGCCATGTCCGCGCAGTTCTCTCGATAGAAAATCAGCGGGAACTGCTCCTGATCGCGAATTCCCAGCAGAACCAGCGCAGTCAGGCGTTCAGGATCGGTCTTGACCCCTGTCACGTCGACCCCGTGACGGATCAGTTCCTCGCGGATGAAGCGGCCCATGTGCTCATCGCCAACGCGCGACAGCAGCGCCGATCTCAGCCCTAACCGCGCAGTTCCGCACGCCATATTGGTGGGCGATCCCCCAATGTACTTGTCAAACGACCCCATATCTTCGAGCCGACCGCCGATCTGCGCTCCGTATAGATCTACCCCGGCGCGGCCGATGGTGATGACGTCCAGCGTCTTGTTCATGTGATCCCCCATGTTCGAATACCTCTCGGCCCGTGACCTGCAACGAACGTGAATTCAGCCCGCGACATTGATGGTCTCGAACGTAAGACAGCGATGGAATTGTTCGTGAAAGGCGATGAACGCCTGGGTATGCGGCTGTTCCATATGGAAATCATGCGCCGCGCGATCTTTCCACGTCTCGACAAAGACCAGCCTCTCGGGATCGTCGGTGCAGGTATAGAAGTCATAGGCAAGACAGCCTGGCTCGGCCCGCGTCGCGGCCTGTGCCGCCGGCGCACGCGCAAGAATCTTCGGCCGTGTGCCGGGTTGGCAGTCGATCGTGATGATGAACTTGTACATCGGACACTCCTTGCGCGTGCGGGCTGCGCGGTGTCAGCGGATAATCGTGGCCCGCAGCGCATCGATCGAGGACTGGATGCCCGCCTCGGTGGACATGGTGAAATCCTCCATCTCCAGCGACACCCAACTGTCATAGCCCATCATACCGATGACCGAGAAAAACTCTTTCCACCATTGCAGGTCGTGGCCTGCGCCGACGGCGACATAGTTCCAGGCACGATTGGCAACATCGGTGACTTCTTTCGTCTCCAGAAGGCCGTTGACGTCGCACAGTCCGCGTTCGATGCGGGTGTCCTTGCCATGCACATGATGGATCGCCGGGCCGAGCGCACGCGCAACGGCGATCGGGCAAGCCCCCTTCCAGAACAGATGCGACGGATCGAGGTTCATGCCGACCATGTCGCCGACCTCGTTCCGCAGCCGGAACAGGGTCTCCGGGTTCCAGACCAGCATGGCCGAGAAGTTTTCCAACGCGATCCTTTTGACGCCCACCTTGCCCGCATGCTCGACCAGCCCGCGCCAATACGGGAACGCGCGGTCCTCCCACTGATACCGGTCGCGTTCAGGCATCTCGTCGGGCCAGCTTTTCGTGTAAACGAGCCAGTTGGGCACCGTGTCGCCCGGGGCCGCCTCGGGAAGGCCGGACATGGTGACGATCTTTTCGACGCCGATCTCACCGGCAAGGGTAAAGGTCTCCTCGATCTCCTTGCGGTGCTTTTCGCCCATGGCGCCCGGATCAAGCGGATTGCCCGAACAGTTCAGCGCGGCGATCTGCAGCCCGCGGGCTTCGATTTCCTTCAGACGCCTTTTCAGTTCGTCCCGGTCGGCCAACAGCATGTCGGCGCGAAAATGCGGCGCCGGGGACCACCCGCCGCCCGTCATCTCGATGCCCTCGACCCCCAGTTTGACGCATTTGTCCAGCATGTCGGTAAAGGACAGATCGCCCATCACATCGGTACAGATGGAAAGTTTCATTGTCACATCCTCAGGCGTAAAGCGCCGGTTTCTCGATCATGCTGATCTTTTCATGTGCCCCGCTTTCGACGGCGCGCAGCGCGGCATCCGCGACCAGGGTCGAGGCATAGCCGTCCCAGGCCGAAGGTCCGGTTGCGGTCCCCTGCGCTGCCGCGACGATCCATTCGCGGAACTCCTGGTCATAGGCTTCGATGAAGCGTTCGCGCCAATCTTCGGGAATGGCCTGTCTGGTGCCGTATGCGTCGCTGACGACGGTCGCGGGCCGGTTTGGAAGTGCCGCAACGCCGGTTTCGCACGACACTTCGCCCCGGATGTCATAGCCGTACGCGATGTTGACCGAGATCTCGACGATCACGATGGCGCCCGAGGCACAGTGCAGCAGCACGATATGCGGGTCTCGCAGATCGCCTCCGATGGTCGAATGGCGCGGAAGACGGACCTCGACCCCGGTTACCTCGTCCGACAAGAGCCAGCGCGAGATGTCCGCGTCATGGACAAGCGTGTCATTCAGCGGCATGTCCGATGTATAAAGCCCCGCCGGGACCGACGCATTTCGATGAACGGACTTGTACATCAGCGGCGCGCCAAGGGTGCCGCCATCGATCACGGCCTTCAGACGACGGTAATCGGCATCGAACCGGCGCATGAATCCCACCTGCACAAGACGGCGTCCGAATGCGGTTTCCGCCTTGATGACGTTAAGCGCGGACTCCTCGCTGGTAACCATCGGCTTTTCGCAGAAGACCGGCTTTCCGGCGT
The DNA here is from genome assembly GCF_026162645.1 of Paracoccus rhizosphaerae. GTDB lineage: Bacteria > Pseudomonadota > Alphaproteobacteria > Rhodobacterales > Rhodobacteraceae > Paracoccus > Paracoccus rhizosphaerae. The sequence goes on from NZ_JAOTBE010000078.1 coordinate 7,143, forward strand.
TGATGCAGGCCAGAAGCTGTTCTTCATGCGCGGGACCCCAGGAGCAGATCACCACAGCATCGACCGTATCCGATGCAATCAGCGCCAGGGGGTCGTCGAAGACCGCCGCACCGTCGGGCGCGGCTGCTTCGGCACGTTCGCGCGAAATGTCGGCAACGGCGGTCACCGCCACCCCGCTCAGCACCTTGGTCAGGCGGCGGATATGGTCCTGGCCGATCATGCCGGTCCCGATGACTCCGACCTTCAGGCTCATTTGCCCACTCCGTATTTTTCGACGTAACGCTTGGTTTCGGACAGCATGAAACGCGCGCTGTCCTCGGCACGGTCTTCCCAGCCAAAGACGCAGTTCGACAACACCCCGTCGAACTTCAGTTCAGCCAGGGTCTGGAAGAACAGGTCCCAGTCGATTTCGCCCTGCCCGTAATCCAGATGCTGGTGCACGCGCACCTTCGATTCCGGCGGGTTGACGATATACCGCAGCTGCGACGACTTGTTATGATCATAGGTGTCGGCAAGGCGCACGTGCTCCAGCAATCCGGCCGTCGCGAGCAGGTTCGACCGCATGTCGGGACCATAGAAGAACGTGTGCGGCGCGATGAAAGATGCGCGGACCATCGGCGAGTTGATCGTCTTGATGATGTCGACGGCTGGATGGATTTCCTCGATCCAGTCCTCGGGATGGGCCTCCAGCGACAGCTTGATGCCCTCGCGCTCCAGAATTGGCACCAGAACGTCCATGGCGCGGAAGAACTGGCCTTCGCAGACCTCCGGGCGGTGGATGCCGCTGTTGTCGTTCAACGAGCGGTTGGGCGACCCGCCGCGGCCGAACTCCGATACGAACATCGGACACTCCAGCTCGACGGCAAGTTCAATAGCGCGCTTCCAGTTGGAGATCGCCATATCCCATTCGTCGGCATAGGGCGAGGACCAACGGTACATGGGCTGAATCGTCGCAAGCCCAACATTGTGGTCCTTGAGCGCCTTTTTGAACGCCTGGATACGTTCGGGATAAAGCTTCGGTCGTGTCCACCATGAGAAGAAATCCGGGCGAGGCGACATTTCGATGTGATCATAGCCCAGCTCAGCGACGTTGCGGACTGTGTCCTCCAGCGACAGGTGGCGGACCATATGGGGATCCAGGGTGTATTTCATGTTATTCTCCCATGGGGCGTTTCGGGACCGCGCCTGATCCGGCGCGCGGTATGCTAGAGGGTGACAGAGGCACCAATCTCGGCGCTACGACGTGCGGCATCCAGGACGGCGATCGTGCGGGCTGCCTGTTTTGCGGTGACGGGCGGAGCGGTTCCGTCGCGGACCGACCTGGCGAAAGCGGCATAGTAATCGTGGTAGCGACCCTGCTCGGCTGGTACCGTCTCGTCGTCATCGCCCACGCGAAGGATCGGCCAGTTGGATTCCGGCTCGTATCCCCATGTTTCGGGCGAAAGCGCAGGCCGTTCCCCGGCAAAAATCTGCTGCGCCTGCACGTCCGTAGCACGGCTGGTAAAGCTGCCGTTCGAGCCATAGGCGCGCAGTTCGCGCAGGTTCAGATGATTGCATTTGCTGGCGTTGATGTGGCTGTGGGCACCCCCCTTGTGGCGCAGCGTCATGGTGAAGCTGGCGTCCGTGCGGCCTTGGGGCAGGTTCAGATGGTCCATCTGGCAGTCGACCGACAGCACCGGACCCAGCAGATAAATCATCTGATCGACGAGATGGCTGCCCAGGTCGCGCAGCAAGCCGCCGGTTGGCCCTGCCTCAAGGCTCGCGGGATCGTCGAAATCCATGCGCGAGTGGATGCGCCAGACCTCGCCCAGACGACCGCCTTCCAGAACTTTGGCAAGGGTCTGCAGATCGCTGTCGAAGCGTCGGTTTTGATAGACGCCAAGGACGATCCCGGCCGCGTCAGCAGCCCGGTCCAGCTCCAGCGCCGCATTCTCGGACGGCGCGAACGGCTTGTCGGCGATGACGTGCAGCCCGCCGGCGATGGCTTCCAGAACCAGTTCGCGGCGGGTCTGCGGCGGCGTGGTGATGGTCACGGCGTCGCAGGTATTTGATCCGATCAGCGCAGCAAGGCTTGGAAACACCGGGATGCCGGGCCAATCCGACCGCGCCTTGGCCGCGGTCTTTTCGGCGCGCGCCACAATCGCGGTCAGTTCGCAGCCCTCGGCGGCGTCGATGAACGGGGTATGAAAGTGACGTCCGCCGGTTCCGTAGCCGACGCATCCGATCCGCAGGGTCATGGTCTTTGTTTCCGTAGGGCGGTTTGGGTCAGGTCGGTGGCCCGGCCGGGAGGAGAGAGTGCCGGACCACCGAAGACGTGGCGGCGCGGCCTGTCGGCGCGCCGCCAATTCTGTCAGCAGGTCGTTGATGCAGGCGGCACATGCCCGCCACGGGTCTGCATGTAGCCCTCGATCGACGCCTCGAGGTCGGCCATGGATTCTCCGCCCGCCATCAGATCGGCAATCTCCTCGCGTGTCTTCTCACCCTTTCGGAAGTCGGCCGCGATGGCCCCGCGGATCAGCACTGCGAAATGATCGCCGACGGCCATTGCATGCATCACCTGATGCGTGATGAAGATCACCGCAAGGCCGCGGCGGCGTGCCTCACCGACGATGCGGAGCACATGCGCAGCCTGCTTGACGCCGAGCGCGGCGGTGGGCTCGTCCAGGATCAGCACCCGCGCCCCGAAATAAACTGCCCGCGCGATGGCAAGGGACTGACGCTCGCCGCCAGAAAGCCCACCGCACAGGCGATCGCCGTCGGTGATGCGGGTGATGCCAAAATTCTGCACCGCCTCTACCGCAATCGTATTTGCCCTGTGCCGGTCGAAGATCTTGAACGGTCCCCAACCTTTTGTCGGTTCCTGACCGATGAAGAAATTGCGGCCTACTGACATCAACGGATAGGTGCCGCCGAACTGGTGAACAGTGGCGATACCTGCGGCTTGGGCTTCCTTCGGCCCCGAGAAGCTGACCGGTTTGCCATCCATCAGCATCTCGCCCCGTGTCGGCTTGTGAACGCCTGAAAGGGTCTTAATCAAGGTCGATTTGCCTGCGCCGTTGTCGCCCAACAGGCACAATACTTCGCCGGCGCGCACCTTCAGCGTGATCTCATGCAGAACGTCGATGGGGCCAAAGCTCTTGTCGACCGCTTTCATTTCAAGGACAGGTTCGGTCATGGCATCACTTCCCCTTTTTCGCGGCGGACATCGAAGTCGCCATGTTTCGGAAGGTGTCGTTCATCAGAACCGCGATCAGCAGCATGACACCGATGATGAGGGACGAGAGGTTGCGGTCGAAGGGTGTATAGCCGATCCCCTGCTGCACGATCGCCAGGGTCGCAGTTCCGAAGAAGATCCCGGCCACGGTTCCGAAGCCACCGGTCAGAAGCACGCCACCGACCACCACGGCGATGATGCAGTTGAAGATCAGCGCAAAGTTGGTGGTTGTCGTCGCCGAGTTCGACAGGATGGCTTCGCAGACACCCGAAAGGGCGGCGGCCATGGCGGCCAGGATGAACAGCGCGATCTTCAGCTTGTCGATGGGAATACCGGCGTTGCGGGCGCTTTCCTTGTCGCCGCCTAGCGCAAAGATCCAGTTCCCCCAGGGCGACAGATGCAGGATGTAGTAAAGCACAGCAGCGATGGCCAGCCACCAGAAGACCGAACTTTGAAGACCCCAGACATGGTAGTCGCCGAAGACGAACTTGGCCCACGCGGGCGAGGTCAGGGCCTGGCTGGTGGTATCCGTGAGCGCAAGGGACAAGAACAGCGTCAGGCCCGAAACCGCGAACAGGGTTGCAAGCGTCACGATCAGCGATGGCACCTTGGTGCGGGTGACCAGCATCCCGTTGACCCATCCAATCAGGGCGGCAAGGCCAAAGGTGATCAGCAAGCCGACACCTACGGGCAAACCATAGTAGCCGACGGCTATGGCCATGGACATCTTTGCAGCGGGAACTACAGCCCCGATCGAAATATCCAGCTCTCCGGCAATCATCAGAAAGCCAATCGGGATAGCGATCATGCCAACTGTCGAAGCCATGTTCACCCAGGATGACACACCGAAAGGGGACAAGAAGTTTCGATCATAGCCAAAGTAGGCGAAGAACACGAAAACGATCACCATGCCCATGAAGGCGCCGACTTCGGGGCGCCGAAGGAGGGCTCCAAATGAAAGTGGCGTCGAGGTGGCAGGTCGAACTGCCTGCGGTGTCTGAGATGTAGATTGCATGATCTTAACAGCCTCTTTCGGCAATGAGCGGTGCCCGGCTCCGTGCGAGCCAACCTTTTCGGGCCTGGAACTTCCCGGGCCGAAACGGCCCGGGAGAAAGACGCATTCGATCAGCGTGCGCCTGCGGACACGCCTGCGAGCGCAGTGTCGATGTTCGAGGCATCGACAATAGCCGGGCCCGTCAGCACCGGATCGGTTGCCAGTTCCGTTCCGAAGTCGATATGAGCTGCCAGCATCGATGTCGCGAGGAAGCCCTGCAGATAGGGCAGTTGGTCGATGGCCATCTTCTGCGTGCCTGCCTGGATGCGGTTCAGAGCCGCTTCGCTGAGGTCGAAGGCTCCAACCATGACGCGGTCGCCCGCTCCGATCTGCTGCACTGCATTAGTGGACGCATCTGCGGACGATGCAGACAGCGAGATCACTGCATCGAAGCTTTCATCCGCGATCAACTCGGACTTGATCGCTTCAGCGAGACCGGTAATGTCTCCGTCTAGGTTGGCCGGGGTCCGCAGGATCACAACTTCGGATCCTGCCTCCGTGCCCCCCTTCTCGACACCGGCGCAACGCGCTTCATGGTTGACCGCGCCCGGGGTATGGATGTGACACAGAATTTTTGTCGCGCCCTGTTCGGCCATATAGCGTCCACCAGCCTCGCCGGCGATGAACTCGTCCGAACCGAAGTAATTAATGCCCGAGACATCCTCTTTCACATCAAGTCCTGAGTTGAACACCATGATTTTGATGCCCTTCTCGGCCGCCGCCTGCAGCGCGGGAACTTGTGCCTCTGGTACCCAGATGGGGATGGCGATTCCGTCGACGCCCTGTGCAACAGCCTGGTTGATCAGGTTGACAAGGTCGGGGCCGAAGTTGTCGTAATTCGCCGTCCGCAGATAGTTGACCGAGCCACCATTGGCCTCGACCACAAGGGTCGCATCATCGACGCCCTTCTTGATGAGGTTGAAAAAGCCGTCTTCGATGGAACCGGCTATCACTGCGATATCCGCTGCAGATGCGGGCACCGCAGCCAGTGCGAGGCTGGCAGCGGCGACAGTCGCCCTGAGTGTCTTGGTCAGTCTCATGCGGTATTCCTCCCTATAACTGTTCGCGGCGCAATTCATCGGCGAACGCCGGCATCGTGCCGTACGAACTTATGAAACTCGTCTTCTCGCTTGCAGTCAGCCGCGCTCCCCGCTCGGCCAGCCCTGCCCGCTGCTCCTCTGCGCCGGGCTCATGATGAATGACCCATTGACACGTAGTCGATCAATAGAGTTCATTTGCTTCGACCACTTTTGTTCCAAAACGTTTCAAAGCGCACTTGGAATGATACATAGTGAGACAATCTGAGATGACGGGAGCTATGATGTCACGACCCACCATCAAGGACGTTGCCCGAGAGGCCGGAGTATCGATCTCTACCGTGAACCGTGTGATCAACAACGCCCATTCAGTTCGCGGCTCGACCCGACAGCTAGTATTGGGCGCTGCTGAGAAGATTGGCTTCTACGGGCTTGGCAGCATCGAGAAATCAGTCATGCAGGCACGCCAAACGATCAACTTGGGGGTGATCCTGCATCAAGGACATCGAGTGTTTTACCGCGATCTGGGCAATGCCCTACGCCGCCAGGCTGAGCAATTCGTCAGCGCCAACATCGTGATTGAGTTGCATTATATTGACGACCTCTCTCCTGACAATATTGCCAGGAAGATTACCGAAATCGGGCAACGTTGCGATTGTGTGGGTGTAGTCGCGGCTGAACATCCGGTGATTTCAGACGCGATTAGCGCCCTTTTAGCGGCCGGTACGCCGGTCATGGCACTCATCGGTCCTCTCTCGGCAGAGGGTAACATTGGCTACATCGGTCATGACAACTGGAAAAAGGGCAGAACCGCTGCGTGGGCCTTCCACCACACGTGCCGTACACCTGGAAAGATTGGAGTTCTGCTGGGTAATCACCGCTATCGAAACCAAGAGATAAACGAGAGCGGTTTCCGGTCCTATCTACGCGAACAGAATGCGGGTTTTGTGGTGTTAGAGCCGCTCCAGACCTTTGAGTCGGCTGCAATTGCCCGAGAAATGACCGAGAGACTTCTTGATGAGCATCCTGACCTTTGCGGCCTGTTCGTCTCAGGCGGCGGAATCACCGGTGCATTGGCGGCATTGAGAGACCGGCCGCGCCCGAAGGAGTTCGTCTGCGTCGCTTACGAAATTTTCGATGCGACGCGCGCTGGTCTTATCGATGGGACGATCACCATGACCCTTTCCTACCCTATCAGAACTTTCGCGCGCGAAATTATTTCCACTATGGTGAAAGCACATAATGCTGGACCGGATGCAGGGGCGCAACGAGTCAATATTCCAATAGCCATCCACACCTCCGAGAATGTTTAATGCTCAGCTGCTGCAACTGCCTCAGGCTCCCAAGCAGCCGGGAGATTGCATCGTCGAGCTATACGACGGCGGCCAGAGCCCGGCCTTGCGTCTTCAGATAAAGTTCAGCACTCTCAGACCGCGCACCAGCGCCTGCGCCTCGCGGGTGGTGAGGCCCTTGATCGTAGCTGTTCCGCAAGCGTCGAAAAATCGTAGCTCAGGCTGAAGCGGGAACGGAGCCGCGGAGCTTGCTTTACGTATCGTCCGAGCAGTCGTAGAGTTTGGAAAGATCGATATCCTCCTCGCCCGTGTATATCAAAAGCAGGCCGCAGTCAGCATCAGTTCGATGGTACGCGCGATGTTGAATCATTTTCTACCAGCCAAATTGGCATACTGTTCGTCCGGTCCAAAAGTCGTGACAAGATTATTGAACGTTCAAATATAGCTGCGAGCACACGCTTCGGTTGCAATTACCCTGCGAGAGGAGTTCTTCCAAGCCACGCCAGAGGCCAAAAATTAAGTAAGGTTGTACATAACTTTTGGTCTTCACCTCATCCAACGCGCTTACTTGGTGCACTGGCAGCTCCGCCGACTGACAGAGGTATTGTACATGTTGATGTTTTCACATGATCTGAAGGAATGGTTAGCTCACGCGCAACTTCTGGCGCAGCGAATGGCCATCCTCATCGTGCTGCTTTCCGCCACCCTCGCCGCCTGCGCAACGCTAGCCGCCGTTCTGGGCATCCTTCCCTGGATCGACCTGTCGGTCCTGATCTCGGGAAAGCCTTTCCATCTTGGGATGCCCGTCCAGCTGACCCTTACGATCTTTCTGCTCGGTCTGACTGCATTCCTGCCCTCTTCCGCCCGCGTCATGGCTCTCGAAGTTTCGCACCGGCAGTTCAAGACCTCCATGGAAGACGTCGCCCGCGCTTATCATGCGGCCCATGCAGCAGACCGGAGAGGCTGACGTTGCCCCCAACTTTTATCCAGCGTGAGCGAGACTCCGGGTTTGGTTTTTGCCTGTTTGGGCGGGTTGGGCAACGGGGGCTGGCGCGGAGCTTTGTGGGTTGCGCAGCGTCAGGC
>NZ_JAOTBE010000079.1 GCF_026162645.1 Paracoccus rhizosphaerae
TCGTGCTCCTTCAGAATGCCGATGATCTGATCTTCAGTGAACCTGCTGCGCTTCATCTCTGGTCCTATCGGTTGGGCCAGAGTCTATCTCAAACTGGACTAGGCGGAGGGGGCAACGTCAACATCCGGCGATTTGGTCTCTCGTGTCATGCGCGATCTGGCTCTGGCGTTCGACGGCAACAACGAAGACGACATGATGCGCCATTTCCGCCGACGCCATGCAGTCGATCCCGGCAGCCAGAACGGCGTCTACCTGTATGGTCTGCTGTCGGAGGATGAGCGGACCCGAATTTCTGAGGGGCTGAGCTGCACCTATACTGACTATCTCGTTGATGTGAGCGACACGGCCGGCGGACCGTGCATGAGGTTGCGAAGCGGCGTGCAGGTGCCAATCGAGCGAAGAAGCATCTTCGTCAATTGCGCCGGCAGCTTTTTCCGCACGAGCGGCATGGCTGATCGGCTTCCCTGCATTTCGATGCACAACACCATCGCGAGCGTAAACTTGCGGGACGGGTTTCACTTTCTCTCAAGCGTGGCAGCATTCTCCATAACCCATCTGCTGTACCGCGGGGCGTTGAGGGGCAAGGGCTTTTATACACTCGATCACGAGGCGCTTTTCCGTCAGAACAGGAACGCCTGGGTTGGTGCCTCGGCCGCTCAGGCCTACATGAACCAGGTCCTCACTGTGCAGACACTTCCCGTGACGTTGCTCGACCGCTGCGGTCTTGATCTTGATCGGTGGTATCCTTTCCCACGTCGCTTTGCAGGCCTGCTCCGAAGGCGAGCCAGTGCCAGGCGCGACGTCGCCCACTATTGCCTGGTCCTCGACCGCATGGCAGAGCGCTTTCATGTCCATTGTGGGCCAATAAGACAGGGATATTGAAAGCCATAGCGTCTCCTCGATAAAGTGCTCTCATTCGGTTTTGCTCGAAGAAGTCGATCCCTTCCTAACTGGAGCCCACTGTCGTCCGGGATATGCATCATTCATCGATTGATAGAAATCGACCCGCTTCACCCTGGTCGCCAGATCGTCGGGCCTGTGTTCATCCAGGATGTTCAGCGTCCGGAAAACCTTGCTGTCATCGGTCTGGCACTGCAAGAAGTCATAGGACCAGACATGGTCTTGTTATCCCGGTCGCAGCCGGACGTAGGACCCGTCGTTCAGCCACCAATTGTCCTTGGGATACCAACCCGTCAACCTGAAGAAGCTTCGCGACGATCTCTTCCATTCGCCCTTCGCAGATGCGCCCCGTCTTGATCTAGGCCGGAAGCGTCACAATTATGCCCGTGGAGGTGATGCTGTGGGTGGAACATCCCCTGGGATTGTCCTGGTCGTCTTGCGGGGCGGTGCGGGCGGCAGGACTGCAGCCGGCGCGCGCAGCCGATCTGTACCTGCGGCGGCTTAGAGAGGCGGTCATGGGCGGCGGCCGCAATGCACCGCTCTCCTGATCAGACGAGGCTGCAGAGGTTGCAAACGCGGAGAACAGGTCTTATCTTACACTTGTCTTACCAAGAGAGCGTGTCATGCCTTCGACAACCACAATTATTTCCACGAAAGGGCAGGTCATCCTTCCCAAGTCGATCCGGCAGAGCAAGCACTGGGCCACGGGCACGCGCCTGATCGTGGAGGATACGCCGGAGGGCGTCGTCCTGCGCAAGGCGCCTGCATTCACGCCCACAACCGCGGACGACGTGTTCTCCATACTTCGCTGGACCGCCGGCGCAAAATCGATCGAAGAGATGGACGCCGCAGTCCTTCAGGAGGCTGCTCGCCGCGATGATCGCGATTGATACCAACGTTGTCGTCCGCTACCTCACCGGCGATCACCCCGAACAGTCTGCAAGAGCCCGCGCCTTGATCGACGGCCGCGACGTCTTCGTTCCGGTTACGGTTGTTCTTGAAGCGGAGTGGGTGCTTCGGAGCGCCTACAAGTTCCCTCCATCCGATGTTGTCAACGCCCTGCGCGCGTTCGGCGGCCTTTCCACTGTTTTCATCGACCAAGCTGACCTTGTGGCCGAGGCGCTGGACCATGCCGAGGCGGGAATGGATTTTGCCGACGCGCTGCATCTTGGAAGTTCGTCGCGCGCCGATAGCTTCATGACCTTCGATCGACGTTTTGCAAAGGCGGCGAACTCCGTCGCTCCTGGCCGTGTGGAAGAACTGTAGATCATTGTCTCCCGCGGCTTACCTCGCAGCAGGATCAGGACAATGGTCCTCACGCTTGCGTGCCGGCGCCCGCCGGTTCCGCCTTCCGTTCACGCTGGCTCTGCTCTGGGAAGAGGCCGTCGGCCTCCGCGCCATCATCAACTCCTTGTCTGTTTGACCTGCTTCCGACGGGGCGTGGCCGCCTGATCCGCCCCAGTCTCCCAGATGCCGGCTGTCACCGGACATAAGAACTTGATAATTTCGCGCCGGATCGATTCGGGCTACGCAGCACGAAAGCGGAGATCGATGACCGCGGTGGGCTCACGTAGCTTCGCGCAGCCCGGCCGCTACTTCGTAGTAAATCAGCCCTGTCCAGGCTCGGCCCATATCGGTCGGTCGGCGCCCCCCACCTCCTATCGCTTTTCGGCACCGGCCGTCGGTGTCACCTTCACAAGTTTGGCCGGGGCCAAACAATCCGCCTGAAAAGTAGCAGCAACTTCGCAGATCCCGGATTCAACCGCTTTATTCCCATTAGATAGTGTGGTCCATGTCGCATGCTCGCCTTCTTCTATCTCGGTCAAGGGCGCCCAGCTTATCGATCTCTCGTCCTCACTGGAGAAAACCAGCCGCCCTCGCCCCGGAAGGGCAACGGCTACGCTCGGCTACGGCATGATCGCGACCGAGAACCTCTCCAACCTTGGCAAGCTTTCAACCCGCGGCGCGATCTTAAGCTTCCTGCGGCACAAGTTCGGAGGCGCGACGGGCGGTATGGGCCGCGCGATTGGCCTCGTAAGTTGATAGACAAGCTACTTCATGACAGGTCACTGCTGAAGCGACGGTCGGTAAGGACTCTGCCGCGTTCAATAAAGCTCGTCTTGCGGGTGACGGAGATAACCCTTGCTGATCACAGAATGAGGATCGCCCTGAAGTCGTTGACATTGAGCAGGGTCGGCCCGGTACGGATCAGGCAGTCCACCGCGGCAAAGAAGCTGTAGCTGTCATGACGCGTCAGGAAATGGCGCGCATCCAGCCCGGCCTCGCGCGCTCGCGCCAGGGCTGCGGGCGACACAATCGCGCCGGCAGCGTCTTCGGTGCCGTCAATGCCGTCCGTGTCGACAGCCAACGCGTGAATGCCCAGATGGCTCTGCAGGTTCTGGGTCAAGGCCAGCAGGAACCTGGTGTTCCGCCCGCCACGCCCGGGGGCATAGCGCCGATGGTCACCGTGCCTTCGCCACCCGAGAGCAGAACAGCCGGCGCCTTGACAGGCGTACCTTTGGTTGCCGCGGCCCGCGCAATTCCAGCCATGACAGTCCCCAGCTGCGCGGCCTCCCCCTCCGGGGCGTCACCCAACAGAACAGGTGTCACACCCGCCTGCCGCGCAACCTGTGCCGCTGCTTTCAGCGACATCTGGGGGGTGGCATCATGCGATAGTCTGTCGGGAAGTAGGCCTGTGCCTCGCGCGGTCGCAGCAGGATCTCGCGCGCGGCCTCGGACAGCCAAGGAGAATGGTATCGCCAGGCGGCTGATGACGGTTCCGGGGATCGGCCCGCTGATTGCCACGGCCATCGCGGTTCTGGCTCCGCCACCCGAGACTTTGCCGCATGGCTGGGTCTGGTGCCCTGACAGCATTCAACCGGCGGCAAGCAACGTCTCGGAGCGACAACGAAGATGGGCGAACGCTCCCTCAGGCGGCTGCTGATCCTTGGCGCCAACAGCGTCATCATCAAGCGGCACGTCCATTCCTCGGCGCGACCAGGCACCTGGCTTGGCGGAATGCTGTCGCGCAAGCCACCGATGCTGGTGCGTGTCGCACTGGGACAGTTTGGAAATGTCAGCTGTCGGCAGGGCTGAGATCTAAGCCATCGCCTGACTTCAGGCGGTAAAAGGTCCATTCACGCCAGACGCCGCTTTGCGCAACATCGCCCATAGGTCGGTCCCCTTGCCGCCGCGCGAGATGTCGCCCTTAAATTAGATGGACCTGCGCGAAAGTCGGGGCAGTAGGCTTTTCCTGACCAACCATTGCTGCATGGGTTTCTCCACGATGACATGTGCAGCTGCGCCGGCCGCAACGGCAATGGCCGAAAGCCCGAGACACATGAGCAGAGGCGGCGTGAGAGATCCGGCGCCGGATTTCGCAAGCAGGATCGCAAGGACGTTCATGACAGGCAGGTGGAGAAGATAGATTGCGTAGGATGCGTTACCTAACAAGACGGCGCTGGTGGGAACCCGGCAGCTGATTTGGACTGACCCCGCGATGACCGCACACGCCGCGACACCATAAGCCAGCGTCCGCACACCAAGTGGCCACGCAAACAGGAACTGCTCGCTTAGGCCGACTATGATGAACATGGCGATTCCGAGAAAAACAAGCGCCCGTGCGACCGGCTCCCGGACAACGGGCTGAAAGAAGTACATCACCAAGCCAGCCGCGAAGAGCAGATTGTAGGGGGACAGGAAGAACGCTGCTGGGAAATCCAGTTCCGGAAGGAACAGCGCAATCATACAAGCCCCCATCCAGAAGAAAAAGATGCCGGCACCCCACCTCACGTCGATCAAAAAGCAGACGAAGGCAGAATAGAAGACCATCTCGTGCTTCAGGGTCCAGGCAACTGGTAGGATGGATCGTTCAGCGCTGGGGACGAGCAGATAGGCCTGCGCGGCAGGTTCCGTGTCCGGCAGAGCGCCAGCGCCCAGAGTGGGGACCAGTTGATACGCCACAAGAAGGGTCGTCAACACCAGCCAATACATCGGCAGGATGCGGATGCATCTCTTGTACAGGAAACGCAGGATTCGTGTCGGCTGCCCGACATCGCGGTGGTGGGCACGGGCGATGATGAACCCAGACAGAACAAAGAAGAATTCAACCCCAGCGTAGCCCCATCCGAAGCCTCGCCACGCAGTATCGCCGTCGTACAGACGCAGCGGCAGCACGAAATTGTTTGCGTGATAGAGGACGACAAGAATAGCGGCAGCCGCGCGCCCAGCCTGCAGAACGTCCAGCCGTCCCGCCGCCGGCTGAGACCCTCTCACGGCGCTGGCCTAAACCGCTCGTAGATCGCTTCCAGACGGCGACGTGCGATCTGCGGGTGGAACTGAACGTACGTCGAATCGACTGCGCCAGCGCTTAGTTCCTCGTAAAGCGCCCGATCGTCCCAAGTGTCGGCTAAGCGCTCGAACAACGCCGCCGACAGAGAGTCGGTCGCAGCCTCGTAGGCTTCGAGGTATCCCGGTTCTTGCTGCCGGTAGAGCCAGGACCACTTGCCGACGATCCGGTCATTGTCGAACGGCAGCAGATAGCCATTGCGGCCCGTCCGGATGATTTCGGGCAGGACGCAAGTATCCGTGGCAATAACTGGCGTGCCAGATGCAAGCGCCTCAATTGAGACAAAACCGAACGTGTCGTGGAAGGTCGGGAAGACAAGATAGTCCGCCGCATCCATGAGATCATAGACCGCTTTCGGCGGCAGGCTGGGATGATGCATGATCCCAACCTGGTCCAGATCACGTAGCGCGGCGTCAACATAGGCGGCGTCGGGCGGACCAACATAGTCACGTGGCGTCCAGGCAAGGGACGAGACGACCGTCGTCTGCACCGGCACGCCCGCTCGGCGCAGCTTGCGATGTGCCCGCAGCAGGACCGGCCCACCCTTCCGCATGAAATCTCGCCCCACGAAGAGCAGCTTCAGGGGGCCCTTGCGCGACTTCGGCCGGTCTGTGCGGGGCGCGACTGCGGGATAGACCAGTTCGATCTTTTCAAGAAGCCGCGGCAGGTCAGGAAAATTGCGGTGCTGCTGCCTGAACTGGCGTAGGGCATATTCGGAAATCGCGATGATGCCGCGGCAGCGCGCCGACAGCAAGTCGTCGCGCAGCCGCCGCTCAAGCCAGCCGATCCGGCGGTCGTCCGGCATCCTTGGCAGGTAATCCTCGAAGGTGACGACATAGGGTCTGCGCGTCAGCTGGGGGATGGCATTCCAAGCGTGGATCGCCTCGAACCCCGGCTCGGGCAGGAACGAGATCGAGTCCGCCCAAGACAGATACCGGTTGAGCGGCGTCATCGCACGCTCGACGAAGCGGGCGTTACTCTGGCCTAGGGCGATGGTGAAATAGACATGATAGCTGTGGCCGGTGCGGATCCGAATTGGCGCTCCCAACGACTGTGGCGCGCCCGTGTCCGGCTGCGGCCGAAGGATCGGCACCGGCATCTGCGTGCCCTGCAACGTCATGCCGCGGACCTTGATGAGAAGCTGACGCGGGCAAATTCGTCAAAGATATCGTTGATCGACATGGTCAGGCGCCAGTCAGGATAATCGGACCGGAACCGGGTCAGGTCGGTGTAATAGACGATGTGATCGCCGATCCGATTGTGGTCGCTGAGGGTCCAAGTCAGAGTGCGTCCGGAAAGCTGACCGATCCTGTCGATCGACTCTAGGATGGACACGCTGTTCGCCTTGCCGCCGCCTAGGTTGTAAACAGCCCCTGCCCGCGGCGCAGCGATGAAGGCGTCGAAGGCGCTGATGACATCTTTGCTGTGGATCTGGTCGCGCACCTGCTTACCCTTATAGCCGAAGATCGTGTAAGGGCGATCTTCGGCAGCGGCCTTGAAGATGTAGGACAGATAGCCGTGCAACTGGGCGCCGGAGTGCCCCGCGCCAGTCAGGCACCCGCCGCGAAAGCAGACGGTGTTCATGTCAAAATAGCGGCCGTATTCCTGTACCATGACATCGGCGGCCACCTTGCTCGCACCAAAGAGGCTGTGCTTGGTCTGGTCGATGGGGAAGTTCTCGGCGATGCCCTCGGCATGATACGGGACATCGAAATCGTACCTGGTGTCGTGCTCGACCAGCGGAATGCCATTCGGGCCATCGCCATAGACCTTGTTGGTGCTGGTAAAGATGAAGGGGGCTTCGGCAGCGTAGCGTCGCGTGGCCTCCAAGAGGTTCAGCGTGCCCACCGCATTGACTTCAAAGTCGTCGAAGGGAATTGTAGCCGCAAGATCATGGCTGGGTTGAGCCGCACAATGAACCACCGCATCGGGTCGAATCTCTGCAAAGAGATCGAAAATTGCGCGGCGATCGCGGATGTCGATGGACGCGTGGCGATAGGCGGAGCAGTCGCGCTGCAGTCGGTCGCGCTGCCACGCTGTGTCGCCATCGCTGCCGAAGAACACCCGGCGCATGTTGTTGTCGATGCCGATGACATTCCAGCCTTGGCGGTCGTAGTGCCGCACCGCCTCTGAGCCGATCAGGCCCGCGCTGCCGGTCACGATCATGCGTTTCATGGTCTGTCCTCTGTTCAGGAAGTGCGCGCTGCCCATTGCCGGGCCAGTGCGACGAGAAAGATCGAATTGGTCACGGCGTAACGGCCAAATAGCCGCCGCGGCTCCTGGCTCAGGCGGAACAGCCACTCCAGTGCATGATCCTGCATCCATCGGGGTGCCTGCCGCTTGTGGCCAGCATGGAAATCGAAGGCCGCGCCCACGCAAACCTGGGGCAGGCCGATGATATCGCGGTGATCGAAGGCAAAGAGTTCCTGCCGTGGGCACCCCAAGCCGATGAAGACGATACCTGCGCCACTGTCGCGCACCCGCTGCGCAAGGGCCGCGCTTTCATCAGCCTGCAGCGGGCGAAACAGGGACGGCTCTGCCCCCGCCACCCGCAGCTCGGGGATCTTGGCGACCAATGTGCGGCTGAGTGCAGAGACGACCTCTCTAGTCGAGCCATAGAGGAAGACCGAGATGTCCTGCGCAGCTGCGGCCTTGCAGATCCTCAGCATTAGCGTGGGGCCATAGACGCGGTCCGTCAGACCCGCACAATAAATTAGGTTTAGCGCCATGCGAACCGGCTGGCCGTCCGGCGTGACGATGTCGAACCCCTCGATCGCCTGCCCCATCTCTGCCTTCGTCCGCGCCTCGACCACGCCATGAACCGCAAGGGCCGTGACAAGATATGCTTGTGATTGCCGTGCCGCGGCGATCACACACTCTATGGTGCGGTCATAGTCGACCACCGAAATGGGCACCCCGACAACCTTCCGGCGCGGCGGGGACGTGGCTGAAGCTGCTTGCGCTGTCGTCATGGCTGTCCTTCACATCGGCAGGTTAGCTGGTTTGCGAAACTAAGATTGCCAAGGATCCTGGTAATATCCGCGATGGCCATTCGGGTTGCTGCCAAGTCCTGATCGGACAGGTCGATACACCTTGCCGCCTTTCAGAGAGCCAAAACCTGTCCGAAAGGCTTAGCCAGCCCTCAGGCCCGGGGGCGCCCGGCCGACACCATTAGCACAGCTGCAGAAAAGATGATGAAGAGAAAGCTGTTCTGCACCAGCAGAAGGCTCTCGGTTAAGTTCATGACGATGAACACGCATATCAGGACGTTCAGCCAGAGCCATCCTTCCTGGGGCCTGTGCCAGTGCAGCCAAGCGCCCCGGCTAAGCACGCGCCAGAGCATTGCCAGCAGCGGGATTGTTCCGATGATGCCGCAGCTGAGCATCCAGTCGCGGAAGCCATTATGTGCATGCGGCGCGATCCAAGCGAGCTCGGTCCAGATATTCCAAGCTTCTCCGTTTCCTTCGGTCCAGAACGCCTGGTAGCCATGACCTAGCAGTGGCCGTCGCATGATGTTCTGATCTACGAGCGACCAGAGCGGCACCCGCCCCGTCAGCGACGGGTCCTTGTCGACGCCCTCGGCCAGCAACTCCACCAGCAAGTTGATCGATACCGACGCCACAAGAACCACCTGCGCCGCAATCAGGATCAGCACGATCCGGGTGGCGCCTCGGCTCTGGCGGAGCAGGATATAAACCAGCGTGAAGAACCCAGACGCGGCCGATACCACCAGCGCCGTGCTTGATCCCGACAGGACAAGACAGCAAAAGCTGGCGATCAGAAGAATGGTCGCCAGGCCTCGCAAATTGGCCGTCCTGTCGACGGCAAGATTGGCCGTTGCCAGGACGCAGATCGCAGCATTCCAGCCAAGGACGTTCTTGTGGTTGAAGACGCCGCGTAACTCATGGCCGACAGGCATATAGGCCATCTGGGGAGC
Organism: Paracoccus rhizosphaerae; assembly: GCF_026162645.1. GTDB lineage: Bacteria > Pseudomonadota > Alphaproteobacteria > Rhodobacterales > Rhodobacteraceae > Paracoccus > Paracoccus rhizosphaerae. Next base: position 9,186 of record NZ_JAOTBE010000079.1, read on the forward strand.
AAGGACGGCAAGCAAAAGGCTGCAGACCATGCTTGTGCCAAGCACGGCTACTACGATCAGAAGGAACTGCCGCGGCGTAAATCTTGTTGCGACGACGTAGGCGAGAAGGACCGACAGGGCGAGCCCGATCGCCCGCCGCAGGGTGATTGACGGACTCACCGACCACAATGTCGACAAAAACGGCAGCGCCACGAGCAAAGCGAAAAGCAGGTTTCCGCGCAACGCTGACAGCAGTTGCCGCGGATGGCGCGCAGCGACCAACATCGTAATGAGATAGACCGGCAGCAGCAGCAACTGCAGCGTTCGTTGCGCGACTGCCGTAGGATCCGTGAAAAACAGGACCGTGACAGCCCCCGTGTGGAACAGCAGCAGGACGCCAACGACGCAGCATTCGACGGCCCTCCAGCTGACCTGCATCCGTTGAGGGCGGTAACCCACGGCAGTTGTCATCGAGCGTTCCTGCGGACAGCGTGGTGCCTTTGCAATATACCGGGGTGGTACAGCATGTACGAACACCTGGTTTGATTAGACGAATCCAGTGTCAAAGATGCCTTGCCCTTTGTGAATTGGGCAAAGCGGTGGCGCATTAGCCGAAAGGCGATGCGGGCCTACCGCCTTTTGATAGTGTGCTGGCAAATTAAAACCTCCGGCGACGGCCGCAGATCCGAATGCGCGCAAGCTGGTGCTGCAAGATCGGCTAGTTTTCAGGATGACTCATCTGGAGCAAGGACATCCCGTGACACATGCACCTTTAAAAATGACCGCTTGGCCGATCAGGCCAGCGGCCTCGGCACACGGGATCGGCCGACAATTTATCAACCTCCTCAACCGCGCTGATCGACGGCCTTTAGACGGGCAGTACAACTGCCAATATTTGGGAGCTGAAGGCGAGTGCCTCTCCCGCGGCTACTCAATCGGGTTTAATGATATCAACGCTCCGGCCGCGCTGCCCCACATGCGGCGTAGGGCAGGATGAGCCGGCTTGCAGCACTTCCAGTACAGGCCACCGGCGACCAGATGACTTCGCCCGCGACAGCGCAGGACCGCGAACGGTCCAGGCTTAGGGTTCTGCTCCTCGTGTCGGACCTCGAAGACTACACCATCGCGTTCGCCAACGGACTTGCTCACCATGCCGATGTCATTCTGGCCGTGCCTAGGCGCCAATATGCGGCTCTGGCCGGCTGGATGGACCCGGGCGTCGACCTGCGATTGCTCGACTGGCCCCGGCACCGCAGTCCGGCCAATATCGGCCTTATCGCCGGACTATGGCGGCTTGTTCGCCGGGAACGCCCAGATGTGATCCACCTTCTCAGCAACAATACGCTGTGGCTGAACCTCGTCGCCCCCTTCTGGCGCGGCATTCCTGTCGTCACAACCGTCCACGACGTGACCCTGCACCCCGGCGATCGGGAAACGGCGACACTGCCTGCTTGGGCGCCGCGACTGATGGCGCGGCAGTCGGCACACATTGTCGTACACGGAGACGGGCTTAAGGCTCACGCTGTCAAAGTGTTCGGCAAGGACGGGCGGGCAGTCCACGTCCTGCCTCACCCGGCGATGCCCAGATACGCGCTGCTGGCGGAGAGGGAGGGACTGCGTCGGCGGTCGGACGGCACATTCAGGGTCCTGATGTTCGGCCGCATCTTCGCCTATAAGGGGCTGGATCTTCTAGTGCGCGCCGAAAGCCTGCTGCGGGACATGCCGGACCTTCGGATCGTCGTTGCGGGTCGCGGCGATGACCCCATGACAATGCGGGACAGGATGGGCGATCCGACCAGGTACGACATCAGGCACCGCTTCATCCTGGATCAAGAGGTTGCGCAGCTGTTCCTGGATGCCGATATTGTGGTTTTGCCTTATTCCGAAGCCTCGCAAAGTGGTGTTCTGCATCTTGCCGGGACCTTCGGTCGGCCAGTCATCGCGACAGACGTCGGCGAGGTGGGACCTGCCGTCCGCGATCATGATCTGGGCTTGGTGGTACCCGTCGCGGACGCGCAGGCGCTTGCGTCGGCGATCCGGCGCCTGGCAGGCGACGCCACTCTTCGCGGCAAGCTAGGCCAACGCGCGCACAACTGGGCCCAAGGCGACAATTCACCCCAGGCGGTCGGAGCCAGATCAGCGTGCCTCTACCGCTCCATCATTGACGGCGGGACGGCATCATGAGCTCTGGGCCGGTCCTTGTGCGGCACTATGCAGCTGGCGGCAGCGAGCATGGCGGCGGGATCGGCCGGTTCATCGGCTATGTCGCAGCGGCAGAAGGTTCCGCTCGGCATAGTGTCGTGGACACCCGAGGTCCGCGGCTGTCCCTAGGCAGTCCGCTGCGTCTTCTTGCAGCAATGATGGTGATGGCAGGCGACCGACTGACCAGCCCGTCCTGCATCCACCACATCCATGTTGCTGGTCGGGGCAGCACCATCCGCAAGCTGGTGCTGACTACTGCGGCGCGAGCACTGGGCTGCCGGCATGTCCTGCACCTGCACGATTATGACTATGCCCGTGATTATGCCCGCCGTTCAACCATTGGGCGAATCATCGTGAGACGCATGTTCCAAAGTGCCGATGCAGTCATCGTCCTAGGGCAGCACGATTTCCGGCTGATGACAGAGGTGCTTGGGGTCCGTCCCGAGCGCGTGGTTGTCTTCCACAACTGCGTCCCCGATCCTGGCCAGGGCGAGACGCAGGTGCGGGTTTGTCCGAGGATCGTGTTCCTAGGTCGGCTGAGCGGGCGGAAAGGGGTGCCGGAACTGCTCGAGGCGCTGGCCTCGCCGGAGATGGCAGTGGCGCCGTGGAAAGCCGTCATCGCCGGGGATGGCGATGTGGCCCGCTTCCGCGACCTTGCTCGCAGCCTTGGCATCGGCCACCGGATTGAGATGCCGGGCTGGCTGGACGCGGCCGAGGCCAGCGCACTTCTGGGCCAAGCCGATGTCCTGGTGCTGCCCTCCCATGCCGAGGGCATGGCGATGGCGGTAATCGAAGGGCTGGCCCACGGCCTTGCCGTCGTCACAACCCCCGTCGGCGCGCATGAGGAAGCCATCACGAACGGCCTGAACGGTATCTTCGTCACTCCGGGAGACGTCCAGTCACTGAGCGCTGTCCTCGTCACGCTTGTCACAGATCCGGATCGCCGCCGGGCTCTTTCGCATGGAGCACGCGCGCTGTTCCTGTCACGCTTCAGCATGGCGACCTACATGCGCCGCCTCGACGCTCTCTATGCCGACATCGGCCGGAAGGCCAGCAAACGAGGCCCATACCAGGATCCGGAACATGAGCCAGATTGAGAAAATCTCACGAGTTTTGGCGCTTCCGCCGGTTGCGGAAGCAAAGGATACCCGCGATGACTGGCTGGATGTCGCGGCGCTGTTTCGTGTGATCCGACGGCGGATCTGGCTGATATTGCTGGTCGGGACCGCCGTCATCGCTGCGGGACTGCCACTGATCCTGATGTCCGGGCGCACTTACACGGCATCCACAAAGATCCTGATCGACAATCCTGCTTCGGCGGCCATCATCGATGTAAGCCCCATCTCGAGGTCCGAAATCAACCTGACGACCGAAAGTGAGCGGCTGCTGTCGCGGGACATTGCCCTACAGGTGATCATCGAACTGGGCCTTGACACGCGACCCGAGTTCAATCCGCAGCTCCGCCCTGTTTCGCCATTGGCGCGCGCGATAAATGCCCTGCGCGCGAGGCTTGCCACCGACCCGCCCGAGCGTGAGCGGGCGAGCGCAATGCTCGCCCATGTTCTTCGCGAGTTTCTCGGGCGCCTGACGATCTGGCGTGCCCCCGGCTCAGACGTCATCAGCGTCGGCTTTACGACACAGGACCCGGAACTGGCGGCGCAAGTGCCCAACGCCCTTGTCCGGACCTACATCGAGGAACGGCTTGGACAGTCAGCGGCGCGGATGCAGACGGCCGAGGACTGGCTTGACGCGCGGATCGGCGAACAGCAGCAACGCCTGACCGACGCGCTCCGCGCCGCCGACGTAGCCAAGGCTGATTCCACAGTCGCCTTTCCGGACGCCCTTCTTGCTGCTGAGATGCTTACCCGATTGAGCGAGGCGCAACGCATCACTGCAAAAAGCCGCAGCGAGATTGAGACGAAACTCGCCGCTCTGGAGGACGCTGAAGGCACCGAAGAACGCGCGGCCACGCTCAACAGCCCGGTGGTGGTCCGGCTGCAGCAAGACCTTGATGGCGAACGGGCCGGGCTGACACGACTGCGCAGCGACGGCGGCATTCAGCAGGACGAGGCTGCTTTTCAAAGCCGGATCTCAGACCTGGAGGCCCGGCTGGAGGCCGAGTTGGCGCGAGAGGAGCGCCGATTGAACGCCAGCCTGATCGAGCTGGAGCAGGATCAGGCACGCAGCTACTCAAGCCTGGCCGAGGCGCAAGAGGCCTTGGCCGAGACCCGCCGTGCAGAGGCGCGCCTTGAGCAGATGCAGCGTGCCGTCGATAGCGAGCGCTCGGCGCTCGATGCGCTTGAATCGCAGCGGCGTGCCCTGAAGGCCGAGGCGCAGCTGCCAGCGAACGAGATCGAGATCCTGTCGCCCGCTACAGTGCCGCTTAACGCCGACGGGCGTAGCCGCACTTTCTCCCTGATGGTGTTGACGATGATCGCAGGGTTACTCGCGTTGACCGCCGCATTCGGGGTTGAGATGATCGACAGATCTGTTCGCAGTCGCGAGCAGTTGCAGGGCATTCCGCACCTGAGAGTCGCAGGCTTCCTCCCTGCCCTGCCCCGGAAATTCCTTCGCGCTCTGCCGCGCCTGCTGCGGAGCAAAGACGCCGAAGCATTTCGCGACGCCGTGCGTAGCATCATCCTAGCGCTCGACCCGTCGGCCAAGGCCGGCATGCAAACCAGTATCTTGATCACTTCGCCCCTGCCAGGAGAGGGAAAAACAACGCTGTCCATAGCCCTTGCAACCGAGCTCGCACAGGCTGGACGGGCCGTGCTGCTGGTTGATGCAGACCTCCGCCACGGCACATTGGGCCGCAGGTTTGGCCTGAATGCGGCATCTGGCCTGCGCGACGTGCAGACAGGTAGAGTCGGCCTTGAACAGGCTATCAGGCATGACAAATCCAGCGGGATCTCCTGAGAACGGCGGTGAGAAACTAGGCCACGGAAGCGGCGGCATGGAGCTGCTGCGGGCGGCGTAAAAGTCGTCCACCCTTTCCCTTTCTGCGGCAGCAGGGAGGGCGCGAGGATTTTCAG
>NZ_JAOTBE010000007.1 GCF_026162645.1 Paracoccus rhizosphaerae
CCAATGCGCCATGGCACGCGCCAGCTCTATGGTAAGCGCGCGCGCCATGGCGCCGGCCATCGTCACCTGGCCTGATTTTACGCCGCCGCGTGGCCGGGTTTTGCACCGCCGTTGACATCAGCTCTGAGCCGTTAGTGTCGTCTTGCGCCAGAACTTTTACTCGGCAAGCTATGTCCGCTCCCAGCGCCCGGCTGCCCTACCATGCCGCGAGTGCTCGCGACCGCTTCTGCGCGAAGAAGCCGATCGCAGCGCACGGGCTGGACGCAAAGCAGGGTGATCGCTGCACCGCGCGCGGATGACCGCTTTCCCAAGATTTCTGCAGCCGCCATGCCGCACCGCCATCCGTCAGCTTTCCGCCCTTCGCGTCTCTGCTGGTATCGCATCGTCTCCCGTCCCAGACAGCGGTCGGTAGATCCTCTGGATGCGTAGGCGTTAGGCCACAGTCATCTTCGCCGGGAAGTGGCCACTTTCGCTGTCGATCAATGTCGTGCTGAACGGATGCGGTTCGATCGCAGGTCCTTCAGCCGCAGAACGGCTTCAGATCCAACACCGAAAAGGCCTTGAAGATTGTTTCACGACTTCAGGGTTTTGAAGGCTATTCACCGTTTCGGCGCAGTCATCAGCTTCGGAGAAATATGGCAGTTGGAGACCAAAGTGAGGCCTCCATGCGTCGCGGCTGGTGAACAGCTTCACTCACCTAACCCTCGAAACCAACGAGAAAATCCAACCTGCGTCGGATGTGGAGACTGGTTTGTCTAAGGCAAGTGGCGGAGCGAGAGTCCGCCGTTCTACAATCCGCGGTGTTCCGCGCCCTTCCCTACAATCTAGCAAGTGCAGGCATTTAGCGGCTTCCCTTATCCGTCATTGTCCGGCATATTCCGTCCCAAGCTCAGCGATATTGGGGGAAGAAAGGGGGGAAGCTATGGCTAGTCACCTGACCCGCCGACCTGAAAAGGCATTGACCGCCCAAACCGTGAAAGCCGCCACCGCGCCGGGCAAGTATTTTGACGGGCATGGTCTTTACCTGCGCGTCGACGCGAACGGGTCGCGCTTCTGGATCCAGCGTATCACAATTCGCGGCAAGAGGTGCGAACTGGGTCTAGGGGCGCCTTCGCTGGTGTCCCTGGCCGAGGCGCGCGCCAAGGCGCTGGAAAACCGCAAGCTAGCCCGCGCAGGAGGCGATCCATTACAAGCGAAGCGTGAAGCGCAAGCGGTCCTGACCTTCGAGGAAGCCGCTCGCAAGGTCCATTCGCTCCACAAGCCGACTTGGAAGAACGAAAAACACGCGGCGCAATTTCTGGCGACGTTAGAAACTTACACCTTCCCCAAGATGGGCCGCCTAAAGGTCCAGGACGTGACCACCGCCGATGTTCTGGGCGTTCTCATGCCCATCTGGACTACCATTCCCGAGACCGCGCGCCGGGTGCGGCAGCGTATTGGGACCGTGATGAAATGGGCGATTGCTCAAGGCTGGCGCCAGGACAACCCCGCGGAGAACATCAGCAAGGCGCTTCCCAAGATCTCGAAAGCGCCGGAACACCGTAAGGCGCTTCCCTATGCCGAGGTAGCGGGCTGTATCGAGGCAGTGAAGGCATCGGGTGCCGGCCTTTCCACTAAGCTAGCGCTCGAATTTTTGGTGCTGACCGCCGCGCGCTCAGGCGAGGTGCGGGAAGCGCGCTGGTCGGAAATCAACTTAGCCGGGCAGGTTTGGGAAATCCCTTCTGAGCGCATGAAGATGAAGCGCTCGCACCGCGTTCCCCTGTCGCCGCGGGCCGTTGCCATTTTGGCGCAGGCCAAGGCGCTGGACGATGGGTCTGGGCTGGTGTTCCCTGGCACGAAAACCGGGCGCCCCTTGTCCGATATGACTCTTTCCAAGCTGATCAAGGAACTGAGCTTTGCTGCAGATGTTCATGGCTTCCGCACGTCCTTCCGCACGTGGGCACAGGAACGCACGTCCTATCCGCGCGAGGTTGCTGAGGCGGCGCTAGCACATCTGACTGGCGATTCGGTCGAACGCGCCTATGCCCGCAGTGATGTCTTCGAGAAGCGCCGCAGGATGATGGATGCCTGGGCGAGCTACTTGCGCAAAACGGAGGCGAAGGAACGAACCAATGGCTGAAACTAGTGACCCGATGCGTGATGTGATGGCTAACTGGAGCGCACGCATAGTCGCTCAAAAAGCGGCCTTCAGTGAGATTAGATTCGGCGAAGACGGATACTTTCAGCGAGCCGTCAAAGCCGTCACTCCCATGCTTGAGTCGGCATTGTGGGCGAAGCCAAGTGGAGATCAGATCGGTCGTGCATTTCTAGAGGTGCTACCGACGCTGTTACGTTCTGAAGAAACCCAGCGCACAAACGAGAGCTTCGAACAGCTGATCACGAAGTCAGAGACCGATTTTCGCAGCTTTCAAGAGCTGGAATATCACGCTCTGAACCCAATCAACTTGCGCCAGTATCCGGCGCTAGCGGATTGGCAACGGAAGGTGTTTTTAGGAGCAGCTAAACCACCAGCTAGACGGGGGCAGCACCCTAACGTCAATTTCTCGCGTGACTCCGCGATCTGCACCGCCATCAAACGGCTGAAATCTCTCGGCTTCAAGGCTTACAGGAACAAAGCGTCACCAAACATCAGCGCCTGTGATGTAGTGGCCGAAGCTCTTGGGAAATGTGGCCAAAGCCTTTCCTACGATGGCGTAGCAAGAATCTGGGAGAATCAAGACACGGTGAAAGCCGGTGCGGGAGGCAAGGATCTTGCGGAGGGCCTTGCTGAGCAGTTGCTGGCGTTCCTGTCCGAAACGAAACGGACTTAATTAGTCGGACGACCTGCCGACACGGATGTTGGCATACCTGCATGTACCTAATCATGCAGAGGAAAGCCGACATGGCAGAAATTATGAAGAGGCTGGTCGCGGAAAAGCACCTCCGCCGCCGGGCGGTTCAGGATGTCACCGGCCTGAGCCGCAGCACGATCTACGACCTGATGAGCAAGGGCTTGTTCCCGCGCCCCGTGAAGCTCACCGGCAAAGCCGTTGGGTGGCCGGAGACTGCCATTGCCGACTGGTTGAACAGCCGCCCCAGCAACTCGGAATAAGAAAACCGCCACCCGGTTTAGGGCGGCGGTGCGGTTTTTTCATGGTTTGATCACTCTGAGATGTACCGCCCAGCTGCCTTGGCCGCAAGTCTAGAGGCACAATATGGACGAAGCGCCGAAGTACGCAAACATGAAAGCAGCCGGCCTGCAATCGGATGGGGGGGAAGATGCGACCCATCTGGGCGAAGACCAGCAAGCGACCGCACTAGTACAAGTCAGCCGTGGGACGGGCTCCCACCACGCCCCGCAGCCCAACCCCTGGAAGCACATCGCCGGTCTCGCTGGCAATTTGCTCATGCGGGCAAGCGGGTACCGCAAATGACCGTCGTAACCCTCACCCCGCCCAACGCGGTTTTTCAGAATGTCGAGGCAGAGCAGCAAGTGCTTGGCTCGCTCATCATGGCCGACAAGTTGGTCCCGATTGTAATGCAGCACGGTGGCGTCAGCCTGTTCGCCACTAAGGTTCACGCCAAAATATATCAGGCTATCGAGGTACGCCATCAGGCGGGCGAGCTGGTCAGCCCGATCACCCTCAAGGCCGCTTTCGAAGGCCTTGAGGATCTAGAGCCGGTTGGCGGCCCCGCTTATCTCGCGCGACTGGCCGGCAGCGCGATCTATATCACCGTCCCGGCACTGACCAGCATGGCCAACATGCTGGCCGAATATGCCCGCAAGCGCGCAATCCATTCGGCGGCATCTGAGACGCTAGCCGAATTGGCGCGCGGCGACATGCCCGCAAGCGACATCGCGAACCGGCTTGAGGGGGCGCTGGTCGCCCATTCCTTTACCGTCGCCACCGACCAGCCCACGTCCATGCTGGCAGCCGTCAATGAGGCTGTCACATTGGCCAACCAAGCGTATCGCGGTGAGACGAGCGCCGCTGTCAGCTTCGGCATCCCGCCGCTCGACGCCATCATTCCCGGCCTCCAGCCCGGCGAACTGACGCTTCTGGGCGGGCGTCCTGCCATGGGTAAATCTGCTGTCGCCCTGACCATGGCCCTGAACGCGGCCCGCGCGGGGCGTGGCGTGGCGATAGCATCGCTGGAAATGACGCCCGCCGCCATGGCTCACCGCGCCCTGTCCGAGGCAACCGCCAACGCGGGCCGCGCGGTCCCCTATCAGGCCATGCGGCGCGGCGATATGAGCGAGGAGGAGATGCGTGCAGTGGTCGAGGTCGCGCAGGACGTGGCGCAGCTGCCCATTACCTTCCTGTCGCGGTCCTACAGCGACGTGGACGCGCTGGTCGGCGGTGTGCGCCAGATCACCCGCGCCACCGACAACCTGCGCCTCCTGATCGTAGACTATGCGCAGCTTCTTCGCGCCAAGGGGCGCGACCGCTACCAGCAGGTCACGGCCATCAGTCTCGCACTCAAGGGTATGGCGATGTCACTCAACATCCCGGTCCTAGCCCTATCCCAGCTCTCCCGCGGCATCGAGAGCCGCGAGGACAAGCGCCCGGTCCTGTCGGATCTGCGCGAGTCCGGTCAACTTGAGCAGGACGCTGACAACGTGCTGTTCTGCTTCCGGCCGGAATACTACTTGCAACAGGAGCAACCGGATTCCTCCGACCTGGATGACCTGGCCGACTGGGAACTCGCCATGAACAAGGCGCGCGGCCGTCTCGAAATCATCGTCGCAAAGCAGCGCATGGGCAGCACCGGCACCGCGCGCTGCATGTGTGCTTTGTCCACCAACAGCGTCTGGGGGGAGTGATGGGTTATAAGCAGGTCGACATAGTCCTAGCCAGCGCGATTACCGATCCGACTGAGTTCAACGTGCTGATTGCGCTGGCTTCCCACGCAGATCGATTCTGGTCCTGCTACCCGTCAATCGCGCGCATCTGCCAGCTGTCGCGCTTTAAGGAGAGAGCTGTCCAGAATGCGATCAAACGCCTCCAAGCACGCGGCGCGCTGGTCGTCAGGACCGGTGGGGGGCGCGGCGGGGCGAGCTACTACACCATCATTCCGAGCGCCTTGAACCCCGCAGGAGATGCACCCTTCAAGGAGGGAAAACCTCGCAGCAAAAACACCCTTCGTGACAACAAAAGTCCGCAGCAAATGCACGAAACACCGCATTTGCTGCGCCAAAACCCCGCAGCAGATGCACCCGAATATATCAATGAACCAGTCAAGAATAAGTCATCATCAGCAGATGACGATGCGATGCGTACGCGACGAGAGAAAATCCTGACCATCATCGGATGCGACCCGAGCGGCGTCACCAAGGAGCTACGCTTCACCGGCACGACCGCTGACATGGCCGAGGTCAGACACTGGAACGAAATGGGCCTGTCCGAAGCCGAGCAGGACAGCATCATCCGCGACATGCTCGCTAGGGCCCGGATTAAAGACCCCGAGTTCATCCCGTCCAGCTGGCGATATTTCACAACCGGCATGGCAGCCCTAGTTCGCGCTAAAGCCACCCCGCACGACAAGACCACTCTATCACCCAATACCACCCGCGAGCAGCGCGCAGCGCGCCGCCGTGTCATCCTGGGAGGCTGACCTGTCCGTTGACCCGATCTGACCGAAGCCGAGGCACTCAACTTGAACAAGTTCAAAGCCCGAGGCGCTATGCAGCCGCAGATCGCGCAGCATCTGAGCGTCTTATTTGCCACCATCAAGCGGATCCTGATCGAGATGATAAGGTACGGCATGAGCCGGCAATGCATTGCTGCCAAGGTTGAGACTGGCAATATCCTAGTACGCCTCGTCGCCCTCGGCGCGAATTATTTCGAGAGCAGCTCAGACAAGATCCGATGGAGGCATGTCGCCGCCATGAACCACTATCGTGTCCGCCTATGCGCAGTTTCGGATGCCGCCCTCCCCCCTCGACGCTGCAAGTGCCCTATGGCGATCGCCACACTTTTACAGGTCGCGACTTGCGTTTGGACGAATGGCGGCAGCTTTGAGCATGGGACCGGCAAGGCCCGGCTAAGCGGCTGGTCTACCGATGGGTTATCCGCGATGACCAATACGGGCGGTCGGGGCGCTGGACGGCGCAAGGGGGGTGCTGCGTGACCGGGGCTGAACTGGCGGCCATCCGTAAGGCCGCAGGTTTGTCGCAGACCGAACTGGCTGGGCGCGTTGGCATAGGCCGCCATGCCGTCAGCTATTGGGAATGCAAACGAGAAGTGGAACGCGGCGCTTGGGCCGTAGAACGTATGGCCCAGGTGCTGGCCCTGCCGGATGCGCCCGTGATCGTTCCACTCAGGATCTCCTTCGTAGAGCGGCAACAGCATGGAACAGCGGATCAAGATGCCGCAGTGCTCGCAATGCTGCAGGCGGTTGAAGACCAAGTGAAGGCCATCAGGGCCAACCGGCGGGTACGATGCGGAGCCAAGACGCGCAAAGGCGCAGCTTGCCGGATGAGATCAGAGCCAGGAAAACGGCGCTGCAAATTTCACGGCGGCAAATCTACGGGAGCAAAGACTGCTGAAGGTAAGGCTCGGATTGCAGAGGCTCAGTGCAGGCGCTGGGCAAGATGGCGCTGGGAACGAAGGCAATAACCGGCGACGACTGCCGGTGAAGCTCGCGCCGAAGCTCACAGCTATTGACCTAAGCGCTGCGGCAGTATCGTCTTTCATGGCGAATCGCTTCAACCGGCAAGTTCTGGCAAGCTTTAGCATCTGGAATGGTATCCCGCCTATTCAGGCCCCATCAGGCGCTCACTATTTCGTGCAATTAGGCTGCCGGGTAGGACCGTGATTAGACCGTTAACACTCCGGCTATTTGAAGCCCCTTTCATGGGGTATTACAGTATGGAAGTGTCAGACAAACAGGGCACCGTCACCCGCGCGGAGACGCCGCGTTGCGGGAAAGGCTGCTGTTCGGACCAGATGGCGCGACCTTCTCGCCGACGCAAACTCGCATGGAAGGGCGCCTATACTGCAAGAGGTCCTGAAGCACGGCGATGGGTCATGTCCGGTGGGCCGTGTACCAGCAGGAAGAACAAGGCCGCGGTCATCGAACAACTTCGCGTCGTGCTCCGCCAGCCTGAGATTGACGTAAGGACGTTGAAGGCGGCACGTGCCGCCTCTGACGACATCACCGAATCTGATGCCCGAGCCGCACAGTAGCTCGACCCTCTGCGAAATGAACTCTTCCCGGCCAAGCAGTCGCGCATCTTGGCGCTGTTCGTCGAGCGGGTTGAATCAAGCACTAGCGGGCTAATCCTTCGCCTGCGCATCGAAGGACTGGCGACACTGGCGCACGAAGTCACTGCCGATGTCGGAGCCACCGAATGAGTTGGATCACGCAGGTCCCAGACACGGCAAGCATTCCTATCCCGCTCTGCATCGTGAGGCGACGCGAGTGGAAGGAGATGCTCGTGCCACTAAACAGATTGTCCCGCGGTTGAGCATCTGCAACGATCCTCAAGGCACATGCTCAGTCCCTCCGCTGGAAGCAACTCCTGCCACTTATAGATTTTCGACTGGTTTAGAACTTGCGCGAAGGGAGAGGGTTTTGGCTGCCTACCTCGCGCACATCTCCGCCCAACTTTTTTTGGGCTCCTTACCTCGTGGAGGGCGTGCTCTAGGGGCGGCACGAGAACGGAGTTCCTGAAGGCCGCCCTGCAAGCCGATCTTGCAGCGGAACGGGACGCGGAATGAGCGTTATCTTTGGCATCCGTCTCAGCACTCTAGCGTCTGTCCATCACCTCACATCTTGGCTAAAGTGGCTCCAACTTGGGAAGGAACTCGCCATGCAGAGCATGTCGGCGCGCGATGCAAAAAACGCCTTCGGGCGGCTGATTGACATGGCGAGGGCAGAGCCTGTTGCCATTGAAAAGTATGGCCGGTCTGTTGTCGTGGTGCTTGCAGTTGAAGAGTTCGAGCGGCTGACGGCCAAAGCGAAGAAGCAGATGGTTTCTGCGGCATCGGGCAAGTGCCCGGGGCAAGGCGACTGATCCAACAGGAAAACAGACCGGACAAACCGGCAGGAGACTGAACAACATGCCTAGCCACTCGGACTTGGCGAACTTGATCTGGCAGATCGCGGACGTCCTGCGCGGGCCCTATCGTCCGCCACAGTATGAGCGCGTCATGCTGCCGCTTGTCGTTCTGCGCCGCTTCGATTGCGTGCTCGCCAACACCAAGGACCAGGTTCTGGCAGAGTATGCGCGGCGCAAGGGCGGGAAGCTGGAGGACGATGCTCTCGACCGGATTCTGAACAAGGCATCCGGACACCGCTTCCACAATCGTTCGCCAATGACGTTCCAGACGATGATTGGCGACACCCCAAACCTCGCGGGGCACCTTCAATCTTACATCAGCGGCTTCTCGGCGAACGTTCGCAGGATCTTCGAGTACTTCGAATTCACCAACGAAATCGAGAAGATGAACGAGGCGAACATCCTCTACCTCGTGCTGAAGGAGTTCCTGAAGGTAGACCTTCATCCTGACCGGGGCGTCGGGAACGAAAAGATGGGGCTCATTTTTGAGAACCTGATCCGACGCTTCAACGAACTGGCAAACGAGACCGCCGGCGATCACTTCACGCCGCGAGAGGTGATCCACCTCATGGTTGATCTCCTGTTCATGGAAGCCGACGACGTGCTCAGCAAGCCAGGCACCGTGATGCGCATGCTCGACCCGGCGTGCGGCACGGGGGGCATGCTCGCCGAGGCCCAGCGCTACATGCGCGATCACCACAAGGAGGCGAAGCTCTACGTCTACGGCCAGGACTACAACAAGCGCGCCTTCGCGACGGCCGCATCCGACATGCTCATGAAGCAGGTCGACCACAACGGCGGCGGTGAGAACGTGCAGTACGGCGACAGCTTCACCGACGACAAGTTCGAGGGGCAGACCTTCGACTACTTCATCGCCAACCCGCCCTTCGGCGTGGACTGGAAGAAGCAGCAAAAGGAAATCGTCCGGCGGCACGAGAAGGCCCCGCAGGACAGCCCGTGGAGCGCAGGCCTACCGCGCGTGAACGACGGCTCCTTGCTGTTCCTGCAGCACATGATCTCGAAGTTCGAGGACGTCGATCCGAAGTCGCAGAAATATGGCTCGCGGGCGGCAATCGTGTTCTCAGGCTCACCTCTGTTCAACGGGGGCGCAGGCGGTGGCGAAAGCAACATCCGCAAGTGGATCATCGAGCGCGACATGCTCGAGGCCATCGTCGCCCTTCCTGAGCAGATGTTCTACAACACCGGGATTGGCACCTACATCTGGATCGTTACAAACAACAAGCCTGACCACCGCAAGGGCACAATCCAGCTGGTCGACGCGCGCGACATCTGGATGCCCATGGGCCGCAGCCAGGGAGACAAGCGCCGCAAGATCGGCGCGGGCAAGGCCCCCGAAGGGGATGATCGCCCGGACGAACCTGATCAGATTGCCGAGATCGTGCGCCTCTACGGCGGGTATGCCCAGAGCGCCAAGTCCAAGATCTTCGACAATGCCGACTTCGGCTTTACCCGCGTCACCGTCGATCGTCCGCTGCGGCTGAGCTACCGGATGACGGTCGAGGACAAAGCCCGGTTCCTCGACGCGGCACCGCACCTGCTCGACGACATCCAGGCGATCGACCAGGCGCTGGGACGCGAGCTGGAATTAGATTGGAACGAGGTCTGGAGCAGTATCGAGGAGCTGTTGAAAAAGCGAGGGTCCCGCTGGCGCGCGCCAGAGGTCAAGCTGTTCCGCAACGTGTTCACCAAGAAGGAAGCGGATGCCGAGAAGGTCAAGCAGGGCGAGGGATTCGAGGCCGACCCCGACCTGCGCGACTTCGAGAACGTGCCCCTGAAAGAGGATATCCACGCCTACTTCGCGCGCGAAGTTCTGCCGCATGTTCCGGATGCCTGGATGGACCGAAGCAAACACAGGGTTGGCTACGAGATTAACTTCAACCGCCACTTCTATCAGTTCACGCCGCCCCGCAGGCTGGCCGACATCGACGCAGACCTGAAGAGGGCAGAGGACGAAATCTTGCGGCTTTTGCGCGAGGTAACGGAATGACCGCTTTTACTCATAAGCAGCTCAGATTCTTGTTTTCGATTTCGAGCGGCGCCACACCAGAGAGTGGGAACTCTGCATTCTGGGACGGCGACATCAATTGGGCAACGCCCGAAGATGTTAGTGGCAGCTCGAAGACCCTCTCATCAACGAAACGAAAGATAACAGAAGAAGGCTTCGCAAGCTGCAGCGCAAAGATGGCACCTTCCGGCACGATTGTGCTCACCAAACGCGCACCGATCGGGCAGATGGTGATTTCAAATGTGGAACTTTGCTGCAATCAGGGCTGCTTCCTTTTGGAGCCAAAAAATAATGCCGATAATGACTTCTTTTATTATTGGTTGAGCGTTCAAATCGGATATCTGCAAGTATTGGGGCGGGGATCCACATTTATGGAACTCAGTTCTGATGAGATAAAGGCGATTCAAGCGCCCTGCATACCTGTCACTCAACAGAAGCAGATCTCAAGCTTTCTCAATCGCGAGACCGCCGAGGTCGACGCCCTGATCTCTGCCAAGCAGAAGCTGCTCGACCTAATGACCGAGAAGCGGTGCGCCATTGTGACCGAGGCCGTCATGTGTGGCCTCGACCCTTCCGCGCCCCTGCGCCCCTCAGGCATCAACTGGCTTGGCGATATCCCTGCGCAATGGGAGGTGGAGCGCTCCCGCTGGCTGTTCACCGAACGTGACCAGCGATCCCAGACCGGCGAAGAGGAAATGCTGACGGTCTCGCACCTGACCGGCGTCACCCCCCGGTCCGAGAAGGACGTGAACATGTTCGAGGCCGAAAGCACGGCTGGCTACAAGCTGTGCTTCGCCGGGGACCTCGCCATCAACACCCTCTGGGCGTGGATGGGCGCCATGGGCACCGCCCGCGTCGCTGGCATCGTCAGCCCCGCCTACAACGTCTACACCCCGGGTCCGCGCCTGCTGCCCGATTACGTCGATGCTCTGGTCCGCATCCCCGTCTTCGCGCAGGAAGTGACCCGCTACTCCAAGGGCGTCTGGTCCTCCCGCCTGCGGCTCTACCCCGAGGGCTTCTTCGAGACCTGGTGGCCCGTGCCGCCGCTCGATGAACAGCAACAGATCGTTGAGCACATCTCAGCAGAAACAGCCAAGATCGACCGCCTCCGAACCGCAATCGAGAACTCCATAGCCCTGCTGAAAGAGCGCCGCGCAGCCTTGATCGCAGCGGCCGTGACGGGCCAGCTCGAGATTCCGGAGGCGGCATGAAGATCGCGAGGCTGTCGCTCGCCAATGTTCGAGCATTCAAAGAGGCGGAGTTCACCTTCAATCCTGGCTTCAACCTGATTATCGGTATCAACGGCGCCGGTAAAAGCACAGTACTCGATGCCATCAGATACTGTGGCTCCCACCTGCTTTCAAATCTTGAGAAAAAGATGCCTCTTAGGGCGTTTGGCTTTGGTATCAATGATATTCACGGCAGCGCGCCTTTCGCCGAGGCCGCGTTGTATTTGCATCACAATGGCAATGCGGATGCGTTTGTCCGCCTGCGCGAATGGCGGGAGCAGGTCGCTGCCGAGGCCACAGAGAACGTGGAACGTTTGCGTCGTGAGATCCTCGAAACAGAGCGCCCAAGGGATCGACTGCGTACCCAGTTGCGCGAGTTACAGGAAACCATCTCGCCGGCGGAACCCGTCTTCTTTCACCCCTCAAAGCATGACCTAATGGCTCGGGCGATCAGTAAAGGAAGCATGCCGTTAATGATCCACTACTCAACCGCACGATCGATCATGAACGAGCAGGCAGGACGAACGCAGGCAATTGGAGACTGGCGTGCTGCCTATGTGAACGCACTTCAGTCGAACGCCCTTAGCATCCGCCAGTTCGCCGTCTGGGTGCGCGCACTAAGTGCAATGGCTTCTGAACTCCCCGCCTCGGGGCATCTTTTAGATAGGATAAACTCTGCGCTTGAGCTTTTTCTGCCTGGCTATTCAAACTTGCGACCAACAGCTGAAAACACTTCACGTGTTGAGATCGACAACAACGGAACGACTCTTGATGTACGCCAGTTGTCGGACGGCCAGCGCAGCGTGTTGGTGCTCGTTCTGGATATCGCGAAACGTCTCGCGCAGGCTAACCCTCAGCTAAATGACCCGTTGACCAACGCTGAAGCCGTGATCCTCATCGACGAGATCGACCTTCACCTTCATCCGCAATGGCAGCGGAAAATCGTGGGCAATCTCGAAAAAACGTTCCCGAATTGCCAATTCATTGCCACTAGCCATTCACCGCAGATCATTGGGGAAGTACAGCCGGATAAGATTACTCTCTTAAAACGGGTTGATGGACATATTTCCCTTGAGCCGTGTGGTCAATCCTATGGCCTAGATACAAACTATGTGCTCGAACAGGTCATGGAAACACCTTCACGGTCGAAACCCGTAAAAGCTGCGATCGATGAAGTGGAGAGTGCGCTGGAAATTGGAGACTTAGATCTGGCGCGGGAAAAGTTGTCAATTTTGCGTAAGATTCAACATGGAGATGACCCGACTACGGTTGGGTTTGAGGCCGAAATAAACAATCTAGAAGCGCTGACAGATGAGGCAGATTAGCAAGAGCGCACCGCCACCCGAGCTTACGGAGTGGATCGCCGCCAACAGAAATGGCCCCAATTGCAACTATGACTCAATTGGAGGGGATTTGCGGCAGATCATCAGGCAAGCGCTTGTATCCGAGCAGGGTGGACTCTGCGCGTACACTGGTTGCAAGATTGATGTCGATACTTGCCACATCGAGCATTTGAAGCCGCAAAAGCATTGCAGTGCCCTAGAAGACGTAGCCTACTCAAATCTTGCTGCGGCCGTACCGAAGCCTAATACAGGAATAAAGTTCCCGTATGGAGCACATTTGAAGGACAATTGGCCTTCGCCGGACGAGTCCACCTTATTTGTTTCACCACTTTCAATTGGTTGTTCGGCCAGATTCTCATTTAGCTTCAGCGGTAAAATCTCGGCAAGCAATGTAACGGATAGTGCCGCAGACGAGACCATTAAGCGTTTGGGTTTGAATCACAATACTCTTATCAAGTTTCGGCACGCTGCTATCAAAGGGACGATTAAACTGCGGGGCCGTGATTTAGATGTAAAAACGGCACGGCGACGACTTGAAGACTTGCAACAGAAAGAGAGGACATCGAACGAGTTAGAGGCATTCTCCGTTGCGCTTATCGACGCGCTGAAGAAGCATATCGCCCGGCTTAAAAAAATCAGAGAAAAGAAAAAGTAATGGACGATGCTCGGCATTCAGAAGGAGCCTTCGAGACCGTCATCGAAGCCACATTGCTGGCAAATGGCGCGCTAAGGGAACCTGCATCGGGGTACGACCGTGATCGTGCCATCTTTCCTGAGAGCGTTCTCTCCTTCATCCGCAACACACAGCCGAAGGAATGGAAGGCGCTGGAGGCACTCCATGGGGAAAAGACCGGCGCCCAAGTTCTTGCCGATCTGACCAAGTGGATGGACCGGGAGGGCTCTTTGGCCACCTTGCGTCACGGCTTCAAGTGCTATGGCAAGACTCTGCGCGTTGCATTTTTCAAGGCTGCGCACGGGCTGAACCCGGAGTTGGAGGCCCGCTACGCCGCTAACCGCGTCGGGCTCACGCGGCAACTGCACTTCTCGAGGAGCTCCGAAAGGTCCCTGGACGTCGTACTGAGCGTCAATGGCATTCCAGTTGTGTCGGTCGAGCTCAAGAACCCGATGACTGGACAGACCGTCGAGCACGCCCTGCACCAGTACCGGCATGATCGCGACCCGCGCGAGCCCATCTTTGAGTTTAAGCGGCGTATGCTGGTCCACTTTGCCGCCGACACGGACACAGTGTTCATGTCCACCCGGCTTGCCGGTGCGGCCACCCACTTCCTGCCCTTCAACAAAGGCAACAACGGCGGCGCCGGCAATGGGCCCGATCCCGAGGGACGAAGCTACCGCACAGCGTATCTGTGGGAGGAGGTGCTGCAGCGAGACAGCCTGCTCGACCTCCTCGCGCGCTTTATCCATCTCCAAGTCGAAGATAGGCGCGACGACCAAGGACGAAGGGTCAGGAAGGAAACGATGATCTTTCCGCGCTACCACCAGCTTGAAGCGGTCCGGTCGTTGATCGATCAAACGCTAAAAGATGGGGTTGGCAACAACTATCTGATCGAGCACTCGGCTGGCAGCGGAAAGAGCAACACCATCGGCTGGCTGACGCACAGGCTTGCATCGCTGCATGATCATGCCAACTCGCGTGTTTTCGACAGTGTTATCGTCATCACTGACCGCGTGATCCTAGACAAGCAGCTTCAGGACACGATCTACCAGCTCGAACATAAGCACGGCGTTGTCCAGAAGATCGACGAGGACTCGCGTCAGCTGGCGGAAGCACTCGAAAGTG
Source organism: Paracoccus rhizosphaerae (assembly GCF_026162645.1). Lineage (GTDB taxonomy): Bacteria > Pseudomonadota > Alphaproteobacteria > Rhodobacterales > Rhodobacteraceae > Paracoccus > Paracoccus rhizosphaerae. Next base: position 14,444 of record NZ_JAOTBE010000007.1, read on the forward strand.
CCGTGCCGATCATCATCACCACCCTTCAGAAGTTTCCATTCGTCTCGCGTCAGTTGGCCAAGATTGCCGAAGAACGAGGAGAGGCCGACGGAGGTGTGCTAAGGATGCGCCGCTGTGCGGTGATCATCGATGAGGCGCACAGCTCGCAGGGCGGCGAGACGGCAACTGACCTCAAGGAAGTTCTTGGCGGGCAAACCCTTCGCGAAGAGGCTGCTCGAGCAATGGTCGCCAATAACGAGGACGACATGGACGAATTATATCGGTCCATGGCTAAACGCGGAAGGCAAGCAAACCTGAGTTTCTTCGCGTTCACGGCCACGCCGAAACACAAGACGCTCAAGGTGTTCGGGCGCGACGGCAAGCCCGCCCATCGCTACACAATGCGCCAAGCGATAGAGGAAGGCTTCATACTCGACGTGCTGAAGCACTACACGACCTACGCCACCTATTTCCGGCTGCTCAAGGCGAGCGAGGACGATCCGAACGTCGAGCGGAAGAAGGCGGCACGCGCTCTGGCGCGGTTCCTCAAGCTGCATCCTCACAACATCGCTCAGAAAACTGAGGTGATGATCGAGCATTTCCACGCTGCGACGCGGCATAAGATCGGTGGCCGAGCCAAGGGAATGGTGGTGACAGGTTCGCGCCTCGAAGCTGTTCGCTACAAACAGATTTTCGATCGCTACGTGAAGGAGAAAGGCTATGCTATCAAATCGCTGGTCGCCTTCTCAGGCGTAGTCACGGATGACAAGCTTAAGGATGTCACCTACACTGAGGAGGGCATGAACCTCGGCGTGCGTGAGAAGGAACTGCCGGAGGTCTTCGCCACGCAGGAATATCAGGTGCTCCTCGTTGCCGAGAAGTACCAGACCGGCTTCGATCAACCCTTGCTGCACACCATGTATGTCGATCGGCGGCTCGCCGGCATCCAAGCGGTGCAGACGCTGTCTCGCCTGAACCGTATCCACCCGTTAAAGGAGGACACGTTCGTCCTCGATTTCGTCAACGATCGCGATGAAATTCGCGAGGCGTTCAAGAGATACTACGAAGGCGCGGAGGTCGGCGAAGACGTCGACCCTGCTCGAATGTATGAGATCAAGAGCGAGCTCGACGCGGAAGGTGTATACGGCGTCGCCGACCTTGAGCGTTTTAGTGCGGTATACTTCAAGCCTCGCCAGCGCCAGAGCCCGAACGATCATCAGTTGATGAATGCTGCGATCGATCCTTGCGTCGCGCGTTTCAAAGAGCTTCTGGAGGAGAAGCCCGACGAGGCCGAGCTGTGGCGCGGCAAGCTGATGGCCTTCTGCGGCCTCTATGGTTTTGTCAGCCAGATCATTCCCTATCAAGACACGGATCTCGAACGCCTGTATGTTTTCCTTCGGCATCTCGCGTCCAAGCTTCCGAAGTTCAGCGTCGGCCCATCCTACCAGTTTGATGACGAAGTACGGCTAGAGTATTACCGGTTACAGAAAATCAGCGAAGGCTCGATCAACCTTAGCGACGGTCAGGCTAATAGGCTTGATGGCCCGTCCGAAGTCGGTACCGGCGTGCTGCACGAAGAAGCGGTCTCGTTGTCGCGGCTGATCGATGTCGTCAACGACCGGTTCGGCACTGACTTCAATCAGGCGGATCAGCTCTTCTTCGACCAAATCATAGAAGCAGCGACCCTCGATGCAGCCTTGAGGCAAGCGGCGGCCGTCAATCCTGGCGACAAGTTCGAACTCGTGTTTAAGAACCTGCTTGAGGCACTGTTTGTTGAACGCATGGATCAGAACGAGGAGATCTTCGCGCGGTTCATGAACGACAAATCGTTCCAGAAGGTCGTTACGGGCTGGCTGTCTTCGGAGGCTTATCGCAAGCTCAACAGCTCGGAAAAAGCTCAAAACATCAGGAAACTTGACGCCTCCCTGCGCATCCCTACGTGAAAGACGTTACTTAAGTTGAAGCCTCGTTCGATCAACATCTTCCTTCTTGATGGCGACCCAAATGGCATTCGGGTGGCACAAATCTCAATGTCGACGATCCAAGCAATTGCCTTCCGGCGAAACCAACTTAAACGTGTCTGCAATGCGTTCCCCGAAATCGAGCGGCCCGGCGTGTATGTGCTGATCGGCGGAGACGAGAACGAGCCTGACCGCCAGCTCGCTTATATCGGCGAGTCGGAGGGTGTGGGTGCGAGGCTGTCCTATCATAACTCGAACGAGACGGGTCGCGACGCCAAAAGCTTCTGGACTGACACAGTGGTCCTTATCAGCAAGGATGAGAACCTCACGAAGAGCCATGCGCGCTACGTCGAAGCCTGCCTGATCAGGGGTGTGGGAAGCAATCCGCGTTGGACGATCCCTAACCTGAAGCGGCCATCCGAGGATGCCGGAAAGCTTCCCCTGCCGGACCGCGCTGCTATGGACGAGTTCGTTGATCAGACAAAGACGCTGGTGGGCGCTCTTGGGTGGGACCTCTTTCGCGAGATGCGCGGACGCCCTGCAGAGGCGGCAGAGCCTCCGCAGTCTGTTCCCCCAATAGCTAACTCGGATGAACTTCGATTTTTCTTTCGTGGCGAGGGATTCTCCGCTGAGATGAAGCTGGGCGCATCAGGCGATTTCGTGGTCTTGGCGGGGTCAAGGGCTAGGGTGAGGACAACGACTACCATTCCGCGCGGCACGATCGCGATGCGCCGCACCCTGCTGGATACTGCGGTGCTGCGCGAAGACGGCGACTTCCTGCTGTTCACGAGCGACTATAGCTTCACGTCGGCATCTGCTGCCGCCGCAACAGTAGTTGGCGCGAGCGCAAACGGGCGCATTCTGTGGAAATTACCGGACGGACGTACCTATGCCAATTGGGAGGCGAACTAGGACAACGGAAGGAATAAGAACGCGACATCCGCCGACCCGCCGGGAGAGTAGTCACAGAATGACCGATGCCGCCAACGACATTCACCTTAGCTCTGCGCAGCTGCAGGGCGCAGGCGCAGCGACGGTTAGAGCTTATATGCTAAGGATCCGGAATCGAAGCCTCCCACGATAAGCATAGCATACAATGACGAGAACGAACAGTTTCACGGTGAAATTGATCGCCGCAGCATTGGAGTGGGAGTGATGCCAGCAGACTCAGGAACAAGGCCTGCTTGGTTTGTCGGCGCCGCCTACAACCGAACCGAGGACCAGACGCCCCGGTTTCTTGCCGAGGGCATCTGGGAGAACGGCTACGATGACGGGTCATATGGCGACCTGGTGCGCGCCATGCGGCCGGGGGACAGGATCGCGATCAAGTCCTCCTACACCCGCAAGCACGGCCTGCCCTTCGATAACCGCGGTTCCACCGTCTCGGTGATGGCCATCAAGGCGATCGGAACGATTACCTCGAACCTCGACGACGGCAAGCATGTGCGGGTCGACTGGACGCCGGCCGAGTCGCCCCGCGAATGGTACTTCTACACCAATCGCGCGACGGTCTGGCGGGTCGCGCCGGGGGGCTGGATGGAGGACGGGCTGTTGGCCTTCGCTTTCGACGCCCGGCCCCAGGACATCGACCGCTTCCGGAACGAGCCCTTCTGGCGCGAGCGGTTCGGCGACATCGACGTCGAGCGTCGGTTCTGCTGGACGGGGTTCTACCGCGCGGTCGCGGCGAAGCTGCTCGATTACCGGGCAGACCGGCGTCCGCTGATCGAGGGCATCCATGCCATCGCAAAAAACACGGCAGGTCTCAGCTATCTGCAGGACCGCTATCCCGAAGGCGGAACCGGGCCACTGCGCGACATCTGCCCCTTCACGGCGATGGGCACGTTCAACCGCTCGATGACAGACGCCAACCGGCGCCTGATTGCAGGAGCGCTGGCGAAGCTGATCGGCGTGGAGGAAGAGCCGCCCGCTTCCTTCGAGGGCATTCCTATCCTGAACAACCAGCGGTCCTGGTTCTTCCGTTACGGCGACAAACGCGGCGAAGGCGACATCGATCGGCTATGGGATGTGTTCGCGGCGGCCGCGGCCCTCGTGGAGACCGATCAGCCGGAGCTTCGTGCGGCGTTCATCGAGGCCTACGACGCTGCAGTGCAGGTCTGGGGGGCCTCGTGGAACCTCTCGACGGGTCTTTACTGGTCGCACCCCTGGGAGTTCCCGACCCTGGACAGCAACTCGCGCACCTTCCTCACGGATCGGCTCCAGCTGAAAATCCCGGTTATGGGGCCGCAGAAGCCCTGCAGCGGCGCGACCTACCTCAAGCTCGTAGACGAGCTGAATGCGCGCTTCGGCGAGGAAAGCTATCCCGTGCACAGCTTTCCCGAGCTTTCGCTGGCCTCTTGGCACCACAAGTCGCCCGAGGATATGCAGCATGCGCCCGACGAGGGGGCGCCGGCTGTGACCGGGGATGAGGACGAGGCCGCCGTTGAGCCCGTCCAGTTACCCGCGCCTGTGGAGCCCTATGACGTCGATGACATCCAGCGGGACGGGTGCTTTCTGGAGCGCGCCGAGATCGAGCGTCTTCTGGAACGTCTGCGCATGCGCAAGAACCTGATCCTGCAGGGGCCGCCGGGGACGGGCAAGACCTGGATCGCAAAGCGCCTAGCGTTCGCACTGATGGGCGAGCGCGACGAGGCGCGCGTCCGGGCCGTCCAGTTCCACCCGAACCTGTCCTACGAGGATTTCGTGCGCGGATGGCGTCCCGGCGGCGATGGCAAGCTGACCCTCGCCGACGGCGTCTTCATGGAGGCGATCCACGCAGCGCTTAGCCGGCCTGAGGCCCGCTTCGTCGTGATCATCGAGGAGATCAACCGCGGGAACCCCGCACAGATCTTCGGGGAGCTGCTGACCCTGCTGGAGGCAGGCAAGCGCACGCCGCGCGAGGCGCTCGAACTCTGCTATCCCGACGGCGACGGCGTGCGCCGCCCGGTGCATGTGCCGGAGAACCTGTTCGTCATAGGCACCATGAACATTGCCGACCGCTCGCTGGCGCTCGTCGACTTCGCCTTTCGCAGGCGCTTCGCCTTCATCGGGCTCGAGCCGCGTCTCGGGCCGGCCTGGCGGCGCTGGGTGACCGAGAAGGGGGGTGTCGAGCCAGCCCTCGCGGACGACATCGAAAAGCGCATCCTCGCGCTGAACGCCCGGATCGCCGAGAGCTTCGGCCGACAGTTCGAGATCGGGCACAGCTACGTCACGCCGACCGCGAAGCTTGAACCGGGGACGACGCGGGAGTGGTTCCGCCAGGTGGCCGAAACGGAAATCGGCCCGCTGCTCGAAGAATACTGGTTCGATGCCCCGAAATTGGCGCGCGAGGCCGTCGAGAAGCTGCTGCAGGGATGGTGAGCGCCGCGGCAGATCTGTTGCAGGGGGCTGCCGGGGCCACGGGCTTCATCGGGCGCATCCCCGTGCGCAACATCTGGCTGCTGATGCTCTACGCGTCGGATCTGCTGCAAACGTCGGAGCGCGCGCTGGTCGACGCGGAACGCAACCCCGACGAGATCGCCGACCTCGTCGCGCGGCTGCTGACACAGGCTGTGGAGGAGCGACAACGCCGGCAGCTGAGCCTCGGCTATAGGCCACGCAGCGCGGACCTCTCGCGCGTGCGGGGCCGGATCGACGTCCTGCGCACCGAGCGCCGTCAGCTGCTCGCGCGCGGCACGGTGGCCTGTCGCTACGTCGAACTTAGCGCCGACACGCCACGCAACCGCTTCGTTCGCGGTGCGCTGGAAACGGTGGCGCGACTGGTGTCGCACCCAGAGCTGCGCCATCGCTGCCGTCGCCTCGCTGCGGACATGCAGGCGCTGGGTGTCTCGCGTGCGATGCCGTCGCGGAGCGAACTCAGTGCCGACCGCATCGGGCGACACGACGCGGCGGATCGCGAGATGCTGGCGGCGGCGAAGCTGGCGATGGACCTCGTCCTACCCACCGAGCAGGCGGGCTCAAGACCCCTGCCGATGCCGGATCGGGAGGAGCAATGGGCGCGACGGCTGTTCGAGCGGGCGGTGGGCGGCTTCTACCGCGCGATGCTGCCGCCTTCGCGCTGGGAGGTGCGCACGGGCCGTCCGCTCGACTGGCCGCTCGACTGGTGCACCGGCGGCGCGCGGGACATCTTGCCGGGCATGCGGACCGACGTCGTGCTGGACGATCTGGTCGCGGGCCGGCGCATCGTGATCGACACCAAGTTCACCGGGATCGTCACGGCCGGCTGGCGGCGCGAAACCACGCTGCGCAGCGCCTACCTCTATCAGATCTACGCCTACCTCCGGTCGCAGACCGGGCGTGGCGACTCGCTGGCCGACAGCGCCGAGGGCCTGCTGCTGCACCCCGCCATCGGCGAAACGGTCGACGAGGCGATCAAAGTACATGGCCACGGCATCCGTTTCGCCACTGTGGATCTCGCCGCCGACAGCGCCGCGATCCGTGCGCAGCTTCTTGACAGGTCATTGAAAAGCTCGTGAGGAGAGGCACTCGCAGGACGGGGCGCAGCAAGAAGCGCCGGAAAGTCCGGCAGCTGAGCCATCGGACAAGCTCCATAGATGCTATAACCTGCTTAACGGAGCCGGAGCTTGGCGCGCATTGGCTGATGAACTCGTCCAACATTCGTCCGCAGAGCCGTCGACAGCGCAAGACCGGTAAGCGTTAGCTGGACAGCACCTACTGTTCAGCTTGACGTCTTGAAGTTCCAAGGCAGCAGATCGTCGAGCCGGCTTTGCGGATGACCGTTGGCAATGGCCTGCAGGGTTGCCTTGAGGTAGGCGAATGGCTCGATGCCGTTGATCTTGCAGGTCTCGATCAGCGAAGCGATGCGACCCCAGGCGATGCCGCCTTCGTCGTGGCCTGCGAAGAGTGCATTCTTGCGATTGAGGGCAATAGGACGGATCAGATTTTCGACCCGATTGGAGTCGATCTCGACGCGACCGTCGGCCAGGAAGGTCTGCAACCCGTCCCAATGGTTGTGGATATAGGCGAGCTTCTCGCCGAGCCGGGATTTGACGGAGATCCTGCGGCGCTGAGCTTGCAGCCACTCTCCGAAGGCGGCGACCAGCGGCGCGGTGCGGGTCTGGCGGGCTGACAGGCGCTGACCGGCTGAGATGCCGCAGATATCGGCTTCAACGGCATAGAGTTCAGCAATGCGGCGCAAGCCCTCGGCGGCGATCTCTGATCCGTCTCTGTCAAAGACTTCCTTCAGTTTGCGTCGTGCGTGAGCCCAGCAATGCGCCACATGAACAGGGGCACCGCCCTTGCGCGAGGACCGCGTCAGCCGGTTGTAGCCGGGATACCCATCGATCTGCAGAATGCCATCGAAGCCTGACAGGAAGGTCTCGGCATTCTCTCCCGCGCGACCGGAGGCGTAGAAGTAGACCACGCCGGGCGGGTCATCGCCGCCCCAAGGCCGATCATCTCGGGCGAGAGCCCAGAGATATCCTGTCTTTGTCGTGCCGCGCCCCGGATCCAGAACCGGCGCGGCGGTTTCGTCCATGAACAACTTGCCGGACCGCTTCAGATGGTCCGCCAGTCTGTCCACCACCGGCTTCAAATGGAACGCGGCCTTGCCGACCCAATCGGCAAGCACGATACGATGCAGCTCAAGGCCGGCCCGCGCCAGGATCTGGCTTTGGCGATACAAGGGCAGATGGTCCGCATATTTGCTCACCAGCACATGGGCGAGGGTCGCCTCCGTGGGCAAGCCACCCATGATCAGGTGGGAGGGCGCCGGTGCCTGGGTCACCCCATCGGTGCAGGTCCGGCAGGCATACTTGGGGCGCACGGTGACGATGACACGCAGTTGCGCCGGGACAATGTCCAGTCGCTCTGTGCGGTCTTCGCCGATCTTGTGCATGACACCGCAGCCACAGGGGCAGTTCAGGCTGTCGGGCTCGATGACCTCCTCAATGCGAGGAAGTGTGATGGGAAGGTTGCCGATGGTGCGCTTGGGAGCGGGTCTGGTTGCTCCGTCACCTGCTTTGGCCGCGCGCTTTTCCTTTTCCGCCTCAACCTCGGCCAGGGCGATGGACAGATCCTCAAACGCCAGTTGCCGCTCGTCCTCGGACAGCTTTTCCGACCGCTTGCCATGCAGGGCATGGTTCAATTCGGCAATCAGATGCTCTTGCCGCCGGGTGATGTCCTTGAGCGCAGCCACCTCTTCCATCAGCGCCTGAACCGCCGCACGCTGCGCGGCAGGGATGGCGGAAAGATCGAGGACAGGGGCGGCTTGCATGGGCCAAAGCTATCATAAAAGCCCAGCAAAAACACGTATAAACAGCCGGTTGATTTACTCTGCAGTAGCCGGTGGACGTATTTCCAGCGACTTGACCTTGCGCCAGTCAAGCCCGGAAAACAGCGCCTCGAACTGGGCATGGTTCAGCGCCATCACCCCGTCCTTGACGGCGGGCCAGGTGAAGGTTGAAGACTCCAGCCGCTTGTAAGCCATCACAAGACCGCTGCCATCCCAATAGAGCAGCTTCAGTCGATCCGTCCGACGCGGACGGAACACAAACACCGTGCCAGTGAACGGATCCTTGCGCAGCACCGACGACACCATCGCGCTCAGACCATCATGGCCCTTCCTGAAGTCGATGGGCTTTGTTGCCACCAGGATGCGCACCCGGTTGGATGGGAAGATCATGGGCTGGCCACCAGGGCGCGCATGACCGACGCAATCCGCTCGGCAGAGGCCCCCACTTCCAGACGGATCACCACTCCGCCCGTGACAATCTCCGGCCGGACCGTGGCACCACCATCGGCACGCGGCGCAGGCTCGGCAGGACCCACCATCAAGGCGGCGAACTCTACCGGGTCTTCCGGAGCTGGCAGCACCAGCCGCCCTGTCCGTGCCAGTGTCCGCCAGGAGGAAACATGGTTCGCAGGAATGCCGTGCCGCCGCGCCACTTCATTCACGGTGACCCCCGGCATCAGCGTCTCCGCCACAACGCGTGCCTTCACCTCATCCGGCCACTTCCGATTCCGACGGCTGCGGCCGTCAGCCGGGAGAAACTCCAATGCAGGCTCCATGGAGAAACTCCACTCCAACAATCATCCCAGTCCAATGAACCGATCAGGATGCAAGTCGGAAGGTGGGGAGCAGAATACGCTTACCAAGACCGCGACCATCCGGCTTTTGTCCTGTCAGCCATGGCAGAAAAGGCAACTGCCTGTGCAATGGCGTGGATCGACCAAGCGGAAGCGTAAGTAGCTGCCAGATCTAACCGCCCGTCTGCCGCAAAGCCCCCGCCTAGCCGGGGCTTTGTTGTTTGAGCAGCCAAGGAAGGCTCACAACGATGCGCGCCATCATGTTATCGCAGCACAGGAGCTCGCACTACGCTACTGCAGGTCTTGAACCGAGTAGCTCAGCAGATACCTTTCCCATTCTTATCCCGTCACCTGTACGATCATCCGGGGCAGTCGCCACGGAGAAGACAGCGATCGTTCCCGCCGTGCCCGGAGCGGAAACCAGTACTTCGATCTCGATATGACCCGGGTTTTCTGAAAAGGCCCGCTGGTGGTCAAATATCAAATGCGCCCGATTTCGAAGAAGAAAAAATGCACCTGCATGCGTCGCCCGTCCTAGCCAAAACCGTTTGGCTTCTCCTGGACTTAAATCCACCACGAGCTCTTCGTCACCTCTGGGCGTCGCTGAAAGCGGAATGGCATCCATGAGTGGTGAGGCAACGCCGTCCACAGAAAAGCGCACGACCTTTGCGCTCACGCCAAGCAACGGGAGGGCCCCGTCATTCTGACAGATGAAAGAGACAGCAGTGGGAACCCAATTTGTTACCGCTGAATAAAGCGTCGCCCCCAAAGTTTCCACAGTGGAGCCTTGCCGTAAGCTTCCGACCGGCTCGTCGGGGAGACGGACCGAAATTTTTGGCTGTAGCGTGAGATGAAGACGGCGACGTTCTTCGTCTGAGGCGCGATACACGGCATATGGGTGCCAAGCTAGGTCCCTCCCCGCGGATATTACCAGCACTGCCACAAAAGAAAAAAGGCCGCACAAAGCGGGGAAGATTGTCTTGGCCTGTCCAGGCCAGTCCACCAACAGCATAAGAAAGCCGATGATTAGCGTTACTCCACCTGCCCAGGAGAAACTATGCGCAAGCCAGGATTTAGCCTCGCTGCGAAGGGGGCTCAGCCAAAACTGTCTAAAGCTCAAGGTCATTCTAAGAAGCCGTTAAGACGTGGCGCTTCACCCTCTGCCAGCTCCGCTGCCCTGCCATCATGTTCCAGCATATTCCCCCCCGTTCCAGTTCTTATTGGGGGAAAGGAAGGGGGAACAAAATCCCCTCCGCGTCGATAAACCTAAAGATTTCAATTAGTCACTGTGGTGGTCTGGCGGAGCGAGAGGGATTCGAACCCTCGAGACGGTTTCCCGCCTACACACTTTCCAGGCGTGCGCCTTCGACCACTCGGCCACCGCTCCGTACGGCGGGTCTAGCGTGGTGCGCCGCGCGGTGCAAGTCGGATGTCAAAGCTTGGAAACACGCTTTTGCAGTTCGGCAAGCTGGCGTCGGATCTCGGCCATGTCGCGCTTGTCGTCCGGCGATGGCGTACCGGCCTCCGCGGTGATATCTTCGGGCTCGTGGCTCGAAGCGCCTCCGCGCCACCCACCCATCATCGCCTTGAGGAACATCTGCTGCTGACGCTGCAGTGCCTCGAAGCCGGGCATGGTCGCCATCGGGTTCGGGATCGCCGACATGTTCTCCATCAGCTTCGACTGCCCCTCGCGCAGCATCTCGAAGCTGGCGGCCAGGAACTGCGGGACCACGGACTGCGCGTTCCCGGCATAGCTGCGGACCAGGTCCGTCAGCACGTCGAGCGGAAGGACATTTTCGCCCCGGCTTTCGTGTTCGGCAATGATTTGCAGAAGATATTGCCGCGTCAGGTCGTCACCGGACTTGAGATCGACGATCTTCACCTCTCGCCCCTCGCGGATGAACGCGGCGATGTCCTCAAGCGTGACGTAGTCGCTGGTTTCGGTGTTGTAGAGACGGCGGCTGGCGTAACGCTTGATCAGCAGCGGCGCAGTCGATGCAGCCATTACAAGGTCCTTGCGATGCATTTGGACCATGATGGATGCTGCGGTGGCGAAAGGCAAAGGAAAACCGTCCGACCCCACATGCGAAAGGGGCAGCCACACCAGGAGCCGCCTGGAGGCGAAGATGCGATGCCTCAGGGCATTCGGCGAGCGCATCGCCGCAAGAGATCCTGACCGCCAAACCGCCGAGATCCATATCTGCGTCGCTCTCATGAACCGCTTCTCAGCCCTCGGCACCGCCGAGATCGTTCGCGTGGCCTGACATCAGCGGGCAAGGGGACCTCATGTCTTAGGTGTGAGTTCTGCAACAACGCCCCTGCGCGCGGAAAGCTTCGAATGAACGAGGTGTTCGAATGATGATAAAGAACAGCCGCCGATCGCTCGGCGGCTGCACCAACTACTGCAAGAGGCTGGGCCAGGCCGCCCCTTCGGAAAGGATCGCGATCAGATCACTTCGCCGCGGCGGTCGCGGCGGCCTTCTTGACCGTAGCGACGTTGTCGGCAGCGGCCTTCTCGGCAATGCTCTGACCTTCCGAGGTCATGTCCTTGCCGGCCTTCAGCATCAGGTCGACGGTGTCCATCTGGACCTTCTTGGCGACTTCGGCGTAGGACGCCATGTGCTCGGCCGCCATTTCCGCCGAAGCCGAGGCGAAATCGCTCATGGCTTTGGCATAATCTGCGGGTTCTTCCTTGATGGCGGCCAGCTCGCCCATGCGGGCGATCGAGTCCTTGGCCCACTGGGCCGAGATCTCGGTCGAACGCTCGGCGGCGGTCAGCGCCACGCGGGTCAGGCGCTCGCCCAGCATGGTCTGCGACTTCATCGCGTCCTTCATCGAGCTGGTGTCGATCGGGAAGTTCGCCATCATGTCCTGCATGGTCTTGGCGAAATCGGGGGTCTTTGCCATGTCATTCACTCCTAGAGGTGCAGCGGTCCGCAGGTTGATGAAACGTCGCCGCTTTATTTCGGTGCACCCAATATGAATGCTGCACCGCAGCATTTCAAGGATTTTCTTCTGCGGTGCAGAAATTTCGCTGCCCTGACAGCGCGTTCAGCATAAGCCATTGACCGGGCAGGATCACGCTGCCCGGTCGTGGACATAGCGGCCGGGCGCAGGCTCCAGCCCCTCGTCCGGGTCGCGCGCATCGACCATCGGCCCAGCGCGTTCCGCCAGCCATTCACCCCAATGCGGCCACCAGCTGCCCTCGGAGAACGCGGCATGGTCGCGCCAAGCTTCGGCGCCGCCGGCGAACCCGTGATCGCTGAGGTAGTGACCGTATTTCTTCTTTGAAGGCGGGTTCACGATGCCGGCGATATGACCCGACTGCGACAGGATGAACGTCTTGTCGCGCGACCCCATCTGCGCCACGCCGCGCCAGCAGTCCTTCCAGGGCGCGATGTGGTCCGATTCGCACGCTACGGCGCAGAGCGGCACGGTGACGTCGGACAGCCGCAGCCTGTGGCCCAGCAGCTCGAAGCCGTCGCCGGCGAAGTCGTTCCGCTGGCACAGACCGCGCAAATACTGCATCGCCATGCGGCCGGGCAGGTTCGTGCTGTCGCCGTTCCAGAACAGCAGATCGAAGGCGGGCGGCGTCTCGCCCATCATGTAGCTGCGGATGGCCGGTCCCCAGACCAGGTCGTTGGCGCGCAGGAAGCTCATCGTGCGGGCCATCAGCTGCGCGCGCATCAGGCCGTGGCGCTGCACCTCTTCGGCGATGCCGGCGACGAAATCTTCCTGCAGGAAGCTGGTGAACTCGCCCTGCTCGGAAAAGTCGGTCAGCGTGGTGAACAGCGTCGCGGCGTTCACGCGGTCGTCGCCGCGTTGGCTCAGCATCGCCAGCGTCAGCGCCAACGTCGTGCCGGCGATGCAATAGCCGACGGCGTTCAGCTGCCGCTGCCCGGTCAGGTCGCGGACGCGGTCCATGGCCTCCAGATAGGCGCCGACGTAATGCTCCATCCCGGTGTCGGCGAAGTCCGAGGTCGGGTTGCGCCAGCTGACCACGAATAGCGTATGCCCCTGCCCCACCAGCCAACGGATCAGGCTGTTCTGCGGCTTGAGGTCAAGGATGTAGAACTTGTTGATCCAGGGCGGAAAGATGATCAGAGGCAGGGCATGCACCTTGTCGGTCGCGGGCGCATACTGGATCAGCTCGAACAGCTCGTTGCGGTGAATGACAGAGCCTGGGGCCGTGCCGATGTTCTCTCCGACGGTGAAGGCGCTGCGGTCGGCCAGCGTCACGACCATTTCGCCGCCGTTCTGCTCGACGTCGCGGACAAGGTTCTCCAGCCCGCGGACAAGGCTTTCGCCTTCGGTCTCGATGGCCTTCTCCAGCGCGTCGGGATTGGTCGCCAGGAAGTTCGTGGGCGCCATCATGTCGACGATCTGGTTGGTCAGCCAGGTGACGCGGCGGCGGGCGACGTCGTCCGGCAGTTCCAGCCCCTGCGCCGCCTCGCGCAGCGCGCGGGCGTTGGTCAGGTACTGCTTCTTGATCAGGTTGAAATAGGGGTGGCTCTGCCACAGCGGGTTTGCAAAGCGCTTGTCGGCGGGGCTGTCGTCTTCGGGCGCGGTCAGCTGGCCCTGCGCCAGCGCCTGCTGGGCGCGGGCATAGTTGGCCAGCGTCTCGCCCCAGAAGCTGACCTGGGTCTCGATCATCCGGGCCGGCTGTTCGGTCAGCGACTTCACGAAGCCCGCGGCCGCCGTCAGGTAAAGATCCGGTCCCGGTCCCTCGACCCCCGGATTGGGCAGGTTGCGTTCGGCAAAAGCGGCCATCAGACGGTGACCCAGGGTCTCGATCCGGTCGATGTTCTGGGCCAGTTTCTTCGCGGTCGGCGCATGGCCTGCCTGGACAAGCCGCGACAGCGCATCGGCCGTCTTGTCCTGCTGACCGGACGCCGCCTCGTCCGGCTGCGGCACGGTGGCAGCGGGCTTGATAGCAGCGGGCTCTTGGGCGGCAGGCGCGGGGTCAGCCGCCTGCGGGGGCGTACTTGCCTGGGCCGCCTTGGTGCGACGGCGGGGCTTCTGTGCGGCCGGATCGGGCAGCGATCCGGCGTCCGCGCCCCCGTCGGCCGCGGTCTTGTCGCACTGCGCCTTGGTCGTGCGCGATCTGCGGACAGTTTTACCCGCCCCGTCCGGCTGCCTTGCCATGACCTGGATTCCCCCCTATTGATGACTTGATGATATGCGCAGGGCAGGCAAGGCGTAAACCCGGCTTTTGTTACGTTCCGACCCTGACGATCCCCTGCGTGATTTAGATGCCGCCGTGCAGCAAGGGGTGCAACATGCCGTCAAAAGGACTCAAGGGCGTCTTGTCCTATGACGCGATGGAGACGATCCGGAACACCAACGAATGGCTGGGCGCGACGGCGCGGGCCATGGGGTCGTATCCCGCCTTTGCGCTGGTCCCGAACCCCACCTTCCGGATGCTCAGCGCCTGGGGCCGCGTCACCGAACGCAGCTTCGCCCGCATGGTGATCAAGCCCGACTGGGAAATCCCGCCAATCGCCGGCGCCGAAGGCCAGGACCACGTCGTTTATGTGGAGCCTGTGGTGAAGCGCGCCTTTGGCGACCTGATCCACTTCCGCGTCGCCCGCCGGGACCCGATGCCGCGCAAGGTGCTGCTGGTCGCGCCGATGTCCGGGCACTATGCGACGCTGATGCGGTCGACCGTCACCTCGCTGCTGTCGGATTGCGAGGTCTATGTCACCGACTGGCACAACGCCCGTGACATTCCCGTCAGCGAGGGCAAATTCGACGTCGAGGATTACACAAAATATCTCGTCGATTTCATCCGCCATCTGGGCCCTGACGTGAACGTGATCGCCGTCTGCCAGCCCGCGCCACTGGCCCTGGCCGCGACCGCCATGCTGGCCGAGGACGACCCGGCGGCGCAGCCCCGCACCCTGACGCTGATCGGCGGCCCGGTGGACCCCGACGCCGCCGCGACCGAGGTCACCGACTTCGGAAACCGCATCACCATGGGAGAGCTGGAGCATTTCGTGATCCAGTCCGTGGGCTTCAAGTATCGCGGCGCCGGCCGTATGGTCTATCCGGGACTGGCGCAGCTGGGCAGCTTCATCGGCATGAACGCCGAAAGCCACACCCGCGCCTTCATCAACCAGATCTTTGCCGAGGCGCGGGGCACGGCGTCTGACGGCGACAAGCATAACCGCTTCTATGACGAATATCTTGCCGTGATGGACATGACGGCGGAATTCTATCTCTCCACGGTCGAGCGGATCTTCAAGAACCTCGAGATTGCGCAGAACCGCTTCACGGTGGACGGCCGCGCCATCGACATCGGCAAGATCACCGACGTCGCGGTGATGACGGTCGAGGGGGCGAATGACGACATCTCGGCCCCCGGTCAGTGCGTGGCGGCGCTGGATCTCTGCGCCGGCGTTCCCGACGACAAGAAGGTGCAGCACCTGGAACCGGGCGCGGGACACTATGGCATTTTTGCCGGCAAATCCTGGCGCCTGAACATCCGTCCGCTGGTGCTGGACTTCATCGACGACAACGCCGCGCTGCCCGGCGAGGCCCGGCCCCCGCGTCGGCGGATGCAGGGCGGATCTACGGCCGACTGCGGCAAGAACGACCCGGTGGACAGCGACAAGATCGCCGTCTGAGGCGCAAGGAACCGGCTCAGAAGGGCGGTCGTTAAGGTCCCGAACGCCGCCTGTCGCGGCAGGAAAGGACCACCATGACCGACCACGCCGATACGTTCTGGGACCGCCTCGACGACATCAATTCGGGAATGCTCGGGCTGACCGAGGATCCGCGCCTGGTGCCGATGTCGCACTATGTCGACCGGGAAAACCGGACGCTGTGGTTCATCACCGCCAAGGGCACCGATCTGGCGCGCAGCCTGACCGGATCGAAGCCCGCCATCCACGTCGTCAGCGACCGCGGCGAAGGGCTCTATGCCCGCATCCACGGACGGCTGGCCCTGTCCACCGACCGCGCCAAGCTGGACGAGATCTGGAACGCCGTCGCCTCCAGCTGGTTTGAGGATGGCGAGGACGATCCCGACGTCCAGCTGCTGCGCATGGACCTGTCAGAGGCCGAGGTCTGGGCCACCGGCGGCAACATCCGCTTCCTGTTCGAGATCGCCAAGTCGAAGGTCACCGGCGCCAAGCCCGACATGGGCGACCATTATTCGCTGACCTTCTGAATCAGCGCCTCGACGCTGTCGGGGATCAGGCGCAGGCAGTCGGGCGTCGAGAACCTGTGATCGGCGCCCTTCACCAGCGTCAGCCGGATGTCGGGCCCGGTCACGTGATGCAGCAGGTCCTGAGACCACGACACCGGCACATCCTCGTCCGCCGTTCCCTGCAGCATCCGCACCGGGAACGGCAGATGCAGCGGCTGGTCCAGCACCAGATGCCGCCGCCCATCCTCAATCAGGCGTCGGGTGATCACCAGCGCCTCTCCGTATTCGCTGGGGACCGGCACCTGACCATCACGCATCAGTGCCGCCCTGTGATCAACGGAAAACCCCGCCCAGAAGCCACGCTCGGTGAAGTCCGGCGCGGCTGCGATTGTCACCAGACCCGCCACCCGCTGCGGCATCGACCGCGCGATCAGCAGGCTGATCCACCCGCCCATCGATGACCCCACAAGCACCTGCGGCCCCTCGGTCAGCGCCTCGATGGCGCTGATCGCGTCCTCGCTCCAATCGCCAATGCAGCCGTCTTCGAACCGCCCGCCGCTTTCGCCGTGGCCGGAATAGTCGAACCGCAGGAAGGCCCTGCCCCGCGCCCGCGCCCAATCCTGCAGGTGGACTGCCTTTGTCCCTTGCATGTCAGAACGGAACCCGCCCAGGAAGACCACGCCGGGCCCCTGCCCTTCGGTCCGCTGATAGGCCAGCCGCCGCCCTTGCGGCGTGTCGAGCATGTCGGTCATCTTCGGCTCCTGCAACTTCGCGTCGCGCTTATCTTGACAGTTTTGCCGCCGGGGTCCATGCCTGCGGGCCGACATAACCCGCAGCCGGGCGTTCCGTGGGCGCCAAACCGACGAGGAGGACAGCATGTCCCAGATCTCACTCAGCTTTCCCGATGGCAATTCGCGCGATTATCCCGCCGGCGTGACGGCGGCCGAGGTCGCCGAGAGCATCGCGCCCAGCCTGGCCAAGCGCGCCATCTCGGCCAGCCTTGACGGCCGGCACATCGACCTGCAATGGCCCATCGACAGCAGCGGCGCCATCGCCATCCACACCCTGAAGGACGAGGCGCCGGCGCTGGAGCTGATCCGCCACGACTTCGCCCACGTCATGGCCCGCGCCGTGCAAGAAATTTGGCCGGACGTAAAGGTCACCATCGGCCCGGTGCGGGACTATGGCTGGTTCTACGATTTCGACCGCGCCGAGCCTTTCACCCCCGAGGATCTGGGTGCCATCGAGGCGAAGATGAAGGAGATCATCAACGCTCGCAATCCCGTCCGCACCGAGGTTTGGGACCGCGAGCGCGCCGTCAGCTATTACAAGGACCGCGGCGAGCCCTTCAAGGTCGAGTTGATCGACCGCATCCCCGAGGGCGAGGATCTGCGGATGTACTGGCACGGCGATTGGCAGGATCTCTGCCGCGGCCCGCACCTGCAGAACACCGGCCAGTTGCCCGCCGACGCCTTCAAGCTGACCCATATCGCCGGCGCCTACTGGCTGGGCGACGCGTCCCGCCCGATGCTGCAGCGCATCTATGGCGTGGCCTTCCGCAACCGCGACGACCTGAAGGCCCACCTGCACATGCTGGAGGAGGCCGCCAAGCGCGACCACCGCAAGCTGGGCCGGGAAATGGACCTGTTCCACATGCAGGAAGAGGCGCCAGGCCAGATATTCTGGCACCCGAACGGCTGGAACATCTATGTTACGCTGCAGGACTACATGCGCCGCAAGCAGCGCGCCGACGGCTATGTCGAGGTGAACACCCCCCAGGTCGTCAGCCGCAAACTGTGGGAGGAGTCCGGCCACTGGGACAATTACCAGGAGAACATGTTCATCGTCGAAGTCGACGAGGAGCACGCCAAGACCAAGACCATCAACGCGCTGAAGCCGATGAACTGCCCCTGCCATGTGCAGGTCTTCAACCACGGCCTGAAATCCTATCGCGACCTGCCCCTGCGCATGGCCGAGTTCGGGTCCTGCAACCGGTATGAGCCCTCAGGTGCGCTGCACGGCATCATGCGGGTTCGCGGCTTCACGCAGGACGACGCGCATATCTTCTGCACCGAGGACCAGATCGAGGCCGAGACCAAAAAGTTCATCGACTTCCTGGCGGGCATCTATGCCGACCTCGGCTTCGAAGGCTGGCGCATCAAGCTGTCGACGCGCCCTGAAAAGCGCATCGGGTCCGAGGAAAGCTGGGACCGGGCCGAGGCCGCTCTTGGCAACGCCTGCAAGGCCGCCGGGCATGATTTCACGATCTTTCCGGGCGAAGGCGCCTTCTATGGCCCCAAGCTGGAATTCGTACTGACCGACGCGATCGGCCGTGACTGGCAATGCGGCACGCTGCAGGTGGATCCGAACCTGCCCGAGCGCCTGGACGCGGAATACGTGGGTGCCGATGGTCACAAGCACCGGCCCATCATGCTGCACCGCGCCGTCCTGGGCAGCTTCGAGCGTTTCATCGGCATCCTGATCGAGAACAGCGCCGGCAAGCTGCCCTTCTGGCTGGCGCCGCGTCAAGTTGTCGTCGCCTCGATCGTGTCGGATGCGGACGGCTATGTCGCCCAGGTCGTCGAGGAACTGCGCCGCGCCGGCATCCGCGCCGAGGCCGACACCCGGAACGAGAAGATCAACTACAAGGTCCGCGAACATTCCGTGGCCAAGGTCCCGGCGATCCTGGCAATCGGCATGAAGGAGGTCGAGGAGCGGACTGTCTCGATGCGCCGGCTGGACAGCCAGGGCAGCCGCACGATGACCCTGGCCGAAGCGGTCGCCATGCTGAAAGCCGAGGCGACGCCGCCGGACCTTCGCTGAAATCTGCCGATGTCACCAAAGCTTCGCGCGCGACCCTGGCCGCGCGCGAACTTCCTGCTTGCGTTTTAACGCGATTCGGGCATCCTCGCTTTTGCGTGAGCGAAGACTTTCTACCGCCTCCCTCTTGGGCAGCCGGAAGACCGAAAGCGGGCTGCACGGCCTGGCGCAATCCTGCGTCGGGATGACTTGAAGGAGAAAACGGTTATGGCGACCGGAACGGTAAAGTGGTTCAACGCCACCAAGGGTTATGGCTTCATCGCGCCCGACGATGGCGGCAAGGATGTGTTCGTGCACATCTCGGCCGTGGAACGTGCGGGCCTGACGGGGCTGCAGGACAACCAGAAGATCGGCTACGAGCTGCAGTCGGGCCGCGACGGCCGCGCCTCGGCCAGCGATCTGCGCCTGCTCTGATCCATCAGAAGCTGACTTGGACGGCCCGCCTGTCGCGGGCCGTTTTTTATTCGGCGACCGTCAGGGGTGGCCCTGCGCCGTCCCACCCTGCTAGGACTGGGCCAACGGCAACCGCAGGAGGTGCTCATGACCCGTCTCGACATCTTCGCCGATCCCGTCTGCCCGTGGTGCCTGATCGGCAAGGTCGAACTTGACCGCGCGCTGGAATCCCGCCCCGACCACCCCTTCGCGATCACCTGGCACCCGTTCCGGCTGAACCCGCAGATGCCGCCCAAGGGCATGGACCGCGTCACCTATCTTCGCGCCAAGCTGGGCGACGACGCCGAAGCCGCGGGCCAGGCGGTGGCACAGCGCGCCGCAAGCCTGGGCCTGACGCTGAACCCGTCGCCGCGCGAACCCGACACCACAGACGCGCATCGCCTGATGCATTGGGCCGGTCTTGAAGGCGCGCAGGGCCGCGTCATGTCGGGTCTGCTGCGCGCGCATTGGCAAGAAGCGCAGGACATCGGCACCACCGACGTGCTGACCGCCATCGCTACGGCCGCCGGGATGGACGGCGCGGTGGTGGCGCGGCTTCTGGACAGCGACGCCGACCGAGAGGAGGTCGCCAGCCGCGAAGCCCATGCCCGCCAGCGAGGCATCAACTCGGTCCCGACCTTCGTCGTGGCCGACACCCATGCCGTCAGCGGGGCGCAACCTGCCGCGCTGTGGCAGCAGGTCATCGACGAGATCATGGCTGCAGCACGCTGAGGCGGCGCTCGATGACATGATAGGCCCATGTCGGAGGGCCTCCGCACTTGCAGACTGTGCAAAGTTATCCTATGTGGCGGACTTGGAACCGACAGGTGACCCCCATGACCGATCTTGCCTTTGCCGGGGTGACGCCGCAGCGTCGCCTTCCGCTGCCCGAATTCATCGCGATGCTGGCCTTCCTGTTCGCCACCATCGCCTTCTCGATGGACGCCATGCTTCCGGCGCTGCCCGAGATCGCCGAGAGCCTGACACCCGACAACGTGAACCGCGCCCAGCTGATCCTGACGGGCTTCATGGCGGGGATGGGGCTCGGCACGCTGTTCGCGGGCCCGATCTCGGACGCTTTGGGGCGCAAGCGGACGATCACCATGGGCTTCGCGATCTATGTCGCCGGGGCGATCTGGGCGGTCTATGCGGATTCGCTCGAATCGCTGCTGCTGGCGCGTTTCGTGCAGGGGCTGGGGGCGGCGGCTCCGCGCATCGTGGGGCTTGCGCTGGTTCGCGACCTCTACGAGGGGCGTGAGATGGCGCGGATCACCAGCTTCGTCATGATGATCTTCATCATGATCCCGGCCATTGCGCCGACGATCGGGGCGGGCATCATCGCCGTCGCGGGCTGGCACGGGGTTTTCCTGGCCTTCGTCGGCTTCGCGCTGATCGGGGGGCTGTGGCTGAACATCCGCCAGGCCGAGACGCTTCCGCCAGAGCTTCGCCGCCCGCTGCAGTTCACCCCGCTTCTGGCCGCGGCGAAGGAGGTCCTGTCGGACCGGCAAGTCATGATGACGACGCTGGTCCTGACCCTGGGATTCGGACAGATGTTCGGGCTGCTCTCCTCGGCGCAGCAGCTGTTCGGCGAGACCTATGGCAAGGGCGAGAGCTTCCATTTGTGGTTCGCCGCCATGGCGCTGCTGTCGGGCAGC
Source organism: Paracoccus rhizosphaerae (assembly GCF_026162645.1). Taxonomy (GTDB): domain Bacteria; phylum Pseudomonadota; class Alphaproteobacteria; order Rhodobacterales; family Rhodobacteraceae; genus Paracoccus; species Paracoccus rhizosphaerae. The sequence continues at coordinate 35,485 of NZ_JAOTBE010000007.1, forward strand.
GGGACGGTCCTGAACGCGACCTTCGTGATCCGCTTTGGGATGCGGCGCATCGCCAAGTGGGCCTACGTCATGCAGACGATCGTGTCGGCGACGGTGCTGACGCTGCTGCTGAGCGGCGTGCTGCCACCAGCCCTGCAGTTCCCGGTCTTCTTCTTCTGGGCGGTCAGCGTGTTCTTCATGGCCGGCGTGACCTTCGGCAACCTGAACGCGCTTGCGCTGCAGCGGATGGGGCACATCGCGGGCATGGCCGCGTCGATCATCGCGGCGATCTCGACCCTCTGCGCGGTGATGATCGCGGCGCCGGTGGGCCTGATGTATGACGGCACGGCCATTCCGGCCATGACCGCCACGCTCATCTGTTCGGGCCTGGCCTGGTTCCTGATGCGCCACCTGAGGGACTGAAACCGCTTGACGCGGGGCGCAGGCCCTTTATAAGCGCGCACTTCATTGGTGTTGGTGGTCCCCGCAAGGGGAAGCCTGTCGGGCCTCGATCCTGTGTCGCGGCCAAAGGACAACGCCCTTCGACAACGCAAGAAGGAGATCAGCCGTGAGCAAGCGCACGTCTGCCAAGTACAAGATCGACCGCCGCATGGGCGAAAACATCTGGGGCCGCGCCAAGTCCCCGGTCAACCGCCGCGAATACGGCCCTGGCCAGCACGGCCAGCGCCGCAAGAACAAGCTGTCGGACTTCGGCACCCAGCTGCGCGCCAAGCAGAAGCTGAAGGGCTATTACGGCGACCTGACCGAGAAGCAGTTCCGCCGCATCTATGCCGAGGCCGAGCGCGTCAAGGGCGACACCGGCGAGAACCTGGTTGGCCTGCTGGAGCGCCGCCTGGACGCCGTCGTCTATCGCGCCAAGTTCGTCCCGACCATCTGGGCCGCCCGCCAGTTCGTGAACCACGGCCATATCGAGGTGAACGGCCAGCGCGTGAACATCCCGTCCTACCGCGTGAAGGAAGGCGACGTCATCTCGATCCGCGAGCGTTCGCGCCAGCTGGTCATCGTTCTGGAAGCCGTCGGCCTGACCGAGCGTGACGTTCCCGACTATCTGGACGTCGACCACAACAAGATGACGGCGACCTTCGTGCGCACCCCGGCCCTGGGCGACATCCCCTATGCCGTGCAGATGGAACCGAACCTGGTCGTCGAATTCTACGCGAAGAACTGATCTTCGCCACAGTGCTTGCCTTCGGGGGCCGCATCAGTCGATGCGGCCCTTTTGCGTCCCGCGGCCGCCGGGGGCGCTTCGCCCCCCGGACCCCCAGAGGATATTTGACGACCAAAGCAGGCTGTCGAGCGTTTCCGGTTTTCTTGCGCCGGGCGCCGGACTACATGGGGCGCAGACAAGGATGAACCGATGACCCAGATACCCGTGCAGCCCGGCATCATGGACATCGCGCTCTATGTCAGCGGCGAGAGTGCGCTGGCGGGGCGCGAGGATGTGCTGAAGCTTTCCTCGAACGAGAACCCGTTGGGGTGCAGCCCTGCGGCGATCGACGCTTTCAAGGAGGCCTCGGCCCAGCTGCACCGCTATCCTGCGACGGACCACCGGGCGCTGAGGGTGGCGATCGGAGAGGTTCACGGGCTTGATCCCGACCGCATCATCTGCGGGGTGGGGTCGGACGAGGTCCTGCAATTCGTCGTTCAGGCTTATGCCGGACCGGGCGACGAGGTGATCACCACGGAACACGGGTTCTCGATGTACCCGATCCTGGCGCGGATGGTCGGGGCCACGCCCGTGACCGTGGCCGAGGCCGAGCGCCGGATCGATGTGGACGCGATCCTGGCGGCGGTGGGTGAGCGCACGCGCGTCGTCTTCCTGGCCAATCCCGCCAATCCGACCGGGACGATGATGACCGAGGCCGAGCTGCAGCGCCTGGTCGATGACCTTCCGCCGCGGGTCATCCTGGTCCATGACGGCGCTTATACCGAGTTTGCGGCAGGTTTCGACGGCGGGGCGTCGATCGTCGACCGGCATCCGAACGTGATCATGACGCGGACGTTTTCCAAGATCCACGGGTTGGGCGGGTTGCGGATCGGCTGGGGCTATGCCAGCCGCGAGATGATCGAGGTGCTGAACCGCATCCGCCAGCCCTTCAACCTGTCGAACGCCCAGATGGCCGCCGCCGAGGCGGCGATCCGCGATACTCACTTCACGGCGCGCTGCGCCGACCTGAATGCGCGGATGCGCGACCGGATGAGAAACTCGCTGATCCAGATGGGCATCGCCTGCGACGAGAGCTTTGCGAACTTCGTTCTGGCCCGCTTCGACAGCGCCGACACCGCCGCGGCGGCCGACGCGGCGCTGCGCGAGGACGGCATTCTGGTGCGTCGAGTGGGCGGCTATGGCCTGCCGGCCGCCCTCAGGATCACCGTGGGGGACGAGGACGGCGTCAACCGCGTGCTAGACAGCCTGGGCCGCTTCATGGCAAGGCGCCGGGCATGAGCGTGATCTATGACCGCGTGGCGCTGATCGGGCTCGGCCTGATCGCCGGATCAATGGCGCTGGCGATCCGCGAAGGCGGGCTGGCGCGCGAGGTCACCGGCTTTGCCCGCAGCCAGGCCACACGCGACGTCGCGTGCGAGATCGACCTCTGCACCGTCTGCGACACTGCGGCCGAGGCGGTGGCAGGCGCGGACCTGGTCGTACTGGCCGTTCCGGTCGGCGCGATGGGCGACGTTATGGCCGAGATCGCGCCGCATCTTGCGCCGGGGGCGACGGTGACCGATGTCGGGTCGGTCAAGCAATCGGTGATTGACGCGGTCGCCCCGCATCTGCCGGCGGGCGTGCATTTCGTGCCCGGCCACCCGCTGGCCGGCACCGAACATTCTGGGCCGCGCGCCGGCTTTGCGTCGCTGTTCCGCAACCGCTGGTGGCTGCTGACCCCCCTGCCCGACAGCGATGCTGACGCCATTGCGCGGCTGGACCGGCTGATCACCGCGTTGGGCGCCAAGACCGACCGGATGGAGGCGCCGCATCACGACCTGGTCCTGGCGGTGACAAGCCACGCGCCGCACCTGATCGCCTATACCATGGTCGGCGTGGCCGATCACCTGCGGCGGGTGTCGGGCGAGGAGGTGATCCAGTATTCCGCCGCGGGCTTTCGCGACTTCACCCGGATCGCCGCCAGCGATCCGACGATGTGGCGCGATGTCTTCCTGCACAACAAGGAGGCCACGCTGGACATCCTGGGCCGCTTCACCGAGGAGCTGTTCGTCCTGCAACGCGCCATTCGGATGGGCGACGGGCAGCAGCTGCACGACTACTTCACCCGCACGCGCGCCATCCGCCGCGGCATCATCGAAGCCGGCCAGGACACCGAGGCGCCGGACTTCGGCCGCCCCGGCGCCCGCGCCACCTGAACTGCCCGCACGGTCCCCTTCCGTCTGGCGGGCCGCTGGCCTACCTTTCACCTGAAAGGAAGGACGGACGATGGACAGGATCGATTGGGTTTTCGGCTATGGCTCCCTAATCTGGAATCCCGGTTTCACGCCGGTCGAGACGGTCGCCGCGCGGCTTGGCGGCTTTGCCCGCAGCTTTTGCCTGCGGTCGATCCAGCACCGGGGGACCGAAGCGCTGCCGGGCCTCGTCCTGGGGCTCGACTCGCAGGAGGGGGCGACCTGCCAGGGCCTGGCGCTGCGCATCGCGCCCCAGGATCACGACACGGTCCTGGACGAACTGCGCCGTCGCGAGCTGGTCACGGATGCCTACCGCGAGGCCATCCTGCCGCTTGACTTGGAAGACGGGCGGCAGGTCCGGGCGCTGGCCTATGTGATGCGGCGCGATCACTGGCAGTATGCCGGCGGCCTGCCGCATGACGAGCAAGCCCGCATCATCGCGATCGCGCAAGGCGGCAGGGGGCCGAATTCGGAATACCTCTTCAACACCGCCTCGCACCTGGCCAGCATCGGGATGGCGGACGACCACCTTGAGGCGCTGTCGGCCAAGGTTCGGGCGCTGCAGGAAGGCAACGGCAAGGCGCAGCGGTAACGCATTTGTGTCGCGATGCTTGGCAAGCGCGGGGCCGGTCCCTACAGTCGCGGAAGGAACGGCGGCAACGGGGTATCACGTGAGCGATCAGACCAATGGCGATCCGCAGGCCCCGTCGCGGCTGACCTTGACGAACCGCCGCCTGGCGGCGACCCGCGACCAGGCGCTGATCGGCAGCGGCATGCCGCCGCGCTTCTCTCAACCGGTTCGCCAGATCCTGCTGATGCTGAGCGTTCTGGGGTTGGTGCTGGCCGGCGGCTGGTTCGCCTATGGGCGCATCCTGCCGATCTTCATGGCCAACCGCTGGCTGAACGGCCTGATCCTGGCGGTCTTCGCCATTGGCGTTCTGGCCTGCTTCTGGCAGGTCGCGCAGCTGGTGCGATCGGTCAGCTGGATCGAGCGTTTCGCCGCCCATCGCCGCGATGCCCAGCCCGGCATGCCCGAGGACCAGGCCCCGCGCCTTCTGGCGCCGCTGGCGGCGCTTCTGGGCACGCGCGGCCCCCTGGGCGGCGCGATCTCGGCCAGTTCGGGAAGATCAATTCTTGATTCCGTAGCCACGCGCATCGACGAGATCCGCGACATCACGCGGTATTTGGCGAACCTGCTGATCTTTCTTGGACTCCTGGGGACGTTCTATGGCCTTGCAACGACCGTTCCGGCAGTGGTCGACACGATCCGCGCATTGGCGCCGCAGGATGGCCAGACGGGGCTGGAGGTCTTCGACCAGCTGATGACCGGCCTCGAGGCGCAGCTGGGCGGCATGGCGACCGCGTTCTCGTCCTCGCTTCTGGGTCTGGCGGGATCGCTTGTGGTCGGCCTTCTGGAACTGTTCGTGACCCACGGGCAGAACCGCTTCTACCGTGAACTGGAAGAATGGATGTCGGGCTTCACGCGGCTCAGCATCGGCGCCGGCGACGGCGAGGGGGTGGATCAGGCGGCGTTGGCGGGCTTCCTGGAGCAGATGGCAGGCCAGATGGACCGGCTGCAAAGCTATCACGCCGAACGCGACGCGATGCGCGAGGAGGCCGCGCTGATGGCCGACGAACGCGTGGTCGTGATGGCCCAGGCGGTCGAGGCGCTGGTGGACCGCAGCGGGACGGATGACGGCAGCAACCAGCTGACCGCCGCGCTGACCCGACTGGCCGACGGCCAGGACCGCCTTCTGGACGAGGCGCGCCTTGCGCGGGAAACGGCCGCGCCGGTCGATCTGTCGCGTCTGGAGCATGCGCTGAAGGTCCTGGCGGCCGATCTGAATGATGGCCGTGACGAGATGGTGGCCGAGCTGCGGTCCGACATCCTGGTCCTGACCCGGGCTGTCCGCGCGGCGCGTTTCGGCGACCCGTTCCGCGACGACCTACTGCGCCGCGAACCCCTGCCCCATCACGGCGAGGGCTAGCGGATGCGGCTGGCGCGGGGCGCATCGGGGCAGCGGTTCTCCTCGACCATCTGGCCGGGCTTCGTGGATGCGATGACCGCGCTGCTGATGGTGCTGATGTTCGTGCTGACCATCTTCATGGTCGTGCAGTCGGTGCTGCGCGAACAGATCAGCACCCAGGACAGCACCATCACCGAGCAGGTGCGCCAGATCTCTCGGCAGCAGCAGCAACTTGACACGCTCGGCCAGCAGGTCGGCGCGCTGAGCGAGGCCTTGACCGCATCCGAGGAACGCGAGGCCGACCTGTCCCGCAACCTTGAGGCCGAGATGGCCCGCGCCGCCGAGGCCGAGGCCGAGGCCCGCGACAGGGCCGCCCAGATCACCCGCCTGACCACGCAGCTGGACCGGGGGCAGGAGGAGCTTCAGGCCGCGCAAAGCCGCCTCACCGATTTCGAGGCCGAGGTCGCTGCGCTGCTGGCCGCCCGCGCCGCCAGCGAGGAGCGGGTCGCCACGCTGCAGACGGAGCTGACCGATGCGACCGAGCGTGCATCTGCGGCCGAGTTGGCCGTGGCCGCCGCCAGGTCCGAGACCGACGCGCAGGCCGAAGCAGCGCGCCTGGCCGCCGCGCGGCGCGACGCGCTCGAGGCGCTGACGGCCGAGTTGCGCGCCCAGGTGAGCCAGGGCGAGGCGCAGCTGGCCGAGGCCCAGACCGCACTCTCGGAAAGCCAAGCCCGCGTCGAGCGCGCCGACGCCGCCCTGACCGAAGCCGAGGAGACGCGGCTGGCCGAGGCCGAGGCCGCCCGCCTGCTGCGAGAGCGGCTGGAGACGGCCGATGCCGAACTGACCGCCATGACCCTGGCGCTGGAGGAGCGCCGCCGCGAGGCCGAGGAGACGCTGACGCTTCTGGCCGCCGCCAATGCTGCCCGCGAGGAGGCCGAGGCACAGGCGCAGGACAGCTTGTCGGATGCCGAACGCCAGGCTGCGCTGCTGATCGCCGCCCGGCAGGAGCTGGCCGAGCAGGAGGGCCTGGCCGAGGACAGCCAGCGCCGCGTCGCCCTGCTGAACGAACAGGTGGCGCAGCTGACGGCGCAGCTGGGCTCGCTGCAAGCGCTGCTGGATGCCGCAGGCGATGACCAGGAAGAGGCCGAGCTGCGGGTGGCGGAACTGGGGCAGCAGCTGAACGCCGCCCTGGTCCGCACCGCCGAGGAGACCCGCCGCCGCCTCGCGCTCGAGGAGGAAGCGCGCCTGGCGGCCGAGGCCGAGGCGCAGGACCTTGCCCGTTATCGCTCGGAGTTCTTCGGCCGGCTGTCGCAGATCCTGTCCGGGCGCGAAGGTGTGCAGGTCGTGGGCGACCGCTTCGTCTTCCAGTCCGAGGTGCTGTTCGCCCCCGGCGAGGCCACGCTTTCCGCCGAAGGTCGTCAGCAGGTCGCGAACCTTGCCGAACTGCTGCAGGACATCGCCGACGAGATCCCGCCAGAGATCGACTGGATCATCCGCGTCGACGGTCATACCGACAGCCTGCCGCTGTCGGGGCTGGGCCGGTATCGCGACAACTGGGAACTGAGCCAGGCCCGCGCGCTGGCCGTGGTCCGTTACCTGACCGACGACCTGGGCTTTCCGGCAAGCCGCCTGGCGCCCACCGGCTTTGCCGACACGCGGCCGGTGGCCGGGGGCGACACCCCGGAAAGCCGCGCCCTGAACCGCAGGATCGAACTGAAGCTGACCGAGCGCTGACGGCCCCGTCAGCGCCGTATTCCGCTACGGTAACCCCGCCCGAGCGCGCTAATGGCCGACTGTCTTCGAGAATACGTTGATGATCACGACGCCCGCCACGATCAGCGCCAGACCCAGCACCGCCGGCCCGTCAAGCCGCTGGCCGAAGGCGACCCAGCCGATCAGGGCGACCAGCGCCACGCCGAACGCGCTCCAGATCGCGTAGGCGACGCCCAGGGGCAGCACCTTCAAGGTGATGGACAGCAGATAGAAGCTGGCCAGATAGCAGACCGCCATGGCGACTGTGGGCCACAGTCGGGTGAACTGCTCGGACCGCTGCAGCATCGACGTGCCCAGAACTTCCAGGCTGATCGCCAGCAGCAGCGGGACATAAGGGGACTGGATCACGAATGGGCCTCGGTCGATGCACGGGGGACGTCCAATCCTGCCATGCGCTTCAGGTGAAGCTCAATCTCAGAATTGATCTCGGCGCCGATCAGCAGGATCGTGGCGTTCAGCCACAGCCAGATCATCAGCGCAACGACCGCCCCAAGCGAGCCGTAGGTCTCGTTGTAGTTGCCGAAGTTCGCGGCATACCAGGAAAACAGCATCGAGGTGATCACCAGCGCCACCGCGGCGAAAATCGCGCCCGGAGAGATCCAGCGCCAGCGCGACTTGGGCGCCGCCGGACCATAACGATAGACCGCGGCCAGCGCCAGCACCAGGACGCCGAACATGATCGGCCAGCGGATGACGGTGACCAGCATTTCCCCACCCCAGCTCATCGGCAGCAGGCGCAGCATGGCGGGGATGACGGCAATGACCGCCAGCATCAGCGCGATCAGTGCCAGCCCCGACAGGGTGAACAGCATCGCCACCAGGTTCAGGCGCACGAAGCTGCGCGTCTCTCGCTGGAAAAAGGCGACGTTCAGCGCCGACAGCAGCGCCTTCATGCCACCATTTGCGGACCAGAACGCCACCATCAGCGCGACGATCCCGGCTAGCGACAGTGCCCCGTTCGAGGCCGAGGCGATCGAGACGACCTGCCCGCGGATGATGTCAAGCGAACTCTCGGGCAGGAGATTTCTCAGCAACTCGAGGTCGGTCTGGATGGTCGCGGGATCTGCATAGAGCCCATAGAGCGACACGAAGGCGGTGATCGCCGGGAACAGCGACAGCAGGCCGAAGAACGTGACCCCGCCCGCGACCGAGGTGACCCTGTCAGCACCGATCTGCGTCAGCACCGACTGTGCGACCTTCATCACGTCCCTGCGGCGCATGTCGCGCAGGCCGGGCATCCGGCCGCGGCGGTTCAGGACTCGCGCCTGCGGACGCGGCGGGGCGGTTGCTTCCTCGGGGGCAGGCAGGCCGAAGCGCCGCCGGGTACTGTCATCCAGCGGGTCGAACAGCGCCGACAGGACACCGGGCTTGGGCTTGCGGTCCGCCATCGTTCCTCCCCTACAGGCGATGCATGCGATCTGGATCCTCGGGCTTGGGTGCGGGGCGGCGGTCTTCGGGCGCGACGGGGCGCGGGCCGGGGCTGCCGTTCAGGATCGCCTTCAACTGGTCGGCCGCGACCACGAAATCGCCAAGGATCGAATTCGCCTGCCGCGACACGCCCCGGAACGACTCAAACGCATCCGAGATCGACCGGGCGACGCCGTTCAGGCTGTCGGTCAGCTCCGTCGCGGTCCGCGTCAGGTCTTGGGCGAGGTTTCCGCGGGGGTGCCGCGTCTCGGCCGCCCCGGCCCGCAGGCGCGCGGATTCCCGGTCGTCCTCAAGCGCCTGCGCCCTGACCCGGCGGCGGACCTCGTCGCGCTCGGCCTCGGTCATCTCGGCGAAGCGCGGGGCGTGGACGGGCCCGTGGATGCGAGGGGCCGGATGCCTAGGGCCGATCAGCTTGCGCGCCGTCATGGTGGCCGCTGCCGTCAGCCCCGCGACGCCAAGCGCCATACCGCCCCAGACGATGACCTTCGTGGCGGTCGACGCCTCTCTCGGCAGGTTGCGGCGGCGGGCAGTGGGGTCATCCGTCAGATGCCCGTCCGGGACCGGGCGTGGCCCGAAGCGCGTCTGGCTGGTGCGATCGGCCTCGGCCGGCGGGGAATGGGGGTCCTGGGGGCGCATGACGGTCCTCGGCTGGCGGGTTGGTCCTGCAGGATCAACCCCTTGGCACATGGGATCGTTCCGCGCAGCCCCGGCAGGCGTCATGAAAACTTGCCCCCGCGGCAGGTCCCGGCTATGCCCCCGCCAACCGCAAAGGAGCCCAGCATGATCCCGCGTTACGCCCGCCCCGAAATGGTCGCCATCTGGTCGCCCGAGACCAAGTTCCGCATCTGGTACGAGATCGAGGCCCATGCCTGCGACGCCCAGGCCGACCTGGGCGTGATCCCGCGCGAAAACGCCGAGGCCGTGTGGAAGGCGAAGGATGTCGAATTCGACGTCGCCCGCATCGACGAGATCGAGGCCGTCACGAAGCACGACGTCATCGCCTTCCTGACCCACCTTGCCGAACATGTGGGCAGCGATCAGGCGCGCTTCGTCCACCAGGGGATGACCAGCTCGGACGTGCTGGACACGACGCTGAACATCCAACTGGTGCGCGCCGCCGACATCCTGCTGGCCGACATGGACCGCGTGCTGGCGGCGCTGAAGACCCGCGCCTACGAACACAAGGACACGGTCCGCATCGGGCGCAGCCACGGCATCCACGCCGAACCCACCACGATGGGCCTGTCCTTCGCCCGCTTCTACGCCGAGATGGCGCGCGGCAAGGCCCGACTTCAGGCCGCTCGCGAGGAAGTCGCCACCGGCGCGATCTCGGGCGCCGTAGGCACCTTCGCCAACATCGACCCCGCGGTCGAGGAGCATGTCTGCGCCAAGCTGGGCCTGCGCCCCGAACCGATCAGCACGCAGGTGATCCCGCGCGACCGGCACGCGATGTTCTTCGCCACCCTTGGCGTCATCGCCAGCAGCATGGAAAACATCGCCATCGAGATCCGCCACATGCAGCGGACCGAGGTGCTGGAGGCCGAGGAGTTCTTCAGCCCCGGCCAGAAGGGTTCGTCGGCGATGCCGCACAAGCGCAATCCTGTGCTGACGGAAAACCTGACCGGTCTGGCCCGCCTTGTCCGCATGACCGTCATCCCGGCGATGGAGAACGTGGCGCTGTGGCACGAACGCGACATCAGCCATTCGTCGGTCGAACGCGGCATCGCGCCTGACGCGACGATCACGCTGGACTTCGCGCTGAATCGGCTGGCGGGCGTCATCGAGAAGCTGGTGATCTATCCCGACAACATGCTGGCCAACATGAACAAGTTCAAGGGCCTGGTCATGTCGCAGCGGGTGCTGCTGGCCCTGACGCAGGCCGGCGTCAGCCGCGAGGACAGCTATCGCCTGGTGCAGCGCAACGCGATGAAGGTCTGGGAGAAGGGTGCCGACTTCAAGGAAGAGCTTCTGGCCGACCCCGAGGTGACCGCCGCCCTGACCCCTGCCCAGATCGAGGAGAAGTTCGACCTGGGCTATCACACCAAGCATGTGGACACGATCTTCGCCCGCGTCTTCGACATCCAGCCGCTGTAAAAGGCGGCCCCCGTCAACCTTGCGTTAGGGTTGTCGTGGCATGGTGCCCCCTGACTGAACAGGACAGAGGGCGCCATGTCGAACCAGATCGGGCTCAGCCAGCGGCAGAAGGCCGCCGTCATCGTGCGGCTTCTGCTGGACGATGACGAGGTGTCGGGCCTCGACCGGCTGACCGCTGACGACCAGACGCTGCTGGCGCAGGAAATGGTTGGGATGCAGCTGGTCGACCGCCACACCCGCGACGCCGTCATCACGGAGTTCTGCGACAGCCTCGAATCCGTCGGCGTCACCTTTCCGGGGGGTCTGGACGGGACGCTGGCAATGCTGGGCACGCGGCTGTCGGACGACAGCAGCGACCGCCTGCAGCGCGCCGCAGCCATCGCGGGCAAATCCGACCCCTGGGTACGCCTCTGCAAGCTGCCCAAGGATTCGCTGATCGCGCTCGCCACATCCGAATCGATCGAGCTTGTGGCGCTGATGCTGTCGAAGCTTCCGGTCGAGGCGGCGTCCGCCACCTTCATGGGCCTGTCCCGTGACCGCGCCCGTGCCGTCGCCCAGGCGATGTCGATGACCTCGGGCGTGACGCCCGAGGCGCTGCGCCGCGTGGGCCTGGTCCTGCTGCAGGCGGCCGAGGCACTGCCCAAGCCCGCGATCCCGACCCCCGCCACCGACCGCATGGGGGCGATCCTGAATTTCGCCACCGCCGATCTGCGGGACGAGGTGCTGGGCGCCCTGGACGAACGCGACGTGGACTTCGCTGACGGCGTCCGTCGGGCAATCTTCATCTTCGCGCATATCCCCGACCGGATCGAGCCGCGCGACGTCCCCCGGATCGTGCGCGAACTGGACCAGCCGGTCCTCGTCCGCGCGCTGTCGGGAACTGCCGAAGCCGACGTCGCCGCCGCCGACTTCATCCTGTCGAACCTGTCGCAACGCATGGCAGACGGCCTTCGCGAGGAACGCGAGGCGCTTGGCAGGCTGCGCCCCAAGGACGTCGACGAGGCGATGACAGAGGTCGTCAGCGCCATCCGCCGGCTGGAGGAGACGAGCCAGCTGACCTTGCGCCTGCCGCAGGACGACGAATAGGTCGCTTGCCCCTGCACGCCCGCGCAGGATAGACCCGCCGGCGGAGGCCCCCGATGACGAACCAGATCGCGATCGCCCTGTTCCTGCTGATCTGCGCGGTCTTCGCCGCCGACCAGATCTGGTTTGGCGGAACGCTGCCGCTGACGGCGGCGCGGGGGCTGGACGACTTCATCGAATACCTGGCCTTCTGGCGCTGAAGCCGTTAGCGGCCATCATCCAGACGGCGTTTGCATCGCCCCGGAGGGCAGGCTAGAGGATGGCAACCGTCACCTGCACACGAGGGATACCCATGGCAGTCAAGGTCGCCATCAACGGCTTCGGTCGGATCGGTCGCAACGTCCTGCGCGCTATCATCGAATCCGGTCGCACCGACATCGAGGTCGTCGCCATCAACGATCTGGGCCCGGTCGAGACCAACGCCCACCTGCTGCGCTATGACAGCGTCCACGGCCGCTTCCCGGCCACGGTCACGGTCGATGGCTCCAGCATCGACGTCGGCCGGGGCCCGATCAAGGTGACCGCGATCCGCAACCCCGCCGAGCTGCCCTGGGGCGACATCGACGTCATCATGGAATGCACCGGCATCTTCACGTCCAAGGAAAAGGTGCAGCCGCACCTGTCGACCGGTGCCAAGCGGGTGCTGATCTCGGCCCCCGGCGAAGGCGCCGACAAGACCATCGTCTATGGCGTGAACCACGACACGCTGACCAAGGATGACCTGGTCGTCTCTAACGCCAGCTGCACGACGAACTGCCTGTCGCCGGTGGCCAAGGTGCTGAACGACACGATCGGCATCGACCGGGGCTTCATGACGACGATCCACAGCTATACCGGCGACCAGCCGACGCTGGACACGATGCACAAGGACCTCTACCGCGCGCGTGCCGCTGCGCTGTCGATGATCCCGACCTCGACCGGCGCGGCCAAGGCCGTGGGCCTGGTGCTGCCGGAACTGAAGGGCAAGCTGGACGGCGTCGCAATCCGCGTGCCGACGCCGAACGTTTCGGTCGTGGACCTGGTCTTCGAAGCCAGCCGCGACACCTCGGTCGCCGAGATCAACGAGGCGATCAAGACCGCCGCCGATGGCCCGTTGAAGGGTATCCTTGGCTATACCGAGGAACAGCTGGTGTCGTCCGACTTCAACCACGACCCGCATTCGTCGATCTTCCACATGGACCAGACCAAGGTGATGGAGGGCCGGATGGTCCGCATCCTGACCTGGTACGACAACGAGTGGGGCTTCTCGAACCGCATGTCCGACACCGCCGTCGCCATGGGCAAGCTGATCTGACCCCCCCACAAGGCATCGAAGCGGCGGGCGTCCTCCCGCCGCTTTTTTCATGCGCGGCCGGGTGCGGCCGGTCCCGCCCGCCGTCAGGCGGGCAGCCCCCGCGATGCAAAAACCGGTCCAGAATGCTCCGCTCTGCCGCAGCGCATCCCGCCCCGGGGGCTGCTGCTCTCACTCGGCATAGATCATGCGGACGCTCATCCCGCCATCGATGACAAAGCGCTGTCCCGTGACAAACCCGGCCTCGTCTGATGCAAGCCACGCCACCAGCCCTGCCACGTCCTCAGGCCGCCCAACCCGTCCCACGGGATGCTGATTTCGATCAGCATCGGAGTGCTCGACATCCTGCCGCTTCGACCGCTTCTCCCAGGGGCGGTTTCGATCCATCCCGGCAGGATCGTGTTGACCCTGATCTCGGGGCCAAGGCTGACCGCCAAGGCATGCGTCAACGCCACCAGCGCCCCCTTGGCTGCGGCATAGGCCTCGGTTTCAGGCTCGGACTGAAGGGCCCTGGTGGATGCCATCGTCACGATGCTGCCCCCTCCCGCCCGCAGCAGCGGGACCGCCGCGCGGATGCACAGGAACGCGCCCGTCACGTGGCTGTCCTGCCAACGGCGCCATCCCTCCAGAGACAGCTCCTCGATGGGGCCACTGACCGGATCGGCGACTCCGGCGTTGGACACCAACAGATCCAGTGGTGAATCCCCTAGCCAATCACGCACCGAGGCAAACGCCGCCGAGACATCGTTCTCGTTCCCCACGTCCACATGCAGGGCAAGTATGTCGTCGTCCACTTCGCCCAGCGCCTCGTCGTCCAGATCGAAGACTGCGACGCGCCACCCGTCCGCCCTCAGGCGCATGGCCGTCGCCTTGCCAATGCCCTGCGCACCGCCGGTCACGATTGCCGTCTTCATCTTCAGCCGCCTTTCGATCGTTTTGTTCGCACGGACAACCGACAGCGATGACGAGCGTTCCAGCTAGCGTTTCAAGGACAGCCTGCGGGAATTGGCGCGCGTCCGCCGGCCGTAGGGGCGCAGGCCCGCCGACAGCAACCGCTCGGTGCTGTGACCCCGCATCCCGGCCTGCGCCATCGCGAACAGCGACTCGGACACGGCTGCCTGTTTTTCCGCCACCATGCGGAACGGCTCTCCGGGGGCCTGGGCCATCAGGCCCATCATCCCCGCCATGCGCAGGCCGATGACCATGTTGGCCTCGATCGCCATGCGCGCGAACTGCGTGGCCAGGCGCATCTGCGCTGCGGGAAGAAACATCGGCATCATCGGCTTCATCTCAGCGTCCCTCCTCGGTGCCGCCTGTCTGCGGCCCGGCCGTGTCAGCTTGCTTGCTGCGGCGCAGCGATACAACGGCGGCTTTCGATCATGGTTCCCGAAACTTTGACGGCGCCGCTTGGCAAGGCGGCCTGCCGTGGATAGAGGCATGGCCATGACACAGACGCTGACCCTTCGCCGTCCGGACGACTGGCACCTGCACCTGCGCGACGGCGCGATGCTGGCTGCCGTGGCGCCGCATTCCGCGCAATTCGGCCGCGCGATCATCATGCCCAATCTGGTGCCGCCGGTCACGACCGGCGCCCAGGCCGCCGCCTATCGCGACCGCATCCGCGCAGCCCTGCCCGCTGGCGCCGCGCTCGACCCGCAGATGACGCTTTACCTGACCGACACGACGGACGCCGCCGACGTGGTGCAGGCCTTCCGCGACGGGATCATCCGCGCAGTCAAGCTCTATCCGGCGGGGGCCACGACCAACAGCGCCTCGGGCGTGACCGATTTCCCCCGCGTCCAGCCGGTGCTGGAGGCGATGGCCGAGGCTGGCGTGACCCTCTGCGTCCACGGAGAGGTGACCGATCCCACAGTCGACATCTTCGACCGGGAAGCTGTCTTCATCGACCGTGTGCTGGACCCGCTGCGCCGCCGCACGCCGGGCCTGCGCGTGGTGATGGAGCATATCACCACCAGCGACGGCGTCGCCTATGCCCGCGCCGGCGGGGACGACCTGGCCGCCACCATCACGACGCATCACCTGGTCATCAACCGCAACGCGATCCTGGCTGGCGGCATCAGGCCGCACTATTACTGCCTGCCGGTCGCCAAGCGCGAATCCCACCGCCTGGCCCTGCGCGAGGCCGCGAGTTCGGGCGATGCGCGGTTCTTCCTGGGCACCGACAGCGCGCCGCATCCGGATGCGGCCAAGCTGCAGCCCTGCGGCTGCGCCGGTTGCTTCACTGCCCCGAACACCATGTCGATCCTGGCCCAAGTGTTCGAAGACGAAGGCGCCCTGGACCGGCTGGAAGGGTTCACCGCGCTGCACGGTGCGGCCTTCTATCGCCTGCCAGCGAACGAGGATCGCATCACCCTGACCCGCCGCGACGCGCCGGCCGCATATCCCGCGCAGATCGCAGCCGGGTCCGAGGTCGTGACAGTCTTCGACCCCGGCTTCCCGCTCTATTGGCACCTGGAGGACAAATGAACCTGACCTTCCCCGCACGCGAGGAGATCGCCCGCCTGACCGCCCGGATGCTGCTGGAGATCAAGGCCGTCGATTTCAACGCGGCGCAGCCCTTCACCTATGCTTCCGGCCTCAAGGGGCCGACCTATGTCGACTGCCGCCGCATCATCAGCTTTCCACGCGTCCGCACCACGCTGATGGACTTCATGGCCGCGACCGTCATGCGCGACGCGGGCTTCGAGGCCTTCGACAACGTGGCGGGCGGCGAGACGGCAGGCATCCCCTTCGGCGCGCTGGTGGCCGAGCGCTTGGGCCTGCCGATGACCTATGTGCGGAAAAAGCCCAAGGGCTATGGCCGCAACGCCCGTATCGAGGGCGTGATGACCGAGGGCCAGCGGGTGCTGCTGGTCGAGGATCTGACCACCGACGGCGGCAGCAAGCTGTCCTTCGTGGACGCGATCCGCGAAACAGGCGCCACCTGCGCCCATACCGCGGTGATCTTCTACTATGGCATCTTTCCCGAGACGACGCAGCGGCTGGCCGATCACGGCGTGACGCTGCACCACCTCTGCACCTGGTGGGATGTCCTGGCCGAGGCCCGCGCCCAAGCCGCCTTCGACGACACCACCCTGGCCGAGGTCGAGGCCTTCCTGACCGACCCCCGCGCCTGGCAGGCCGCCAATCCCTGACGCCTGCTTTCGGCACGGCGGACAGGGACAGGACGTCAGGGCTGATCCTCCCCGGTTGCGGGAGAAGTGCAGGCGTCGCAGATGTAGGGCCGGGTTTTCGTACAGCTTTATGGGACAGGCTCAAGGATTACCGGGCGCCAAGACCAAAGCCGTGAGTCTTCGGTCGGTCAGCCTGCAGCGGCATCTTATCCACAGGCTGTCCACAGCTTGATGCACCGAAATCTGGGGGCGGGCAATTTTCACGCCTGCCCCTTTCCTTTATGCTGACAACTTGCAGCGAAAGGACAGAACCATGAGCGGATTGCGCGTGATCACCCCCGGCCAGACGGACGGCGAGGACAAGCCCGCCATCCCCTTCTCGCTCGAGGCGGAACAGCAGTTGCTGGGCGCGCTTCTGACCAACAACGACGTGTTCGACCGGGTCAGCCAGATCATCAAGTCGGATCACTTCTATCACCCGGTCCACGCCCGCATCTTCGACATCTGCGCCGAGCGTATCCGCAAGAACGCGCTGGCCAGCCCGGTCACCATCAAGGCCTTCCTGGAACATGACGAAGGGCTGAAGGAGCTGGGCGGCCCGGCCTATCTGGCCCGCATGGCGGCGGCCGCGATCAGCGCCTATGCCGCGCGCGACTATGCGCAGATGATTCGGGAATTTGCGCTGCGGCGCGAGCTGATGCAGCTGGGTCAGGACATCTCCTCGCGAGCGGCCACGGTCGAGGTCGGCGACGATGCCGAGGAACAGATCAAGGCCGCAGAACAGACGCTGTATAAGCTGGGCGAGGCCGGCGTGGCCGAGCGTGGCTTCCAGAGCTTCCTCAAGGCGGTCACCGGAGCCGTGCAGGTCGCGAACGCCGCCTATCAGCGCGACGGCAAGCTGTCGGGCATCTCGACCGGGCT
This sequence comes from Paracoccus rhizosphaerae, assembly GCF_026162645.1. Lineage (GTDB taxonomy): Bacteria > Pseudomonadota > Alphaproteobacteria > Rhodobacterales > Rhodobacteraceae > Paracoccus > Paracoccus rhizosphaerae. The sequence continues at coordinate 52,575 of NZ_JAOTBE010000007.1, forward strand.
GATCGACCTTGATGCCAAGATGGGCGGGCTGAACAACTCGGACCTGATCATCCTGGCCGGCCGTCCCTCGATGGGGAAGACCTCACTGGCGACCAACATCGCCTTCAACATTGCCCGCGCGCACAAGCTGGGCGAGAAACCCGATGGCACGCAGGGCAGCGTCGAGGGCGGCGTCGTGGGCTTCTTCAGCCTCGAGATGTCGGCCGAACAGCTGGCCGCCCGGATCCTGTCCGAGGCCGCCGAGGTGCCGTCCGAGCGCATCCGCTCGGGCAACATGGACGAGGCCGAGTTCCGCCGCTTCGTCGAAGCCGCCCATGCGCTGCAGAACTGCCCACTCTATATCGACGACACGCCGGCGTTGCCGATCAACCAGCTGGCGGCGCGAGCGCGGAAGCTCAAGCGGACGCACGGGCTCGACGTGCTGATGGTGGACTATCTTCAGCTCCTGAAGGCCGCCACCGCCAAGGACAGCCGCGTGAACGAGGTCTCCGAGATCACCCAGGGTCTCAAGGCCGTCGCGAAAGAGCTGAACATACCGGTCATCGCGCTCTCGCAGCTTAGCCGCCAGGTCGAGAACCGAGAGGACAAGCGACCGCAGCTGTCGGACCTGCGCGAATCCGGCTCGATCGAACAGGACGCCGACATCGTGATGTTCGTCTTCCGCGAGGAATACTACAAGGAACGCGAAAAGCCGTCCGACAGCGATCTGGATGCGATGGCCAAGTGGCAGCAGGTGATGGAGAGCGTCCACGGCAAGGCCGAGGTGATCCTGGGCAAGCAGCGCCACGGCCCCATCGGCACGGTCGAGCTGGCCTTCGAAGGCCAGTTCACCCGCTTCGGCAACCTCGCCCGCGACCGCCAGAGCCAGTGGGACTGACCGGTTGAACCTGCCCGTCCCGCTGGTCACGATCGGCCTGCTTCTGGCGTCGAACGTCTTCATGACGGTCGCGTGGTATGGGCACCTGAAGTTCAAGGCGGCGCCGCTGATCACCGTGATCCTCGTCAGCTGGGGGATCGCCTTCTTCGAATATGTGCTGCAGGTGCCAGCCAACCGCATCGGCCACGGGCAATTCAGCGCCGCGCAGCTGAAGACCATTCAGGAGGTGATCAGCCTCTCGGTCTTCGCGATCTTCTCCTGGGTCTACCTGGGCGAAAAGATCGGCTGGCAGCACGGCGTCGGCTTCTCGCTGATCTGCCTCGGCGCCTAGTTCATCTTCCACGACTTCGGCTGAAGCCCCTTACCGTTAGGGGGGGTGCGGGGGGCCGGCCCCCCGCCGCCGCGGGACGCAAACTGACGGTTTCGGACAGGGCGCTCTGGACGGCGGCACCTGGCTCTGCATATCGTGCAATCCCGCGGGATCGAAAGGCCGATGATGCGCACGCCCCCTCATCTTCTGACGCTGGTGGCCCTTTCGGGCGTGTCGGCGCTTTCCATGAACGTGTTCCTGCCGTCACTGCCCGGCATGGCGCGGGAATTCGGGGTAGACTACGCGGTCATGCAGCTATCGGTGTCGGCCTATATCGGCGCCAGTGCGGTCCTGCAGTTGCTCGGCGGCCCGCTCAGCGACCGCTTCGGTCGCCGTCCCGTGGTGCTGGCGGGGCTGGCAGGCTTCCTGCTGGCCACTGTCGGCACGCTTCTGGCCACGACCGCGGGCGTCTTCTTGGTCTTCCGGCTTCTGCAGGCGGTCATCACCGTCTGTATGCTGGTGCCCCGCGCCGTCGTCCGGGACCTCTATGACGGCGACCGGGCGGCGTCGATGCTGGGCTACGTCACGATGGGCATGGCGGTGGTGCCGATGATGGCCCCGGTCGCCGGCGGCGTTCTGGACGAGCTCTTCGGCTGGCAGGCGAACTTTGCCGTGATGGGCCTTCTGGGCGTCCTTGTCCTGGTCCTCGCCTTCCGCGACATGGGCGAGACCGTGCGCGGCGGTGGCCTGCCCCTCCGGCGCCAGATGGTGAACTATCCCATCCTCGCGCGCTCGCACCGGTTCTGGGGTTATTGCCTGGCGGCCACGCTGTCCTCTGGCGCCTTCTTCGCCTATCTCGGCGGTGCGCCATTCGTGGGCGAGCGTGTCTTCGGCCTGACGCCGGCGCAGGTCGGCTATTGGTTCGCCGCCCCCTCGATCGGCTATATCCTCGGCAATTTCCTGTCGGCGCGCTTCTCGGCGCAACTGGGCATGAACCGGATGATCCTCTTCGGCGCAATCATCTGCTTTCTTGCGCTGTCGCTGGCGCTGCTGGCGGATCTCTCGGGGCTGGTGCGCCCGATCGTCTTCTTCGGCGCCATTGCGACGATGGGCTTGGGCAACGGCATGGTCCTGCCCAACGCCAATGCCGGCATGATGAGCGTGCGCCCCGAGCTTGCCGGCACCGCGTCGGGGCTGGGCGGCGCGCTGGCCGTGGCGGGCGGCGCGGCGCTGTCGGCGCTGGCCGGTGCGCTTCTTCAGCCGGGCAGTGGCGCGACGCCGCTTCTGGCCATCATGTGCGCCTCGGCGGCGGGCTCGCTTCTGGCAATTGCCTGGGTCTATCGGCGCGAATCGCAGCTGATCACCGCACACTAGGTTCTTGCCGCCCCGCCTTTGCAACCGCTAAGCCTGATTTGCAAAGCGGAGGGGACGGGATGGCCACGCAGAAGATCTATGCCGGCAGCGCACTGCGCGAAACCCGCGCCCGTGCCGGCCTGACGCAGCGGCGCTTTGCCGAAACGCTCGGCGTGTCGCTGCCCTACCTGTCGCAGATGGAAAACAACCACCGCCCGATCAGCGCCGGTGTGCTTCTGCGGCTGGCACAGGAATTCGGCATCGACCTGACCACGCTGGCCGCCGGCGACGCGGAACGCATGGTCATCGACATGCAAGAGGCACTGGCCGACCCGCTGTTCGACAGCGCACCGCCCCTTGCGGATCTGCGCCTTGCCGCGACCAATGCGCCGGTTCTGGCGCGGGCCTTCCTGAACCTCTATCGCGCGCATCGCGAAGGTCAGGAACGGCTGGCGGCCCTCGATCAGGCCATCGGCGCCGCCGGGCAGAACAGCCTGACGACCCCGTGGGAGGAGGTCCGCGACTTCTTCCACTATTGCGACAACTACATCGATGCGGTCGACCGCGCGGCCGAGCGTTTCGCAGCCCCCGACGGCCGGCGCGGCGATCCCTGGCAGATGGCTGTTGCGGCGCTGGCGGCCAAGGGCATCCAGGTGCGGCTGACCGAACTGCCCGCCAATTCGGTTTATCGCCGCGACGGCGATCGCCTGCTGGTCAATGCCGCGGCCGAGGCGCCAACGCGCCTGTTCCAGCTGTTGCATCTCGTTGCGCTCGAGCGTCAGTCCGACCTGCTGGACGCGACGCTGGACCTTGCGCGGTTTCGCAGCCAGACGGCGCGGGAAATCGCCCGGCTGGGGATGGCGAACTATTTTGCGGGCGCGGCCCTGATGCCCTATCGCGCCTTTCTGGCCGCCGCACACGAAGAGCGGCACGACCTGGAGCGGCTGTCGCATCTGTTCGGCGCCTCGCTGGAGCAGGTGGCCCACCGCCTGTCGACGATGCAGCGTCCCGGCGCGAAAGGTGTGCCGTTCTTCTTCGTGCGCGTCGATCAGGCGGGCACCATCACCAAGCGGCACTCGGCCACGCGGCTGCAGTTTGCGCGGTTCGGCGGCGCCTGCCCACTGTGGAACGTCCACCAGGCATTCGAGCAGCCGGGCCGCTTCCTGCGACAGCTGGCCGAAACCCCTGACGGCGTGCGCTATCTGCTGCTGTCGCGCGACGTGTCCAAGCACGCCGGCGCCTTCAATGCGCCCGTCCGCCGCTTTGCCATTGGCTTGGGGGTCGAGGTCACGCAGGCCGAGGGCATGGTCTATGCCGACGGTCTGGACCTGACCAAGCCGAGGGCGTTCGAACCCATCGGCATCTCGTGCCGAATCTGTCCGCGCCGCGACTGCCACCAGCGGTCGGTGCCGCCGATCGACCGCGACCTGCGCATTCCGCAAGACCGGCACGGACCCCTGCCCTACGAGATCGCCTGAGTTATCCACAGGTTGGCCTTGCAACTTGGGCGGGAACCCGCCGACCGGGGCAAGGTTTCGCGCATCATGGCCGACGGTTTTCTTGGGCTGTTGCCATCAAGGCACAGCTGCTGTTTACCCGACCGCGAATGGAACCAATGCGCCAGCCACGACAAGGCGTGCCTTTCGGGGGACAGTGATCGACAATGAAGGTGATGGATCGACTGAACGCGTCGCTTGGGAAGTGGCTGCCAGAGCAACGGCTGTTCCTTCGGTCGGATGACACCACCCGCGTCCTGCACCTGCGCCCCCTGACCCAGCTTGCCGGGATCAGCGGGATTACCCTCGCCTTCGGCTGGACGCTGTTTGCCAGCTCGGCCCTGATGATCGACGCCTTCGGCGCGGAAGGCACGCGGGCTCCCGCCGCGCAGGCCGGGCTGGAGCAGCGGCTGGACGAGCTTCAGGCCGAACGCGACGCCCGCGCCGCCGAGGCACTTGCCGCGCAGGCTCGCTTTGCCACGGCGCTGGACCAGGTTTCCCAGATGCAGACGCAGCTCCTCGCCTCCGAGGAGAAGCGCCGCGAGATGGAAGCGGGTCTTGGTGCCGTACGCTCGACCCTGACGGCGGCGCTGGCGGAACGCGATGCGCATCAGGCCCAGGTCGCCGACGATGCAGGCCCAGACCGCAGCAAGGAAGTCACCGTCGCCCTGGACATCCTGGCCGAAGAGCTTCGCCAGACCGCCGACCAGCGCGCCCTGGCCCGGCAGGAAGCCGACGAGGCCCGGCTGGCCGCCCAGGAACTGACTGTCGAGCGCGACCAGATCCTGGCCCGCAACGACGAGATCCTGACCCAGCTGGAAGACGCGGTGACCATCTCGACCGAGCCGCTGGACGACGTCTTCCGCTCGGTCGGGATGAACCCCGACGAGGTTCTGGCGACCATCCGCGAAGGCTATTCCGGTCAAGGCGGTCCGTTGACGCCGCTGTCCTATTCGACGCGGGGCAACGCGGCGCTCAGCCAGAACGAGACCAAGGCCCGGCAGATCATCGTGACGCTGGACCAGATGAACACCTATCGCATCGCCATCGAGAAGCTGCCGCTGGCGATGCCGGTCGAACAGGCGTTCCGCTATACTTCGGGCTTTGGTCGCCGTTGGGGCCGCATGCACGAGGGCGTGGACATGGCCGGCCCCGTCGGCACGCCGATCCACGCCACCGGCGACGGCGTGGTGACCTATGCCGGCCGCCAGGGTGCCTATGGGAACCTCATCAAGATCGAACACGAGCTGGGGACCGAGACGCGCTATGGCCACCTCAGCCGGATCGGCGTCAAAGTCGGTCAAAGGGTGTCGCAAGGCGAGCTGATCGGTGCTATGGGCAATACCGGACGCTCGACCGGGCCGCACCTGCATTACGAGGTGCGGATGAACGGTCGGGCCGTGGACCCGATGAGCTTCATCAAGGCAGCAGAAAATGTTCAGTAAGACCCGCGTGACCGAGAATCGCCCCGCCTCTCCGGCCCCCGCCGGCCCCGCACCCGAAGCCGCACCTGCCACTCCCGAACGCAATCCCGACGCCTCCGCCCCATCGACGCCGCGCCCGCGAACGGCGCCGTCGGTCATGTCGCCGGACCTGACGGTCGTCGGCAACATCAAGACGCAGGGCGACATCCAGGTCGAAGGCACCGTCGAGGGTGACATCCGCGCCCACCAGCTGACCATCGGCGAGACGGCGACCATCAAGGGCGAGATCGTCGGCGACGACGTGATCGTCCATGGCCGCGTCGTCGGCCGCGTCCGCGGGCTGAAGGTCCGCCTGACCGCCACGGCCCGGGTCGAGGGCGACATCATCCACAAGACCATTGCCATTGAATCCGGCGCGCATTTCGAAGGCTCGGTCCAGCGGCAGGAAGACCCACTGAACAACGGCGGCACGAAGAAACTGGCCCCCCCGGCCGAGTGATCGGCCTCGGCGGTCGAGAAAGACCGCCCCCTTGATCATCGTCATGCTCTGCCTGATGTTGGCGCCGTCGCTCGATAAGCGGCGGCGTGTCCGCCTTGACCGAGACGTGAAAGGCGGACTCTGATTCTGGCCGTGCGAGAGGCGTCCCGCAGGAATACCTGTCCCACGGACAATGGACTGCGGCGGGTCCAAAAGCCGAACGACGATGCGGGAGTCTTGGACGATGCCTTGGCCTGGGCCTGGGCCAGGATCAGTCAGCGGGCAATCATCTCAGGATCGACGCGAGCCTCCAGCGCAGCCGCTGCGGTCTCGGGTTCATCTGACGAGCAGACCTGCGCACTCCTCCGGACCATCATAGGCGCGGATGAACGGGAACTGCTGTCCCGCCTGGGATCACAGAAGGTGCCGACAGCGGCCCGTGCAGTTCCGGCGCCACGCCCCCCTAGCCATAGCGGCGCAGCAGCGCGTCGGCGACCGGGGGGCTGACGAATTTCGACACGTCACCGCCAAGCCGAGCGATCTCCTTGACCAGCTTCGAGGCGATTGCCTGCCGCCGGGCGTCCGCCATCAGGAACACGGTCTCGATGCTGCTGTCCAGGGCGCGGTTCATTCCGACCATCTGGAACTCGTATTCGAAATCGGCGACGGCGCGCAGGCCGCGCACGATCACCCTGGCGCCCACGTCGCGGGCACAGTCGATCAGCAGGTTCTCGAACGGATGGACCAGAATCTCGCCGCCGGTCTTCAGCGCGATGGCGTCGCATTCAGCCTGGACCATCGCCACCCGCTCCTCCAGCGGGAACAGCGGGCTCTTGTCGCGATTGATGGCGACCCCGATCACCAGCCGGTCGACCAGCGCCATGGCGCGCTGAATGATGTCGATATGACCCAGGGTGATCGGGTCGAACGTGCCGGGATAGAGGCCGATGCGCATAAGATCGCGTCCTGTGTCAGGGTCCGGGCCTCAGGCAAAACCGATTTGCCAACCGATTGCAAGGAAGCGATCGTGCGCGACCGGACGTCATGCGCCCATGATCATGCCGGTCAGGGCCTCCTTTTCGGCGGCAAGCTCTTTCAGGCGGCCGCTGACCGCGTCGCCGATCGAGATGACGCCCAGCATCCGCCCGCCTTCGTCCACCACCGGCATGTGGCGGAACCGGCCGTTGGTCATCCGTTCAAGGACGGTCAGCGCATCCTCGGCGACGGTGCAGGTCTGCACCTCGCGGGTCATGAACTCGCTGATAGGGCGCGACAGGACCCCGGGTCCGTGCTGCCCCAGCTGGCGCACGATGTCGCGTTCCGACAGGATGCCCATCGGCGTTTCGCCGTCCGTCGAGACCACGACCGCGCCAATACGCTTTTCGGCCAGCAGTTGCGCGGCCTCGGCCAGGGAGGCGTCGGGACCGATGGTCAGGATCGTGGCGGATTCGATCCACGGCTTGGCGGAATCCGACTTCATCGACAGCAACTGTTTGACCAACATGGCGAGGTCCCCTTCCCTGACGGCTTCTGTGGCTTCATCTTTTGGCCCGAATCGCGATCCGTCAAGTGCCACCCTAGTCGGGGGTGGGCAGCTGCCCCTCCAGCCGGTGGATTTCGGCGCGCACGCCCTGCGCCAGAGCTTCGGCCAGCAGCGTCAATCGGCGGGACCCGCGGTCGTCGGCATGTCGGATCAACCAGAAGCTGCGCGTCAAGGAAATACTGTCGGTCAGCACCCGCGTCACGCCCGGTGCAAAGGGCAACGCGAAGTCGTGCACGATCCCGACGCCCGCACCTGCGCGCAGCGCCTGCATCTGCACCGCCACCGAGTTCGAGCTGATCTGCGCCGTCTCGACCCCGGTGGCGGAGAGATAGTCCAGTTCGCGATCGAAGATCATGTCGGGGATATAGCTGATCATCCGGTGATCCTTCAGCGCCTGCAGGCTTGTCAGCGGCGGATGCTCGGCCAGATAGTCGCGGTGCGCGGCCAGGTGCAGCCGGTAATCCGCCAGCCGCTGCACCGTCAGCCGCCCCGCGTCCGGCGGCGACACGGCAATGGCCATGTCGGCCTCTCGCCGGGTCAGGTTGACGACGCGCGGCAGGGCGACGATCTGCACCTCCAGCCCCGGATGCGCCTTGCACAGATCGCGCGCCACCTGCGGCAGCAGATAGTTGGCGCAGCCGTCCGGCGCCCCGATCCGCAACTGCCCGGTGATGCCGGCCTCGACGCGGACAGCCTCGGATGCGGCGGCGGCTGCCTGCTCGGCCGCCTCGGCGGGTGGGATCAGGCGCGCTCCTTCGGCGGTCAGCTGGTACCCCTGCGGCGTCTTCAGGAACAGGGCGGCCCCCACCGCCCCCTCAAGCCGCGCGATGCGCCGGCCGACGGTCGAGGCGTCCAGCCCCAGCCGCCGACCCGCGCCAGACAGGCTTTCCGTCCGCGCGACGGCCAGGAAGATGCGCAGGTCGTCCCAATCCATCCCGACATCCTTTGCGTTTTTGCAAAACCCTTTTGCCACCCTGCGTCTTTATCCGGCGATATCGCAAGGCTAACTTGCCGCTCAAACAGGAGGATGACGAATGAAAGAGATTCATCACTGGATCGACGGCAAGGAATACCAAGGCACGTCCGGCCGCTTCTCGGACGTGTTCAACCCCGCCACCGGCGAGGTTCAGGCGCGCCTGTCGCTGGCCACCAAGGCCGAGCTTGACCACGCGGTCGAACGCGCCGCCGAAGCTCAGGTCAAGTGGGGCCTGACCAACCCGCAGCGCCGCGCCCGCGTGATGATGGAGTTCGTGCGCCTCATCAACCGCGACATGGACAAGATGGCCGAGGTTCTGTCCAGCGAACACGGCAAGACCTTCCCCGACGCCAAGGGCGACATCCAGCGCGGGCTGGAGGTCATCGAGTTCTGCATCGGTGCGCCCCACTTGCTGAAGGGCGAATTCACCGACAGCGCCGGCCCCGGCATCGACATGTATTCGATGCGCCAGCCGCTCGGCGTCGTGGCGGGCATCACGCCCTTCAACTTCCCAGCGATGATCCCGCTGTGGAAGATGGGCCCGGCCCTGGCTGCAGGCAACGCGATGATCCTGAAGCCGTCCGAGCGCGACCCGTCGGTGCCCCTGATGCTGGCGAAGCTGCTGCAAGAGGCGGGCCTGCCCGACGGCGTGCTGCAGGTCGTGAACGGCGACAAGGAAACCGTCGATGCGATCCTGGACAGCCAGATTATCCAGGCCGTGGGCTTCGTCGGCTCGACCCCCATCGCGCAGTACATCTATGAACGCGCCGCCCAGACCGGCAAGCGCGCGCAATGCTTCGGCGGCGCCAAGAACCATATGATCATCATGCCCGACGCCGACCTCGACCAGGCCGCCGACGCGCTGGTTGGTGCGGGCTATGGCGCGGCAGGCGAACGCTGCATGGCGATCTCGGTCGCGGTTCCCGTGGGCGACAAGACCGCCGATGCGCTGATCGAGCGCCTCGTGCCGCGGATCGAGAAGCTGAAGGTAGGCCCCTATACCGCCGGCAACGACGTGGACTATGGCCCGGTCGTCACCAAGGCCGCGAAGGAGAACATCCTGCGCCTGGTGCAGTCGGGCGTCGACCAAGGCGCAGAACTGGTCGTCGACGGCCGCGACTTCAACCTGCAGGGATACGAGAACGGCTTCTTCGTCGGCCCCCACCTCTTCGACCGTGTCACGCCCGACATGGACATCTACAAGCAAGAGATCTTCGGCCCCGTCCTGTCCACCGTCCGCGCCGGCAGCTATGAAGAGGCAATCAAGCTGGCCATGGACCACGAATACGGCAACGGCACGGCGATCTATACCCGCGACGGCGACACCGCCCGTGACTTTGCCAGCCGCATCAACATCGGCATGGTCGGCGTCAACGTGCCGATCCCGGTTCCACTCGCCTACCACACCTTCGGCGGCTGGAAGAAATCGGGCTTCGGCGACCTGAACCAGCACGGACCGGACGCGTTCCGCTTCTATACGCGCACCAAGACCGTGACCGCGCGCTGGCCCTCGGGCATCAAGGAAGGCGGAGAGTTCAACTTCAAGGCAATGGACTGATCCGTCGTCCGTGCGACACTGGCCCGGGGGTCCGGGGGGCTCTCCCCCCGGCATCCGCGGGACGCAACAGCGCCCGTTCAGGTCTTTCCAAGGGACCGCCATGAGCACAGAGCCTGACTTCACCCTGGGCATCGAGGAGGAATACCTCCTCGTCGATGCCGAGACCTGCGATCTTGCCACAGCGCCCAAGGCGCTGATGGATGCCTGCAAGGCCGATCTGGGCGACCAGGTCAGCCCCGAGTTCCTGCGCTGCCAGATCGAGATCGGCACGCCTGTCTCCGCCGACATCCGGCAGGCCCGCGACCACCTGCGCCACCTGCGCACCACCGTCGCCCGGCACGCGGCCGATCACGGGCTGGCGCCGATCTCGGCGTCCTGCCACCCCTTCGCCGACTGGCGCGACCAGGACCATACCGACAAGGACCGCTACAACCAGTTGTCGCGCGACATGGGTGGCGTGGCGCGGCGTATGCTGATCTGCGGGATGCATGTCCATATCGGCATCCCCGATCCCTCGCAGCGCATCGACCTGATGGGGCAGCTGAGCTATTTCCTGCCGCATCTGCTGGCGCTTTCGGCCTCCAGCCCCTTCTGGCTGGGGCAGGACACGGGGCTGGCCTCCTACCGCACGACGGTCTTCGGTGACATGCCCCGCACGGGCCTGCCGCCCGCCTTCGGAAGCTGGCCTGAATACGAACGCTCGATCACCGCCCTGACCGATCTGGGCATCATCGAGGACAGTTCGAAGATCTGGTGGGACCTACGCCCATCCTCCAAGTTCCCGACGCTGGAAACCCGGATCTGCGACGCCTGCCCCCGCGCCGACGACGCCGTGACCTTGGCCGCATTGATCCAGGCGACGCTGCGGATGCTCTGGCGCCTGTCGCGCCGGAACCAGCGCTGGCGGCAATACGACGCCTTCCTGATCGGCGAAAACCGCTGGCGCGCCGCCCGCTATGGCATGGCCGAGGGGCTGATCGACTTCGGTGCCGGCGCCGTCCTGCCCTTCGACCGCATCGCCGAGGACTGGCTGGCGCTGATCGCCGAGGATGCCGACGCGCTGGACAGCCAGCCCGCCGTTGCCCGCCTGCGCGACATGGTGGCGCGCGGCACCTCGGCAGATGCCCAACGCGCCGTGGCCGCCCGCGCCCGCGCCGCCGGCGCGACCGAGGACGAGGCCCTTCGCGCCGTGACCCGCCACCTGATCGAGGAGTTTCGCCAAGATCTTTGACGGTGCAGCTTGCAATACTGCTGCAACATCTGCCAATTAAACAACCGTTCAATTCACGCAAATCCGGGGAGGGGATGACGCATGGATTTCGCACTGACCGAGGAACAGCAGGCCATCTTCGACATGGCCCGCGATTTCGGCCAAGCCCGCATCGCGCCCCATGCGCGAACGTGGGAAGCCGACGGCACCATCCCCCGCGACCTCTGGCCCGAGGTGGCCGAACTGGGCCTCGGCGGCATCTTCGTGTCCGAGGATCATGGCGGAACCGGCCTCACACGGCTTGACGGGACCTTGGTCTTCGAGGCGCTGTCCATGGCCTGCCCCTCGGTCGCGTCCTTCCTGTCGATCCACAACATGTGCGGCGGGATGATCGACAAGTTCGGATCGGCCGAGGACAAGGACCGCTGGCTGCCAGACCTGTGCGCCATGCGGAAGATCTTCAGCTATTGCCTGACCGAACCTGGCAGCGGATCTGACGCGGCCGCGCTGCGCACCCGCGCCGAACGCGACGATCAGGGCTGGCGGCTGAACGGCACCAAGGCCTTCATCTCGGGCGGCGGCTATTCCGACGCCTATATCGCCATGGTCCGCACCGGCGGCGACGGTCCCAAGGGCATCAGCACCGTCATCGTCGAGGACGGCACCCCTGGCCTGACCTTCGGCGCGCTGGAAGAGAAGATGGGCTGGCGGTCCCAGCCCACCGCACAGGTGCAGTTCGACGACTGCGTCGTTCCGGCCGCCAACCTCCTGGGCGAGGAAGGCCGCGGCTTTTCCTATGCCATGGCCGGGCTTGACGGTGGCCGGCTGAACATCGCCGCCGCGGCCCTTGGCGGAGCGCAGGCCGCGCTGGACGCGACGCTGGCCTACATGGGCGACCGCAAGGCCTTCGGCCAATCGCTGGACCAGTTCCAGGCCCTGCAGTTCCGCCTGGCCGAGATGGAGACCGCGCTGCAGTCCAGCCGCATCTTCCTGCGTCAGGCGGCGTGGAGGCTGGATCAGGGTTCGCCCGACGCCGGCAAGTTCTGCGCCATGGCCAAGCTGCATGTCACCGACCGCGCCTTCGATGTCGCCAACCAGTGCCTGCAGTTGCACGGCGGTTACGGCTATCTGGCCGATTACGGCATCGAGAAGATCGTGCGCGACCTGCGCGTCCACCAGATCCTGGAGGGCACGAACGAGATCATGCGCCTGATCGTCAGCCGCGCCCTGCTGGCCGAACGGAGGTAGAATGGACGACCTGAACATCCGCAAGACCGGCCGCGCCGGCCGCATCACCTTCACCCGCCCCAAGGCGCTCAATGCGCTCAGCCACCCGATGGCGCTGGCGATCCAGAAGGCCTTGGACAGCTGGCGCGACGACCCGGACGTCGCGCTGGTCATCATCGACGCCGAGGGCGACCGCGCCTTTTGCGCAGGAGGCGACATCGCGGCGGTCTATCACGCCGGTCGGGCGGGCGATCACAAGGTCGGGCGAGAGTTCTTCCGCGACGAATACCGTATGAACGCCACCATCGCGGATTATCCCAAGCCGATCGTGGCCTTCATGCAGGGCTTCGTCATGGGCGGCGGCGTGGGCGTCGGCGGCCATGCAAGCCACCGCATCGTCAGCGACACTACCCGCATCGCGATGCCCGAAAGCGGCATCGGCCTGATCCCCGACGTGGGCGGAACCTGGCTTCTATCCCGCGCGCCGGGCCGGATTGGAGAGTATCTGGCCTTGACCGGCGCGCGGATGGGCCCCGGCGATGCGTTGCACGCCGGTTTCGCCGACCTCTACATCCCCGAGACGGAATGGCCCGCCCTGATGGACGAAGTGCAGCGCACGGGCGACACCGCTTGCCTGTCGGGCCACCCTGCCCCGGCCTCGGCGCTGGCCGACCAGGACCTGTCGGCCTTCGGCGGACACGACCCGGCGCAGATCATGCAATCGCTGCCCGATGGCGACGATCTGGCGACGCTGCAGCGCAACTCGCCCTTGTCGATGGCGGCGGGTCTGGCGATGGTGCGCGCGGCGCGCGGCGACCGCCGCATCCAGCAGTCGCTGGCGCGAGAGTATCGCTTCACCGCCCGCGCCACGGCTGAGAGCGATTTCTTGGAAGGGGTCCGCGCGCAGATCATCGACAAGGATCGCAGCCCCAATTGGACGGCCGCGGCGACCGACGACAAGGTGCGGGCCATGCTGGCGCCGCTGCCGGATGACGACCTGGGTTGGGAGGAAACGGAATGAAGATCGGGTTCATCGGACTGGGCAACATGGGTGCGCCCATGGCAAGCAACCTAGCAAAAGCCGGACATCAGGTGACGGGTTTTGACACCGCCGCGCCCGAGCCGGAGGGGGTAAGCCCCGCAACCTCGGCCGCCGAGGCGGCGCGCGATGCTGACGTGGTCATCACCATGCTCCCGAACGGCCAGATCCTGCGCGCCGTGGCCGACCAGGTCATTCCGGCGATGCGGGCGGGCGCAATCCTCTGCGACTGCTCGACCGTCGATGTGGACAGCGCCCGCGCCGTCGCCGAGGCGGCGATTGCGGCGGAACTGGGCGCGCTGGATGCCCCCGTCTCGGGCGGGATCGGCGGCGCTCAGGCCGGGACGCTGACCTTCATGGTCGGCGGTCGGTCCAAGGATTTCGCGACGGTCGAGCCGCTCTTCGAGATCATGGGCCAGAAGGCCGTCCATTGCGGCGAGAGCGGCGCGGGCCAGGCCGCGAAGATCTGCAACAACATGATCCTGGGCGTGACCATGATCGCCACCTGCGAGGCCTTCGCCATGGCCGACAAGCTGGGTCTGGATCGGCAGAAGATGTTCGATGTCGTCTCGACCAGTTCGGGATACAGCTGGACGATGAACGCCTATTGCCCGGCGCCGGGGATCGGTCCGCAAAGCCCGGCCGACAATGACTATCGCCCCGGCTTTGCCGCCGAACTGATGCTGAAGGACCTGAACCTGGCCCAGCAGGCGGCCGGATCGGCGGGCGCGGATACGCCCATGGGGTCGCTGGCCCGCAATCTTTACGAGGAGTTCGTCGAGCGCGAAGACGGACGCGGACGTGACTTTTCTGCCATGCTGCCCAGGTTTGTGCAGCGGAACGGCTGAAGCCCGTCCTTTCCGCCAGCTTGTCAGGGAACCCTTAAACCGGCATGTGGTTCATGGGTTCAGGATGCAGACTTGACGGAGCAGCGCTGATGCGTTTGCCGCGACTTTTGACAGCGGTCTCACTGGCCTTCGCGGCGCTGGCGGCCTTTATGGCCACGATCCTGCATGAGCCGCTGCTGCCCCATCCTGCGCAAGCGCGGGAAAGCACCATCGCCGCCGCGCCGATCATCGGTGACGTCCCCCCGACAGGAGCTGGTGACGCCGATCGCGGTGCCCGGGACCTATGGCCTGGGTCTCAGCCCCGTGGGACACCGCTATGCCATCGTCGGGGGCTATCTGGTGCGGATCGACGACCGGTCGGGGAAGATCCTTTCGGTCCTGCGACATCTGCCGCAGATGCAACACTGATCTGCCAACGAACTCTGTCGCGGAACTGTCGTGTCAGAGCCGTGTTGACCAAGATGACAGGGAAAGGAACGACATGATGCCACTGCACCCTCTCTCCGCCGCGGTGGTCGGGGGTATGGTCGGTGTCGCGGCCTTTTTTGCCCCCGAACCGCCCAAAGGCCGCTATCCGGACCATCTGTCGGCCGCGACCTGCGGCCCGCGCTGCCTGACGCGCCAGGATGCAATTGTCACCGTCGGCGACATTGCCGCCGAGCATCAGGTCCACATGATCACGCGCCCCGGCCGTTACGGGCTGTCGTCGCCGCCCGCGGGGGACGCCTATGCCGTCGTTGCCGGTCATATCGTGCGCCTGGACCCCACCACCATGCGCATCGAATCGGTGCTGCGGCCGGTTCCGCAGATCCTCGATTAGCCGTCCAGAAGCGCCCGGGCGGCTTCGGTCGCAGCCCCGGTGACGCGGTCGCCGGACAGCATCCTCGCGATCTCGGCCACGCGGTCGCTGTCGGAGAGCCGCGCCACCGTCGATGTCGTCATCCCGTCCGACACGGATTTCGACACCCGGAAATGAACCTCGCCCAGAGCGGCGACCTGCGGCGAATGGGTGATCACCAGGACCTGCGCATCAGCCGCCAGCGTCTGCAGGCGTCGTCCTACCGCGTCGGCCGTCGCGCCGCCGACGCCCCGGTCAATCTCATCAAAGATCATCACCAGCGCATCGTTCCCACGCGCAAGACACACCTTGAGCGCCAGCAGGAACCTCGACAGCTCACCCCCTGAGGCGATCTTGTCCAGCGGACCGGACGGCGCGCCCGGGTTGGTGGCCACGGTGAAGGCGACCGCATCACCGCCGTCAGGGCCAGCCTCGGCGGGACTGACCCGCGTCTCGAAGACGGCGCGTTCCATCTTCAGCGGCGCAAGTTCCGCCGTGACCGCTAGGTCCAGACGACGGGCGGCCTCTTGCCGCGCCTCGGTCAGGGCCGCCGCCGCGTCGTCATAGGCCGCGGCGGCGGCACGGTCGGCCGCACGCAACGCGCCGATCTCGGCCTCTCCGGCGTCGATCTGGCCCAGCCTCTGGCGCAGGTCCCCGGCCAAATCGGCCAGGTCGTCCGGCAGCACGCCATGCTTGCGGGCCAAGCCGCGCAGCGCGAACAGCCGCTCCTCGGTCGCCTCCAGGGCGGCGGGATCAAAGTCGAGCGCCGAGAGCGTGTCCTCGACCCCCTTCGTCGCCTCGCCCAGCTCGACCAGCGCACGCGACAGGGCCGCCAGCGGCTCCTCCAGCCGGCCCTCGGCCTGCCCGGCCGCGCCTTCGAGCCAGCGCGCCGCATCGACCATGGCGGCCTCGGCCCCGTTGCCGCCCAGCATCTGAAGGGCACGGGCCACGTCGTCACGGATCCGCTCGGCTCCTTGCATGGCGCGGCGAGCCACGTCCAGGCGCTGCTCCTCTCCCGGCTCGGGGCTCAGCTTGTCCAGTTCGGCAACAGCATGGCGCAGAAATTCTTCCTCCTGACGCGCGGCGGCCAGTGCGGCTTCGGCATCGGCCAGCGCGCGCGCCGCCTGGCGCTGGGCGTTCCATGCGGCCCTGACCGGAGACAGGTCCAGTGCGCCGAAGGCATCCAGCAGCGCCCGGTGGCCACGCGGGTTCAAAAGGCCGCGGTCGTCGTGCTGACCATGCAATTCCACCAGCGTCTCGGACAGCTGCCGCAGCACCTCGCCCGACACGCGGCGGTCGTTCACCCAGCCGGTCTTGCGGCCGTCTAGCCCGTTCACGCGCCGCAGGATCAGTTCGTCCTCGTCGATGCTGATCCCAGCCTCACCTAGGACCTCTCGCGCGGGATGGGCGGCGGGCAGGTCGAAGACGGCCTGCACCTCGCCCTGCGACGCCCCCTGGCGGACAAGGTCGGCGCGGCTGCGCCAGCCGAGCACGAAACCCAGGCAATCGAGCAGGATCGACTTGCCAGCGCCAGTCTCTCCGGTCAGGACGTTCAGGCCGGGGCCGAAAGCCAGCTCCAGCCGCTCGATCAGCAGCATGTCGCGGATGTCCAGCGATCTCAGCATGAGGGCGCCCGCAGCGCCGGGGCGCGGCGCTGGTCCATTACAGCCAGCGACCCTCGACCGTCTGGCGATAGACGTCGCCCAGCCAGTTGTCGCCGCGCACCTCGGCCGACAGGCCGCGACCGCGCAGCTGGCGGAAGGCATCTTCGTAGAAGGGCGACGACTGGAAGTTGTAGCCGAGGATCGCGCCAGCCGTCTGCGCCTCGTCCGTCAGCCCAAGTGCCAGATAGGCCTCGACCAGCCGCAGCAGCGCCTCGGGCGTCTGGGTGGTGGTCTGGAACTCCTCGACGACGACGCGGAAGCGGTTGATCGCAGCGGCATAGTGACCACGCTTGAGATAATAGCGGCCGATCTCCATCTCTTTCGCGGCCAGATGGTCGAAGGCTAGGTCGAACTTGAGAATCGAGCTGCGCGCGTATTCGCTATCCGGATACTGCTCGATCACCGTGCGCAGCCCCTGCAGCGCCTGGAAGGTCAGGCCCTGGTCGCGGCCCACGTCATCAATCTGGTCGTAATAGGACAGCGCCAGCAGATACTGCGCGTAGGCGGCATCCTCATCGCCGGGATAGGTGTCAAGAAACCGCTGCGCCGCGGCGCGGGCTTCTTCATAGTTGCCGGCCTTGTGGTTGCCGAATGCCTGCATGATCAGCGCGCGCTTGGCCCATTCGGAATAGGGATAAAGGCGCTCGATCTCGCTGAAATAGAAGACGGCGTCCTCAGGCTTGCGGCTGTTTTCCAGTTCGTATTCGCCGCGGCGATAGATTTCGGCTGCGGTGAACTTGTCCAGATTCTCTCGCTGTGTCCGGTCGCGGTCACCGCCGCAACCGGTCAGGATCAATCCGGCGAGCACCGCAGCCATCACCGAAGCCGAAGTTTTCGCGCCCGCCATCTTCACCCTGCCCCAAGATCCTTGTCGTCCGCAGGACCCGTCAGGGTTCGCTGCCGACATCTGGTAGCACAGAACATCAGGGGGCGCAAAATGGCAATCCGTTGAATTCCGCATGGCTTTGCAGCAGGCGCCTCGGCCTCATTCGGCGGCAAAGGCAACCTGCATCAAGTCCCGCGCCAGGGCGTAATCCGCAACGCCGGCGCCGGGAAGGCGACCCTCAAGCTCGGGGGTGCACTGCTCCCACCGCCAGGCGGTCGGGTCGGCGAACAACGCGCGCAGCAGCCGGTTGGTCATCGCGTGACCGGCGCGATGGCCGGTATAGCGCGCCAGCAGCGGCGCCCCGGCCAGCGCAAGGTCGCCGGTCGCGTCCAGCATCTTGTGGCGAACGGCCTCGTCCGCATGGCGCAGGCCGCCCGGCGACAGGACCTCGGCCCCGTCGAAGACGACGGCGTTCAGGAACGTCCCGCCCAAGGCCAGGCCGTTGCGGCGCATCGCCTCGACATCGGCGGCGCGGCAGAAGGTCCGGCTGTCGGCCAGTTCCCGCAGGAAAGCGCCGTTGGCCATGTCCAGACGCTTCTCCTGATGCCCGATCGCAGCGTCCGTGAAGTCGATCTGGAAGTCGATCTCGAGGTGGTCGGCAGGCGACAGACGCGCGAAGGCTTCCCCTTCACGGACCTCGACCGGACGCAGGACGCGGATGGCGCGCAGGGGGGCCGCCTGGCGGCGGATTCCAGCCTTCAGGATTCCCTCGACAAAGGGTGCCGAGGATCCGTCGAGAATCGGCACCTCGGGTCCGTCGACCGTCACAAGGGCGTTGTGGATGCCGGTTCCCGCCAGCGCGGCCATGACATGTTCGACCGTGGACAGCGTGACGCCGGCGCCATTGTCCATCAGCGTGCACAGCTTCGACGGCTTGACGTGATTCCACAGCGCGGGAATGTCGACGGCAGGCGTCAGATCGGTGCGGCGGAAGACGATGCCGTGGCCGGCCGGTGCCGGATGAAGCGTCAGCACCGCCGCGGCGCCCGAGTGAAGCCCAACGCCCGCGAATGTCATCTTGTCTTTCAGCGTTGCTTGCATGGCGGCGTGTCCCCGACTCTTGTCTGCGGCCCTGTGGGCCTTTCTTGAGAGTGGAGCTAGTCCCGCCTGCACGGGCATTCAATTAACGTTTTGTAACGGCGTGAAACATTCGGCTCGTCAAAGACTGCCAGTGCCGCGTCAGTTGGCGCAACGTCATGAAGACAAAGAAGAAGGGGACCGGCAAAGCCGATCCCCGATGGTCAGAAACGCGCGGTTTCGTGATGGACGTCAGTTGGCCTGGCGGCGCAGGAACGCCGGGATCTCGACATTGTCGCGGGCGTTGTCGGGGCTGGCCAGATCGTCGAAATCGGCGTCCTGCTGGCGGGCGCGAACCGCCACCCGCTCGTTCACGCGCTCCGAGATCGAGGAGGCGGCCGGCTTCTGGCCCGCCGACTGGTCGCTGCCGTGGCCGGCCATCCGCTCGAGCATGCGGCCGAGGCCGCTCATCCGGCTGGTCGCACGGGTATCCTGCGCCGGCTGTTGCGGCTGCGGCTGGGGGGTGCGCTGGTTCTGCCCGTGGTTGTCGACGGCACGCCGCAGGCGGTCCATCACCTCGGGCGTCGGCTGGCCGGGACGGCTGCCCTGCGGCGCGCGGGGCGCCACGAAGGCCGAGGCGTCGTCGTCGATCCGCACCGCCGTCTGGCGCGACTGTTCCTTGGGCTGGTAGGCTGGCTGCGGCATGTCGTCATCGCCACGCGCGGCGGGGGCCGGCGTTTCGGCGGCGGAGGCGACGACGCGGCGCGGCGGCACCTCGTCCTGCACCGCGGGGGCGGCGGCGACCGACGGGTTCTGCGTCAGCGGGGCCGCCATGCTGCGACGGGGCGAGGGAACCTCGGCCGCTGCCGCGGCGGCGTCGATCCCGGTCGCGACGACGGACACGCGGATGGTGCCGTCCATGTCCGGGTCCAGGGTCGAGCCGACGATGATGTTCGCGTCGCTGTCGACCTTGTCGCGGATGACGTTGGCGGCCTCGTCCAGTTCGAACAGTGTCATGTCATAGCCGCCGGTGATGTTGATCAGCACGCCGCGCGCACCGTTCAGGCTGATTTCATCGAGCAGCGGGTTGGCGATGGCACGCTCGGCGGCCTCTTGTGCGCGGTTGTCGCCCGCAGCCTCGCCGGTGCCCATCATTGCCTTGCCCATCTCGTCCATGACGGCGCGGACATCGGCGAAGTCGAGGTTGATCAGACCCGGACGGACCATCAGATCGGTCACGCCCTTGACGCCCTGATAAAGGACATCATCGGCCAGCGCGAAGGCCTCGGTGAAGGTGGTCTTTTCGTTCGCCAGGCGGAACAGGTTCTGGTTCGGGATGATGATCAGAGTGTCCACGACCTTCTGGAGCGCCTCGACGCCCTCCTCGGCCTGGCGCATCCGCTTGGTGCCCTCGAATTGGAAGGGCTTGGTCACGACGCCGACGGTCAGGATGCCCATCTCTCGCGCGGCCTGCGCGATGATCGGGGCCGCGCCGGTGCCGGTGCCGCCGCCCATGCCGGCAGTGATGAAGCACATGTGCGCCCCCATCAGGTGATCTACGATGTCCTCAATCGTCTCTTCGGCGGCCTTGGCGCCGATGGTGGGCTTGGCGCCGGCGCCCAGACCCTCGGTCACCTTCGGGCCCATCTGGATGCGGGCGGTCGCGCGGCTCTGCTGGAGCGCCTGGGCGTCGGTGTTGGCAACCACGAACTCGACACCGTCAAGCTGCTTCTGAATCATGTTGTTGACGGCATTGCCACCGGCACCACCGACACCGAAGACCGTGATGCGGGGCTTCAGTTCTTCTTCGTCATTCATCATCAGGTTGAGGTTCATGGTGTCCGCCTGTTTTCGCTGCTTCGTTACGGGTGCGGCTGCTCGCTCGAATCCCGATATTTATTGCTGATCGTAACCATTCTGCATCACTGCGTCACCCGGAAAACTGAGAAAACGCGCGAAATCTGGCGGTCTGACCAGCGCCTTTCGGCGGTATCTTGCCACATGCTCAGAATATGGTGGGGCAACCCCGACCATGCCATAGCCACTGCCTGTTCGCTCACCAGTTGTTCTTGAACCAGCGATAGGCCCGGCGCAGGCTGCGCGCCGGATAACGGTCTGCAGGCATCTCGAAATCCCACCATTCGTCCTGCGGATGCGCGGCGAACAGGGCCAGCCCGACGGCGCTGGAAAAGCTGGGGTCGGTCAACTGATGCGCCAGCCCGTCGATCCGCAGCGGCCGTCCGCAACGAACGTTGGGACCCAGGATCCGCGCGGCCAGTCCGTCCAGACCCGGGATCTGGCTTCCGCCGCCGGTCAGCACGATCTGCTGGCTGGGCATATAGTCGAAGCCGGCGGCGTCCAGCACCTCGCGCGCGCTCTCCAGGATCTCCTCGACCCGCGGGCGCATGATGCCGATGACGTCGGCGCGGCTGACATGGCGGCGGTCGGCCTCCCATTCGCTGGTGTCCGATCCCACGTCGATCATGTCGTGGTCATCGCGGCCGGTTGCCTCCACCCCGCCGTTCAGCGTCTTCAGCCGCTCGGCCACCGGCAGGCTGACGCGCAGGCCCTGCGCGATGTCCTGCGTGATCAGGTTCCCGCCGATCGGGACGTGATCCGAAAAGATCATGTGCTTCTTGATGAAGACCGACACGCCGGTCCCGCCACCGCCGAAGTCGATGCAGGCCGCGCCCAGTTCCTGCTCGTCCTCGACAAGGCTGGCGCGAGCCGAGGCGTAGGGGGCCGACGCGATGCCCGCCAGTTCAAGGTCGCAGCGGCGGATGCACTGCACCAGGTTGCCGATCACGTCGCCGTCGACGGTCAGAACGTGCATGTCGCAGAAAAGCTTGTTGCCCAGGTGGTCGCGCGGGTCAGCCAGGTTGGTGCGGTTGTCGACGGCGAAGTTCACCGGCTGCGCGTGCAGCACCTCGCGCCCGCGGCCGAAATCCGGCGTCTCGCACGCCGCAAGGACCAAGGCAACGTCGTGTTCCCCCACCTGCCCCGAGGCCAGCGTGATCTCTCCGGCAAGGCCGTAGGATGCGGGCCGCCCGCCGGACAGGCAGGCGATGACGTGGTCGATGCGCACGCCGGCGACCTTCTGCGCGGCCGCAACGACGGTGCGGATGGCGCGCTCGGTCTCGGCCATCGTCTCGATCTCGCCCCGGCGCATGCCCCGCGACCGGGTCGAGGCCGCGCCGATCACCCGGAAGTTCACCTGCCCCGCCATGGGGCCGACGCCGTCCGTTGCGCGGAAGGTGCCGTTGCTGTCCACGCGCAGCACCAGGCAGGCGATCTTCGAGGTGCCGATGTCCAGGATGCCGATCACGCCCCGCTGCAGCGCCGCCCGCCGGATATTCCGCATCGCCCGCTGCGTCTGATACAGTTCGACCATTCGCCCCCTCCCCTAGCCTTCGTTGTCCGGCAGCACGTTGCCGTCCGGCCCCAGCAGGGGCAGCCCGCGCGCTTCGCGGATCGTGTTCCTGGCGTCGATCCCCAGCCGCAGGACCGGCCGCGACGGATCGCGCAGGTCGACCGAGACGATGTCGCGGCCCAGCATGTCCTCGGCCCGGTGCAGCGCGATCGCGGCTTCCAGCGCGACGAGGGCGCCCTTCTCGGGCAGCATGATCCGCTGGCCGAAATCCAGCACCAGGTCCCACCGCCGTTCGCCCCTGCGGACCAGGCCCCGCACCCGCGGCAGGATTGGACCTGCCGCGTCGAACAGCGCCAGCGCCTCCTCGGTGACCAGATCGGCGCCTTCGCCCGAGATCAGCGGCAGTTCCGGGCGCACCTCGCGCGAGGTGACGCTGGCGACGCGGTGGCCGGTGTCGTCCAGGATCTCGATCCCGCGGCTGTGGCGCCAGAGAATGGCGGGCTTGCGCTCGACCACCTGGGCGGACAGGATGCCGCCGGGCTTGATGCGCAGGTCGATGGTCTCGACCGCATCCAATTGCATCACCTGCAGGCGCAGCGCCGCCAGGTCGATATCGAAACTTGAGGCCGGCAGGTCCACCGGCAGCATCGCGCGCAGGGCCTTTTCCACGACCGGAGAGGCCCCCTCGATCGCCATGGTCCGGACTTGGAACTCTTCCCGGCTCTGGACCTTCTGGACGACCGAGTTCAGCCCGTCGCGCAGCAGGGCACGGCGATCCTCGTCCGCCAGCCATAACCCGGCGACCATCGCCAGCACAAAGGCGGGAATGCCCACCCGAAGGATGCGGCGATAAAGCGGCGTCAGCCACATCCGTTCCAGCCGGTATTGCAGCCGCGACGGGGCCGGATCGCGCCTCTGGCGCGGCTGAGGCGTCACCTGCTTGCCGGGACGGTGATCGATCACGACCGGCACAGCGCATCCTCCACCATCCAGCGCATCAGCGCCGGAAAGTCGATGCCCGAATGCGCGGCCTGTTCGGGCGCCAGAGAGGTCGGCGTCATGCCGGGCTGCGTGTTCACCTCGAGGATGATCAGCCCGTCCAGCCCGCGGCTGTCGTCCCACCGGAAATCCGTGCGGGTCAGCCCCGAGCAGCCCAAGGCCCTGTGGGCGCGGCATGCCAGGTCCATGCAGGCCTCGGCGATACCGGGCGGAATGTCCGCGGGAATAACGTGTCGCGATCCGCCGACGCTGTATTTGGCAGCATAGTCGTACCAGCCATCGGTCAGGATCTCGGTCACGCCCAGGGCGCGGTCGCCCATCACCGTCGTTGTCAGCTCGCGCCCGGGCGCATAGGTTTCGACCATGACGCGGGCGGGCATGTCGGCCGACAGCTGCGGCGGCTGATTGGCGCCGTCGTGAACGATATAGACGCCCACCGACGATCCCTCATCGTTGGGCTTGACCACGTAGGGGGGCGGGATCACGTGCCGGCGGCGCACCTCGTCCGCGTCGGCGATCACGCTTTCGACGACCGGAAGACCGGCGCCACGAAATGCGTCCTTCGCCCGGCTCTTGTCCATGGCCAGGGCCGAGGCGAGAACGCCGGAATGGGTATAGGGAATGTCCAGCCAGTCCAAGAGGCCCTGGACGCAGCCGTCTTCGCCCCACCGGCCATGCAGCGCATTGAAGACGACGTCGGGATCAGCCTCGGCCAACCGCCGGACGATCTCATCCCCCCGAGCCTGTCCCAGCTCGATCTCTGTCACCTGATAACCTGCCACCCGCAGCGCAGCCGCGCATTCGCGTCCCGACGACAAAGACACCTCGCGCTCGGCCGAGGGTCCGCCCATCAGAACAGCGACCGAGTGGGCTGTCCTGCTCGACCTGCCCGCCACGATTCCGCCTCTTGTTGCCCGGTTGATCCGGGCTTCGCCTGTCTTGCGCCACCATTCACGGTTGCGTCATGGCTGACACGTTACAGCCAAAGCACAAGGCACAAAAGCGCATTTTCGTTAACAAGAGGTGAATCGCCTAGGGTTCCTCGGCGAAATCGCCGACGCGGACGACCTCCCACTGAAGGTCGTGGCCGCTGTCTTCCAGCACGCGGCGGCGCACCAGCTCGCCCAAGGCCTCAAGCTCGGCCGCGGTGGCGCCGCCGGTGTTCAGAAGGAAGTTCGGATGCTTTTCCGACATCTGCGCCCCGCCCCAGCTGTGGCCGCGCAACCCGGCCCGGTCGATCAGCGACCAGGCCTTGAGGTCGTGCGTGTCGTCCGCCTGCCCGGTCGAACTGAACCCGGCCGGATTGCGGAAGGTCGACCCGGCGCTGCGTTCACGCGTCGGCTGGCTGGCATCGCGCCGCGCCATCTGGTCGACCATCTTGGCATGCAGCGCGTCTGGATCGGCAGGTTCGGCGCGGAACCTCGCCTGGGTGATCACCCACCCGTCAGGGACCTGGGTATGGCGATAGCTGAAGGCCAGGTCCCCTGCCGTCAGCACCACCTCGCGTCCGTCGCGGGTGACCGCCCGCGCGTCGATCAGATGATCGGCGACATAGCTGCCATAGCAACCAGCGTTCATCCGGACCGCGCCGCCAATGCTGCCGGGAATCGTGCGCAGGAAAGTCAGGTCCAGGCCCGCATCGGCGGCGCGGCGCGCGACCTGAGCATCCAGCGCGGCTGCCCCCGCCGTCACGACGCCGTCAGCGATTTCAACCCCGTTGAAAGCGCGGCCCAAGCGGACCACCACGCCGCGGATGCCACCATCCCGCACGATCAGGTTGCTGCCCACGCCCATCGGAAAGACCGGCACCCCGGGATCGAGCGCGGCCAGGAAAGCGGCCAGATCCTCGGCGTCTGCGGGTTGAAACAGCCAGTCGGCAGGGCCGCCGACGCGCAGCCAGGTCAGGCTGTCAAGCGGGCGGTCGGCGGTCAGGGTGCCGCGGGGGGTCGGAAGATCCAGGCTCATGCGCGTGGTCCTAGCCAGCCGCCCCTGTGCCGTCAACCGCAGCCCTCAGATCAGAAAGGTCGCGGCAGTCGATCCCGCCGCCAGCGCCAGCGCGGCGATCGTGATGCCGCCGAGAGGATTCCGCCAGGACAAGCTTCGCCCCTGGAATGCGGCCAGCGCCAGGCCCAGGGCCACGCCGCCCAGTGCGGGAAGGACCGTGAAGGCCTGCGCGACCAGCGCCGCTAGGTCATGGAAACCGTCCCGCCCCTGCGCGGCCAGGAACAGCTGAATGGAAATCGCGGCCAGCAGGCCGGCCAGCACCAGCAGCGGCCAGCGCAGGCGCAGCCGCGCCGCGCCCCAGGCGATGAAGCCCGCGCCGCCCAGGCACAGCGCCGCGATCAGCCAGGGGTTCACGCCGGTCCTTCGCTCTGCGGTCCCGGCGGGGCGACGACCGACACGGCGCGCCGCCGCGCCTGGCGGCCCAGAAGCGCACAAAGTCCCAGCACGAAACCTGCCACGCCGATCCCCGGCCCCCACAGAAGCGTCAGCCAGCCGACCGTTGGCACCCCCAGGACGACCAGCGTCCAGCGCGACCCGGAATGCCAGCGCCGCGGCAGGCTTGGCACCAGCAGCGCCAGGCACAGCCACAGCCCGGTCAGCAGAAGTGCCGCCACCGGCGGCGACGGCAGCGCGATCACGCGGCGCAACCTTGCAGGCGCGCCGGCAACGCATTGGCCCAGGTCGAGATCGTGCCTGCCCCCAGGCAGACCACCATGTCGCCGGGCCGCGCCTGTTCGCGGACCAGACGCTCCAGGTCGTCCTCCGAGAGGATCGCGCGGGCGTGGCGGTGGCCGTGGGCGATCAGCCCGGCGACCAGGTCGTCGCGCGATGCGCCGGGGATCGGGTCCTCTCCGGCGGAATAGACATCGGCGATCGCCACCACGTCGGCCTCGTTGAAGCAGGTGCAGAAGTCGTCGAAAAGGCCTGACAGGCGCGAATAGCGGTGCGGCTGGTGAACCGCGATCACCCGACCGCTGCTGGCCTGCCGCGCAGCCTTCAGCACGGCGGCGATCTCGACCGGGTGGTGGCCGTAGTCGTCGATGATGGTCACGCCTCCTACCTCGCCCACGCGGGTGAAGCGGCGGCCGACGCCGCCGAACTTGGCCAGCGCCTCGCGGATCTCGGACATCTTGATGCCCAGGTGCCGCGCTACGGCCACTGCAGCCAGGCAGTTCGATACGTTGTGGTCGCCCGGCATGGGCAGCGTGCAGCCCTCGATCATGCGGAGGTCGCCGTTCTCAGCCGGTCCCTCGCCCTGCAGGGCGATGTCGAAATGCGCGATGCCGGCTTCATAGCGCAGGTTCATCGCCCGCACGTCGGCCTGGGCGTTGAAGCCGAAGGTCACGACGCGCCGGTCGGTCAGCTTGCCGACCAGGGACTGCACCTCGGGGTGGTCGGTGCAGCAGACGGCCAGGCCATAGAACGGGATGCCTGAGGCGAAGTTGTAGAACCCTTGGCGCAGCGCGTCGAAGCTGCCCCAATGCTCCATATGCTCGGGGTCGATGTTGGTGACGATGGCGATGTCGGCCGGCAGGCGGTTGAAGCTGCCGTCGGATTCGTCGGCCTCGACCACCATCCATTCGCCAGCGCCCGCGCGCGCGTTCGAGCCATAGGCGTGGATCACGCCGCCGTTGATCACCGTCGGGTCCAGCCCGCCGGCGTCCAGAAGGGTCGCCACCATCGTGGTGGTCGTCGTCTTGCCATGGGTGCCCGCGATGGCGATGTTCGACTTCATGCGCATCAGCTCGGCCAGCATCTCGGCGCGGCGGACGACGGGAAGTCCGCGGCGGCGCGCCTCCTCCAGCTCGGGGTTGCCCTTCTTGATCGCGGTCGAGATCACGATGACGCCCGCGCCGTCGATGTTCTCGGCCCGCTGGCCCTCGAAGACGGTGGCGCCCAGGGTCTCCAGCCGGTCGGTGATCTTGGACCGCTTCAGGTCGCTGCCCTGCACGCGATAGCCCAGGGTCAGCAGCACCTCGGCGATGCCGGACATGCCGATCCCGCCGATGCCCACGAAGTGGATCGGGCCCAGCTCTCCGGGCAGTTTCGTCGCTGCGTTCATCGCACAATCTCCTCGACGAGGTCGTAAAGGCGCCGCGCCGCATCGGGGCGGGCGAGGGTCAGCGCGGCTTCGGCCATGGCCGTGGCTTGCGCAGGGTCGGTCAGGATCGCGCGGATGTCGCGCGCAAGGCTGTCGGCGTCAAGCACCGATTCCGGATGGACCAGGGCCGCGCCGGCCTCGGCCAGGGCCTGGGCGTTGGCGGTCTGGTGATCGCCCGTCGCTGCGGCAAAGGGGATCAGGATTGCAGGGCGGCCGATCACAGTGATGTCGGCCAGCGACGAGGCGCCGGACCGGCTGATGACCAGCTGGGATCGGGACAGGCGATCGGGAACGTCGGTGAAGAAGGGCTGTACCTCGGCCTTGATCCCGGCATCGGCATAGGCGCGGGTGACGCGGTCGCCATCCTCGGCCCGTGCCTGATGGCTGACCCGCAGCCGCTGGCGCAGGTCTGCGGGCAGCGCGGCGATCGCTGCGGGCACGACGTCGGACAGCACCCGCGCGCCTTGGCTGCCGCCGATCACCAGAAGGTGCAGCGGGCCTTCGGAAGGCGCGGCATAGGGATGCCCCGAGCGGTCCAGCACCGCCCCGCGCACGGGGTTGCCGGTATGGATGCCCGGCACGTCATCTGGCAGATCCGTAGGCCAGGTGCCGCAGGCGACGCGCTGCACCCGCGTCGCGAAGATCCGGTTGACGCGCCCCATGACACCGTTCTGTTCGTGGATCATCCGCGGCAGGCCCATCGTCCAGGCCGCCGATAGCGCCGGGATGGTGGGATAGCCGCCGAAGCCGATCACCACGGCCGGCCGGTCGCGCCGGAAGGCCCGGCGCGCCGACAGAACGCCCGATCCGATCCGGAACGGCGCGGCCAGCTTGCCCGCCAGCCCCCCGCGCGCGGTCGTGGCCGATGAGACGACCTGCCGCTCGACCGCCTGGGGAAAGCCGCCGGCATAGCGCGCGCCGCGTTCGTCGGTCGACAGCTTCACCCGCCAGCCTTCGGACAGAAGCAGCTCGGCCAGGGCCTGGGCCGGAAACATGTGCCCGCCGGTCCCCCCGGCGGCAATCAGGGCAAGTGGCGCCGACATCAGCGGCCCCGGCGCAGGATTTCGGCAAATTCGCCCTGCGGCCGCGTCCGGGTCAGCGCCAGCAGCATGCCCACCGCGATTCCCGAGGCGATCACGGACGAGCCGCCATAGCTGACGAAGGGCAGCGTCATACCCTTGGCGGGCAGCAGGCGCACGGCGACGCCCATGTTGATCAGCGCCTGCACGCCGAAGGCGCAGGCGAGGCCCGTCCCGGCGATGCGCGCGAAGGGGTCGCGTTCCTTCAGCAGGCGCAGCAGCGACCGGGTGACGATGGTGCCATAGAGAAGGATGATCAGCAGCACCATCACCAGCCCGTATTCCTCGGCCGCGACGGCGATGATGAAGTCGGTATGCGCGTCGGGTAGCGACCACTTCACCTGCCCCTCGCCCACGCCGACGCCGAAGAACCGGCCTTCCTGAATGGCGTTGGTCGCGAAATAGATCTGCGTGTTGGCGTCAATCTCGGATGACAGGAAG
The DNA here is from genome assembly GCF_026162645.1 of Paracoccus rhizosphaerae. Classification (GTDB taxonomy): domain Bacteria; phylum Pseudomonadota; class Alphaproteobacteria; order Rhodobacterales; family Rhodobacteraceae; genus Paracoccus; species Paracoccus rhizosphaerae. The sequence goes on from NZ_JAOTBE010000007.1 coordinate 81,313, forward strand.
CTGTTGATCCTGCGGGCAAAATGCTCGGACATATTATAGGCGAAGAACCCGCCCGCGCCCGCAAGCCCGGCCACGGCGACCATCAGGATCACCGGCGATCCGGCGACGAAATACATCACCAGCCAGGAAAACAGCACCAGCGACGCCTGCCCGAAGTCCGGCTGCAGGGCCAGCAGCAGGACGATGATCATAGCTGCAAAGAAGGAGTAGAGCCTGCCCGGCGGGCCGCCGACCTCTTGGCTGGCGGCCATGAACCAGGCGCAGAGGGCCACGAAGCCGGGCTTGAGGAATTCTGACGGCTGCACCGACACGAAACCAAGTGATAGCCAGCGCGTCGCCCCCTTGCCGAAATCCGTGCCGATGACCGGCAGGGCCAGGATCGCCATGAAGGCGATCACGAAGCCCAAGACGCCAATGCGCCGGATCTGCCGGGGTGACATCATCGAGATGACCAGCATGACGACCAGCGCCATGCCGCCGAACACTGCCTGCCGCTGGACATAGTAGAACCGCGGCAGGTTGTTCTTTTCCGCCAAGGGGACCGAGGCGGCCAGCCCCAGCAGCAAGCCGACCGCGAACAGCCCCACGACACAGGCCAATGCCCATTTGTCCAAGGTTCGCCACCAGCGTGGAAGAATCGGGTCGCCCGCCCGCACGGGCGTCGTGCCGAAGACCATCTCGGTCATGGGAATACCGCCGTCACTGCCTCTGCCTTGCCCGGTTTTCCGGGTCTGGCGCCAAGCATAGCGCGAAAAGCGCCGTCGCGCTACTGTGGAATGGCACGGATCCCGCAGCGATAGGTGAATATTTAAGGGATCCCGCGACCTTGGGTTGCGCCCGGCTCAGCCCAGAAGGGCGAGCCCAGGAAACGCCTCGAGAAGCCAGAAGCTGAAGGCCGAAAACGCCCCGGTCAGAAGCATCACCCCGACGATCACCAGCAGCGCGCCCATGATCCGCTCGATCAGCTTCAGATAGGGCTTGATGCGGTTCATCAGGCCGATGGCGCGGTCGATGAACAGCGCCGCCAGCAGGAACGGGATGCCCAGCCCGAAAGCGTAGAGGGCCAGCAGTGCAGTACCCCGCGACAGCTCCCCTCCGGTGGCCGCCAGCGACAGGATCATCCCCAGCTGCGGCCCAATGCAGGGCGTCCAGCCGAAGGCAAAGGCCAGCCCCAGCACATAGGCGCCAAAGGCCCCGCCGTCCTGGCGGCCGGCATCCACCCGCGCCTCGTGGTCGAGGAAGGGGATGCGAATGACATGCAGAAAGTGCAGGCCCATCACGATGACCATCACACCCGCCACCCGCGCCAGAATGTCCTGATACTGCAGGAACGCCCGCCCTAGCGCCGAGGCCGCAAAGCCCATTACCAGAAAGACCGTCGAGAGGCCCAGGACGAAGAACACTGCCGGCAGCACCGCGCTGCGTTCGCGCGCCTTCAGCCCGCTGACGCCCACGCCGGTCATGTAGGCCAGATAGGGCGGCACGATGGGCAGCACACAGGGGGAGAGGAAGGACAGGATCCCCGCCAGCAGCGCGACGAAGGCGGCGGGCAGAAAGGCGGCGGTGGCGAGTTCGATTCCCAACATGGCGCGCAGCTTAGCGCGATGCGCTGTCGAGGACAGGGGCCAAACCGTCACGCCTTCGTGGGTCGGGCCGGAATCGAAAGGGGCGCTACCTTGGCGTCGCGCCCCGATCGTGACGGCTTCAGCGTCCCGACCACCAGCCGCGGCGCTTGGGACGCTCTGACATGGCGGGCTCGGGCTGGTTCGCCGGCTCGGCCGGCGTCACGACGGCTGCCGGCTGCCGCGCATCGTCTGTGGTCGGCGCGGCTTCTTCAGCCGGCTCCTGCGCAAGGGCTTCGTCCTGCGGCTCGGGCAGCGCGGCCTCTGCAGCCGGCTCGGGCTCGGGCGCCTGGTCCGCCTGCTGCGGTTCGGCCGCGGTCTCGACCAGGGCCTCGGCGACCGCCTCGGCGGTCGGTGCGGCATCAGCGGCCACAAGGCTCAGCTCGGGCAGCGCCTCGGCGCGGCCGTCCTCGGCGGTTTCGGCAAGATCCACGGCATCGGGCAGCGGCTCTGCCCCGACCGGCTTGCGAGAGCGCGAGCGGGACCGCGTCCGACTGCGCGAGCGCCCCGTCGGGGCATCCTCGGCCGGCGCTGCCTCGGCCGGCGTGTCAGCGGCGGCCTCCTCACCTTCGTCACCGGACGCCTCGTCGGCGCTCGATTCCATGTCAGTTTCGGGACGGTCGCCGGACTTCCTCCGCCGCCGGCGCCGACGGCGGCGCGAACGGCCGCCCTCGTCGCTGTCATCCGCCGACGTCGTCGCCTCTTGATCGGGCACATCGCCGTCTGGGGCAGTCTCGGCCGCGGCGGGCGCCTCGTCCTCGACCTCGGTAATGTCCAGATCGTCTTCCTCGTCATCGATGCTGGCCATCAGGTCCGCGTTGACGCCAAGCGGCACCTGAGAGGGTTCGGGCACGACGCGGGTGGCGGTCTTGAACTTCTCGATGGCATAATCAGGCGACACCAGCGCCGGGTCGGCCTCGACCCGGACCGACATGCCATAGCGCAGCTCTATCCCGGCGACATGCTCCCGCTTGGCGTTCATCAGGAAGTTCGCGACGGCGATGGGCGCCTTGACCAGAACCTCGCGGCTCCGCTTGCGGGTGCCTTCCTCCTCGATCGCGCGTAGGATGGTCAGCGCCAGGCTGTCATCGCTGCGGATCAGACCGGTGCCGTGGCAATGCGCGCAGGGCTGGGTGGTCGATTCCAGCATGCCGGGGCGCAGTCGCTGGCGCGACATCTCCATCAGGCCAAAGCCCGAGATGCGGCCGATCTGGATGCGCGCCCGGTCGGATTTCAGCTTGTCCTTGATGCGCTTCTCGACGGCGGCGTTGTTCTTGCGCTCGTCCATGTCGATGAAGTCGATCACGATCAGGCCGGCCAGGTCGCGCAGGCGCAGCTGGCGTGCGACCTCGTCTGCGGCCTCCAGGTTGGTCTTCAGCGCCGTCTCCTCGATCGAGCCCTCCTTGGTGGCCCGGCCCGAGTTCACGTCGATGGCGACCAGCGCCTCGGTCACGCCGATGACGATATAGCCGCCGGATTTCAGCTGCACGACCGGGTTGAACATGCCCGCCAGATAGCTTTCCACTTGGAAGCGCGCGAACAGCGGCATCTGGTCCTGATAATGCACGACGCTTTTTGCATGCGACGGCATGATCATCTTCATGAAGTCCTTGGCCACGCGGTATCCGCGCTCGCCCTCGACCAGGACCTCGTCGATGTCCTTGGAATACAGGTCGCGGATGTTGCGCTTGATCAGGTCGCCTTCCTCGTAGATCGGCGCAGGCGCGATCGATTTGAAGGTCAGATCGCGGATCTGTTCCCACAGGCGCAGCAGGTATTCGTAGTCGCGGCGGATCTCGGTCCGGGTGCGCTGGCTGCCGGCGGTGCGGATGATCAGGCCGGCGCCACGCGGCACGTCCAGCTCGGATGCGATGTCCTTCAGCTTCTTGCGGTCGGCTGCGTTGGTGATCTTGCGGCTGATCCCGCCGCCGCGCGCGGTGTTGGGCATCAGGACGCAATAGCGGCCCGGCAGCGACAGATAGGTGGTCAGCGCGGCGCCCTTGTTGCCGCGTTCCTCCTTGACGACCTGGACCAGCATGATCTGCCGGACCTTGATCACCTCCTGGATCTTGTAGCGGCGGGCGCGCGGCTTGCGGGCCGGACGGACCTCCTCGGCGACGTCCTCCTCGGCGACGGATTCGATCTCGTCGTCCTTGTCGCTGGCATCGGCGGGGCCGTTTTCATCGTCCGACACGGACTCGTCGCCGCTGTCGGCCTCTTCGGCGCGGGGCTTGCGCCGGCGGGCGCTACTCTCCTCCTCGGCCTCCTGGGCCTCGGCATGGGCGCGCTCCTCGGCCATCAGCGCCTCGCGGTCGGCCGCGGGAATCTGGTAATAATCTGGGTGGATTTCCGCGAAGGCCAGGAACCCGTGGCGGTTTCCGCCGTAATCCACGAAGGCCGCCTGAAGCGAGGGTTCGACCCGCGTCACTTTGGCGAGGTAGATGTTCCCCGACAGCTGACGCTTGTTGACGGTCTCGAAATCAAATTCCTCGACCTTGGTTCCATCGACCACGACCACCCGAGTTTCCTCGGCATGGGTGGCGTCGATCAGCATTTTCATTGCCATTGTGTTGTCTTTCGCGCAGCCCGCGGCCGGGCGGCGCCAGCGGCGTCCCCGGTCCAAGCCTGCGGTATGATGTGGACACGGGCGCGTCACCGACGAAAACGTCCGGACCGGCGGCGCCTTGGCCCCGCCCGATCCGAAGTCTGCCGTCCAAAGCGCGCGTCATCGCGTCTGTTCCTTAGAATGACCCAATGCCGGAAGCCCGGCCGGGCCGCTGTCCGTTTCGCCCCCTGCGCGTTCCCGTAAGCGGTGGCGCGATCAAGGGGCGGCTTTTCCGCGTGGCATGTGACCTACTGCCTGTCTGGCCGAGATCAGAGGTGCCGCGCTGCGAAACTGTCGGCGCGGGGCAACTTCTGGTTGAGAAGCCCCGCACATGACCACCACCATAGCGGCCAAGACGGGGAAAATTCAATGCCGAAAACGACCTGCGGCCCGACGCAGCGAAATCCGGCCGTCCCGCAGCCCAGATCGCACGGCTGTTGCGCGTCACGCAGGCTTAACGCTTTCTTCATGCCGCTGTCGCAGCCTTGCCCTACCCGAGGTGTGACGGGACCAAGGCGGAGGCGTTCAATGGCGGTGATGCAGGTGAATGCCGGATCCGACGTCCCCCGGGCGGTGCTGGCCGCCGCAGGCACCCTGCCGGCGGGCGCGCCGGTCGTCGTCATGCTGCACGGCTATCGCTTCTCGCCGCACATCCCCGCCCACGACCCCCATCGCCACATCCTGTCGCCCGTCGAGGTGCCGCATGCGCCGTCGTGGCCGCGCGCGCTCGGCTTCAGCGGACAAGAGGACGAGGGCCTGGCAATCGCCCTTGGGTGGGACGCGCGGGGGCGGCTGCGCACCGTCTATGACCGGGCCGCCGAAGTGGGGACCGATCTGGGCCGCCTCGTGTCACAGCTGGCGGATCGGGCCGGACGTCCTGTGGGGCTGATCGGCCATTCGCTTGGCGGGCGGGTGGCCTTGCAGGCAACGGCCGCGGCCGAGGCGGGAAGCGTCGGCCGCGTGATCCTGCTAAATGCCGCCGAGTTCCAGACCGCCGCCGCCGGCGCCCTGTCCCGGCCCGCCGGAACCCGGGCCGAGGTTCTGAACGTCACCGCGCGCGAAAACGACATCTTCGACTTCGCGCTCGAGCAGCTGTTGGCGCGCGGTCGGCTCCGTGCACTTGGAAACGGGCTGGCGCAGCCGCGCGGGAACTGGATCGACCTGCAGATCGACGACCGGGCGACGCTGGACGCGCTGGCAGAGCTGGGCTTTCCCACGGATCGGGGCGCACGGCGGATGTCGCACTGGACGCCCTATCTGAGGCGGGGCCTGTTCGACTTTTATCGCGCAGCGCTGTGCCATCCCTGGGCCCTTCCGCTGGGGCTTTTGCGCCACCACCTGCCGGGCCGCCCGCAGCCGCGCTGGTCGCGTCTGCTGGTCGGGCCCTCGCTTGCCGGGGCCCGTGCCTGAGGGCTGTCAGGCCGTGTCGTCCTCGGCCGCCTTTTCGGGCAGGGCATGCGCGCGGTAAAGGCCCGCGTTCCCCAGCAGGAACAGGAACAACAGGACCGGCAGGCCAAAGGTCTTGAAATAAACCCAGGTCGTGTCCGACAGGTTGCGCCAGATCACCTCGTTCGCGACGGCCAGCGCCAGGAAGAACAGCGCCATGCGCAGCGTCAGCTTGCGCCAGCCCTCGAGGTCCAGCGGCAGCGCCTCGCCGAGGACCGCGCCCAGCCAGTTGCGCCGCAGCACTAGGCTGGCCCCCAGGATCGCCGCGAAGAGGACATAGATGATCGTGGGCTTCAGCTTGAAGAAGCGCGGGTCGTTCAGCCAGACCGACATGCCGCCGAACACGATCACCAGAACCAGCGTCGCCACCTGCATCGGCGCCAGCTTGTTCGACAGCCACCACTGGATCAGCGTGCTGACCAGCAGCGCCGGGATGAAGACCAGCGTCGCGAAGATGAAGCCGCTGTAGGCTTCGCCCCAGACTATGACCTCCTGCCCGCGGAACAGCATGAAGACCGCGAAGAACAGGATCAGCGGGCCGAATTCCAGAACCGGCTTGATCCAGGGTTTCGTCTTGTCCATCGGCGGCCTTCCTGTCGCGGCGCCCCCGGAGGGGCGGTTTCACAATCGGCGCCCACGGCGCCTGTGGGATGACATGTCGCCTCTGGCGACCGTCTGTGCAAGGGCGGGCACGTCAGTCCAATCGGATCGCGGTCAGGATCTGGCCCAGGCTGTCATCCTCGCCGCGCATCTGCTGCACCAGCAGCGCATGCCGGGTGTCTTCGGGAAAGCGCGCATTGGCGACATGTTCGGCCCGCACGGCCAGGCGCAGCGGCGCGGTGCCGTCCCAGAGCGCCAGATGTTCAAGCGACAGCACGACATTGCTGTAGGTGACGACCCGGCCCCGGTTCTCGCCCGCCTTGACGCGGACCTCGCGGCTTGGCGCATAGCGGACCAGCACGATCTCGACCTTGCCGCCCAGGTCCGACAGCGGCATCAGCTCGATCGTCTCGCCCTCGTCGGTGGGTTCCCGCTGGATGCTGACCAGCGCGGGCGCATAGCGGTGCGCGTCGATCAGCCCCATCAGCTGCGCCGGACCGGGGGCGACCGCGGTGTCCTGCCCGTCGACGATCATCTGCGGGGTATAGACCGCGCGCTCGCCCACGGCGCTGGCATAGTCGTGCTGACGTTCGCTGAATTCTGGCTTGGCAAAGCTGTCGGCCCAGCCGAGATAGTCCCAGTAGTCGACGTGGAATGACAGCGGCAGCACGTCCTCCTTGGTCGCCAGCAGGGTCAGCATGGCATCCGCGGGCGGGCAGGACGAACATCCCTGAGAGGTAAAGAGCTCGACCACCACCGGCAGCGACGCCGAAGGCAGGCCGGCGCTGACGGGCGGCGCGGCATCCGTAGCGGCAAAGCTGTTGACCCCGCCGGATTCGACCAGCCCCGATGTCGAGGGGGCCATCCGCGCGGCATCGTCCGGCGCCAGGATCAGCGGTGCCTGATCGGCCCCGTCCTGCGCGGCGGCGGGGGCCGCCAGCAGCGTGACCGACGTCACCGCCGCCGCAAGCACACCGGCCGCGTCCCGCAGAAGCCCAGGTTTCGGCCATGCGGCCATGCGTCGATCCCCATCACGTTTCACCGGCAGGGTGATAGACTCGCGGCGGGGGAAAGGACAAATCAACGCTTCGTCAACCTTCCTTCACTTCATCCCGCCGTGCCGCTTGAGCAACAGCCGCAAGTATGGTATGCGATTGCATACAAAGTGGCCGTGCCGCCCTTGCGCACCTGCCCCCGATGGGGCAAAGCAGGGGCACGCATGCCCGACCCATCCATTCTTGCAGACAGGGAGGCCCTGATGCCCATCCAGACCGGAACCGACACCGCCAAGACGCGCCGCACGCTCAGCGCGGGCACGGCCAGCGTCGACTACTACTCGATCGCCGCCGCCTCGGACGCGGGGCTCGGCGACTTCTCGAAACTGCCCGCCGCGCTGAAGGTGGTGCTGGAGAACATGCTCCGGTTCGAGGATGGCGGCCACACCGTGTCGCTGGACGACATCAAGGCCTTCGCCGAGTGGGCGACGCTTGGCGGCAAGAACCCGCGCGAGATCGCCTATCGCCCTGCCCGCGTGCTGATGCAGGACTTCACCGGCGTTCCCGCGGTCGTCGACCTGGCCGCGATGCGCGACGGCATCAAGGCGCTTGGCGGCGACGCGCAGAAGATCAACCCGCTGAACCCGGTCGACCTGGTTATCGACCACTCGGTCATGATCGACGAGTTCGGAACCCCCCGCGCCTTCCAGAAGAACGTCGAGCTGGAATATGAGCGCAACATGGAGCGTTACACGTTCCTGAAATGGGGCCAGAAGGCGTTCAACAACTTCCGCGTGGTTCCGCCCGGCACCGGCATCTGCCACCAGGTGAACCTGGAATACCTGGCCCAGACCGTCTGGACCGACACCGACCAGGACGGCAAGACCGTCGCCTACCCGGACACGCTGGTCGGCACCGACAGCCACACGACCATGGTCAACGGCCTTGCTGTCCTCGGCTGGGGCGTCGGCGGGATCGAGGCCGAGGCCGCGATGCTGGGCCAGCCGATCTCGATGCTGATCCCCGAGGTCGTGGGCTTCAAGATCACCGGCGCCCTGACCGAGGGCGTGACCGCCACCGACCTGGTGCTGAAGGTCGTCCAGATGCTGCGCAAGCACGGCGTCGTCGGCAAGTTCGTCGAATTCTACGGCGAGGGGCTGGACAACATGCCTCTGGCCGACCGCGCGACGATCGCCAACATGGCCCCCGAATACGGCGCCACCTGCGGCTTCTTCCCGATCGACGACGAAACGCTGCGCTATCTGCGCCAGACCGGACGGGACGAGGATCGCATCGCCCTGGTCGAGGCCTATGCCAAGGAGAACGGCTTTTGGCGCACCGCCGACTATGCGCCGGTCTATTCCTCGACGCTGGAGCTGGACCAGTCGACGGTCGTGCCCGCCATCTCGGGTCCCAAGCGCCCGCAGGACCACGTCGCTTTGACCGAGGCCGCGCAGACCTTCAGCGACTACATCAAGGGCCTGCGCAAGGCGCCTTCGGTTCCGGCGCAGGAAAAGTCCGAAATGACCGAGGAAGCAGGTTCGCCCGACCCAGCGCCCCAGCAGATCCCCGGCCGTGACAAGCACATGACCGAGGCCGCGGTCGAGGGGCAGGACTATCGCCTGCGCGACGGTTCGGTCGTGATCGCCTCGATCACCTCCTGCACCAACACGTCGAACCCCTATGTGCTGATCGCGGCGGGTCTGGTGGCACGCAAGGCGCGTGAGCTGGGGCTGAACCGCAAGCCCTGGGTCAAGACCTCGCTGGCGCCGGGGTCGCAGGTCGTGTCGGAATACCTCGAGGCCGCCGGCCTGCAGGACGACCTGGACGCGATCGGCTTCAACCTCGTGGGCTATGGCTGCACAACCTGCATCGGCAACTCGGGGCCGCTGCAGCCCGAGATTTCGAAGGCAATCAACGACAATGACCTGGTCGCCGTGTCCGTCCTGTCGGGCAACCGCAACTTCGAGGGCCGGATTTCTCCGGACGTGCGGGCGAACTACCTCGCCTCTCCCCCGCTGGTCGTGGCCTATGCGCTGGCCGGCGACATGAACATCGACCTGACGACGGAGCCCCTGGGCCAGGGCCGCGACGGGCAGGACGTGTTCCTGAAGGACGTCTGGCCGACATCGAAAGAGGTGTCGGACCTGGTCGACAGCGTCGTCACCCGAGAGATGTTCCAGGCGAAGTACGCCGACGTCTTCAAGGGCGACGAACGCTGGCAGGCGGTCGAGATCACCGACAGCGAGACCTATGACTGGCCAACCTCCTCGACCTACATCCAGAACCCGCCCTACTTCCAGGGCATGTCGCAGCAGCCGGGAACGATCGACGACGTCAAGGGCGCCCGCATCCTGGCGCTTCTGGGCGACATGATCACCACCGACCACATCAGCCCGGCGGGTTCGTTCAAGCCGACGACGCCTGCAGGTCAGTACCTGACCGAACGCCAGGTCTCGCCCAAGGACTTCAACAGCTACGGCTCGCGCCGGGGCAATCACGAGATCATGATGCGCGGCACCTTCGCCAACATCCGCATCAAGAACGAGATGCTGGACGGCGTCGAGGGCGGCTATACCAAGGGCCCCAACGGCGAGCAGGAGGCGATTTTCGACGCCGCCATGCAGTATGCCGATCAGGACACGCCCCTGGTCGTCATCGGCGGCATCGAATACGGCGCGGGCTCCAGCCGTGACTGGGCGGCCAAGGGCACGAACCTGCTGGGCGTCAAGGCGGTCATCGCCGAGAGCTTCGAGCGGATCCACCGGTCGAACCTTGTCGGCATGGGCGTCATCCCGTTCGAGTTCACGAACGGCGACAACCGCAAGTCGCTGAACCTGACCGGCGACGAGGTCATCTCGATCGACGGGTTGTCGGGCGACTTCAAGCCGCTGTCGATGGTGCCCTGCACGATCACCTATGCCGACGGCACCGTGAAAGAGATCCAGCTGCGCGCTCGCGTCGATACCGAGGTCGAGATCGACTATCTCAAGAACGGCGGCGTGTTGCACTATGTCCTGCGCAACCTGGCCGCGGCCTGATCGACCTGTCGCAGAAGACATTCCCTGCGGCGCATGACGCGCCGCAGGTTCGGAACACGGCAAGGCCCCGGCGACACGTGTCGCCGGGGCCTTCGCCATCCTGCGCCCCTTGCCCGCCGTGATGCGTGAGATGGCCACCCACGCCGCACTAGGTGTTCAGTCCCGGCATCTGGTGGATCGGGTTTAGGATGAATCTGTGGGGCTCGGATGTCCAGATCTTGCAGATGAATTTGTAAGGCGTGAGGGCCAGCCATGGTCCGCCATCGGTCCAAGGACCATGGCTGGCGAGGGTCTTGAGGCGGCGGGCGAAGTTATAGGCGGGCATGAAGTCCGCGAGATGGGTGCGGAGCTGATCGTGGCTATCGTAGTGGAAGCGTTTGACGGTCGCGTCCTTGATCGTGCGGTTCATCCGCTCGACCTGACCGTTTGTCGGGAAAACAGGCCACCGGACTGTTTTCTGACCCTCCAAACTCCACGGGTGGTTGGGCTTCGTGAGGCGGTGCTCAATGCC
>NZ_JAOTBE010000080.1 GCF_026162645.1 Paracoccus rhizosphaerae
CGGCGGCAGTCGGTCGATGGTCCAGCCCACCGAGGCCAGGCAGCGCAGCAGCGTGAAGACCGGCAGCATCGCCAGATCCGCTGCGCGAAGCCCCCCATATCCCCCAATCAGCCCGTCCCGGATCGCGTCGAAATGCGGTTCGTAAAGGTTCTGGGACAGGACGGTGCCCAGGTCATAGATCCGGAAGCCGAAACCGCTGTCGTCGAAATCGATCAGCGTCATGCCATTCCCCAGAATGACGTTCTCGCGCAGGACATCTGCATGGATAAGACCGAAGTCCGGGGATCCGGCGGCATAGTCTCGCAGCCTCTCGCGGCAAAGATCGCGGACCCCTGCCATGCGGCGGGTTTCGTCGCCGCGCAACTGGGGATGGCTCCAAAATTGCCCCCATAGCGGACGGTCGCCCAGAAGCGCATCGACGTCCCACCATGGGCGGAAGAAATTGCCTGGAAGATCCAGATCATCGGTCTTGCGGTGGATTTGCGCCAGTATAGCCCCCAAGCGATGGTGCAGATCCGCCTGTTCGGCGCGGCTGCCCGGCAGCGGAACGCCACCCTCGCCCATAATGCCGCCGTCGATCCATCCAATGACCGAGGCGATGCGGCCATCCGGGCACCGGTGTAGCAAGTCACCGTCTCGCGTCCGCAGTGCCTGCGGAACCGGCGCGCCTGCGCGCGCCAGAGCCTCGCACCACCACAATTCAGACTGGATGGACTCGGCCGATTGATAACCCGTCCGGTGCAGGCGCAGCGCGCCACGCCCTAGGGGAGTCATGACGCCGAAGACAGCATTCTCGCGGTTGCGGATCAGCAACGGAGTGCCAGTCGCGCCCCAGGCGGCTCCGGCCTGGGCCGCCAGGATCAGCGCCTCGTCGTCAGTCATGGCGCCATCACCGGCAGGCGGCTCAATTCATCTTCCAGCGCATCCAGCAGCATGTCGGCGTTTTCAACTGAAAAGGGCATCGGCGGTCGGATCTTCAATGCATTGCCATGCCGTCCAATGCGGTTCAGCAGGAAGCCTCGCGCCACCATTCGCTCAACCAGGCTTTCGGTGAAGGCACTGGCGGGGGTCATGTCGGCGTCCAGCACGAATTCGATGGCAAAGAACAACCCGGCCGCACGCACCTCGGCCAGTAGCGGGTGGCGCAGGCTGTGCAGTCGCTCATGCACATGCCGGCTGACTTCAGCCGCATGCTGCTGCAGGCCCTCGCTGCGGATGACGTGCAGCGTGGCCAGGCAGGCCGCCGCCGAAACGGGATTGCCGCCGAAGGTGTTGAAATAGCCGAAGGCGTTGCGGAAGGCCGCCATGATGCCGGGACGCGCCACCGTCGCTGCGACTGGGTGGCCATTGGCCATCGGCTTGCCAACCGTGACGACGTCGGGCGCGATTCCTAGCCATTCATGGCCCCAGAAGTGGCTGCCCATGCGCCCGAAACCTGGCTGGACCTCGTCCACCAGTAGCAAGCCACCTGCCTCCTTCACGGCCCGCGTCGTTGGCTCGAAGAAACCGGGACCGACGGCAGGGATGCCCTCATTGGCGAAGATCGGGCAGATCATCATGCCGGAAAAGCCGTGGCCGCTTTGTTCCAGCTCGTGGATGGCTCGCGCGACATTGGCGGCGAAGGCTTGTGACTGGCCTTCCAGCCTGCCCCCTACCGGGCGCAGCATGTCGGGCGCGGGAACCAGCCGCACATGATCGGGATAGCCGCCGACCGGCGGGCGGCGCGTCGACAGCACACTGACGGCCGCCGTATTGCCGTGGTAGGTGTTGTCAGTGGCGATGATGCCCGTCTTGCCCGTCGCTGCCTGCGCTATTCGCAAAGCAATGTCGTTGGCCTCAGACCCGGTGCATACCATGACCGCCTGCGTCAGCCCGTGCCCCAAGGAGGCCGTCAGCTGCTCGATATAGTCCAGGACGAGGTCGTGCAGGTAACGGGTATGGGTGTTCAGCGTCGCGGCCTGCGTGGCAATGGCCTGCACCACGTGGGGGTGGCAGTGGCCCACATGCGGCACATTGTTGTAGCAGTCCAGGTACCGGGTGCCATCGGCGCCCCACAGCCACACCCCTTCGCCACGCACGATGTGGACGGGATTAGTGTAGAAGGTCGGCACGTTCGGTCCCATCAGCCGTTTGCGGCGGGCCAAAAGATCGTCAGTCATGGTTGTTCCTGACCCCGGTCAGTGCATGTGGATGGCGTCGGGGGCGCCGACGATGACATCGTCCATCACCTGAAGGAACGCCTCCTCGGCCGGGGCGTGCTGAGCCTGCGGGTTGGTGACGAAATACATGTCGGCGCTGAGGCGGCAGCCCTCGATAGGGAACTGCCACAGCTGGGTGTCGCGGCCCGACTGGCGGATGGTAGCCAGTGGCAGGATGCTGATGCCCAGGCCGGCTTCAACCATGCGGCACACCTCGGCGAAATCAGCGCTGTTGCCGCGGATGTTGTGACCCAGACCGTGGCTGTTGCGAAGGGTCACCAGCGGTTCGGGCGCCGCCCCCTCCTCGGCGCAGGTAAAGCCGATGTAACCCTCCTCGCGCAGATCCGACAGGGCGACGTCGGTTGCCCCGAACAGCCGATGTTCGCGCCCACAGAAGATCCCGTATTCCGACCTCAGGATCAGGCGGCAATCAAGGCCCGGCGCAGGCTGGACCATCAGGCAGATGCCGAAGGGTACAATCTGCTCAGCCACGTTGCGCACGATCTTGTGCGACGAGGCTACGTCGATGCGGAAATTAACACTGGGCTGGCGCTGATGCATCAGCCGCAGGCCTTCGTTGAAAAGGGCGCTAGCACTGCCAGTGACGATTTGGATGCGAATTTGCCCGGTCAGGCTGCCGCCGTCGAAGCGCAGGCGCTCCTCGGCCCGTTGGACGGCGCGGAAGATGCGCTGCGTCTCGGCGTAAAGGATCTGTCCGTGCCTGGTAAGCGTGATCCGCCGAGCGCCCCGGTCAACAAGCTGGTGGTCCAGCACGTCCTCGAGCCGCTGCAGCGCTGCGCTCACAGAGGGCTGGCTAATAGCCAGCCGCCGCGCCGCGCCGGTTATGCTGCCTTCGCTAGCGATGAAGTGGAAGGTTCGCAGCATCCCCCAGTTCGAAAGCCGCCCCCGCGGCACCGGTTGATCGTCCCCCAACAGCTCTTGCAGGTTCGAAAGGCGGCTCATGACAGGACCGTCCCCGCTTCGGGCGATCCTGTCAAGCACAGTTAAACTGGCGGCGGTCATCACAGCTCCTCGCGGCAGGCGGTGAGGAAGGAACAGGCATTCTGCGCCAGCGACGGGCCCAGATAGCCGCCTTCCTGCACAAGAACCGTCGGCAAGCCCAGGGCGGTGATGCGGCGGCCCATTTCAGCGAAGCCGTCGGGGTGGACACCCACTGCGGCCAGCGGATCGTCGGCCGCCATGTCGAAGCCCAAGGAAACAATCAGCGCTTCCGTCCCGAAATCTCTGATCATCTCCAGCGCCTGGTCCAGCGCCTCCAGCACGACGTCCTGGGACGCCCCCATCGGCAGCAGCAGGTTGCGGCAGGTTCCAGCCCCCTCGCCCTCGCCGGTCTCGTCCTCGTGACCGAGAAAGAAGGTAGGATATCCCGCAGGATCAGGATGCAGGGAGATAAACAGGATGTCGCCGCGTTCATAAAGGATGTCCAGCGATCCGTTGCCAGTATGGACGTCAATGTCGAGCAGCGCGACCTTCTTCCAGCGGCGCGTCAAGTGATGAGCAGCAATGCAAGCGTTATTGAAAAAGCAAAATCCGTTGGCCGCGGCGGCCATGGCATGGTGGCCCGGCGGGCGGCTGAGCGCATAAACCATGGGTTCACCGTTTACGACATGCTCGGCCGCCTCTATTGCAGACTGCGCAGACCAATAAATGGCGTCCCACGTCCCCTCGGTCAGTGGCGTCGAGGTGTCCGTCATCCACCAGCCCATCGCCCCGTGGATGTCAGCGGGGCAGCGCCCGCGCCGCGGCCCTGGGTGAGTGGTGGGGATGGCCAAAGCGTCTGGCGGGGCATCCGCGCGGAAGCGGGCATGGGCATCGCGGAAGAACTCGACGTAGTCGGGATCGTGGACGGCGCGGATCGGGTCCAGCCCGAAATCGCGCGGCGCCTCGACGGGAAAGCCGTTCTCCTGCAGCATGTCACGGATCAAAATGGCACGACGGGGCTGTTCGGGATGCGGCATCTCCGCCCCGCGGCGGAAATACGTTTCGGGTCCATGTTCCAGTTGGCGTGGGTCGAAGATTGCCTTCATTCAGTATCCTTTCCTTCGATCTACCGCCGTACGCGGAGTGCGGCCGGCGCGAAGATCCTCGAGGGAATCCCGAAGGGCCTTCGCCACGGCCGAAGCCGGCAGGACGCTTGCCTCGTGGGGGGTGACGACCACCAGCGGATGGGTCCAGAACGGATGGTCAGGAGGTAGGGGCTCGGTCGCGAAGACATCGAGGGATGCGCCCGAGAGGTGGCCCCGGTCCAGCGCCTCCAGCAGCGCAACCTCGTCCAGATGCTCTCCCCGGGCCAGCTGGATCAGCGCCGACCCCTGCGGCATTGAAGCCAGGAAATCGGCGTCGATCAGGCCGCGCGTGTCGGCGGTCAGGGGCAGCAGGTTGATCAGGATATCGCTTTCGATGGCCAGCCGGCGTGGGGCGTCCGGTCCCGACAACAGGCACACGGCCGTCTCCTCGTCATGCGCAAAGAGGCTCGCGGCACGCACGTCGAAGCCCAAGCCCGCCAGCGCCCTTGCCACCGCCCGTCCCATGGTGCCGTATCCGAGGACACCTACCACCGTCGACGATGGCGCCCGGAGGCCGTTGAAGCTGACCCGCGACCACTCCCCCCGCCGTGCCGCATCGAGGTAGTGACGCATGTTCCGATGGTGCCAGACGACGTGCCAGGCGGCGAAGCCTGCCATGATCGATGCCTGCTCGGGGTCGCGCACCCGCGCCACGGGAACGTCCGGCGGAAGCGACCGGTCAGCCAGAATACCGTCTACTCCTGCGGCGATCGATTGGACCAGTTCCAGATCAGGGAACGCCTGGAACGCCCCCTGCCGCGGGCGATAGGCGATGGCCAGGCGCACATCCGCATCGTCGGGCACGCCCTCGGGGCGAAACATCCTCAGGTTCGGAAGCTGCGCCAGCGTCGGCGCGAAAAGCCGCTCGAGGTCCAGCGTGTCGCATAGGTATACGCCGTCGATGGTCTCAGGCCTCATCGACATCGATCGCCTCCAGCCCGCACCATTCGGCAATGAAGAGGGCGATGGCCCCGGTGATGCGCCGGACCGACGACAGGCTGACGCGTTCGTCGAAGCCGTGGATCGCCTCGGACAGTGGGCCGTAAACCAGGCAGGGCATGCCGCCGTAGATGACGAAGACGCGGCCGTCCAGATAGCCCGGCGTCGTCAGCGTCTGCAGCGGCGCACGAGCGGCCGCCTGATGGGCACGCACCAGCGTCTGTTCGGCTTCCGTGCCTTCCTCAAGCACGTAGCCGCGGGCGAAGAAGCCGTTCCAGGTAACGGTGGGTGGGTTTGACGACAAGTAGGGATCGTCCGCCAGGTCCTGGCGCAGATGACCCTCGATCTCAGCTGCGCGGACGGCCGGATCGTCGCCCGGATAGATAGCGATGCGGCACTGCATCCTGCACCAGGCGGCCACGGTCGAGGCCCAGTCACCGCCCTCTATCCTTCCCACGTTGAAGTTGATCGGGTGGTCGAGATGTTCGAAGTGGGGATGCGCCGGCGCTTCGGCGTTCCAGCGCGCCTCGATCTTGCGCAAACTGGCGGTGACGCGGGCGGCGGCGTCGATGGCATTGGCGCCGATGCCTGCCTCGCGAACATGGACAGGCTTGCCGGCGATCGCCACCTCAAACCACAGCACGCCGCAATTGGCGCGGACCAGGCACTCGTCCTCTGGCTCCGGAATGATGGCGGCTTCGGCGGTATAGCCCGCGACCATGCAGGCCAGCGCGCCGTTGCCGGTGCATTCCTCCTCGACTACGCTTTGCACATGGATGCGGGCGGCGGGCTGCAGGCCGATGCTGCGGAGCGCGTCCAGGGCCGCAACGCAGGCGATCAGCCCCGCCTTCATGTCGCCGCTGCCCCGACCATAGAGCCAATCGCCGTCGCGCCACGGATCAAATGGATGGCGGGTCCACATCTCGTGCGGGCCTTCGGGAACCACGTCGATGTGGCCGTTCAGGATCAACGACCGCCCTGCCTCAATCCGCGGATGGTGAGTGGCAACGATGCTGGGCGCGGTCGAGGCATCGACCGAGATCGGCGAGAACCCGGGATGGTCGGAGATGGCCTTCGCATCCGTCGCAACCTCCTCGACTGCATAGCCGCGGGCGGCCAGGGCGTCGGCCATGAACCGCTGCGCCTCGTGTTCTGCGTCGCGCTTGGACGGTAGCGCGATCAGCGCCTGGGTCAATTCGATCTGCGCCTCGAAATTGGCGTCCACGGCGGCGAGGATGCGGTCGCTCAGCTCTGACATGCGGGAACTCCGGTGGCATCTTTGAGGGCGCGTTCGTAGTCACGGCCGGGAATGGCCTCCAGCAGGGCGCGGGTATAGTCATGTTCGGGCGCGGTCAGCACCGTGTCGGCGGATCCCATCTCGACCACCCGGCCCTGCTTCATGACGATGATGCGGTCGCAGACCTGCGCGGCCACCCGCAGGTCGTGGGTGATGAACAGCATCGACAGGTTCAGCTGGCGCTTGAGGTCGGCCAGCAGGTCCAGCACCTGTGCCTGAATCGACACATCCAAGGCCGAGACCGCCTCGTCCGCGATGATGATGTCGGGTTGCAGCGCTAGGGCACGGGCGATCCCGACCCGCTGTCGCTGCCCGCCCGAAAATTCATGTGGATAGCGCGTCACGGCCGAGGCGTCCAAGCCCACCAGCTCCAGAAGCTCCCGTGCCCTTGCCAGAGCCTCGGCCCGGGGCGTGCCATAGGACACGGGGCCCTCGGTCAGGATGCGCCCGATCGTCGAGCGCGGGTTCAGCGAAGAATAGGGGTCTTGGAAGATCATCTGGATGCGCCGCCGGTTCGCCCGCAGATCGGCCCCCGATAACGATGCCATGTCCACGCCCGCCATCTCGACCCGTCCGCTGTCGGGAGCGACCAGCCGGACAAGGCAGCGCCCGGCGGTTGACTTGCCCGATCCGGATTCGCCGACGATCCCGATCGTCTCGCCGGTATGCAGGTCGAAGGTCATGTCGTTGACTGCATGGACGACACGGGGGCTGGAAAATAGCCCGCCGCCGGTCTTGTAAATTTTGTTAAGGCCCCGCACCCTCAGAATGGCGGGTGCGCCCTGCTTGTCGTCCTTGGCCTCGCCGCCGGGCCCAGGAATGGCCGCGATCAGCTTTTGCGTGTAAGGGTGGCGGGCGTGCAACAGGACATCACGCGCCGGCCCCTCCTCGACGATGCGCCCGTGCTGCATCACGATGACGCGATCTGCGATGTCGGCCACCACGCCGAAGTCGTGGGTGATGAAGATCACCGCCATGTTCCGCTTGCGGCGCAGATCCTCGATCAGCTTCAGGATCTGGGCCTGCGTAGTCACGTCAAGCGCGGTCGTGGGTTCGTCGGCAATAAGGACCTTTGGTTCCAGTGCCAGGGCCATGGCGATCATCACGCGTTGGCGCTGGCCGCCCGACAGCTGGAACGGATAGGCCCGAATGGCCTTCTTCGGATCTGGCAGTCCCACTTCGTGCAGCAGTTCTAGCGCGCGCGATTGGCGGGCAACCGGGGTCAGCAGGCGATGCGCCTCGAACACCTCGGCGATCTGGGCGCCTATGCGCATCAGCGGGTTCAGGGCCGACAGCGGTTCCTGAAAGATCATCCCGATGTCACGGCCCCGCAGGGCGCGCAGGTCGCCCTCGTCGGCCTGCAGCAAGTCGCGCCCCTGGTATGTGATCGATCCTTTGACCGGCCGCACGCCTTCGGGCAGCAGCCCCATCAGCGCGTTGGCGGACATGGATTTGCCCGACCCGGACTCGCCGACGATGCACAGGATCTCTCCGGCGGCCAGTTCAAGGCTGACATCCTCGACGGCATGGGGGCGGTCGGCGCCCTTGGGCAAGGCGATCGACAGGTTGCGGATCTGAAGGATCGTCATTCGCCCCTCCTGGCCAGCCGGGGGTTCAAGGCGTCGTTCAACCCTTCGCCGATCAGATTCAGCGCCAAGACCGACAGAAGGATCGCAACACCTGGGATGAAGGTCAGCCACCATGCGGTCCGCAGCACCGTTCGCGCCGCGCCGATCATGTAGCCCCAAGACATGACGTTGGGATCGCCCAGCCCCAGAAATGCCAGTGAGCTTTCCAGAAGGATCGCCGTCGCCACCATCAACGAGGCCAGCACGATGATCGACGATACGGCATTCGGCAGCACCTGCCGGGTGATGATCTGCCGGCTGTTCTGGCCGGACAGCACCGCCGCCTCTACATATTCGCGCGAGCGCAGCGACAGCACTTCGCCGCGCACCAGGCGCGCGACCGGGGGCCAGCTGACGATGGCAATGGACAGGATGATAAAGAAGAGACTGGGCTGGAAGATTGCCAGCAGCACGATCGCCAGTGCAAAGCTGGGAATGGTCTGGAAAAATTCGGTGAACCGCATCAGTGCATCGTCAACCCAGCCGCCGAAGTAGCCGGCCAGCGCCCCCACCGGCACGCCGATCAGCAGCGCCACGACCGTCGACACCAGTCCCACCATCAGCGACACCCGCGCCCCATGGATCAGCCCCGCCAGCACGTCGCGCCCCAAGGCATCTGTGCCTAGTGGCAGGCCAGGCGCGGTGAACGGCGGCAGGAACGGCCGCTGCACCATCCGCCACGGGTCCTGCGGGTAAAGCGGCGGACCCAAAGCGGCGATGACGATCACCAGCGTCAGGATTACCAGCCCGATCAGCGCGCCGCGATTGCGGGCAAAGCGTGCAAAGCCCTTCTTCATGAGCGGATCCTTATGCGGGGATCGACGACGACATAGAGGATGTCGGTGATGAGGTTGAACAGGAGCACCATCGCGGCCGACACGAAGAACACGCCCAGAAGCACGTTGTAGTCACGCTGATTGATGGCATCGAACATCAGCCGGCCGATGCCGGGCCAGGCAAAGACCGTCTCGGTCAGGACGGCGCCGCCGACGATCTGCCCGGCCTGCAGGCCCGCTAGCGTAATTACCGGCAAGAGCGCGTTGCGCAGGATGTGGCGGCGCTGGATGACCCCGGGGCGCAAGCCCTTGGCCCGGGCGGTCTTGACGAAATCCAGCCGCGACACTTCCAGCATCGAGGCGCGGGTCATCCGCATGTAAATGGCGGTGAAAAACAACCCCAGTGTCGTGGCCGGCAGGATCAGGTGCCGCGCGATGTCCAGCCCCCGGACGAGGCCGGTATAGTTGGCGCCGATCGTCTCATAGCCGAAGCCTGGCAGCCAACCCAGCACGACCGAGAACAGCAGGGACGCCATCAGCGCGATCCAGAACAGCGGAGTCGCATAGAAGATCATCGCCACTGCCGAGATCAGGGTGTCGCCCCAGCCGCCCTGACGCGACGCCGCCAGGACACCTGCCACCACCCCCAGCACGATCGAGATGACAAATGCCGTCAACGTCAAGAGCAGCGTGGCCGGCAGGCGGTCCAAGATCAGCTGAGCCACCGGCATGTTCTGCCGGTAGGAGTATCCCAAGTCCAGCTGCGCCGCACCCTTGATGTAAAGCCACAGCTGCGTCGACAGCGGCTGATCCAGCCCGAAACGCGCGCGCAGGTCGGCTATGAATTGCTCGTCCGTAGCACCCGCCTCTCCGGCCATGACGGCGGCGGGATCACCGGGTGCCGCATGGATCAAGAAAAAGTTCAAAACTAGGATGGCCATCAGAATGACAGCCGCTTTTAGCAGCCGCGCCAGAATAAAGCGGATCAAGAACAGATCCCCCGTTGTTCGCCGGATGGATGAAGAGGGCGGGACCCTGCCCCGCCCCGTAGCGTCACTGTTCTATCCAGGCGTCGCGCAGGCCGTCGTTGATGCCGATGGCCGTCGTTACCAGGTCTTGAACGTTGCAGCGGTAGATGGTGGGAAAGCCAAGTTCCAGCAGCCAGGCGACCGGTACATCCTCGACGATGCGGTTCTGTATCTCCGTGTAAAGCTCCTGCCGTGTCTCGTCGGAGGTGCTGAGCGCGGCCTGTTCCCACAGCGCGTCGACCTCGGGGTTGCGATAGCCCGCGACGTTGTTCCAGGGCGATCCCTTGGCGATGTTGCTTTCGACATAGGTGCGCGAAACGCCCAGGGCCGGGTCACCGTACTGGTAGAGGTAGGTGAAGGCCAGGTCGAAGTCCCAGTCGGCAACCCGCTGGTTCCAGCCGGCGACGTCCGTGGCCACCAGTTCGACATTGAAGCCAACATCGATCAGGTTCTGGCGCGCGGCCTCGGCCCACCGCTGCCAGGTTTCGCCGTAAGGCAGGGGCAGCAGTTGCAGCGTTTCACCGTTATAGCTGGACTTCTCTAGGTATTCGCGCGCCAGATCGGGATCGTAAGCAATGGAGGGCGTGTCGGCCTCATGGAACCGGGTCGAGGAGGACACCGGTCCCGTGGCCAGCTTGCCCAGCCCGTTCCACAGCGCATCTAGAGCGAACTGGCGGTCCAGCGCGTGCATCACGGCCTTGCGCGTGTTCGGGTCGGTCATCGGGCCTTTGTGATTGTTCATCCACATCCAGCTATGCGGGCCGAAATACTCCCAGCCCGCATCGGTGACGCAGGTGTTCGGCAGTTCGGTCAGGCGCGGCACATCAAAATTCTCGACCGATCCTCCCGGGAGGACATCCACCGTGCCCGTCTCGTAGGCGACGGCGCGGGACGCGGCATCCGGGATGACGTGGTAGTAGACCTCGTCCAGGTAGGGCTTGCCCTCGATGTAGTAGTCTTCGTTTTTCACCAGGTGAATATAGCTGCCGCGCTGCCACTCGTTGAACTTGAACGGCCCGGTGCCGATGGGCGTGTTATTCATCTCGTTGTTGGCGAAATCCGTCCCCTCGTAGATATGCTTGGGGACGATCGGCATAGTGCCTGCCTCGAACGTACCCAGGAAGGGACCGAAGGGTTCGCGCAGCTTGAAGACGACGGTGTGGTCATCGGGAGCCTTAATGGACTCGACGTAGTCCAGCGTCGCGCGCAGGCGTGGGTGGGTCTCCCGCAGGAAGACGTCGGCCGAAAAGACCACGTCTTCGGCGGTGAAATCCTCGCCGTCGTGCCACTTAACGCCTTCCTGCAGGTGGAAGGTGTAGGTCAGGCCATCCTCAGACACCTCCCATTTGCGAGCCAGCGACGGCATCGGGTTGAGGTCGGAGTCATAACGCAGCAGACTTTCATAGATGTCGCCCGCAACCATCTGCGTCGGGCCGTTCTGCACTATCCCCATCATCAAGCTGGGGGGTTCGGGCTGGATCACCAGGTTCAGAGTTCCGCCGGCCTCCTGACCCGTGGCAGGTGTCGTGGCGAGGATGGCTGCAAGGACAAGGGGTGTGATCACCTTGTTCATCATGTTGCTCCTTGTTGGACGATGTGTCGGTCCGGCTTATGCTGCCAGATCCGGGTAAGTCTTGAGCGCAAGCCGCACGTAGGCCTCCCACTCTGGATCTTTCTTAGTGGGATCGCTCCGGAAGGCGGTCCATTTCTCGTATTGGCTGGCGGTAAACTCGGCGAGTTCGGGTGCCACAGGCCGCGGCGTCGCGCCCGAGGCTGACAGGATGGCCAGTTGCGCACGGCAGGTACGTTCCAAATTGTACATCAGTGTGAAGGCCTCCCCGACCGTGGCACCCACAACCATCAGACCGTGATTGCGAAGAACCATCGCTTTGGCACTGCCCAAATCTGAAACCAGCCGTTCGCGCTCCCCCAAATCTAAGGCTATCCCTTCGTAGTCGTGATAGGTTAGTCGATTGTAGAATTGCAGGGACCACTGGTTCAGCGGCAGGACACCTTCTTCCATCGAGGAAATCGCGACGCCCGCTGTGGTATGGGTATGGATAACGCAGGCTGCATCGGGCCGGGCCGCGTGAACGGCGCTGTGGATAGTGAACCCGGCTGCGTTGATCCCCGCGCCGAAATCGTCGCGCAGGATCTTCCCTTCCAGGTCGACCGTCACCAGGTTCTCCGCGGTGACCTCGTCAAAGCGTAGGCCATAGGGGTTGATCAGGAAGGCCTCGTCGCCCTCGGACCTGGGTGCGCGGGCAGAGATGTGGGTGAAGATGCTGTCGTCCAGCCCGAAATGCGCGATCAGCCGGTAAGCGACAGCCAGATCGCGGCGCTCGGCTGCGAGTGCGTTCTTGGGCTCGAGGGTGGTCGTCATGCCGTCTCCTTGTGCGGAAATCCTGATGTCGGGCTCGCCTGCCGCAATGAGCGGGTCTAGCCGCGGACCTTTGACTGATGCCTGCAGAGAAACCTTAGCGGGGACGAAATCCTGCAGCAAAGAGGCATTCTTTGGATGTGACATAGCCTGAGGCTATGGATGGCACCGAGCCGTGCGCGTTGCGGAGGGCCGGATGCTTTGTCGCGGCTGATCAGGCTGGGCGACATGCGCCGGAGCTTTGACGAAGGTTGGGGCAGCATCTCCTCAAGGCACTTGTGCTACAACTGGGCCGGGGCACGGTTTCTTGAGACAGCGGCGAGCGCTACTTTTCCCAGAGGAAATGGGGGTCGAGCATGGACGACAAGAACAAGTTGAGCCCTGGTGCAGCGGAGGCCTCGGCCCGTCGACGCGCGCTCCGCACGCTGGCGGCGGCGGGGCCGAGGCCGGGCCGGGGAAGCGGTTCTCGGCGAAGCGGAAGCTTGCGGCGGTGCAGCGGCTGATGCGGGGTGAGAGCCTGGAGGCGCTGTCGCGCGAACTGAGCGTTCCGGCGTATCGGCTCTCGAAGTGGCGAGACCGAGTGCTGCTGGCGGGCGAGAGCGTGCTGACGGAACGCGAGCGCGACGCGCGTGACGATGAGATCAGGCGACGTGACAGGCGAAGGTGGGCGAGATCACCATGGCCAACGAGCTCCTTTACGCGAAGATCGACAAGCTGGAGGAGCGCCGCCCTTTGGCCCCAGGGAGGTCGAGGAGATGAGCCGGATGACCTCGCCCTCCCTCCAGCGCCGCTATCCGCTGGTCACCATCTGCCGGTTCTGGGGCCTGTCAGGGGCCATCCTCCGTCGCCAGCAGGTCCGGGCGGCGGCAAGCGAACCGCGTTCTGCTCGGCGCCGCGGGCCGCAGGGCGCTGCCAGCGACACCGATCTGCTGGTGGCGATCCGGGAGGTCATCGAGGCCTCGCCCTTCACGGGGGAGGGCTATCGCAAGGTCTGGGCGCGGCTGCGCTTCCGTGGCCTGCGCACGGCAGCACGCCGGGTGCGGCGGCTGATGAAGGAGCATGCCCTGCTTGCTCCCCACCGGCCGGCACCGCAGGCGGCGCATCCGCATGACGGGACGATCGTGACGGAGCGGGTGGATCAGGTTTGGGGCACGGACATGACCGAGACCTTCACGACAGCCGAAGGCCGTGCCTACGTTTTTGTGGCCGTCGACCACTGCTCAGCGAGTTTGTCGGCATCCACGCCGCCTCCGGCGCCAGCCGGTGGGAGGCGCTGGATCCGATCCGACAGGGGAGTGCCCAGGCACTTCGGCGCGCACGACAAACGTGGCGTGGCCCAAGGTCTCGTCCTGCGCCACGACCACGGCTCGAATTACATGTCGGGCGATTTCCAGCGTGAGATCCGGTTCCTCGGCATGACCAGTTCGCCCGCCTTCGTCCGCCAGCCCGAGGGCAACGGTGTGGCCGAACGGGCGATCCGGACACTGAAGGAGCAGCTCCTCTGGGTTCGGCACTTTGCCACGGTTGAGTAGCTCCGGCTGGCGCTGGCCGCGTTCGCGGCTCTCTACAACGCCAGCTGGCTGCGCGAACGGCACGGGCACAGGACGCTCGAACAGATCCGTACCCAGCAGAGGGACCTTGAAACCGAAGCCGCCACGGAGTTCAAACTAGCGGCGTGACCGGCGCAAGGCGCTGTCTCAAAGCCGTGCCCCCGGTACACGCAGATCGCGCCTGCCATTATCGCTCGCTACTGGATCAACGGCGTGTCGCGTTCGAGATTGTTACCAGCCTTCGTGCGACAGCAATGATGATGAGCTCGTGTGGCTTTCCGCGTTTTTTGAGGTCGAGCAGCAGCAGGTCGGCTCCTTCGGACGCAAAATCCCTGGCGATGGCAAGGCCGATCCCCTGCGTGGCGCCGGTGATGGCGCTACGCCGTTCTGGAAGACGTCCAATACTCACCATTCGGCCACCGATCCGTCAGCATGGCGCCAAAGCGGGTTGCGCCACCGATGGCCGGTCGAC
>NZ_JAOTBE010000081.1 GCF_026162645.1 Paracoccus rhizosphaerae
CGGATTCTATAACCCGCGCCGTCGGCACTCAGCTTTGGGAGGCAAAAGCCCTTAGGACTTCGAACGCCAAGTGGCCTAAACAAGCACTGGGAGCGGCACAAATACGCGACAGGTCCAGCTTGATCGGTCGTGGCGGGCAGCTCGTCGTCCATGCTCTCGCTCTCGATGAACCGGCCCACTGCCTCGACGCCGGTTGCCTCGCTCTCGCAAAAGGCCGCCACCATGGCGCTGGCGTTGGCATAGCCGGCAGCGCGATGGTTGAAGCCCATGGCCTGCCCGAGGCCCCAGCTGCAGGTCCTGAGCGCGGCTGCGGCGTTCAGCTTCATGGCGCTGCACAGGCGGGCATAGCTGTCGGCGGGATAGCGGGTTGAACCCCACCCGCGGCATGCCAGACCTGCGCCTCAGCTCGCTCTCGCTTGGAACCGGCGCCCAGCTCCCGCCAGAACACGTACGATTCGAACAGCATGCGCGGCCGCCCGTACCGGACAAAACCGCCAGCTGCCGTCTCGACCTTGATGACAGCGGATATCATGTCCTCGCAGACGATCGTCAGCCATTCTGCTGCACCTGGCGATCGACAATCCAGCGCAAGGTGCGCAGTAGGTCGGTCTAACTGTCCAGGATGGCGCGGCCGTGCTGGTTCGTGATCGCGCTGCACATCATAGACCGCCAGCGGCGGTGATGTCCGACGCGCGGCAGCCCGGCTGATCCTTCATCGCGGCCATGAGGCGGCGTGCGACGAAGCCTTCGGCCAAATGCAGATCGTCGGCCGGAGTGAAAGTCGGCGACAGCGTCGGCAAATGGCTGAGGCAGCTGATTTGCCGCGAGGGCAGCTCGTCGGCAAATGCGGTCTGCAGCAGCTGCCGCTGGCGATCCTTGCCCATGGAGGCAGGAGGGCGGTGACTTGCGGTGCCGGGGCCGGCGTCTCTAATGGCGCAGGCACGGCGGGATAGGTCGATGCAGCGTGGCTATGGTGGCATCTTCGCGGGCGGACCATCGCAAAGATCGTCCACGCGATGGAGTTCCGCCACCGCGAGACATGGCGGTTCATCGATAGCAACCGCAAGGTGATCCGCGAGATCATGGCAAAGGAATGCATGCGCAGGGTGGGAACTGCGGGATGCGCAGCAAAATCACCAACACCGAAGGCCGGATCCAGCCCCGCACGGAATACGCGATCCTGTTCAGCGCCAATGGTGAGAGGGACAACGGCGTCTGGCTGCCGCTAAGCCAGTGCGGGGTAGAGATGAAGGAGGGGGCCTAGCTGTGATTACCATCGAGGAGTAGCTGGTGGTCGAGAGGGGGGCTGGTTTCATGGCACACCTGCCCCCGTCGATATCACCTAAGCTCCACCAATGCCGGTCGTCACCTTGCCGGTGCCGCCGCATTCAGGACATTCTTTGCCATCGACTTGTCCAGTGCCTTCGCATTCTCGGCAGACGTTCTCGCCTGCGCCTGGAGCTTCGGGCGGCACCTTGTCCGGGTTTGGATCGTCAGTCATCTCGCTAACTCCCGCTGTGTACTGATTTGATCTAACCTGGCCGCGCGCCTGATGTTCCTGCCGCGATCAGGACCGGACCACGAGGCATTGCCCTTGCCGCCAGCAAGAACGCCCTCTTGTGGCGCTCTGCGAAGGGCGTCAAATGTGCGCCGGGTGCTGTCTGCCGCAGAAGGCGGGAAGCTGATGTGCACCACGCTTCACCAGTTCCACGCCCTGCGCCCATCTTGTGGCTTCGACCTGATCATGGCCGATCCGCCTGGTCGTATCAAATGCGGTCGGAGAAGGGCGAAGGCAAAAGCCCGCAGAGCCACCCCAATTGCATGTCGATCTAGGAGATCGCGGTTTTGCCCGTCTCGGACCTGACCGCGCGGAACTGCCTTCTGTGGCTCTGGTCCCCGAACACGATTCTGCCGCAGCTTTCAAGGTAATCGAGGCTTGGAGCGTCGAATAGAAGACCGGCGGCCATTTGGTGAAGCTGACCAAGAACGGCAGTTTGAACATGGGCACCGGCTACATTCTGCGTGGCGCCGGCGAACCGTTCCTGATCGGCACCCGTGGCGCCCCGAACAACAGAAAGGACGTCCGCTAGGTCGTGATGGGCGGGATCCGCGAACACAGCCGGAAGCCCAAGGAGGCGTTCATCGTGGCGGAGAAGCTAATGCCTGAGGACAAACGGATCGTGGTATTCAGCCGGCAGAGGCGGGCAGGGTGGCCGAACTGGGGCAATAAAGCCGAGAAACGCGAGGGCGCTGTCTGATGCCGAGGGCGGAACTCGCTTTGCGCCGCGGCTTCTGCCGAGGCCGGTGGCGGCCGTCTGCTCGGTGTCAGCGAATCGACCCAACAAGACCTCACCATCCCCGAAATCTTTGGGCGGCAAATGCATGTATCATCGGCTGACGCTTGAGGAATACACATCCAGCCTGCCCAGTGAAGGTGAGGCGACTGGACGAGGTCGAACTATGCAACAAGGCATTCGGGACGTGAAGCTGCCAAAAGTTCACCGAGTCACCAAAAGCGGATTGATTTATCGCTGGCACCGGCCGACGCGGACGAACTGACGACATTCCTGAAACTCACTTCGACTTCACCGCCGCCTGGGCGGTTGCCGAGGCTCGAGACGGAAAGAGACAGTCAAAGACACCCGCAGGTATGGTCTTTGAAGAGATCGAGGAAATAAGGTCGACTGCGCAGTTCAAAGCAATCTGCGCCGCGAACAGGCACGAGGTTCGGCGAGAGGCGGAACTGATCCGCGCCAGCTATGGCAAGTTCCGATCTGAGGCCTTCGCAAACATCACATGACTGCCGATCTGGCGACGTTGTAGCCGCGCCAAGTGGACAGCCGTCTGAAAAGGCGGTGCCTGATTTGCAAATCGGCGAAGGCGCGAAGCACCATCAAAGCCGGCCCTTCGCGTGGGCTGCAGAAGATTCAGGCGGCGATCAGGGGTTATGCTGGCTGGCCCAGTGCCGACATTGCAGCGTTCCGAGCCCATTGGCAATCGGCACAGTCCAGCGCGCCTGCTTCGAAATGGTCTTAGGGACAGAATCGCGGACCGTCGATGGGGTGCACCTCGGCAGACAACAGATCGGCCGGGATGATCTGCTCGTCTTCAGGCACAGCAAGACCGGGGGCAGGGCGCACGTGATTACATGTCCTTTCCCGGATGATCCCATTGACCCTCGCCGGACCTCGTTCTTCATAGCAAGATCGGTTCTGCGCGAGGTTCGGAACGGGAGGCAAGGATGCTGATCTCTCTTCACAAGCAGGCGACGACGCCGCCGAAGATCCCGGCTGCGATCCAGGCGAGCATAGAACCCGCCTGGAAGGTGGCGGAGCGCTACGGCATCTCCGAGCAGACAATCTGGAAGTGGCGGAGCCGGGACCGCGTCGACGGCCGCAGCCACACCCCTCATCGGTTGCAGACCACGCTGACGCCGGCGCAGGAGGCGGTGGCGGTGTCCCTGCGCAAGACCCTGCTGCTGCCGCTCGACGACCTCCTGTCGGTGGTGCGCGAGTTCCTGAACCCGCACGTCTCGCGCTCCGGGCTCGACCGCTGCTTGCGTCGGCATGAGGCGGGTAACCTGCGCGCACTCAGGCCCGTCGTGCCGCGGCCTGCGCACAAGCCGTTCAAGGCCTACGAGCCGGGCTACCTCCATGTCGACGTGAAATACCTGCCGCAGATGGCAGACGAGGACCGCCGCCGGTATCTGTTCGTCGCCATCGACCGTGCCACGCGGTGGGTCTTCGTGCGCATCTATCCGGCGAAGACGGCGGCCAACGCGCGCCGCTTGTCTCACGCGACCTGGCGCGCGCTGCGCCGATGAAGGTCACGCGGGTGCTGACTGAGCGAGCCATCGAAGGCGCCACCGGTCTGAGCCCGATGGCGAGCGGCAAAGAGTTCACCGACAGGCTCTTCGGCTTGTGAAAGCGTGCTGCCACGGGCAACCACGACTTCGACCGCCTCTGCGCCGACCTTGGCATCGAGCATCGCCTGGCTCCGCCGATGCACCCGCAAACCAATGGCATGGTTGAGCGCTTAACCGGACGAGCCAGCGGGCGCCATCGGTTCAAGCCCGATGGCGAGGGGCATTAGGTTCGCCGAGCAGCCCCGCAACCGGAACACCGCGTATCCACGGCCGATGCGCTTTGACGTGATCTGCGAGGGCGAGACCTTGTCCGCCATCGGTCCGAGGACAATGGTCGAGCGGGATTGAGCACCGGCTGACCAAACCCAACCATCCCCGGAGCTTGGAGGATCAGGAAACAGTCGGGTAAACTGTTTTCCCGACAAGCGGACAGGTCGAACGGATGAACCGCACGATCAGGGACGCAACCGTCAGACGCTTCCACTACGACAGCCATGATCAGCTGCGGACGCACCTCACGGACTTCATGGCACCATACAACTTGGCGCGTCGCCTTGAGACCCTCAACGGCCTCATACCTTACGAGTACACCTGCCAGATCTGGACATCAGAGCCGGACAGATTCATCCTGAACCCGATCCACCAGATGCCGGGAATGAACGGCTCATGGGCTGCAGGGAGCCGCGAAAATCGCAGCCGCTATCGAGCCAGAGGCCATGTGTTTGACTGGATAGGCTTGCGCCGTCTGGGGCTTTCGCGACAGCAGACTTGGCGGAAACCTGTTGCCAGGGGTGCGGAATGCCAGGGGTGGGTTCATTGAACCTGCGACCTGACCGTTTCCAGTTCAATCCACCCTTGGTTTTTTGGTAGGCCCGGAGGGACTCGAACCCCCAACCAAGGCGTTATGAGCGCCCTGCTCTGACCAATTGAGCTACAGGCCCCCGCAGCGCGACATGCGTAATCCGCCGATGCGGGCGGGTCAAGCTTGGGCGTTGCTCCTTGGTCGGGCATCCGCTATGGGGTGCCGATATCAGCCGGGGGCCGCCATGACGAATAACGGGATCAGCTATCGCGACGCGGGGGTCGACATCGACGCCGGGAACGCGCTGGTGGAACGGATCAAGCCCGCCGCGGCGGCCACCTCACGCCCCGGTGTGATGGACGCGCTCGGCGGCTTCGGCGCTCTGTTCGACCTGAAGGCCGCGGGCTATGACGACCCGGTACTGGTCGCCGCGACGGACGGGGTCGGAACCAAGCTGCGCATCGGCATCGACACCGGTCATCTGGACGGCCTGGGTCAGGATCTTGTCGCGATGTGCGTGAACGACCTGGTCTGCCAAGGAGCCGAGCCGCTGTTCTTCCTGGACTATTTCGCTACGGGCAAGCTGTCGGTCGATAAGGGCGCGCGGGTGGTCGAGAGCATCGCGCGCGGCTGCAAGGCTGCTGGTTGCGCGCTGATCGGAGGCGAGACCGCAGAGATGCCCGGCATGTATCACGACGGCGACTTCGATCTGGCCGGCTTTGCCGTGGGCGCGATGCAGCGTGGGACGGCACTGCCGGCGGGGGTCCGGACGGGCGATGTCCTGCTCGGGCTGGCCTCGGACGGGGTGCATTCGAACGGCTATTCGCTGGTCCGCAAGGTGGTCGAGCGGGCGGGGCTTGGATGGAACGACGCCGCCCCCTTCGCGGACGCGACCTTGGGGCAGGCGCTGCTGGTGCCGACCCGGCTCTACGTCAAGCCCGCGCTGGCGGCGATCCGAGCGGGCGGCGTCCATGCGCTGGCCCATATCACCGGCGGCGGCCTGACCGAGAACCTGCCGCGCGTCCTGCCTAAGGATCTGGGTGCGGACATCGACCTGACGGCTTGGCCCTTGCCGCCGGTCTTCGGTTGGCTGGCCGAGGCCGGTAGCATCGACCAGGCCGAGATGCTGAAGACCTTCAACAGCGGCATCGGGATGATCCTGGCCGTGGCAGCCGATCGTGCCGATGTGCTGGCCGATCTGCTGGCCGCAGAGGGAGAGACGGTGCACCGCATCGGTCACGTCACCGAAGGCGCCGGCATCCGCTATGCGGGCACGCTGGCGTGACACGCGTTGCGATCCTGATTTCCGGCGGCGGCTCGAACATGCTGCGGCTGGTCGAGGACATGACGGGCGATCATCCGGCGCGCCCTGTGCTGGTTGCATCGAACGATCCGCAGGCGGCGGGGCTGGCGCGGGCGGCGGCCCTGGGCGTACCAGTGGCGGCGGTGGATCACCACGACTTCTCGCGCGACCGTGCGGGTTTCGAGGCGGCGCTTCTGCAGCCCCTGCTGGACGCGCGTCCCGACATCATCTGCCTTGCAGGCTTCATGCGCATCCTGACGCCGGATTTCGTTCAGCGGTTCGCAGGCCGCATGCTGAACATCCATCCGTCGCTGTTGCCAAAATACGCAGGCCTCGACACACACGCCCGTGCCCTGGCTGCGGGTGACGCCCAAGCCGGATGCACTGTCCATGAGGTGACGCCCGAGCTGGATTCGGGGCCGCTGCTGGGCCAGGCGCGGGTGCCGGTCCTGCTTGGCGACACGCCCGAAAGCCTTGCGGCGCGGGTGCTGGTCCAGGAGCACCGGCTTTATCCGGCGGTCCTGCGGCGGTTCGCGGTGGGCGACAGGACGCCGGTGCTGCTCTAGCCCCAGAGCTGCACAAGCGCCGCGGCGGGATCATCCTGGGACCAGATCTCGGCCCCCAGTGCGATGAAGTCGGCGACGGGCGACAGCTGGCCTATCAGGTCGCGCGTGATGGCGCCCTCGGCGACGACCGGCACCTCGATCATTTCGGACCACCACCGGAACAGCTCCAGTTCGACCGGTTCGCCCTTGTAGAGGGCAGATTCACTGGCGGGGCCAAAGGACACGTAGTCCGCGCCATGTTCCGCCGCCGTCATCCCGTCATGCCGCGAACCGCCGCAGAACGCGCCGACGATGGCATCGTCGCCCAGCTCCTTGCGGGCATAGCGCACGCTGCGCGCGCCGTCCGTCAGGTGGACGCCGTCAAGACCGTGCCGCTGCGCCAGCTTGACATGATCGTCGATCACCACCGCCACGTCGCGCGCATGCGCGATCTCTCGGGCCAGGTCGGCCAGCCGGCCAAGCTCGTCCTCCTCGGCACCACCTCGGATACGCAGGCAGGCGGTCGGGACGCGGT
This sequence comes from Paracoccus rhizosphaerae, assembly GCF_026162645.1. GTDB lineage: Bacteria > Pseudomonadota > Alphaproteobacteria > Rhodobacterales > Rhodobacteraceae > Paracoccus > Paracoccus rhizosphaerae. The sequence goes on from NZ_JAOTBE010000081.1 coordinate 7,051, forward strand.
CCATCACCTCGGTCAGCAGCGGGCCAAGGGCCGAGGCCTGCGCACCGGCAGGCGTCATCAGGTAGAGTTGCGGCGCGTCGGTCATGGGCTTCTCCTTTATGCCGCAGATAGCGCAGCTTGCCCGCCGCCGCCAGACGCACTAATGCCAGAGCCATGCAATTAGATCGCCAACCCGTCATCATCCTGGTCCGCCCGCAGATGGGCGAGAACATCGGCGCCGCCGCCCGTGCTATGCTGAACTTCGGCCTGACCGACATGCGCCTGGTCGATCCCCGCGACGGCTGGCCGAACCCCAAGGCGGTCGCCACGGCCTCGGGCGCGGCAGGGCAGGTGCTGGACGCGGCGCGCGTCTATCCGACACTGGCCGCCGCGATGGAGGGCGTGGATTATGCCTATGCCACCACCGCCCGCGGCCGGGAACTGACCAAGCCCGTCTTCACGCCCGCCACCGCCATGGCGCAGGCGCGCCAGCACACCGGCCGCAGCGCGATCATCTTCGGCCCCGAGCGGACCGGGCTGGAGAATGACGACATCGCCCGCGCCAATGCCATCGTGACGGTGCCGGTGAACCCCAGCTTCCCGTCGCTGAACCTGGCCCAGGCCGTCCTGCTGATGGGATACGAATACGGCCGAGAGATCCTGCCCCCCGAACCCGCCCCCCATGCCCGCCGCGCCGAAGCCGAGGAACTGGCCGACCGGCTGGAGATCGAGCGGCTTGGCGACCATTTCGACGACCGGCTGACCGAGGCCGGGTTCTTCTTCCCCGAAACCAAGGCCGCTTCGATGCGGCTGAACATGCGCAACATGTGGGCCCGGCTGGCACTGACCCGCGGCGACGTGCGCATCCTACATGGCGTCCTGCGGCAGTTGACCCGCCGCTGACCCCCAACCACCGCCCGAAAGGAGCCCCGCGATGGCCAAGCGCCCCGTGTTCCAGGAAATCTCGGACCCGACCGCAGCCCGTCCCGTGCAGACCACCGGCATGATCGACGCCCGCCCGAAGGGCGCACGCCGCGCCATCCGGCTGTGGCTGATGGTGCTGTTCGCCATGGTGCTGGCGATGATCGTGGTGGGGGGCGCGACGCGGCTGACCGGGTCGGGCCTGTCCATCACCGAATGGGCGCCGGTCACAGGAACCATCCCGCCGATGAACGCCGCCGACTGGCAGCGCGAGTTCGACGCCTATCGTCAGATCCCGCAATACCAAGAGGTCAACCGGGGCATGTCCCTGACCGACTTCCAGTATATCTACTGGTGGGAATGGAGCCACCGTCTGCTGGGCCGGTTGGTCGGCCTGGTCTGGGCCCTTGGTTTCCTCTTCTTCTGGGCGACCTCCCGCATCCCTGCCGGCTGGACGCCGCGCCTTCTGGCGCTCGGCGCGCTTGGCGGGCTGCAGGGGGCCATCGGCTGGTGGATGGTCAGCTCTGGCCTGACCGAAGGCATGGTCCGCGTGGCGTCCTATCGGCTGGCGACGCATCTGGGCATCGCCTTCGTGATTTTGGGGCTGATCACGTGGTACGTGCTGCACCTCTCCCGGTCCGAGGCAGAGCTGCTGCGCGCCCGCCGCGCGGGCGAGGGAAAGCTGTTCTCGATGTCGACGGGCCTGATGCATCTGGCGTTCCTGCAGATCCTGCTGGGCGCGCTGGTCGCGGGCATCGACGCGGGCCGCACCTATACCGGCTGGCCCACGATGGGCGGCGAGTGGATCCCTTCGGCGATCTGGGACCCGGCCCTGGGCTGGCGGAACCTGTTCGAAAATGCGGCCCTGGTGCAGTTCGTCCACCGCATGACCGGATACCTGCTGGCGATCTTCGGGGTCGTCGTCTGGCTGCGGGCGCGCCGGTCGCCGCATCCGGTGACACGGGGGGCGTTCACGGTGATGATCGTCGCACTGGCCGCACAGATCGGGCTTGGCATCATGAACGTCATCCACGCATCGCCCCTGCACCTGGCGCTGACGCACCAATTCGGCGCGGTCGTGCTGTTCGCGATGATCCTGCGCGCGCGCCATCACGCCCGCTATCCCCATGAGACCTCGATCCGAGGAGTGACACGATGACCGCCCTGACCGACCTGCTGGCTTTCCAGCGTCAGACCGAGGCCCTGTCCTCGGTCGCCGAACGCCTTGGCTGGGACCAGGAGACCGTGATGCCGCGCGGCGCCACCGAGCAGCGGGCAGAAGAAATGGCCGCGATGGAGGAGGTGCTGCACGACCGCCGCACCGACCCCCGCATCGGCGAATGGCTGGACGCGGCCGACCCGCAGACCGATGCCGACCGCCGGGCGATCCAGCTGATCGCCCGCGACTATTCCCGCAGCAGCCGCATCCCCGCACGCCTCGCGACCGAGTTGGCACGGCTGACATCGCTGGCGCAGGGCATCTGGGCCGAGGCGCGTGCCAAGGACGCGCCGGAGGATTTCCTGCCCACCCTCGACCAGGTCCTGATGCTCAAGCGGGAGGAGGCCGCGGCCCTGGCCGATAACGGCAACCTCTATGATGCGCTTCTCGACGATTACGAACCCGGCATGACCGGGGCGGCCATCTCCAGCCTGTTCGATGCCATGCGCCCGCGGCTTGTGGCGCTGCGCGAGGAGGTCTTGGGGAGCGAGCGGCAGCCTGCGGCATTGACCGGCCACTTCCCGCAGGAAACGCAGCTGCGGCTGGCCCGCGCCTGTGCGACCGCCTTCGGCTATGATTGGACGCGGGGCCGGATGGACATCGCCGTTCATCCCTTCAGCAGCGGCCGCTGGCAGGACAGCCGCATCACCACGCGCGTCGTGGAGACCGATCCGTTCAACTGCGTCTATTCGACGATCCATGAGGTCGGGCATTCCGGCTATGAACAGGGGATCGATCCGGACTATGCCTTCACCCCACTCGGACGCGGCGTGTCGATGGGTGTCCACGAAAGCCAGAGCCGCATCTATGAAAACCAGATGGGACGAGGCCGCGCCTTTACCGGCTGGCTGTTCTCGCGCATGTCCGACGCCTTCGACGGTTTGAATATCACGGACCCGGATGCATTCTTCGCGACCGTGAACCGCGTGACTCCCGGCTTCATCCGGACCGAGGCCGACGAGGTGCAGTACAACCTGCATATCATGCTGCGCTTCGACCTCGAGCGGGACCTGATCTCAGGAAGGTTGGACACGTCCGACCTGGTCGAGGCTTGGAACGCGCGCTTCCTGAAGGATTTCGGTGTGGCGGTGGACCGTCCGGCGAACGGCGTCCTGCAGGATGTCCATTGGGCGGTCGGCCTCTTCGGGTATTTTCCGACCTATGCCTTGGGCAATGTCTATGCCGGATGCCTGAACCGTGCGCTGCGTGCCGCCGTGCCGGACCTGGACGAAGCCTTGGCGCGTGGCGACGCGACCCCTGGGACCGAGTGGCTGCGCGAAAACCTCCAGCGCCATGGCGGCCTCATGCCCCCTTCAGACCTGATCGAGGCAGCCTCCGGCGGGCCGGTCACGCCCGAGCCACTTCTGGACTACCTCGAGGACAAGTTCGGCCGCATCTACGGCCTCTAAAGTCTGGGGCCGGCTTCCTCTTTGCCCAAACACCCCGCGGGGGTCCGGGGGGTGCGAAGCCCCCCGGCGCTCGCGGGACGCAATCTATTCCGCCGCACGGGCCATCGGGTTGTTCGGATGGCTGGTCCAGTTCGCATAGGTCCCGCGAGGGATGCCGGTACGCTTGTCGATCTCGCCGACCGCCAGTTCCCGCATCGTGATGCAAGCCTCCACCGGGCAGACGTCGACGCAGAGGTTGCAGGCGACGCATTCCTCCTCGATCACCTCGAAGACGCGGCCCGGCTTCATGGCGATGGCCTGATGGCTGGTATCCTCGCAGGCGGCATAGCAACGCCCGCAGCTGATGCAGGCCTCCTGGTCGATCACCGCCTTGGTGACATAGTTCAGGTTCAGCTCCTGCCAGTCCCTGACGTTCGGCACCGCCCGCCCGATCAGGTCGGACAGCGTCATGTCGTGGCTGTCGAGGTAGTCGTGCAGGCCCGTGATCATCTCTTGTACGACCTTGAAGCCATAGGTCATGGCCGCGGTGCAGACCTGCACGTTGCCGGCCCCGAGCGCCATGAACTCGGCCGCGTCGCGCCAGGTGGTGACGCCGCCGATGCCGCTGATAGGTAGCCCCCGCGTTTCGGCAGAGCGCGCGATCTCGGCCACCATGTTCAGCGCGATGGGCTTGACCGCTGGCCCGCAATAGCCGCCATGGCTGCCCTTGCCATCAATGGTGGGCTGGGGCGCGAACAGGTCCAGATCAACCGAGGTGATCGAGTTGATCGTGTTGATCAGGCTGACGGCATCGGCGCCGCCACGCTTGGCGGCCTCGGCGGGCTTCCTGACGTCCGTGATGTTCGGCGTCAGCTTCACGATGCAGGGCATGCGCGAGTGCATCTTCACCCACCGTGTGACCATCTCGATGTACTCGGGCACCTGGCCGACGGCGCTGCCCATGCCGCGCTCGGCCATGCCGTGGGGGCAGCCGAAGTTCAGTTCGACCCCGTCGGCGCCGGTATCCTCGATCCGGTGCAGGATGTCGCGCCAGCTGTCCTCGTCGCAGGGCACCATCAGGCTGATGATCAGCGCCCGGTCGGGATAGTCGCGCTTGACTGACTTGATCTCCCGCAGGTTTACCTCCAGCGGGCGGTCGGTGATCAGTTCGATGTTGTTGATGCCAAGGACGCGGCGGTCGGCGCCGTGGACGACGCCATAGCGCGGGCCGTTCACGTTGACGACCGGCGGCCCCTCGCTGCCAAGGGTTTTCCAGACGACGCCGCCCCAGCCGGCCTGGAAGGCGCGTCGGACGTTGTATTCCTTGTCCGTGGGCGGGGCCGAGGCCAGCCAGAACGGGTTAGGGGACTTGATCCCGATGAAATTGCTGCGCAGGTCTGCCATGATCGCGTCCTCAGCCGGGGATTTCGACGGGACGTCCGGTCAGCCGGGCGTCGATGTCTTCTGCCGCGTCGCGGCCCTGGGCCACGGCGGTCACGGTCAGGTCGTTGCCGCCAGCGGCGCAGTCGCCACCGGCCCAGATGCCGTCCATCGAGGTCCTGCCCTCGGGGCTGACGGCAATCTTGCCGGCGATCAGGTCCAGCCCCTCGGGCGCGCCGTCAAGTCGCTGGCCGATGGCGCGGAACACTTGGTCGGCGCGCAGGCGGAACCGGCTGTCGGTCAGCACCAGACCGTCGGGGCCGTCCTCGGTATAGGCGAACTCGACCTCAGCCACGGCGCCATTCCCGTGCAGGGCGACGGGGGCCGCATCGCAGATGATCCGCACGCCGCTGGCGGTGGCGTGATCCTGTTCGTGGCGGCTCGCGCCCATCCGGTCCTGGCCGCGGCGATAGACGATGGTTACGTTTTCCGCGCCCAGAAGGCGCGCCTGGACGCCCGCATCGATCGCCGTCATGCCGCCGCCGATGACCACGACGTCGCGGCCGACGGGCAGGGCGGTCAGGTCGTCGGCCTGGCGAAGGTCGCGGATGAAGCTGACGGCGTCCAGCACATGATCGCGATCCTCGCCCTCGGCCCTTAGGGCGTTGACGCCGCCAAGTCCCATTCCCAGGAACACCGCGTCGTATTCCGCGCGCAGCCCTTCCAGCGTGATGTCGCGGCCAAGCGCCTGGCCGTGGCGAAGCTCGATCCCGCCGATGCCGAGGATCCAGTCCACCTCCTCCTGCGCAAAGCCGTCGACGGCCTTGTAGCTGGCGATGCCGTATTCGTTCAGCCCGCCAGGCTTCGGGCGCGCCTCGAAGATGACGACATCATGGCCCTTCGCGGCCAGGCGGTGCGCGGCCGCAAGACCGGCGGGACCCGCGCCGACGACCGCGATCCGCTTTCCCGTCGCCGCGGCGCGGCGGAACGGATGCGTCGCCTTGGCCATCAGACCGTCGGTCGCATAGCGCTGAAGGGCGCCGATCTCGACGGGCTTGCCCTCGGCCTCCATGCGAACGCAGGCGCCTTCGCACAGCTGTTCGGTCGGACAGACGCGGGCGCACATGCCGCCCAGGATGTTGGCATGGAAGATGGTCATCGCCGCCGCATCCGGCGTGTCGGTCGCGATCTGGCGGATGAACAGCGGAATGTCGATGCTGGTCGGGCATGCGGTGATGCAGGGGGCATCATGGCAGAAATAACACCGGTCGGCGGCGACCTGCGCCTCGTGCCGGTCCAGCGGAGGGGCAACATCGACGAAGTTCGCCGCCAGCTCATCCTGTGTCAGCCGCCCCGGCACGACGCCGGGCGACAATCTTGCTTGGGACATTTGCGTCTCCTGGCTCACCTGTTGGTGGAATCAGGCTGGCACAGGTCCGTTTTTTTATCAAATGGTAAAATATCGGAGCAGGGCGAGTGCGATCATTTCAGGCAGGCAGGTCCAGAACGGCGGCAAGACCACCCAAGCCCGACCGCTCCAGCCGCAGCTTGCCACCGTGGAGCGCGGCCAGATCCGCGACGATGGCAAGCCCAAGGTCCGCCCCCAGTGGCCCCAGCTCGTCCAGCCGCGCACCCCGCGCCAGTGTCTGGCGGGCCTGATCGGGCGCCAGTCCAGGGCCGTCATCCTCGATCCTGATCCGCAGCATGTTACTTGTCGTAGCGGTGATCCGCGTCGTGCTGCGCCCCCGGTTCGCCGCGTTCTCGGCAAGGTTACCGATCATCTCCCCGAGATGCCGTAACGGGGCCTGCGCTGCGACCTGCCCGTTACCGTTGTCAAACCGAGGGCAATCTGGCGCCATTCCCGTATTGGATCCAACGGGAGGACTGCGGGATGAAGCTGTTTGTCGGACTGGACGTATCACTGGAGAAGACTGCGACCTGCGTCATCAGCGAGCATGGGAAGATCGTGAGGGAGGCGCAGGCGGCCAGCGAGCCGGAAGCGCTGGCGCGCTGGATTGAGAACCTGGACGGCACCTTGGACCTGCACCGGTTCCGTTCCGGTCTTCTGAGAGCGATGCTCTCTTCAAAGGAGACAGGATATGGCAGCGACACACAGCGAGGAGTTCAAGCGTGATGCGGTTCGCATCGCGCTCAC
>NZ_JAOTBE010000082.1 GCF_026162645.1 Paracoccus rhizosphaerae
AACGGTCAGCTCCCGCAATCAGTGCTGAAGGGGCAAACGCCCATCGACGCGCTCAGGGACTGGCAGAAACAAAGACCGGAGATCTTCAAGAAGCGGCCCTGCAATCACGTGGGATGTGACACATAGATTATGTTGACAGATGGCCCTGAAGCACCGGAAGCGGATCGAAGAGGCCTTCGGTTAGGCCAAGACCGTCGGCGGCATGGCCCAGACCGTCTATCGCAGTGTCGAACGGGTGAGGTCCCGCTTCATCCTGACAATGGCCGCCAACAACCTCGCCCGGTTGCCACGGTTGCTGGCCATATAAGGCCCGGACCTGACATCAGATGCACATACCGTCCGCACCGACGGGCAGGATGCTCTTGGCAGCGGGTCCGGTCCAAAAAACCGTTCCACCTTGTCGACTTCTTCAGCAGCCGGCCAGGCGGTACCGCTGCAGCCGTTGGCGGCAGTTGTCGGGCCAAGGGCGTAACTTCTGGTCGGTGGTCGAAGTCATGACGATCAGCTGCTTATTGTCCAGATGACCTCAACAGTGACGACGGTGAGCGCTGCAGCGAGGACGTTCCGATCTTGCGAATGTTCACCTCGAAACGCAGCGTGTCGCCATAGACGGCGGGCTTCTTCGACTCAATGTTCATGCGAACGGTGGGCAGCTCCAGCTGGCACTCGAACATCAGCTTTTTCCGGGTGACGCCGAGCGACCCAAACATTGCCTTGTTCACGTAGACCAGCTTGAAAAGATGGGCTGGGAGATAGGCTAGTCTGGTCAAGTCCCGATCGCCGAAGCGCATTAGCTTTTTCATGTTGAAGAGCACGATAACCGCCTGTTCAACGTCGTACGGTGCGGCAAGATGCTTCAGGTATGAATAACCTGCTGCCGCCGTGTCTAGCTTCATGTGCTACATATACAAGCGCGGCGTGTCATCAACATTCATTTTAACTTGAAGCATATTCAGGGCGTGCTACAGTCACTTCAACACCAGTGCGGGAGCGTTCGTCATGAAGATTGCAGTCATCGGCGCCGGGCCGGCCGGGCTTTACTTTGCCATCTCGATGAAGCTGCGCGACAGCAGCCACGACATCACCGTCTTCGAGCGCAATCGCGCCGACGACACATTCGGGTGGGGGGTCGTGCTCTCGGACGAGACGATGTCGAACTTCGGCGGCAACGATCCGGTCAGCGAGCGGACGATCCGCGAGAACTTCGCCTATTGGGACGACGTCAAGGTCGTGCGCGGCGATGAAAGCATGACCTCGGGCGGGCACGGCTTCTGCGGCATCGGCCGTAAGAAGATGCTGCTTCTGCTGCAGGATCGCGCGCGCGAGCTGGGCGTGGAACTTCAGTTCCAGTCCGACCTGACGCCCGAGCGGATCGAGGCGATGAAGGGCGAGTATGATCTGGTGGTGGCCGCCGACGGCCTGAACTCGAAGACGCGGGCGCTTTATGAGGACCGCTTCCAGCCCGAGATCGACATGCGCCGCAACCACTTCGTCTGGCTGGGCACCCGGCAGAAGTTCGACGACGCCTTCACCTTCATCTTCGAGCGGACCGAGCACGGTTGGATCTGGGCGCATGCTTACCAGTTCGACGACGACACCGCGACCTTCATCGTCGAATGCGGTCCCGACGTCTTCGAGGCGTTCGGCTTTGCTGACATGAGCCAGCAGGACAGCATCGCGCTGTGCGAGAAGATCTTCGCGCGTCACCTCGGCGGCCACGCGTTGATGACGAATGCCGGGCACATCCGCGGCTCGGCCTGGATCCGCTTTCCGCGCGTCACCTGCGAGAACTGGTATTTCGACAACGTGGTGCTGCTCGGCGACGCCTCGGCGACGGCGCATTTCTCGATCGGTTCGGGCACGAAGCTGGGCATGGAAAGCGCCATCGCGCTGGCCGATGAGCTGAGCTCCGGCAAGCCGCTGGCGCAGGCGCTGCAGACCTACCAGGATGAGCGCAAGCTGCAGGTGCTGCGCGTCACCTCGGCCGCGCGCAACTCGACCCAATGGTTCGAGGAGATCGAGCGCTATCTGGACCTGGACCTGATGCAGTTCAATTATGCGCTGCTGACCCGCTCTCAGCGCATCAGCCACGAGAACCTGCGGTTGCGGGATCCCGAGTGGCTGGCCTCGGCTGAGGCATGGTTCCAGAAGCAGGCGGGCAGCAACAGTGCCCGCAGCCCGATGTTCGCGCCCTTCAAGCTGCGCGGAATGGAGCTGGCGAACCGGATCGTGGTCTCGCCAATGGCACAGTACAAGGCGCGGGACGGGATGCCGACCGACTGGCACTTCGTCCACTACGCCGAACGCGCCAAGGGCGGCGCCGGCCTGGTCTTCACCGAGATGCTCTGCGTCAGCATGGACGGCCGCATCACCCCGGGCTGCCCTTGCATCGGGCCTGACCAGGTGCCGCTGTGGCGCCGGTTGACGGACTTCGTGCATGGGGAAACCAGCGCGCGCATCTGCGCCCAGATCGGCCATGCCGGGCGCAAGGGCTCGACCCGTCTGGCGTGGGAGGGCATCGACCAGCCGCTTGCCGTGGGCGAGGACTGGCTGTTGATCTCGGCCTCGGACGTGCCGCTGATGGAGGGGAACGGCGTTCCCAAACCCATGGACCGCGCCGACATGGACCGGGTGCTGGCGCAGTTCGTCGAGGCGACACGCGCCGCCGATGATGCCGGCTTCGACATGATCGAGATGCACGCGGCCCACGGCTATCTGCTGGCCTCCTTCATCTCGCCCGTCACCAACCGCCGGAACGACGAATACGGCGGCAGTCTCGAGAACCGGATGCGCTATCCGCTCGAGGTCTTCGCCGCCATGCGCGCCGCCTGGCCCGAGGAAAAGCCGATGACGGTCCGCATCTCGGCCCATGACTGGATGGGCGGGGAAGGGGTGAACCCTGACGAGGCCGTGAAGATCGCCGCCATGTTCAAGAACGCGGGCGCGGATGCCATCAACGTCTCGTCGGGTCAGACCGACAAGGCCGAGCAGCCGGTCTATGGCCGCATGTTCCAGGTTCCCTTCGCCGACCGCGTCCGCAACGAGATCAGCCTGCCGACGCTGGTCGCCGGCAACATCTACGAGCCTGACCACGTCAACTCGATCCTGATGGCGGGGCGTGCGGATCTTGTGCTGCTGGCCCGACCCCATCTGGCCGATCCCTACTGGACGCTGCATGCGGCGGTTGAGCTGGGCGATACGGAACAGGAATGGCCAAAGCCTTACGAAGGCGGGCGGCGCCAAGCCAACACGCTGGCCGAACGCAGCAAGGCGATGAGCGCATGAGCCTTTCCGGCAGATCGGCCTTCGTCACCGGGGGCGGCAGCGGCGTCGGCGCCGTGATAGCCCTGGCCTTGGCAAATGCCGGGGCAGGGGTCGTCATATGCGGCCGCCGGGCCGCGGCGCTGGACGAGGTGGCCGCCCGCCACCCCGCCATCCGCGCGGTCGTGTGCGACATCACGGACGAGGCTGCCCTCTCAGCCGTCATGGCCGATGCCGCCCCGGACATCGTCGTCGCCAATGCCGGCGCTTCGGAAAGCGCACCACTGGCTGCAACCGAGCTTGCCGCCTTTCAGCGGATGATCGACGTGAACCTGACCGGCACCTTTCTGACCCTGCGCGAGGGAGCGCGAGCGATGAAGGGCAAGCCTTGGGGGCGCATGATTGCCATCGCCTCGACCGCCGGGCTGAAGGGCTATCCCTATGTCGCGCCCTATGCGGCGGCCAAGCACGGCGTGGTGGGGCTGGTCCGCTCGGCCGCGCTGGAGCTTGTGCGCAAAGGCATCACCGTGAACGCTGTCTGTCCCGGCTTCCTCGACACCGAGATGACCGAGCGTTCTATCGCGAACATCGTGGAAAAAACCGGCCGCAGCGCCGCAGAGGTACGCGCCGCGCTGGAAGCGACCAACCCGATGCGCCGGCTCGTCCCGCCCGAGGACGTGGCGCGGACGGTGCTGTGGCTCTGCGGCCCCGGCTCGGACATGATCACGGGCCAAGCGATCACGGTCGCGGGCGGCGAGGTCTAGCCATGACCTTCATCCTCCGCCGGCAGGTCGAATTCAATCATTGCGACCCTGCCGGCATCGTCTTCTACCCGCGCTACTTCGAGATGATCTCGGCAGTGACCGAGCGTTTCTTCGCGGACGGGGTCGGCGTCAGCTGGGCCGAGATGCAGCAGACAGGCTTTGGCACGCCGATGGGTCACATCGACACGCGCTTTCTTGCCCCCTCGCGCCTCGGAGACTGGTTGAGCTTCGCGCTGGAAGTCCGCGAGATCGGCCGATCCTCCGTCACGGTCGCGATCGCCGGCACCTGCGAGGCCGAGGCGCGGTTCGACTGCACGGCCACGATGATCCATGCCCATCCGAGCGACGCGGCATCGGCCCCGTGGCCGGACACGCTGCGGCGCGCCATGACGCGCTATGCCCACCAACCTTCCGAAGCCTGAGCTGAAAGATGATGCCATGACCGTTCTGACGCCCCACATGTTCCTGCAACCCGATGGCTGGGTGCCTGCCAAGGGCTATGCCAACGGCATGCTTGCCCGCGGACGCACTGTCTATACCGGCGGGCTGGTCGGCTGGAACGCCCGGCAGGAATGGGAACATGCCGACATGGTCGGCCAGTTCCGGCAGACCTTGCAGAACATCGTGGCCGTTCTGGACGCGGCCGGGGCACGGCCCGAACATCTGGTGCGGCTGACCTGGTACATCACGGACAAGCGCGAGTACCTGGACAACCTGCGCGGCTTCGGTGCGGCCTATCGCGATGTGATCGGCCGCCACTTCCCGGCCATGGCCGTCGTTCAGGTCACAGCCCTGATGGAGGACGCCGCGAAGATCGAGATCGAGGCGACGGCGGTCATTCCTGATGAATAGGCCGGAGACCGCGCCGGTGCTGATCACCGTCGCGCCATATGATCAGGCCACGCCGCGTGGCGCCATCCTCGGCGGCTGGATCATGACGCAGCTGGATCACGCCGCGGGTCTGGCCGGTCGCAAGATTGCGGCAGGTGAGGCGCTGATCCTGTCGATCAAGGAGATGACGTTCCGGTCGCCGCTTCATCCGGGCGAGGAGTTCGCGGTTCATGCGGGTCTCACCCGCCGCGGCGGCAGTTCCTTCAACCTGGGTGTTTCCGGTTGGGCCGAGCCCGAGGGCGCGTGCCGGCTGGTCTTCGAGGCCGATGTGCTGCTTGTGGCCGTCGATGCCGAGGGACCGTCGCGCAAGCTGCCCTGAAGCCCTTCGGCGCGGATGCCGCCCCGTCGTGTTTGCCTGAAGCTACAATGCTTGATACATGAAGTATGGCGGCAACGTGGAAGGGCCGATGATGGACGCAAAGGCAAAGCCCATGATCGCAGATGATCACCTTGCGCGGCAGCGGCTGCGGATGTGGCTGCAGATGCTCAAGGCGACGCGGCTTGTCGAGGGGGCGCTGCGCGAGCGCCTGCGTTCGCGCTATGACACGACGCTTCCGCGCTTCGACGTTCTGTCGGCGCTGCATGCCCATCCCGAGGGCATGAAGATGAGCGAGCTTTCGCAATACCTTGTGGTCTCGAACGGGAACGTGACGGGTGTCGTGGATCGGCTGGTGCTGGACGGCTTTGCCGAGCGCGGGGCGGTCGAAGCGGACCGGCGAGCCTTTCTTGTCCGGATCACCGACAAGGGGCGCACCCTGATGGACGAGATGGCGGCCGAGCATCTTGCATGGGTCGACGAGCTGCTGGCGGACGTGTCCGAGGCGGACACGGCGCGCGCCATTTCGATCATGCTCGACATCCGCCACCGGAAGTGACGCCCCCGCCTGCGCGGCAGGGGCGTGCGGCTATAGCAGGCCGGTTTCCTTCGCCACCCGGCGATACCCGGCCCCGGCGGTGAAGCCGCCGTCGATGACGATGTCCTCGCCCGTGATGAAGCGCGAGCCGTCCGAGGCCAGGAACAGCACCAGCTGCGCCACCTCCAGCGCCTCGCCCGCGCGCGCGGCGGGCGTCATGCCGATCATCGGCTTCAGATGCGGCGAGCCGCGATTGAGGTCGGTCACGATCAGGCCCGGGCAGATCGCGTTGACCCGGATCCCGGCATCGGCCAGCTCCATCGCCGCCGTCCGCGTCAGCCCTCGCAGGGCCCATTTGGACGAGGTGTAGGCGGGGTCATAATGGCCCGAGAACGCGCTGTTCGACGAGATGTTGATGACGCTGCCGCCCCCGCTCTCGGCCATCAGCGGCGCGGCCAGCTTGATGCCGATGAAGGCGCCGGTCGCGTTCACGTCCATCACCTTGCGCCATTCCTCGACCGACATGTCGCGTATGATCTTGCGGTTGATGATCCCGGCATTGTTCACCAGGATGTCCAGCCGCCCCGTCCAGCCGCGGATCTCGTCCAGCGCGCCTGCCCATTCGGCCTCGGACGTCACATCCAGATGAAGGAAGCGCGCCTGGTGGCCCTCGTCGGTCAGGCGCGTGGCAAGTGCCTCGCCCTCGGCATCCAGAACGTCGCAGATCAGGACGGCGGCGCCGGCCGCCGCCAGCATCTCAGCCTCGACCGCGCCTTGACCGCGTGCGCCGCCCGTGACGATGGCCGTCTTGCCCGAAAGATCCGTCAGGGCTGCACGCGCGGCGGCGATGTCGCCGCTCATGCCTGCACCATCAGCTGACGCTGCTCGCCAAGGCCGGTGGCGCCGAGCGTCACGACCTGACCGGCGCTGAGGAAGGTCGGCGGCTTCATCCCCAGCCCGACGCCGGGCGGCGTGCCGGTCGCGATGATGTCACTCGGCTCGAGCGTCATGAACTGGCTGATATAGCTGACCAGATGCGCGACGCCGAAGATCATCGTCCGCGTGTTCCCGGTCTGCCGGCGCTGGCCATCCACGTCCAGCCACAGGTCGAGGTTCTGGACGTCGACGATCTCGTCCTTCGTGACCAGCCAAGGTCCGACCGGGCCGAAGGTGTCGTGGCTCTTGCCCTTGACCCATTGCCCGCCCCGTTCGGACTGGAAGCGCCGTTCGGAGACGTCGTTGACCAGGGCATAGCCTGCGACGTGATCCATGGCCGAGGCTTCATCGACGTATTTTGCGCGGGTTCCGATGACCACGCCCAACTCGACCTCCCAATCGGTCCGGTCCGAACCGCGCGGGATCTCGACATCGTCGTTCGGGCCGCAAAGCGCCGTCACAGCCTTCGAGAACAGTACCGGCTCGGACGGCGGCTCCTTGCCCGTCTCGCGCGCGTGGTCGGCATAGTTGAGGCCGACGCAGAGAAACTTGCCCGGCCGAGCGATGGCTGATCCGATGCGGGGCGATCCCTCGACCAGCGGCAGGCCGGCCGGGTCCAATGCCGCAATCCGCTTGAGACTTTCGGGCGAAAGTGCCGTGCCGTCGACATCCTTGATCACGGACGACAGATCACGCATCCGGCCGTCCATATCCAGCAGTGCCGGCCGTTCGGCACCGGCGTCGCCATAACGCAGAAGTTTCATGTTGTTCCTTTCCGCCTCAGGCGCGGCGATAGCCTTCAAGCGCCTCGTCCGGCACATCGGGCAGGTTTGTCACAAGATTGTCCGGTGTGCGGCAGGTCAGCCAGACCAGCTCATCCGTGGTGCTCATGTTGACTTCGACATGCGGCATGAAGGGCGGCACGAAAACGAAGTCCCCTTCGTGCATGTCAATGAATTCCTTGTAGTCATCGCCGAAGTAGATGCGACCATGGCCCTTCAGGACGTAGCCGCCGGTCTCAGAGTGCTCGTGGTGGTGCGGCGGCGAGCGGTGGCCCGGCTCATTGCTGACGCGCCCGAACCAGATGTTCTTGGCCGGCGTGTGCTGCGGGCTGACGCCTGATTTGCGGACGCATTCGCCCGACTGCAGCGTCGTCTCATCAAGTTCGGACGCCCGCGTGACGACGGGCACGACTTTGTCTGTCATGGTGAATTGCTCCCAAGCAAGGCGCTGAAGATGCGCGTGGCCATGATCGTGGCATCATTTACTTCAACCTTCAAGATATTTGCGTGCGGCGATGCTGTGAACGGACGCATGTTCTGGCGCTCAGGTGCTCAATCCCTTGGCAGATAATAATGACGGACTGCCACACTCACAGCGGGTGAACGCACCGTTGAGAAGAAATTGCCATCATCTCGAATTTCAGACTTGAAATGATAAAGTATATGAGTTTGCATATACCAAAAGCGTGACAAGCCTTAACAGGGAGACAGCCATGACACAAAAAGAGACGCTCGCCGCCATAGCCGCCGGCCTTCTGGACGGCACGCTGAAGGTGATCGATTGCACCGCCCCGCTTGGGCCGGACACGCCTCTGTTGAAGCTGCCGCCTGAGCTTGCAGACGACACTCCGAAGATCGAGATCCACAAGATTTCGGAATATGGCGACCGCGGACCGTTCTGGGCGTGGAACTGGCTCAAGCTTGGCGAGCATTCGGGCACGCATTACGACGCGCCGCATCACTGGATCACGGGCAAGGACTACCCCGACGGCTCGGTCGACACGGTCGATCCGCAGAAGTTCGTCGCGCCCGCCAATGTCATCGACTGCTCGAAGGAAGCGGCCGAGGACCCGGACTTTCTTCTGACGGTCGAGCATGTGAAGGCTTGGGAAGCCGAGCATGGCGAGATCAAGGAAGGCGAATGGGTGCTGATGCGCACCGATTGGGACCGGTTCAACGGCAACGAGGCTGCATATCTGAACGCCGACGAGCACGGTCCGCATACGCCGGGGCCGACGGCCGAGGTGATCCAGTACCTGATGGAGGACCGCAAGGCGCTTGGCTGGGGCACGCAGTGCATCGGCACCGATGCCGGGGCGGCTGGAGGCTTTGAGATCCCGTTTCCCGCCCATAATCTGCTGCACAAACACAACCGCTATGGTCTAGCGTCGCTGACCAATCTCGACAAGCTGCCTCCGAAGGGGGCGATCCTGATCGCGGCGCCGCTGAAGATCGTCAAGGGCACCGGCTCTCCGATCCGGGCGCTGGCGCTTGTCGCCGGTTGAGTGGACTTGCGCGGCCTCGCGGCCGCGCTGACTTGGGAAGCAGTGTCATGGCCGAGCGGCACGATGAACTGGAGCATTTCACGCCCTACCTGATGAACCGCATCATCGCGCGGTACAACAGGGCGGTCGAAACGGCGCTGCGCGACGCGGGCATCACGGTCGCGCAGATGCGGGCGCTTGCAGCCTTGGCCGAAAACGGGCCGCGCACGGTGGGCGAATTGTCGGTGCTGACCGTCATCAAGCAGTCCACGCTGTCGCGCGTTCTGGACGGGATGGAGGCCGCGGGGCTTGTCCAGCGGCAGGCCGAGGACGGCGACAACCGCGTGCGCCGGATCGTGCTGACACCGGCGGGCGCGGCGGCGCACAAGGCTGCCTGGCCGGCCATGCTGTCCATGCAAGACCAACATCTGAAGGCGCTGCAGCCGGATGAACGCAAGACGCTGAACCGCATGCTGCTGCGCGTCTTCTACGACATCCGACATCACGACTACTGAGCTGCCTGCGGGCGCTGCCAGATCAAAGGGACCACCAATGGCCGAACGTTCATTTGCCAAGGAAGTCAAAAAGCTGAAGCAGGGCGAGGGCGAGACCTTCTCGGGCGAGGGGATCCTTGCCATCACCAAGGCGCTTCTGGAAAACGGCGTCGGCTATGTCGGCGGCTACCAGGGCTCGCCTATCTCGCACCTCATGGACGTGCTCGCCGACGCCAGGGAGACGCTGGACGATCTGGGGGTGCATTTCGAATCCTCGGCCTCGGAGGCGACGGCGACGGCGATGCTGGCGGCCTCGGTCCATTATCCCATCCGCGGCGCGGTCACGTTCAAGTCGGTCGTGGGCACCAATGTCGCCTCGGACGCGCTGTCGAACCTCGCCTCGGGCGGGGTGACGGGCGGGGCGCTGGTGATCGTGGGCGAGGACTATGGCGAGGGCTCGTCGATCATGCAGGAGCGGACCTATGCCTTTGCGATGAAGTCGCAGGTCTGGATGATGGACCCGCGGCCCAATCTGCCCTCGATCGTCAAGACCGTCGGCGATGCGTTCGAACTGTCCGAGGCGTCGAACACCCCGGTCCTGCTGCAGGTCGGCATCCGGTCCTGCCATGTCCACGGCCACTTCACGGCTTCCGACAACAAGCGGCCGCCGATGACCGTCGCGGATGCGCTGGAAAACCCCGCCCGCCGGCTGGACCGCATCGTGCTGCCGCCCGCGACCTACCTGCACGAGCAGGAGAAGCTGACCAAGCGCCTGCCCGCCGCGCAGAAGTTCGTGTTGGAGCGCGGTATCAACGAGCGGTTCGGCGACAGGTCGGGCAGGATCGGCCTGATTGTCCAGGGCGGCAGCTACAATACGGTCGTGCGGGCGTTGAACCGGCTGGATCTGGCCGACATCTACGGCGACACGCAGATCGACATGCTGGTGCTGAACTGCGTCTATCCACTGGTCGATGATCAGATCCTCGACTTCTGCGAAGGTAAGGATGCCGTACTCGTCGTCGAGGAGGGCCAGCCGAACTATATCGAACAGCAGATCGGCCACTTGCTCTACAAGGCGGGCCGCACCGTAAAACTGGAAGGGAAGGGCAAGCTGCCGATGGGCGGCGAGTATACCGGCCAGGTGATGGTGGACGGGCTTGCGGCCTTCCTGCGCGCCCATGCCCCTGATCTGATGCCGGTCCGCAAGACGGCGACCAACGAGGAGCCTGTCGCCATTCCCGACCTATCGCAGGTCCTGCCCGCCCGGCCGCCGGGGTTCTGCACAGGCTGCCCTGAGCGACCGATCTTCGCCGCAACCAAGCTGGTCGAGGAGGAACTGGGCGCGCATCACATCTCGTCTGATATCGGCTGCCACCTGTTCTCGATCATGCCGCCGTTCGATCTGGGCGCGACGACGATGGGTTATGGGCTGGGGCCGGCCTCGGCCTCGGCGCTGCGCAGCAAGGACGGCAAGGGTCGGCGGTCGATCTCTTTCGTGGGCGATGGCGGGTTCTGGCACAACGGTCTGACCAGCTCGATCGGGAATGCGGTCTTCAACAAGTCCGACAATGTCATCATCATCGTCGACAACTACTATGCCGCCGCGACCGGGGGGCAGGACATCCTGTCGTCCCGCGCCGACAATCCGACGCGCCAGACGCAGCACTCCATCGTCGATGCCGTCAAGGGGATGGGCGTCAAGTGGGTGCGCCATATCGACCGCACCTATGACGTGACCAAGGTGCGGGACACGCTGACCGAGGCGCTGACCACCGAAGAGGGCGGTCCCAAGGTCATCGTCGCCTCGTCCGAGTGCATGCTGAACCGGCAGCGGCGCGAGAAGCCGCAGCTGGCCAAGGCCGCCAAGGAAGGGAAGCGCGTGGTGCGTCCGCGTTTCGGCGTGGACGAAGATGTCTGCACGGGCGACCACGCCTGCATGCGGCTGTCCGGTTGCCCCTCGCTGTCGGTCCGCGACACGGGCGATCCGCTGCGTGACGATCCGGTCGCTTACATCGACCAGACCTGCGTCGGCTGCGGCAACTGCGGCGAAGTGGCGGACGCGGCGGTGCTGTGCCCTTCGTTCTACCAGGCCGAGATCGTGACGAACCCGACAGCACGCGAGAAGCGCCGTGCCTCGCGCACCCGCCGCATCATCGCCTGGCTGCAGGGCCGCCGCGAAGCCAAGCGCGCCGCATTCGCCTGAGGACGTGACATGAACATGCAAGCACAACCGATTGTCGCCCGCCGTTCCCCTGGGCCTGATGGCGAGAAGATCATCACCTTGGCCGCGCTGGCCGTGGGCGGGCAGGGCGGGGGCGTCCTGACCAACTGGATCGTCGCCGTCGCCGAGGCGAACGGCTATCGCGCGCAGTCCACCTCGGTCGCCGGGGTCGCGCAGCGTACCGGCGCGACGATCTACTATGTCGAGATGTGCCGCGACACCGGGCGGATGCCGGTCTTCGCGCTGTCGCCGTCGATCGGCGATGTCGACATCCTGATCGCGTCCGAACTGATGGAGGGCGGACGTGCGATCATGCGCGGCTTCGTCACCCCCGGACGCACGACGATGATCGCCTCGACCCACCGGATCGCGGCCGTGTCGGAAAAGATCGCCCCCGGCGACGGACGCGCCAGCAGCCCCGAAGTGTCCGAGGCGATGGGCGTTGCCGCCGACCACGTCGTCGCCTTCGACATGGAGCGCGTCGCCAAGGAGGCCGGCTCGGTCATCTCGCCCTCGCTTCTGGGCGCGCTGGCCGGATCTGGCGCATTGCCGTTTCCGCGCGACAGCTACGAGGCGGTCATCCGCGCCTCGGGCCGTGGGGTGGAGGCGTCCCTGCGCGCGTTCGGCGCAGCCTATGATATCGCCGCCGGGACATGTCCGGCGCCCGTTTCCGACCTGCCCGAGGACGTAGCGCTGCCCGCGCTGCGCGTGCCCGAAGCTCTGCGCGCGGACTGGGCCGCACTTCAGGCACGGGTTGCGGCGCTGCCGGCGCCGATGCAGGACATGGCTTTGTCCGGACTGCAGAAGGTCGTCGACTATCAGGACATCGCCTATGGCGGCCAGTATCTGGACATGGTCGAGCAGATCGCCGCGCTGGACCACTCGCCGTACAGCGCAGGCATAGCGGCGGCCAAGTACTGCGCGCGTGCGCTGTGCTACGACGATCTCCTCCGGGTCGCCGACATCAAGACGCGACCGACCCGATTGTCACGCGTTGGAACCGAAGTGTCAGTCAAGGACGATCAGGTCCTGATGCTGACCGAGTATTTCCATCCCCGCTTCGAGGAGTTCACCAGCACGATGCCCGCCCGCCTCGGGGCGTGGCTGCAGTCCCGCAAGGGGCTGGAGCGGCTGTATGCACGCCGCTTCGACAAGGGGCGCCGCATTCGGACAGACAGCCTGCGCGGCTTTCTGATGCTGTGGATGGTCTCGGCCCTGCGCCCCGCCCGGCGGCGCCTTCTGCGGCACCGGTCCGAGATGGCACATGTCGACGCGTGGTTCGCGACGGTCCTGCGGCTGATGCCGCACGACCCTGCGCTGGCAGCCGAGGTTCTGGCGAACTATCGCCTGATCAAGGGCTACTCGGACACGCATGCGCGCGGGCTCTCCAAGTTCGCCCGCGTCATGGGGGCCGTGGTCATGCTCGAGGGACGCGAGGACGGTGCCGACTGGATGCGCCGCCTTCGGACCGCTGCACTGGACGACGTCAAGGGCGAGAAGCTGGACGGTGCCTTGGCCACCGTGCGAAGCTTCGCAACCTGACGTGACGCACAACCTGCAGCCATACCCCAGCTGCGCATAAGGTTCATCCGCTGCCCAAGATGAACCACATTGACGACTGCCACGCTCACCATTCTACCCGTCAGGCACGAGACCGTGCAGAGCCGCGTCTACGACGGGCTGCGCCAGATGTTGATGTCGGCGCGGTTCCTGCCGGGGCAGGCGCTGAGGATCAACAACCTTGCCCAGCCTATTCCGCGACCCATCTGAAAGGAAAGGGGCTGACGGTCGAGTGGGCTACTTCCCAAAAATCGGACAGTGACGGAAGCGACGATCTGACGTTTGCTGGTCTCCAAGGACGAGAGGATCGGAACATGAGGAAACACAGGAACCCTGACGCGGGCTACAAGGCGCGCGTAGCGCTGGAAGCCCTGAAGGGCAGCGCACTGTTTCGGAACTGGCCGCCGTATACGGCGTGCATTTGACGATGATCCACCAGTGGAAGAACGCGCTGCTGGACGGTGCGGCGGATATCTTTGAGCGGGGCAGCCGAAAGCCCGCGGAGGCGGATGACGAGACGGTCCGGTCACTGCACGCCAAGATCGGGGAACTGGCTGTCGCCAACGATGCTCCGTGAGAGTTACGCGGCCCCACCGGGACCACGGTTCTCACTTCGATGTCACGAAAGCTCAGGCCGTGGTCCGGCAGGTGATGAGGCATTGGAACGCCATTGGTCCGAAAGACACTGCCGAACGGGATCACCCTAGGCTCCAGATGGGGTGATTGCAGCAGCGCAGCTCTGGCCTCACGCTTCTGCTCTCTTCATCATGGAGGAAGTCATGGAATACTATGCCGGACTCGATGTGTCACTGAAGGAAACAGCGATCTGCGTC
>NZ_JAOTBE010000083.1 GCF_026162645.1 Paracoccus rhizosphaerae
GTGAGCGCGATGCGAACCGCATCACGCTTGAACTCCTCGCTGTGTGTCGCTGCCATATCCTGTCTCCTTTGAAGAGAGCATCGCTCTCAGAAGACCGGAACGGAACAGGTGCAGGTCCACGCCATTTCTCCGGCTTCAGCTTCTCGACGTGGCGCTTCCACCTGAGGGGTGAGAGCATCCGGTCGGCCACGAACGTGGGCTGGATCCGCGATCTGACGGTCGGACGCGTGATGCGGCGTCCGTCCGGCACGTTGTCGACCAGCGCCACGATCGCCGCGGCACGGCGGCGCTTCCCGCTTGGGGCGACCAGGGCGGTCCCTCTGCTTGACGAGCGGACGGCCTATGGGGGCATGTGCCACCTGACTGACCTGCATTCGGACGAGCATCATCCGAAGGAACGGGTCGGAAGCCTCGCGCGCTACAAGTCCGCTTGGCTGCGCCCAGAACAGACTGCGCGCGACGCGATGAAGCATTTGCCCGCAGCGAGGCAGACACACTGGCCGTCGTCGGCGCCGACATGAGCCTCCTCGGGACGCTCAGTGAACATTACTGCCTGCGGCGATATGCCGAGGAGACCAACAAGCGCCTCTATCCTGTGCGCCACTGATGGACCTTCTTCTCCAAGCCTCCTGATCGCCGCGCGCGACTGACGCTGCCGATATGCACCCTGAGGTGTCTGCCGAGCCCCGTGTTGTCGATCCCACGGAATAGTTCTCCCGCGACCCGCTGCCTTCGGCGCGGGTCCATCGGCATCTTGATTCTGGTCTGCGATTGACCCGTCCGGAGGAAGCGGCCAACCAACGCCAAGGCCTTCAGCTTCGTGCTTAGCCCTGCCTTCGTTCGCCCAATGCAAAGGCCGAGCCTGTCCCGGGTTCCGCCCGCCGATGACGGCAATATCTGGCCCATGTGGACCCACATTCCCCGAAGGGCAGTGGCAATTTGTTGGAGAGATCACTCATTTGCCGTGTTCAGTTCCATCGGACATCATTCGGAGCGGATTCGAATGAACGAGGCGATAGGCTTCAAAATGTTGAAACCGCCGCGACCTGCCACAGACAGGACTAACGGGCCAACGATGATCTCGGCGATAACGACGCGTAGTTCGGATGGGGGAGGCAACAATAGGGGCTGCGCGACACCAGGTGCTCGTCCAGCACAACGATCGCGTAGTCCAACGCGCACCTAGGCTGCCTACAACCCAGACCCGCAGAAGTTGAAGCGTCGCGAAGGCGGCCAGTCACCCAAGATGGGCCGGATTGGGCCACCCAAGAACGGCGATCGTAGTAGCCAGGACTCGTGCAGCAGCACGACAAGGGAACAATGGCCGGCACCGCGTTCCACAGCACCGCGGGCCAGCAGGCGGCTAGTGTTGTACCGCGCCAACACCAGTTCGGCACCGTGTTGCAGCAGCAAAAAGGCAATGAAAACCAGCGCGGGAAAGGAAGCGAAGTCATGGAATGTTGATTGGCAGGACCAATAGGGTAAAACCCGGGCCGAGCGCCATGATCAGAAGCGTTCCCGAAGCGCCCTCCCCCAGGACCTGCTCCAGCGCGAAGAGGACGGCCGGAGCCGACATGTTGCCGTTCTTTGCCAGCACCTACGTTCGACGTCCAGGTGCGCCGGGCGCCAGCGAGGGGGGTTCAGCATGGTATTCAATTTGGCCTGTCGGGGTGGCAGGCGTGGCGATCGACGTGGTGATCCGGCATCAGCACGTCCGATCCGCGGCTCGGCTCCGTCTCTGCAAAGGGTGACAGGCGGGAACAAAGCCCGGCCCGGCAGGTTGAACTGGCTTCCCACACACAGGAGAATGACATGAGCGAGGATCGGACAAAGGGTCAGGCGAAGGACGTCATCGGGTCGGCCAAGGAGACCATCGGCAAGGCAATCGGCGACAAGGAGACCGAACGCAGCGGCCGGGCTGATCAGGCCGAAGGAAAGGTCCAGAAGGGCGTTGGCAAGATCAAGGACGCGCTGCGCGACGACGACGGGAAATAGATTTCACAACGGCGGCACTCGACCTCCGCCAGCGCAGGTGCCGCCGTTGCGGATCGCCGGGGAACATCCAGAAGGTGACTTGGACGCTTGCTCCCTCTGTCTCAGTGGACAGCGACTGCAGTGGATATGTCAGGTACTGCAGCCGCAGCTCACAGGGCGCAAACAGCCATCAGGCACCGGCGCTTCCGCCAGAGCATGTCGCGCGTCGTTTCTGATGCGATGCAGCAGATGAACGCAAAAGCTGGCTTCATGCGAAAGGAGCACCGGGCCTATCACCGACCTAATCGTGGCGGCGCAGGTGTGTGCCTGGTTTTCTGCATGTCTTGAAGACCCTGAGACTGGTTTTAAGACCATGATCGTCAGCGCCGCCGGTCGTCAAGCGCTTTTAGGCAGAGTTCGCGGCTTCTCGATCTGGCGGATGACTGCGTCGCCAAGGATCGCCGTGGCGGCGCTGCGGCACATGGAGATATTGCTGCCATCTTCAACCGTCACGGCCGCAACCTGTCCTCCACGCATGTGAGCCACCACCTTGCAGTCGCATTCGCCGGTGGCAGCACACCAATCTGCGGAAATGTCCAGCATCTTGTCGGTCCGGTCGTCAAATACAAACATCGTCACCTCTCAAGCAGGTCCGGTCACGCAAATCGCCGCGAAAAATGAGCGGCCGTGCCGGATGAAGTAATCTGAAAATTAACAAACCTTAAACTGCCATATCAGGAATGCCGATGTGTCGCCTAGACGTCATTGGAGGGCGGTTTCCGTAGATTTGTCTTCATCACCGGCCGCAACCTCCGGGCTTGCCCCTTGGTTCCCTCCTATCGTGTAATGCGGGGATATTTGTCCCGAAGGAACGCCGCCCTTGACCCAGATCGACCTGGTCCGCCGAAATACCCCTGACTTCGATCTGCGTGCCGTCCGCATCTTGGACCGCGCCCTGTCCCGGCAGCCGGCGCAGGGGCTGATGCCCGGCCTTCCCTTTGTCGAGGCGTTGGGCCGGCACGGTCTGTCCGAAGCGATCGTGCTGGCAGCCCTTCGGCCGGCGTTCTTCCTGACGGACGATGCGATCGACACGTCGGACGCGGTCGAGACCGACCCCCTGCTTCTGGACCTGGTGACACGAAACGCAGCACTGCTGATCCGCGCAGCGGCGGGGGTCGGTCGGGTCGACCTGATCCATCACGCCACGCTGCCCTATGCTGGAACGGGGTTCTTGATTGAAGACACGCTGGCCGTCACCAACCGCCACGTCGCCCTGGTCTTCGCGGAACGACTGCGGACAGGCTATGGCATGCGGCCAGGCCGCTTCGGTGCGGCGATGGAGGCGCGGCTGGATTATCACGGATTTGCCGGTCGGACCTCGCATAGCCGCGCCGAGGTCGTCGAAGTCCTCTATATCGCCCGCGACGATGAACCCGACTTCGCCTTCCTGCGGGTGGCGCCTCAGGCAGAGGCGGTGCCGCTGCAAATCATGGGCACGCCTCTGGCACGAGATCGCGCACCGGTGGCCGCCATCGGCTATCCGGCCGAGGACGGGACCCGTAACGACCCCAATCTGATGGGTCGCATCTTCCGCGGCACCTATGGCGTCAAACGACTGGCGCCGGGCTTCGTGACCGACAGCATCGACAGCGGCGTGACGCTGCTTGCGGATTACTCATCGCTTGGCGGCAACTCCGGCTCGCCGGTCGTCTCTCTCGAGGATGGGCGGGTGGTGGGCCTGCACTTTGCCGGCCGGTTCATGGACAGCAACCATGCCGTCGCCGCCGACGTGCTGGAGGCCGCCCGCCGCGAGGTGATCCGTCGCCTGCCCGGCACCGCATTGCCGGGCGAGGCGCCGACCTCGCCGGCGGTCACCTTCGACGACAGGAACGGCTATGATGCCGGCTTCCTGGGAACGGGCGACCTGCTGGTGCCGCTGCCGGGGCTTGGCGGCTGGCGCGCCGCTCCCGTCACCGGCGCCGACGATGGAGTCCTGCGATATCGCAACTTCTCGGTCATCCAGTCGGCGGACCGGCGCCTTCCGCTGGTGACGGCGGTGAACATCGACGGGGCGCAGTCGCGGATGCTCAAGCGCCGGGGCGAATGGCGCTTGGACGGGCGGCTGCACCCTGACCATCAGATCGGCAACGAGCTGTACCGCCGGAACCCGCTGGACCGCGGGCACATGGTGCGCCGGCGCGACCCCGGCTGGGGAGAACACGCCCAGCAGGCCGAGGAGGACACCTTCCACTATACCAACTGCGCGCCCCAGCACGAGGATCTGAACCAGAAGGACTGGCTCGGGCTCGAGGACGATATCCTCGGCGCTGCCGAGACGCGGGGCTTCCGGCTGTCGGTGCTGACCGGACCGGTGTTTCGCGACAGCGACCGGCGCCTTGTGCTGCAGGACGGCGCCAGGGACGTCGCCATCCCCGAGGAGTTCTGGAAGATCGCGGTGATGATCGACGCAGAGACCGGAAAGCTGTCCGCGACCGGCTATGTCCTGTCGCAGGGCCGGATGATCCGCCGCCTGGTGGAGAGCGCTTTCGTCTATGGCCGCTACAAGGCCTACCAGGTGCCTCTGGCGCTGATTGCGGCCGAGACGGGGCTGGACTTCGGCGCGCTGCCTGCGGCCGATCCGCTGGTGGATGGGCCGGCCGAGGCGGCCGGCTTGCGCGCACATCCCGTGGACGGACCCGGCAACCTGCTCCTGCGGCGGCGTCCGACATCAAGTTGATCCTTGGACGTCTTCGCCCCGTGCAACCTTTCCGCCGCCCCGCGTGACGACCCTGTCAGCCGCGGAAGTCGGCCGGGCGGATGCCGTGGCGGGACAGCTTGTCATAGAAGGTCTTGCGGGGCAGGCCCAGCATCGCCATCGCCTCGGTCGCGTTGCCGCCGGCCTCGCGCAGGGCGTCGCGGATCAACCCAGCCTCGTAGGCGGCGACAAGGTCGGGCAGCGGGGGGCGCAGCCCCTCGGTCGCGTCGTTGGCGCCGGGGGCGAGGCCCAGGACATGCGCTTCCGCCAAGCCCTGAAGCTCTCGCAGGTTGCCGGGCCAGCTGTGGGCGGCCAGACGGGCCATCAGCAGGTCGGTCAGCGGCGGGACGCTTCGCGACAGCCGGTCCGCAGCCGATTGAAGGAAGTGCCTGAACAGCGCCGGCACGTCGCCTTGGCGGGCCGACAAAGGCGGCACCTCAAGAACCGCGCGCGAGAGGCGATAGAACAGCCCCTGGTGGAGGTCTACCGAGGAAGTTGCCGCCGTCGTGGCCAGGATCTGCAGGTCCAGGGGCCGTGGCGCGGCGGCGCCGGCGGGCCAGAACTCGCCCGCTTCGACCAGCGCCAGAAGCCGGGCCTGCAGGGGCCGCGGCAGGGCGTCCAGCCCCTCGAGGCAGAGGATGCCGCGATGCGCCCGCTCGAGCAGGCCCGCCTTGCGCGGCAGCCGAGAGGCGCCCGCGGCCTCCTGCCCGGTCAGCAGCACCTCGAATGCGGAGGCATCGACCGAGGCGCAGTCGAGTGTCACCAGCGTGCGGGACCGGCGGGGTCCTTGGTGATAGATCGCGCGCGCGACCACCGATTTCCCGGCGCCCTCGGGACCGCGGATCAGGGCGTCGCTTCCGGCCTCGGCGACGCGGTGCAGCATCTCTCGCAGGTGCATGATCGCGGGGCTGTCGCCCATCAGCGGGGGATGGGCAAGCGCGGCGTCTTGCGAAGGCTGGCGAAGCCGCCGATTTTCCAGCACCAGCGCGCGCGTTGCCAGCGCCCGGCGCAAGGCGGCGATCAGGCGGTCCGCGGAGACAGGCTTCGTCAGGAAATCATAGGCCCCGTCCTGCAGGGCCGATACCGCCATCTGCACGTCGCCATGGCCGGTCAGCAGGATCACCGGCAGGTCCGGGTCCAGCGCGTTCAGCCGGCGGAACAACTGGATCCCGTCCATGCCGGGCATCCGCACGTCGGTCAGGACCACGCCCGGAAAATCGGCCTCGAGCCCCGCGAGCGCAGGCGCGGCTGCGGCGAAGTCCTCGACCTCCAGCCCGGCCAGGGTCAGCGTCTGGCGCTGCGCCGCGCGCAGGTCGTCGTCGTCATCGACCAGGCGGACACGCAGCGGCGGCGTCATGCGGCCCTCGGCAGGGTCAGGCGGAAGGCCGCGCCGCGCCCCTCGGCCGGCGGCAGGACGTCCAGCTCTCCTCCGAAGTCGCGCGCGATGTCGCGAGAGATCACCAGCCCCAGCCCAAGGCCCTGCGGCTTGTCGGTCGCGAAGGGCGTGAACAGCTGCGCGGCCATTTCAGCCGAGATACCGGGGCCGTTGTCGCTGATCGTCAGGTCGATTGCGGCGGGACCTTCGTCCAGCGCGATGCGGATGCGGGGATCCGGCCGCCCCTCTTGCGCGTCATGCGCGTTGGTCAGCAGGTTGACCAGGATCTGTTCAAGCCGCACGGCCTCGGCCCGGACGCAGAGGTTGGGGGGGATCGGGGGCAGATCGAAGGCCATGCCGCTGGCCCGGCGGCGGCTGGCCGTCAGCATCATCGACGCCTCGACCGCATCGCGCAGCGAGACCGCCTGCACCGCCCCGGTGGCCTTGCGCGAGAAGCTGCGCAATTCGCTGGTGATCTGGCCGATGCGGTCGGTCATGCCGACGATGCGGTCCAGATTCTCTCGCACCGGGGGCGCCTTGTCCTGCAGCATGCCGGCCCCGTTCTCGGCCAGCAGACGGATGGTCGCCAGCGGCTGGTTCACCTCATGCGCAAAGCCCGCCGTGACCTGCCCCAGCGTCGCCAGCTTGTTGGCCTGCACCAGGTCCGACTGCAATTGGGCCAGCCGCTGTTCCGCCGCCTGACGTTCGCGCATCTCGTCCGAAAGCGCGCTGGTGCGCGCCGCGACGGCGCGTTCCAGATCGGCGCGATAGGCCGCCTCGGCCCGCGTCCTTCGGGCGGCGCGGCGCAGGCGGGCACTGATCAGCGCGGCCGCCACCCCCGCCAGCAGCGTCGCCAGAAGCGCCGTTCCCGCCGCCAGCGCCGCCACCCGACCCGCGGCCGAGGTCGGAACCTGCACCGCCAGCCGCCAGTCCGTCCGCCGCACCGGCGCCTGCACCAAGCCCCCGTCAGGTACCGGCGGCAGCGGCTGGAAGCGCAACTGCGGCTGGCTGGAGATGATCACCTGGCCGGTTTCGTCGGTGACATAGGTACCCGCCGGATCACGCGCCCATGCCGCCTCGAGCGCGTCAAATTCGACCTTCACGACGATCACGCCCATCGTCTGCCCGTCGGCCCGCACGTCATGCGCCAGATAGAGGCCCGGCCGCCCGCTGACGGTCCCAAGCCCGTATTCCTGCCCCGTGCCGCTGGCCAAGGCTTCGCGAAAATACTCGCGAAAGCCATAGTCGTGGCCCACGAAGCTGACCGGCTGGTCCCAGTTCGAAGCCGCGATGGCGCGACCTCCGGCGTCCAGCAGATAGATCACGCTGCTCTGGGTCTCGTCGCGCAGCAGATCCAGCTTGGCCGAGACGGCGACATCGGCCAGGGCGCGGCTCCGCAGCGCCTCGACCACCTGCTGATCGACCGCCAGAACCGCCGCGACGGCGCGTTGCCGGTCCAGCAGGCTGTCCAGCGCCAGAGCCCGCGTCTGCGCCGCCACGGCGGCCGTATCCTGCAGGCGGGCCATGGCCGCCGCCTGCGTCAGCCGATAGGTCGCCGCCGGGATCAGCACCGCCAGCATCAGGCAGACCAGGACCAGCCACGGCCGCGAATCATGTCGCGACATGTCGCCCGTCACGCTTGCCATGCTGCCCGCCTCGCCCTTCCCGGTGTTTCGATTCCCACACTAGCATGGCGACGCCGTGCGGAAAACCACACATGACCGGGGGGTGTCGCTCTGACTTGAGCCATGAAATCAACGCATTGCTGCCATGCGCCCGGAATTTCGGCATCTGTCGCTTCAGGCCTATGCTGATGGTCACGAAATCGACACATGCAGGTCGGAGGAGACCAGATGCACCTGAATGCTGACACGCACCCCGATGCGCCCGCCCCAAAGCCACTTTATGCCCACCTGTATTTCCAGGTCATCGTCGCCATCGTCCTGGGCGCGCTGATCGGCCATTTCTTCCCCCAGACCGGCGAGGCGTTGAAGCCCTTGGGCGATGGCTTCATCAAGCTGGTCAAGATGATCATCGCGCCGGTGATCTTCCTGACCATCGTGACCGGCCTTGCGGGCATGGGGACGCTGCGCGGCGTCGGATCGGTGGTCGGCAAGGCCTTCGCGTACTTCCTCACCTTCTCGACCTTGGCGCTGATCGTCGGCCTGATCGTGGCGAACGTCGTGCAGCCCGGCCGCGGCATGAACATCGACCCGACCACGCTGGACGCCAGCACCGTCACGGGCTATGCGGAAAAGGCGCATGAGACCAGCCTGACGGGCTTCGTGCTGGACGTCATCCCGACGACCCTGGTCTCGGCCTTTGTCGAGGGGAACATCCTGCAGGTGCTGTTCGTGGCGATCCTGTTCGGCATCGGCATGATCCTGGTCGGCGACAAGGCCAAGCCTGTGCTGACCGTGCTCGAGGCGACCAGCTTCGCGATCTTCCGCGTTGTGGACATCCTGATGAAGGCCGCCCCCATCGGCGCCTTCGGGGCCTTCGCCTTCACCATCGGCAAATACGGCATCGGATCGATCGTGAACCTGGCCGCCCTGGTCGGCACGTTCTATCTGACCTCGGCCGTATTCGTCATCGTGATCCTGGGCACGGTCTGCATGGTCAACGGGTTCTCGATCTTCCGCCTGATCTCGTACCTCAAGGCCGAGATCCTGCTGGTGCTGGGCACCTCGTCGTCCGAATCCGCCCTACCCTCGCTGATGGAGAAGATGGAGAAGGCCGGCTGCGCCCGCCCCGTCGTGGGCCTGGTCGTGCCGACCGGCTATTCCTTCAACCTGGACGGCACCAACATCTACATGACGCTGGCTGCCCTGTTCATCGCGCAGGCCACCAACACCGACCTGTCGCTGCAACAGCAGGTCCTGCTGCTGCTGGTGGCGATGCTGTCGTCCAAGGGCGCGGCGGGCGTCACGGGTGCGGGCTTCATCACGCTGGCAGCGACGCTGTCCGTGGTGCCGACGGTGCCTGTGGCCGGCATGGCGCTGATCCTGGGCGTAGACCGCTTCATGTCGGAATGCCGGTCGATCACCAACTTCATCGGCAACGCCGTGGCGACGGTGGTGGTCAGCCGCTGGCAGGGGGCGTTGGACCGCGACCAGTTCGACGCGGCCCTGGCCGGACGCCCGCAGACCGCCGCAGCCCCGCGCCCAACCCTGGACGTCGCCCCCGCCGGCCTGCAACTGCAAGAGCGCAGCGCCGACTGACCCGGACCGGATGCCAGCTGGATCGCGCGTCGCCTCGGCAGCGCGCTTTCCTTTTTGAAGGAGTTGGCATCTCGGATTCCGTTTGGGTCCTTCCTCAACAATTCTATCTTTCCGCCGTCCTGAGGCCACCATGGCTCGCAGGAGCTGAGCCGCCGGATCAATAGAATCAACGGCGTCGGCGTTGCTATCGAGCGCAGCAATATCCAAGTCGTTGACAGCGGGGACCGCAATTCTACCACGGCCAGATCGTCCATGATGGACGCCTAATGCTGCATGGCGGAAATGGCGGGCTTGGTCGGCAGGACAGGGGCGGGCTGAAAGCGTCGTGCATCCGGCAGAGCCATGAGTGCGTCCGGCAGCATATCCAGCCTTTTGCAAGTCACGGGTCAGGCTGATGCGGCGGATGGACCGATCCCGATACTCGGACCAGTGCCCGAAACAGCGGCATTGCACGCTATCTCCAGCCGTCGTTCATGCTGAGATATGATCCCTTGGCAAGCGACGGCTGGATCCCACGATGCTTGGCTGAGGCGGTGCTGCGCAGTCCTTTCCATCGACTGGTGGGAATGCGTTTGACCTGGCCCATCTTCACGCCCGGCCACTCGGGCATAATCATGGAGGCTTAGGCCTATGCGTAAGCACGTGCTTATGTCTGACTACGAGATCATCACCGATGGCGGCCGTCGGCGCCGCTGGCCTGCTGCCGAAAAAATGCGGATCGTCGAGGAGACCCTGGAGTACGGCGGCAGCATCTCGGTCGTCGCTCGCCGGAATAACGTTGCTCCGAACCTTCTGTATCATTGGCGTTGCCTGATGCTGGATGGGGGTGCCGTGGCCGTGTCCGAAGATGACGATGTGACCAGCCATCGCGTGGTTCGCCAGATGAAGGATCGCATCCATGAGCTGGAGCGGCAGCTCGGGCGCAAGACGCTCGAGGTCGAGATCCTCAAGGAGGCTCTCGACAAGACGCGCTCAAAAAACGGACGTGGCTTGCGCAGTCGCAGCCGCAGCCGAAGGGCGATTTCCACCACATTCGCGACACAACCTTGTGCGCGAGGCGCCGGCATAGACCATTAGAAAGTTGCGAAAGAATGCGACTCCCACTCGGGACCTCGATGTCTTTGTGTCGATCATCTAGGAGGATCACTGCGAGAAGCGCAGAGACATGGTTTTTTCTAGCCCTTTAATCAAGAATATTACACAGCTGGTTCCGAACGGAACTGCCACTATCTTCGGGGGTTGAGCGCTGCCCCTGCTCAGGGCGCATCAGAGGAATATCATGACATCGCAGCGTCCTCAGCAGTCGTCGGACACATCAGAGTTCGGCGATGCTGTTCCCGAAAGTGGCACCAACATCGTTCGTGTGGCCGCATGGCTGGTCACGGGTACGGTGATCATCAGCCTGCTCTACTTCGGTCAGGATGTGCTGATCCCCCTGGCCATCGCCTTCCTGATCAGCTTCGCGCTCAATCCGCTGGTCCGCATCCTCGTACGCCGTGGCATTCCGCAGGTGGCGGCAGTGTCGATGGTCATGCTGACCGTCATCGCAATGCTGCTCGGACTGGGCCTGCTCATTACATCGCAGGTCAGCGTCCTCAGCGCAGAGCTGCCGGCCTACCAGTCGACCATCCGCTCAAAGATCGCGGCGCTCGGTCAGACGGTAGAGAGCCCCGGCCTGTTCGATGGGGTCTTCCAGACGATCGCCACCGTGCAGGAGCAGCTGGCGACCGCGCTGGAGGATGCACCCAGCAATGTGACCG
The DNA here is from genome assembly GCF_026162645.1 of Paracoccus rhizosphaerae. Classification (GTDB taxonomy): domain Bacteria; phylum Pseudomonadota; class Alphaproteobacteria; order Rhodobacterales; family Rhodobacteraceae; genus Paracoccus; species Paracoccus rhizosphaerae. Next base: position 11,086 of record NZ_JAOTBE010000083.1, read on the forward strand.
AGCCGCTGGCGGTGACGGTCGTGGGCGACGGCCCCTCTCCCTTTGCGACGACGATCGAATGGCTCGTACCCGCGCTTGCGCCACTGGCAACGCTTGGCATCGTCGTCGTTTTCGTCTTCCTGGTGCTTCTGGACCGTGGAGATCTTCGCGACCGGCTGATCCGGCTGCTGGGCGGCAACCTGCACCGGTCAACCGACGCGTTGGAAGAGGCGGGCAAGCGCATCTCGAGATACCTGCTGATGCAGTTGATCGTGAACGTGACCTATGGCATTCCCATGGCGCTCGGCCTCTGGGCCATCGGCGTGCCGGGTTGGGTTCTGTGGGGTACCTTGGCCGCGATCATGCGGTTCATTCCCTACGTCGGACCGCTGCTGTCAGCCGTCTTTCCGCTGGCCCTCGCCTTTGCGGTCGATCCCGGCTGGCAGATGGTGCTGATGGCACTGGCTCTGATCCTGTTCCTGGAACTGGTCAGCAACAACATCGTGGAGCCGTTTCTCTACGGGACCTCGACCGGGTTGTCGGCACTGTCGTTGATCGCGGCGGCAACCTTCTGGACCGCCCTCTGGGGACCGCTTGGCCTGATCCTGTCCACGCCGCTGACGGTTTGCCTACTGGTCCTGGGCCGCAACCTGCCTCAGATGGCGTTCTTCGAGACGCTGCTTGGCTCGACCCCGGCCCTGGATCTTCCGACGCGCATCTATCAGCGACTGATCGCCAGCGATCCCGAGGAGGCCTATGAGATTGCCTCAGAGGCGATCAGCGCCAGCAGCGTGACCGCGTTCTACGACGATATCGGGCTCGAGGTCCTGCGCCAGGCCAGTGAGGATTATCACGCTCATGCCCGCGTGGAGCATCGCTTGCGTGTAGTTGATGGCATGGACCGCCTTCTGGAAGAGTTGCGCGAGGACCACCCTGCCCCTGAGGCCAGCCACGCCTCTACGATCTGTATCGGCGGTAAGTGGCAGGTCGATGCCATTGCGGCCGAGATGCTGGTCCACGCGCTGGCGCTTGCAGGCGTCCCCGCAGAACTGCGGGCGACTGGCGTCGTTACAGCACACTACGTCGACGGGCTGGAGCTGGAGGGCGTCGACACAGTTTGTATCGGCTATTTCAGCCGGGATCCTGACACGGCGATACGTGGCTTCGTGCGTCGTCTCCGCCGGCGCTGGCCCGGCTTGCGGATCACTCTGGCGCTGTGGAACGCACCTGATGGCGCAGAGTTTGCCGATCGGGCCGAAGCTCTCGGCGTTGATCAGATCGTGCTGTCGATGGACGAAGCCGTGCGCCGCATGTCGCTGATGCAGCCCGAGCAGATGGCTGCAGCAAGCCTGCCCGCATCCTCCGAAAGCGAGAATGCGCGACTGGAAGCACTGGCCCGCACCAACATTCTGGACGGCCATGCGCGCGAGGATCTGGATGAGTTGGCCGCGCGCGCGGCGGATGTGTTCGACGTCACCTTCGCCTTTATTTCCGCCCTCGACGCCGAAGCCGAATACATCTTGGGACAGAGTATGGACCTGCCAGGACAGCGGACTGCAAGTCAGCCGAGCATGACCTACATGCCACGCGCTGAGTCGCTGTGCAGTCATGTCGTCGCATCCAACGACCCGGTGGTCGTGCCGGACACGGAACGCGACCCGCGCTTCTCTGACAATCCCTCGGTGCGGCAGTGGCAGGCACGCTTTTACGCCAGCGTCCCGCTTCGCACCTTGGAGGGGCACATCCTGGGCGCGCTCTCCATCGTGGATCGTTCGCCGCGACAAATCGAAGATGCGGAACTGGACCTGCTCGACAAGATCGCAGCCGACGTCGTCGCCGTCATGACGAAAGAAAACGCGGTGGTCCCCGAACCCCGGCGCGAGGAGCCTGCCGCGCCTCGCAGCATTCTGGGGCAGCGCGTTCCCGATTGATTGTCTGGAGACATGATCGGAAAACGACATCCATTCGCTGAACGGAAGGACCGGACCTGTCTTTTCGTGCGAACACAGGCTTTTCACGAGCAATCGCGCCAAGGTGTTTCCTCCGTCATGAAGATGATCCGGAGCGGGCGCCCCGTGCTTTTTCTTGGGCTGTTAATCGGGCAGCAACGTCTCGACGGCGCTTAGTTCCCCGAGCCGATCCTACCCATCCCCGCGGCGCCGGCGGCAGGAAGCCACCGGATCTGCTAGCCCCCCGGAGAGGCAGCACCGGTGATTTCTGCCTGGGCGCTATTTGGTGGTCTCGCTTCGGAGAGAGCTCTTCAAGCTGCTGTTAAACCTTTTTACCAGCTCCTGACCCTTCTGTATCTCCGTTCTGCTAAACTGGCCCCGTCACCGGCCCCGGCCAGGGCCGATGGCGGGGTGGTGCGCGACGTCTGACCCTTGTGGCATGACCACGCGTCTTAGCCTGT
>NZ_JAOTBE010000084.1 GCF_026162645.1 Paracoccus rhizosphaerae
GACCTGGCGGAGTTTCGCGACGATCTCTTCCGGCTTGTGCTTTTTTTGGGGCATTCCTTTATCCTCCATCTGGCCCGAAAGCCTACTTCAGGGAGGACCACTTTTCAGGGGGCAGGCCACACAGGCCCAAGGGGAAGAGCGAAAGTTTGCGACACTACCAGCGCATCCGCGGGTGGCGGAATTATTATCTTACAACAGTTGGTGTGCTTACAGTTGCCAGAGGACTGCGGATCTTCGCAGAATGTTCAGACCTGCTTGCCTGCCACACGCGACAGGATCATTCCGCTCTTCGGTCCTGCGGGCATGCGATTCAACGGTATGGCCAGGTCCTGCGGCGGCACCGCATAGTCCATCCGTTCGACCAGGAGTCGCGTTGCGCTGCGGATGATGGCGACGGTCAATTGCTCGCCGGGGCAGCGATGGCTTTCGGCGATGCGACCGCCGCCTTGGGGAACAAAGTCGAACCCTTGGTCTTGCCAGGTGAGCACCCGATCGGGGTCAAAAACCATTGGTTCCGGGAACCGGCGCGGGTCGTGATTGGTGCCGTACAGGTCGAGAAGCACCCAATCACCCTTGGAAAAGCGATGTCCTCTCCAGTCGAAGCCGCAGCGTGAAATGCCCCCGATGACCGGGAAGAACGGATAGAGCCGCCGGACCTCCTCGGCAAAGCTGTCATAGAGCTTGTCGCCGGCACCCTGCAGCGCCTCGCGCCAGTCTGGACGATCATGCAGCGCCAGCGCCGAGAACATCACGTAACGCCCGATGGCGACAATGGGGCGCAGGACGTTCAGAAGCTCGACCGTAGCCGCGTTCAGACTCAGCAACTGCCCGTCAGGGTCGCGGAACAAGGCGATCCTGGCGACGGGGCTATCTGCACTGCCCTCGATACGCTGCTGTTCTAGAACCGATCTGACGAAGCGCTCTGCCGATCTGCGCCGTGCCATGGCAGCCAACATGCGCGGGCCGACATGCCCCGCATATTCGATCATTGCTGACAGATCCCGGCACATGCGTTCGGCGCTCCGGCCGGTCAGCGGAACCCCCGCCCACCGGCAAGCCGCACGTGTCAGCACCAGGTTGACCTCGTCCAGCAGGACGATCTGCGGCTGCCGTGACCACCCTTCCATCGCAGTCACCCACTCTGCCTCGAACAGATCCAGAAAATCCTGCTCGGCCATGCTGCCCATCAGCAGATCGATGAAGAGCGCCTTGCGGTGTCGATGGGCCGCACCGTCCAGCATCTGCACGCTGCCCTTGTCCTGCAACAGCCGCAGGACCGTCGGCGGCATCGCGCTTCGGCGGGTGAAGCAGCCGCCGCCATAGAACATGCGCGCTGCCTCCTCTCCGCGCAGGCAGGTGACGCGCCGGAGCATGATACGCGTCTGGAACATGTCCGTGCCGAAGGCATCGCAACGCGCGCCGATGAAGCCATAGCCTTCGCGCAAGAATGCCAGTGTGTGGTCCATTCGGCCTGTGCGAGGCAATGTCATCAAATGGCTCCCCCGGTTCTTCACCTAAAGCTCTCCGCGTCGAGCCATGGCGGCGATGCGGTCACCGGTGCGGCAGGCGATGGCCTGGATGGTCAGCGACGGGTTGACGCCGCCGACGGTGGGGAAGACCGAGCCGTCGCAAATCCACAGGTTCGGGATGTCCCAGCTGCGGCAGTCGGCGTCGACGACGCTGGTTCGGGGGTCGTCGCCCATGCGCGCGCCGCCATTCAGGTGGCAGGTGTCGTCCGTCTGCTCCCAGATGTCGCGGGCGTCGGTGGCCCTCAGAGCCTGACCCATGAAGCCGAGGGCGTGGTCAATCATCGCCCGGTCGTTGTCGCACCAGGAATAGGTCACGCACGGGATCGGCAGGCCGTACTGGTCGGTCTCGTCTGCCAAGGTCACGGCGTTGCGTTCCTGCGGCAGCATCTCTCCCACCATCTTCAGACCGACGACGTGGTTGTAGTTCTGCATCTCGGATACCAGGGCGTCACCCCAGAGCCCCCTGCCGGAAAGGAGCGTGTTCGCCCAGAGCTGCGGCTCAGGACCCTGGCTCATGTAGCAATAGCCGCCGTGGAAGTCCTTTCCCTCGTCCTCATAATTCCAGTGCTCGGTCAGCGCCAGCGAGGGGGGCGACTTGTAAGACCGGATCTCCTTGTCGGACGTCCCCCAGACGGCCTGGTTCGACTGGACGGTGATGTACTTGCCGACAAGACCCGAGCTGTTCGCAAGCCCTTCGGGGAAGCGGTCACTGGCTGAGTTCAACAGCAGGCGCGGTGTCTCGATCGCATAGCCGGCGACAACCACGTTTCGGGCGCGCTGGAACCGCCAGTTGCCGTTGCGATGGTAGTGAACGCCGGTGGCGCGGTCGCTGCGGTCCACCTCGACCCGGCCGACCATCGCGAGGTCCCGGATCTCGGCTCCGGCGGCGATGGCGCGGGGAATCCAGGTGACCAGCGCGCTCTGCTTGGCGTTGGTGGAGCAGCCCAGCACGCAGAACCCGCGATAGACGCAGGGCCGGGCGCGGCCGCGCGGGGCCGACAACGTTGCGATGGGGGTCTCGGTCCAGGGAATGCCCATCGCCTCGCAGCCCTCGGCCAATGCCAGAGCGGCGGCGTTCAGCTGATGCGCGCGATAGGGGTAGCGGGGCCTTGGCGGACCCCAAGGGTAGTTGACCGGGCCAGAGATCGCCAGCGCGTCCTCGACCTCGCGGTAATAGGCCCACATCTCGCGCCAGTCGAGCGGCCAGTCGAAGCCATAACCCAGCTTGCTGCGCGACTTGAACCATTCGGGGCGGAAGCGCAGCGACACCATGGCGAAATGCACGGTGCTGCCGCCCACGGACTTGCCGCTGTTGTTCGAGCCCAGTTGCAGCGGGTTCAGCCCGTCCACGATCCGGTCGTCTGTCCAATAGAGCTTGCTCTGATGGGACTCGTCGGACGCGAAATCCTCGAGCGGTCGCCAATACGGGCCGGCGTCCATGGCGACGACGGAAAAGCCCGCCTCGGCCAGCTTGCAGGCCAGCGTGCCGCCGCCTGCGCCGGTTCCGACGATGACGAAATCAACCTTTTCATCTTCGCGGTATTCCCGCATCGGGACCCAACCGCCGGGCATGAACACGTCCGGCGCACGGCCTTTCGTCGCGCGGGGCGTCTGCATGGGATCATCTGACACGGCGGTTCTTCCTGATCGCGGCGGCAGCGTCGCCGTCCTTGACTTCGGCGGCCTCCCACGGGTCGCGGCGGTCATAGCCGGTGCGGACATAGCCGCGCGGGCTGGCGGGCCCGCCCCAGCCAATCTCGCTCCACGCGGTCGGGTGGGCGTAATAGGCGAAGACGATGTCCTTGGCCACAAGCTGGGTGAAAACCAGCTGGGACGACATCCCCTGCCAGGCGGGATGATCCAGTCGGCCCTCGTGCATGCAATGCAGAAGCCCGTCACGGTCAGGGCTGGAAAGATGCCGGAAGTTTGCCCCATGCGCCGCCTGTGCCTCGGCATCCAGGGCGGCCAAGGCGCGGCGCCATGCCTCGCCCGGCGGCGGCATTCCGAGGTGACGGAAGCCATCCTGTCCGCCGGCCAGCAGCCTTGCGTCGACCAGGTCCGCCACCGGGATCGGGTCGACGCGATGCGGTTGCGGCACGATGCGGTCGGCCAGGCTTTCGACCGTCCGGTATTCCGTCTCGCTGAAGAAGCGCGGCCCGCGGGGCGTCGCAAGGCGGTCGTCGACGACCTGGCGCGTCTTGTCGTTCCAAGACGGCCCGTTGCGCTTCGACATCACGTCATAGCCCGAATAGCGCTCAGTCATGGCGATCCTCCATCATCCGCAGCGAAGCCAGCCCGGCGATGGCCAGGCCGGTATAGCTGGGCGGTGCGGGCAGCGGCGGTCCGTCCAGAAGGTTCTGGCTCCAGTTGCGCCAGCCGCCCATCATCCGGTGGACGCCCCAGGCGTGAAAGCCCACGCCGGCAAGTCCGGTCGCCGCCGTCGCCCACAGCCAGCCACGCGTGGTTTGCAGTGTCGGCCGCCCCGCCCCGACCGCGATGCCGGCAAGCGCAAGCGAGGCGGCGGGGGGAACGGTGACGGGAAGATACATAGCCGGATTGTGGAACGCGCCCCGGAAGTGCAGAAGCCAGACCTCTGCCACGTCACCGAGGATGCCGGCCGAGGCAAGCGCGGCCAGCGCCCGCCCCGACTGCTGATCCGACGGCCAGTCACCCGACCGCAGTTGCTGCGCGGCAAGACCGATCAGGCCCGCCAGCGACAGGGCGCCGGGTGCCCCGACAGGGGCGGCATAGAACAGATTCTGCCATGACCAGCCGCCCGTGCGCTTCGAGATGTCGTAGACATGGAAGCCCAGACCCGCGACGCCGGCCAGCATCGCCGCGACGGAGGTTCCGGTCCGCAGTTGGCCGGGACACCGACCACCCGATAGCGACGTGGCCATGCTGGCGCTTGCGACGGCCAGCGGCACGTACATGCCCAGATGCTCGAACGATCCGCGGTAATGTTCGATTGCGCTGTCGAACAACACCGATCCCGCCAGGGTCGCCGCGCCCCAATCGAGTTGGCGGGCGGCATGATCCCTGCGCGTCCGTCGTGCCGGTGGGCGACGCCTGCCGCGTGCCGCCAATCCGCCCAGAACGGCGGCAGCGAACAGGCCCGAGACGGCGATGGCTGCGGTCCGCCCCCTCATGCGGGGACTCTTGCGGCGAAGCGTTCGGCATCCGCCTCCTTCAGCGCAAGGCCCAGGCCGGGGCGGCCGGTCGGCGGGCTGACGGCCCCGGCATGTGGGGTCGGGGCACCGTCGAACAGCATCGCCTCGATGCGGACATGATCCGCGAACCACTCCAGATGCCGCAGGTTCGGGACGCTTACCCCGATGGCCGCGTGCAGCGCAGGTGCGCAATGCGCCGACAGCGGAATGTGATGCACTTCGGCCAGCGTCGCCGCCTGCAGGAAGCCGGTGATCCCCAGGCAGCGCGTCGCATCCGCCTGCAGCACGTCGACGCTGCCGGCGGCCAGCATCTTTTGGAAATATCCGGGGTCAAAGCCGTATTCGCCGGCCGCGATATCCATCATCGGCGGCGCATGGTCGCGCACGAAGCAAAGGCCCGCCAGATCGTCCGACGAGACCGGCTCCTCGAACCAGCGGACATCCAGGTCGGCCGCCGCGCAGGCCATGTGCAGCGCCTCGCGCGGGGTAAAGGCGCCGTTCGCGTCGATGAACAGCGCGGCATTTCCGATGGCCCGCCTGGCGATCCGCATGCGGTGGGGATCGCGACCGGGATCGGCGCCGATCTTCATCTTGACCCATCGGCAACCGTCGCGCCGGACCCACGCCTCAAGCTGCCGCGCCAGATCGTCGTCAGACAAGTTGGTGAAGCCGCCGCTGCCATAGATCGGCACGTTGTCGCGGACACGGCCCAGCAGGACACCAAGCGGCAGGTCCAGAAGCCTGGCCTTCAGATCCCAAAGCGCTGTGTCGACGGCCGACATCGCCGTCGCCGCCACCCCGGCCACGCCGACGTTCCGAAGCCGGCGACGCATCGAGAGCCAGCACGCCGACACATCCATCGCATCGCAGCCGTCAAGGCAGTCGGCCAGCACCCCGTCGACCACGGCGGCCGCGCTGGCATCGGCATAGGTATAGCCTATGCCCGTCAGCCCGCCCGCCGTCACCTGGACCACCACAAGTGTCGTCGCCGTCCAGGTGAGGGTGCCGTCGCCCTCGGGTCCCTCGGTCGGGACACTGAAGGCCCGCGCACGGACCTCGCTTATGCGCGCCTCGGGCGCCGCCATCAGTCCTTGTCGTCCCTGTCGTCGGACAGGACCGACCCAAGCACCTGCCGCGCGGTGTTCGCGATCATGCTGCCGCGGTTCGGGTCAGCAATGATGCTCGAGGCATAGTTGCGCATCTGCTTGAAGGTGATGTGCGGCGGCATCGGCGGAACCTCGGGGTCGGTCTTGACCTCGAGCACCACCGGCATGGGCGAGGCCAGAGCCTCGTCCCAGGCCGAACCCAGCCGGTCCGGATCGTCGACATAGATCCCCCTCAGCCCGATCATCTCGGCGAAGCGGTGATAGGGCACGTTCGGGATGATCTGCGTCGCCTCGAACTTGGGATCGCCCTCCATCACGCGCTGTTCCCAGGTGACCTGGTTCAGGTCCTCATTGTTCAGCACCATGCAGATCCACCTGGGCGAGGTCCACTGCTTCCAGTACTTGGCGACGGTGATCAGCTCGGCCATGTTGTTCATCTGCATGGCGCCGTCGCCCACCATGGCGATGACGGGCCGTTCGGGATGCGCGAACTTAGCGGCGATCGCATAAGGGACCGCGGCGCCCATCGAGGCCAGCCCGCCCGACAGCGACGCCATCATGCCGCGCCGCATCTTCAGGTCGCGCGCAAACCAGTTGGCGCAGGACCCCGAATCCGAGGTCAGGATCACGTTGTCCGGCAGGCGGGGCGACAGTTCCCAGAAGATGCGCTGCGGGTTGACGGGATCGGCAGGCTCCATCGCCCGATCCTCGAGTGTGTCCCAGGACTTGGCGACGCTTTCCTCGACCGTCTTGCGCCAGGACCGGTCCTCCTTGCGCTGCAATAGCGGCAGCAGCGCCCGCAACGTCTCGGCCGAGTCGCCGACCAGGTTCACCTCCATCGGATAGCGGACGGACAGCATGCCGGGCTCAAGGTCGATCTGCACGCCGCGCGCCTGTCCCTCCTCGGGGAGGAATTCGGAATAGGGAAAGCCCGAGCCGATCATCAGCAGCGTGTCGCAGTTCATCATCAGCTCGTGGCTGGCCTCGGTCCCCAGAAGCCCGATGGAGCCGGTGACCCAGGGAAGGTCGTCAGGCAGCGCCGCCTTGCCCAGCAGCGCCTTGGCGACTCCTGCGCCCAAGGTCTCGGCGACCTGGATCACCTCGTCGGTGGCGTGCAGGGCGCCTGCACCCACCAGGATACCCACCTTTTCGCCGGCATTCAGCACTTCGGCGGCGCGCTGCAGGTCGGCGTCGAAGGGGACCACACGGGGGCGGGTATATCCCACGCCCGACTTGACTGCGCCATGCGCGCGGGGCGGCTCCTCGTAGGTCGCCTCCTGCAGGTCGTTGGGAAAGATCAGCGCCGTGACGCGACGCTCGCCGATGGCCATGCGGACCGCGCGGTCAACCATGTGCCGCACCTGCCCCGGCGCCGAGGCCTGCTTGACGAAGGTTCCCGCAACATCCTTGTAGAGCGCTTCAAGGTCCAGCTCTTGCTGGTAATGCGCGCCGACGGCGGTCCGAGCCTGCTGGCCGACGATGGCCAGCACCGGCATGTGGTCCATGCGCGCGTCGTAAAGCCCCGTCAGCAGGTGCGAGGCACCCGGACCGGAGGTCGCCAGGCAGACGCCCAGTTCTCCCGTGAACTTGGCATGGGCCGAGGCCATGAAGGCGGCCATCTCCTCGTGCCGGGCCTGGACGAACTCGATGTCGCCATTGCACCGCTGCAGCGCGCCCAGCAGCCCGTTGATCCCGTCGCCGGGATAGCCGAAGACGCGGGTAACGCCCCAGGATTTCAGTCGTTCCCAGAAATAATCTCCGACGGTCTGGCTCATGAGATGCTCCCTCCTTTTCGGCGCCTGGCGGGTCTGAAGCGCTGTGCGCGCCTGCCCGGAACCGGACGGGGGCCGGAATGTTCCTGACAGTTTTGCGCCCGTGGCAAGGGGACCGATCAGCCCGAGCGGGGCGGTCACGTCTCGCGGCCGTTGTGGCCCGCCTGCAGTCCGTTCTGCCGCCAGAAGGTCAGGGCCGTGTCGATCATCGAGAAATGCGAGAAGGCCTGCGGGAAGTTCCCCACCTGCGATCCGGCCTCGACATGGTATTGCTCGGCCAGAAGGCCCACGTCGTTGCGCAGGGACAGAAGCCTCTCGAACAGCGCATGCGCCTCGGCTCGGCGGCCCTGCAGGAACAGGTTGTCGGCCAGCCAGAAGTTGCAGGCCAGGAAGGCACCCTCTCCGGCGGGCAGGCCGTCCTCGGCGTGGGCGCTGTCATAGCGCAGGATCAGGCCGTCCTTGGACAGATCGCGCTGGATCGCCTGCACGGTGGCAACCATCCGCGGATCGGTCGCCGGAAGAAAACCCACCAGCGGCATCAGCAGCACCGCCGAGTCGAGCGCCTTCGTCCCATAGGACTGCACGAAGACGCCGCGATCCGCGTCAAGGCCGCGGTCCAGGATCTCGGCCCTCAGGACCTGCCGCAGGTGGCGCCAGCGATCCACGGGCCCTTCGAGGCCAAACCTTTCGACCGCACGGATCGCCCGGTCGAAGGCGACCCAGCACATCAGCTTCGAATGAACGAAGTGCTGCCGGCCGCTCCGCACCTCCCAGATGCCGGCGTCCGATTCGCACCACAGGGTCTCGAGCCTGGCCATCAGCTGCGCCTGCAGCCCCGACGCGGTCTCGTCCAGCGTCAGCCCGCAGCACTGCGCCTGATAAAGCGCGTCGGTCACGCTGCCGAACAGGTCGATCTGCAATTGCTTGTAGGCCGCATTGCCGATGCGGACCGGGCGCGATCCGGCAAAGCCCGGCAGCCAGTCCAGCGTGACCTCGTCGTTGCGGTGCTCGGCCCCGATGCCATAGAGCGGCTGAAGCTGGGACGCCGCCCCCGCGACCGCCCGCAACAGCCAGTTGCACCAGTCCTCGGCCTCTTTCCGGTAACCCGCGTTCAGAAGCGACACCAGCGAGAAAGAGGCGTCGCGCAGCCAGCAGAAGCGATAGTCCCAGTTGCGCGTCCCGCCTGGATGTTCCGGCAGGGATGTGGTGGGCGCGGCGACAATGCCGCCGGTCGGGCGATAGGTCAGCGCCTTGACCGTGACCAGCGACCGCTTCACCGCGTCCCGCCACGGGCCGTCATACTGGCAGCGGCCCACCCAGTCCGACCAGAAGCGCTCGGTCTCGGCCAGGGCGGCAAGCGGCCGGCAGCTTGGATGGACCGACAGATGCGAGGCGGCATACGCCAGCGAGAACGGGATCTGCTGGCCCTTCTCGACCGTGAATTCGGCAATGATCGTCTGGTCCTGGACACAGACGTCCACCGGCGCCACAAGGCGCACGGCATGGGGTCCGGCGACGGCCTGCAGTCCGCCATCGACCCTGCTGACCCAAGGGATGATGCGCCCGTAGTCGAAGCGCAGGCTCAATTCCATCCGCATCGCCACTCGTCCGCTAAGGCCGGTCACAATCCTGACCACATCGGAAATCTGCCTGTCGCTGCGGATCGGCATGAAGTCGATGATCCTGACGGCACCCTCCTCGTTCTCGATGTCGGACTCGAGGATCAGCGTATCGCCGCGATATCGGCGCGACCGGCTGGTGACATCGCCAACAGGCGCGATCTGCCAGCGCCCATGCTCCTCGGTGCCCAGAAGCGCCGCGAAACATGCGCCGGAGTCGAAGCGCGGCCAGCAGAGCCAGTCGATCGAGCCATTGCGGCCGACCAGTGCGGCGGTCTCGCAATCGCCAATCATCGCATAGTCGCTGATCGCCTTGGTCATGCCTGCTCCGTCAAGCGCTGCCCGTTACTGCCAGTCGTAGTCGCGAAAACAACGATGACGGCCCCGTCTCGGCCTTTGTGATCAGTCCTCGTGCGCCGGCATCAACTTCAAGTCGTCCCTGGTCCATCTCGTTATGGCACGCACGCTGCCGTCCTCTTCCCACCTCAGGTCCAGTTCGCGGACCGAGACAAGAACCGGCTTCGTGCCCATGCCAGAAAAGCCACCGACATCGATCACCACCTGGGCCGCCTGACCTGTTCCATAAGTGCGGTCGATGGTGCCGATCCTCTCGTCGCCTGGACCGTAGACGGTCGCACCATCTATCGCCGCGCCTGTATATTCCTCCATGGTAAGCTTCGGAAGTCTTGCATGGTCCATCATCAGGTCCTTCTCGGAGTAGGGATCCAAAAACTCGTTGGGCTGGCAGGTCGGTTCCTATTCGAACCTGCGGACGGGCAGGGATCGGCATCGTGCTGGCACGCCTCGCCCTCGTCGATCAGAACGTCTCGGCCAGCAGGAGAAGGGCGACTTTCCGCCCCTTGCCATCTGTGCGCAGGACCATGCCGGCATGGGTCAACCCTTGCTGCAGGATCTGGTCGCGATAGGGGCTGCCGGCGGCTAGCCAATCCGACACGAAGGTTTCAACATCGCCGGCGACCGGTCTGGTGCCGCAGCCGCCGCATGTGCCGCCAATGGTCATGATGCGCTGCCAGTCGCGCCGCGCTTCCTCGGGCAGCGCTTCGCGAAGACTGCCCATATCGGTCAGCGCAAAGCTCCGCAGGTCTTCCGGGACCAGCGCCGCTGCGGTCTGCTGAAGGGAAGGTTCGAGCTGCAGCGGCTCAAGGTCCTCGTCCTGCCGTATGGCGTTGATGCGGTCGAGCGCAATCTCCGCGGCAGCTTGTGCGTCCACCGGCTGGCCGGGCTCATCTCCGCGAGAGGTACCGGGGCCGGCAAAGGTCTGGACGGCATAGACGGTCTGCCCGCCGGAGGCGGTGGCGAAGCCGAACCGCTCCAGCCCCTCGGCCAGGATGTTCGCGCGGTGACCGGGGCTGTTCATCCAACCCTCCTGGAAGGCCTCGACACGCGCGATGTCGGCCGGAATGTCGCAGCCGACGCATCGGGCAATGTTTTCGGCCACCAGTTCCCATTCGCTGCCGCCTGCCGTCAGATAGCGGTCGCGCACGTCTTCGCCTTCAGGCGATTCATGCGCATAATAGTTGCGATCAAGCATATCCTCGGCGTGGACGCGCGCGGCCTCGTCCAGATCGGCGCCTGCCGTCAGTGTCTCCAGCCCCTGATCCTGCCGGGCCTGGTTGACCAGGTCGAGGGCGCGCTGGTTCAGCGCCTCGGGATCCTGTGCGGCAGCGGCGGTGCAGGACAGCATCAGCGCCAGAAGAGGCTTCAGCGACAAGCGACGTCTCCTTTCGTCCATCGCGCGGATGCGGATCACAGGATGCGTGCGGTCCGCGTCCTTCGGGAACATCCCGAATGCCAAAATGTTTCTGACAGTCTTCCCTTCCAGCACGGCGACCGCAGCGACATCGCCGGCATCCTCTGGCCGTGGGAGGGTGTCGAACCTCATCTGGTTCGGACGCGCCTGTCCGGAGATCACGTCTCTTCTCGCAAACAGGGAGCAATCATGTCGGACCTCGAAACCGTATCGCGCTTGGCAATCGCCGTTTTGGGTGGCCTTGTCCTGGGTCTTGATCGAGAGTTGTGTGGCATCTCTGCAGGCATCAGGACGCATGGCATCGTCGCCCTGAGTTCGGCGGTCATTACGGTCTCGGCGCTCCTGCTCTATCACGCCCTCTCGCTGGACGGAGGCAGCCAGAACATCGGTCCGTTACGCGTGGTCCAGGGTCTTGCGCAGGCGATCGGCTTCATTGCTGCCGGAGCCATCTTCGTTGCACGCGGCGACGTTCACAACCTGACATCCGCGGCGAACCTGTGGTTGGCAGCTGCACTAGGCATCGCTGCCGGCGCAGGGCAGTACGTGCTCTTCGGCGCTTCGCTGGCTTTCGGGGTGATCCTGATTACCTTCGTCCGCCTCGCCGAGCGCCTGATCCCCAACGGAAAGAAGGCTGATGTCGAGGCACTTGGCGTGGAAGCCGAGGGTGATGACCCGCGCACGACCGGAAGCATCGACAAGGTGGCCGGACAGAAGAAGTAGGTTTCCATCGTCCCGCCGTTCCATGATCCTTTGGAAGCCACCCTCCCAGGGCAGGAACAATTCCGAGATCGGCAGATTAGGAGCATCTCATCACGAGGAGGAACCCCCACTGACATTTTCGATCAGAATCGCCGCCATGACGGCGATCTGCGCCTTGCCCGCCGGAGCGGCGCTGGCGCAGACACAAGAGAGCGAAGCTGGCAGCATGAGTGAACGGAGCGCTGACCAGATCACCTGCGCAGACATCGTCACGATGGACAGCGAGCTGATACCTGGCGCGCTCTACTTCGTTTCTGGCTACCAGGAGGGAAGCCAGGCGGGGACTGGCGGTGCCGGCATGTCCGGCGGCGTTGCGGACACGGCAACTGGTGGATCGACCGCCACCACCGGCGACCAGGGCGGGATGTCTTCGAACAGCACCAGCGAGGCTGCCAGTGCCTCAGGCAGCGGCAGCGACGGAGGTGAAGGCGCCACAACAGCCACCGGCGACAGCACGGACGCCACAACCAGCACCGGCGCGGCGATGCCGGACAGTGCCGGCGGCACGTCAGCAGATGAGCCGTCAGGAACGACCAGCGCAACGGGTGCCGGCATGTCGACAGGCGCGGCTGCGGAAGGCGATGCAGGGCTGACAGGCGGCAGCACCACCGCCACGACCGCGGCGACTGCCAGCGGCGGCGACATGACTGGCCAGACCTCCGGCGGCACGAGCCAGCCTGGCCAGCCTCAGGTCGTGCGCGTGACGGGCCTGTTCGAGATCCCGATCGCTGACGTCGTGACGCTCTGCGGCGAAAGCCCGGAGATGTCCGTGTCAGACGCCGTCGAGCAGCATCGGAACGGCAGCGGCACCGGTTCGTCCACGAACTGATGATAGATGATCTGCACAGCGGCGAGGCGCAGATCCGCCGCTGTGCGAGATGCGCTCGCGGACCCTGATGCGAGGACGGCGAGCCCAATTCATCTCCGTGATCGCTACCCGGATCCAGGATGTGCGATGCGCCTTAGGGTCAGGATTCATAACCAATAGATGACGACAGCTGCGAGGGCGATCGCGGATAGGAAGACCTTTGGGCATCGGTCGTAGCGGGTCGCCACGCGCCTCCAGTCTTTAAGCCTGCCGA
>NZ_JAOTBE010000085.1 GCF_026162645.1 Paracoccus rhizosphaerae
GGGGAAAGCTTGGCCATCTGCGCGTCGGTCAGCCAGAAAAGGTCGCTCATGTCACCGCTCCGTTTTCCGAGCCGTGAATCACGCAGCACATCGAAAATCAATGCATCCTGACCCTAGTGCGAGACGGTGCCCGGCACCGGTTCGCGCACCGCGCAGGCGAATGCCAGGAACTTGCCGTCGTCGTTGGACACCAGGTCGCCCATCGGCCGCGGCGTCCAGCCGAGGCGCGTCGCCATCCGCAGGAAGGCAGGCGGCCCCAAAAACAGGCAGTCCGTGGCGCCGACCCGGTGCAGATAGTCGTTCGACACGTCCAGAATACGCTCGGCCAGGCCCGGTATGGGCAGGGCGGCAAAGCGCGTCAGCTCCCAGGCCTGGGCATCGACCGGCGGCTCCTCGTGGCAGAGGTTCGTGGGCATCCCGGGCAACAGCCCGAGATGCGCGTCGCGGATCATGTAGGAATAGACGACCTTGCCGCCGCCGAACGAACAGTCCGTCCGCTTCAGCCGCGCCCCGCCGACCGCGCGCCCGTCCTGGTGGGCGATCACATAGGCGGTGTCGAAAGTGTCGTACTGCTCGAACTCGATCCCTTCGGCATGGTGCAGTGGCCAGGCCATGCGGTCCACGAAGATCTGCTTGCGCAGTCTGAGGAAGCTGGCAACCAGGTCGAAACGCGCCATGTCATGGGGCAGGTTGATGACCTCGACCTTGAGGTCGCTGGCGGTCGTGACGGTGATTTCGTCCCTCATTGCCGCACCCCGTCCGGAAGCTTGGCAAGGCCCAGGAACTGGCGGCCGCCGGTGATCTTGTTGGGCAGCCACAGGCCCCAGGACGTGACCTCGACCTTCAGGACACCGTCGTCGTCGGCATAGGCGTCGAAATAGGTCAGCATCGTCTCGACCATGTCGCGGCTGAATTCAGCCGTGGCGAGCTTCGGTTCACGAATTCCCATTCTCATTCTCCTTGTTAACGGGTCTTAATGAAATGGGCCTGCCGCTGTGGCTTGTCGCGCGAAATCGACGTGACCTGCCTTTTCATTATGTCCGAAAAGACATACGGTCCGCTCATGCCGATCCGAGGGGCAGAATGCTGCACGACCTGATCCCGAACTTCGATGACGAGATTGCGCAGATGCACGCGCTGGCCCCGACCGGCTGGATCATGGGCTTCAACCTGACCTTCAGGGGGCCGGAGCACCTGTTTAACGGCTATCCCGACGCCTGGCGCGCGATCTATGAGGAACGGAACTATTTCTTCGGCGACCCGATCGCGATGTGGACGATGACGCATGACGGCGCCGCCCGCTGGTCAGAGGTGCGCATTCCCGACCTGCGGGGCGTCATGCAGGCGGCTAGGAAGTTCAAGCTGAACTACGGGGTCGCCATCTCTCGCAAGGTGGTGGGCAAGCGCTCGTTCCTGACCCTGTCGCATCCCGAGCGGGAATTCACCGATGACGAGATCGCGGCCTGCGTCGCGCGCTTCAACCTCTGGACTGACATGGTGCTGAACCGCGCCGCCCTGACCCAAGCCGAGCTGGACGTGCTGCGCTGCTTCCGCGACGGCCACGGCCAGCTGGAGACGGCGACCCAGCTGGGCATCGCCGAATCCACGGTCAAGCAGCGGGCGTTGAAGGCCTGCGCCAAGCTGGGTGCGAAAAGCCGCACGCAGGCCGTAGCCATCGCGGTGGCGCGCAACTACCTCTAGGTCGCTTACGATCACGGTCCCGTGAAGGTCCGGCGGGGAACGCCGCGGCCGCCACCTCGGTTGAAGATGCAGATCCACCCTGCCGGAGCGCCCATGACCCCCTGCCCCGCCCACCCGGTCGCCCTGTCGTGATGGCCGAACGTCAGGACCTGACCTGCGACGTCGCGGTAATCGGCGCCGGCACCGCCGGCATCTCGGCCGAACGCGCCGCCCGCAAGGCGGGGGCGCGCACCTTGCTGATCGACCCATGGTTCCGCGGAACGCTCTGCGCCAACACCGGATGCATGCCGTCGAAGCTGCTGATCGCGGCTGCCCATGCCGCGCATGCGGTGCGCCACGCCCCTGTTTTCGGCGTCAATCCCGGCAGCCTGGCCATCGACGGCCAGGCCGTGATGGCGCGCGTTCGTGAGGAGCGTGACCGCTTCGTCGCCTTCACGAAGGAAACCTTCGACGACCTTCCCGAAGGCACCGCCGTGACCGGGCGCGCCAGGTTCGAGGGTCCCGGCCAGCTGGTCCTCGAAGACGGGCGCCGGATCGCCAGCCGCGCCATCGTGATCGCCACGGGGTCCGAGGCGATGATCCCGCCGCCGTTCCGCGATCTGGGGCCCAGGGTCCTGACGACCGAGACGCTGTTCGAGATCCCGGACCTGCCCGAACGTCTGGCCGTGATCGGCGGCGGGCCGATTGGGCTTGAAATGGCGCAGGCGATGGGACGGCTTGGCGTGAGGGTCACCCTTTTCGACAACTCGACGACGCTGGCCAAGGCGCGCTGCGCGGCCGTCCATGACGCGCTGAAAGAGGCGGTGTCGCGCGACCTGACGCTGAGGCTGGGATGCGAGACCTCGGCCGAGGCGGTCGATGGCGGCATCCGCATCGACTGGACTGGCGACGATCCCGGCCGCGCGGTCTTCAGCCATGTGTTGGTCGCGACCGGGCGGCCCCCGAACCTCAAGGGGCTGGACCTGGACCGGTCTGGCTTGGCTCTGGACGATCATGGAACCCCGGTCTTCGACCGCCAGACGATGCAATGCGGCGATTCTGCGGTCTTCATCGCGGGCGATGCCGATGCCGACGTGCCGCTTCTGCACGAAGCCTCGACCGAGGGGGCCATCGCGGGCCGCAATGCCGCCGCCTTCCCCGATGTCGCGCCGAGCGAGCGGAACACGGCCTTCACCCTGACCTTCACGGACCCGCCCGTGGCCAGCGTCGGCGCCTCGCCCGAGGACGGGACGATCTGCGGCCGGTCAGACTATGGCAACCAGGGACGCGCCCGGACCGAGGCGCGGGCCGAGGGGGTGATGTCGGTCTATGCCGATGCGGACGGTCGCCTGACCGGCGCCGATCTCTGCTGTCCGGGGGCCGAGCATCTGTCGCATCTTCTGGCCTGGGCGATCGAGAGTGGCGCGACCGCCCCGCAGATCCTGTCGATGCCCTTCTATCATCCGACGCTTGAGGAGGGGATGAAGGCCGCGCTGCGCGAGATCTGTGGCAAGACCAGCCAACCCGTCCCCGAATCCCGCGATTTCGGCAACCTGCCCGGAGGCTGACGATGACTGAGGCGCTGCGCGAACTGGGGCATGGCTTCTGGTCGATCCGCGGCGACCTGCGGATTGGTGGGGTTTTGAACGTGGGCACGCAGGCGTCGCTGGTCAGGTTGTCCTCGGGGCAGTTCGTGATGCTGGACAGCTATCCCCTGCGTGGAGAGATCCGTGACCGGGTGATGGCGCTGACCGATCAGGGCCGGGCCGTGACGGCCATCCTGAACCTTCATCCGTTCCACACGCTGCATTGCACGACCGTGGCGCGGGACTTTCCCGGGGCATCGCTCTTCGGGTCCTATCGGCACTGGCGAAAGCATCCGGACCTGGACTGGCGGTCCGAGCCTGTCGAAAGCCCCGAGGTCGCCGACATGTTCTCGCGCGATCTGGTCCTGACCCTGCCCCGCGGCATCGACTATGTCAGCGGGAACGAACGCGTTCATGCCGGGTCGCTGCTGGCCTGGCATCCGGCCAGCCGTACGCTGCATGTCGACGACACGATCAACCTCATGCCGGTGCCGTCGGCTCTGCGCCGGCTGCTGCCCAGACCGCGCCTGTTCCTGCACCCCAGCATGCCGCGGGCCCTGCAGCAGCGCCCCGGCGCCCTTGAAGAATTCCGGGCCTGGCTGCATGATCTTGCCGCCAAGACCGCCGACCTGCGCTGGCTCTGCGCCGCGCATTCAGGCATGCGAGAGTTCGCGCCGGGCCAGTTCGCCGACGAGCTGCGCGCCGCCTTCCGCCGAATCGAGCCCAAGCTGGCCCGCGCCGAGGCGCGCCAGGCCTAGCGCCGGGGGGTTGCCTTGCCCGCGGCGATCCCGCACACCGGTCCCCGACAAGGGAGACGCCGTTGACCATTGACTGGATCGCCGCCGATTGGGGCACGACGAACCTGCGCCTCTGGGCGATGTCCGGACGGACCCCGTCCGAGGCCAGGGCGCTGGACCGGGGCATGGGGGGCTTGCGTCCCGACCAGTTCGCCGCAGTCCTGGCCGAAGAGACCGACGGCTGGCCCGCCGTTCCGGTCATCGCCAGCGGCATGGTCGGCGCGCGGCAAGGCTGGATCGAGGCGCCCTATGTCCCCGCCCCCTGCCCCGCCGTGCCGCAGCTGGTGCCGGTTCCGGGCGATCCCGGCGGCCGCCCAGTGCGCATCGTCTGCGGTGTCAGCCAGACCAGCCCGGCCGATGTGATGCGCGGCGAGGAGACCCAAGTCGCGGGCCTTCTCTCGCTCTCGCCAGAGTTCGACGGCATCGTCTGCCTGCCCGGAACGCACACGAAGTGGGTCCGCGTCTCGGCCGATGAGATCTGCAACTTCAAGAGCCTGATGACGGGCGAGCTGTTCGGCCTGATTGCCGGACAGTCGATGCTGCGCCACACCGTCGCGGCCGAGGGCCACGACCCCGACCTGTTCCGGGCCGCCGTGTCGGATGCGATGGCCCGCCCGGAGCGCGGCTTCGGCGGCCTCTTCCAACTGCGGGCCGAGGCGCTGCTGGCGGACCTCGACCCCGTCGCGGCGCGCGCGCGGCTGTCCGGCACCCTGATTGGGTGGGAACTCGCCGCCGCGAAGCCCTGGTGGCTGGGATGCGAGGTGACGATCATCGGCGCCCCCGCCCTTTCCGCGCTCTACGCCGAGGCCTTGACCGCGCAGGGCGTTCCGGCCGCGCAGATGTCGGTCGAGGACGCCACGCTGGCGGGTCTGGCCGCCGCCCATCGCCAGTTTGTGGCCGAAAGCTGAAGGAAAGCCCCATGTCCCGCCCCGTCATCGCCATCCTGCGCGGCCTGACCCCGGCCGAGGCGCCCGCCATCGCCGAGGCGCTGATCGGCGCAGGCATCACCCGGATCGAGGTGCCGCTGAATTCTCCGGACCCCTTGGACAGCATCGGCATCCTGGCGCGTGACTTCGGCGACCGTGCCATGGTCGGCGCAGGAACCGTGCTGACGGTGGATGACGTCACCGCCGTGGCCCGCGCGGGCGGCCGAATGGTCCTGTCGCCCAACTGCGCCCCCGAGGTCATCCGGGCCACGCGCGAGGCCGGGATGGACAGCTATCCCGGCGTGATGACCCCGACCGAGGCCTTCACGGCCCTTGCCGCCGGGGCCACCGCCCTGAAGCTGTTTCCGGGCGAGCTGATCGGCCCGGCAGGACTGCGCGCAATGCGGGCTGTGCTGCCGCAGGGCACCGGCTGCTGGGCCGTCGGCGGCGTGTCGGCCGACAACATGGCCGAATGGCGCCGCGCCGGGGCGGCAGGCTTCGGGATCGGCTCGGCCCTCTATGCGCCGGGCGATAGCGCCGAGGTCGTGGCGGCGAAAGCGGCGCGCATGATCGCGGCCTGGGACGCCATCGCCTGACACCTGCGCGGACCATTGCCCGAAAGTTGCCGCATTGGCAGGCGACTGCATTTTCACGGGTTGTGCTGGTGCAGCGCAAGCGCGAAACTGCGGCTGAAAGACACGCATAGGCTGACGGGCGGCGTCATCAACGACAGGGGATAACGATGGCCAGACGGGCGCTGATCACGGGCATCACGGGGCAGGACGGCAGCTATCTGGCCGAATTCCTGATGCAGAAGGGCTATGAGGTCCACGGCATCAAGCGCCGGTCCTCGTCGCTGAACACGCAGCGGATTGACCACATCTATCAGGACCCCCACGCCAGCGACGCGCGGATGTTCCTGCACTACGGCGACCTGAGTGACACGTCGTCCGTCATGCGGATCATGTCGGACGTCAAACCGGACGAGGTCTATAACTTGGGCGCGCAGTCCCATGTTGCAGTCAGCTTCGCCACGCCCGAATACACCGCCAACGTCGATGCGGTCGGCACGCTGCGCATCCTCGAGGCGATCCGCTTCCTCGGGCTCCAGGACAAGACCCGGTTCTACCAGGCCTCGACGTCCGAGCTTTACGGCCAGGTGCAAGAGATCCCGCAGCGCGAGACGACCCCCTTCTATCCCCGTTCGCCCTATGCCGTCGCCAAGATGTACGCCTATTGGATCACGGTGAACTACCGCGAGGCCTATGGGATCTATGCCTGCAACGGAATCCTCTTCAACCACGAATCCCCCCGCCGGGGCGAGACCTTCGTGACCCGCAAGATCACCCGCGGGTTGGCGAACATCGCCCAAGGGCTGGAGGATTGCCTCTATATGGGCAACATGGACGCCCTGCGCGACTGGGGCCACGCCCGCGATTATGTCCGGATGCAGTGGATGATGCTGCAGCAGGACGCGCCCGAGGATTTCGTGATCGCGACCGGCGTGCAGTATTCCGTGCGCCAGTTTATCCAGTGGTCCGCCGCCCATCTGGGCATCACCCTGCGCTTCGAGGGTGAGGGAGAGGCCGAGGTCGGTGTCGTCGACAGCGTCAGCGGCGACGACGCCCCCGGCGTCGCGCCGGGCCAGACCGTCGTGCGGGTCGACCCGCGCTATTTCCGCCCGACCGAGGTCGAGACCCTGCTGGGCGATCCGACCAAGGCGCGCGAGATGCTGGGCTGGATCCCCGAGATCACCACCCAGCAGATGTGCGAGGAGATGGTGGCCGAGGACCTGAAGATCGCCCGCCGCCATGCGCTGCTGCGCACGCATGGCTATGACATGCCGCTCTATGTCGAAAGCTGATCGGATGCGGGTCTTCGTCGCAGGGCACCGCGGCATGGTGGGCAGCGCGATCCTGCGGCAGCTGCAGGACCGCGACGGGGTGGAGACGATCACCCGCACCAGTTCTGAACTGGACCTGACCGAACAGGAGGCCGTACGCCGCTTCATGGCGTCCGAGCGTCCGGACGCGGTGATTCTGGCGGCGGCCAAGGTGGGCGGCATCCACGCCAACAACACCTACCCGGCCGAGTTCATCCACCGCAACCTGATGATCGAATGCAACGTCATCCACGAGGCCTGGGCCCATGGCGTCACAAGGTTGCTGCAGCTGGGCTCCAGCTGCATCTATCCGCGAGAGGCCGCGCAGCCCATCCGCGAGGATGCCCTGCTGACCGGCCCGCTGGAGCCCACGAACGAACCCTACGCCATTGCCAAGATCGCCGGGATCAAGCTTTGCGAAAGCTATAACCGGCAATACGGAACCGATTTCCGGTCGGTGATGCCGTCGAACCTCTATGGACCGGGCGACAACTTCGACCCCGAGAACAGTCACGTCATGCCGGCCCTGATCCGCCGCTTCCACGAGGCCAGGCGCGACAGGCTGCCCCAGGTCGTCATGTGGGGCACCGGAACACCACGGCGCGAATTCCTGCATGTCGACGACATGGCCCGAGCGTCCCTGTTCGTCTTCGATCTGGACCGCGCCACCTATGACGCCCACACCGACCCGATGCTGTCGCACCTGAACGTGGGCAGCGGCACCGACATCTCGATCGGAGAGCTGGCGGCGATGGTTGCCGAGGTGGTCGGCTATGACGGGCAGATCGTCAACGACCTGACCCGCCCCGACGGCACCATGCGCAAGCTGATGTCGTCGGACCGGCTGATGTCGATGGGCTGGCGCCCGCGGATCGACCTGCGCACGGGCATCCCCGAAACCTATCGCTGGTTTCTGGAGAACCGCGCGTGACGGGGGCGCGGGGCAAGCTGATCGCGTTCCGCGCCGACCGCATGGGCGGGCGGCTGATCGCGCTTCTGAACACGATGCGCTTCGCCCGCAGCTTCGACCTGCCCTTCGTCGTCCACTGGCGCGACAGCGACGGGCTGGGTGACGGGACGGAGCTGTTCGACGCCGATTTCGTGGCCCGCCACTTCATCGACAAGAAGACCTACCAGGCGATGAAGTCGGACGCGACCGCGATCGGCACCGTCCTGCACAGCACCTCGGTCGAACAGTTCCTGGACCACCTGAAGGGCGGAATGCACGTCCTGCTGGACCCGCCCTTCGACGTCCTGCGCCTGCCCTTCGAGGATGAATCCGAGGTCTCGCACACCTTCCGCAAGGTGGTCGAGGAGTTGCCCCTGAACCTTGTTCTGGCGCAGCACCTGGACCTTCTGCGCCGGCAACTGCAGGACGGCCGCCGCACCGTCGCCTATCACATCCGCCGGGGCGATCTGACCAGCGACATGCGGGCGATGAACCGCGCCTGGCCGAACAAGTTCGTCCCTGACGAGTTCTTCGAGGCGCACATGCGCGCCAATATGGAGGGCGACGGCGCGCGGACCATCCTCTTCAGCGACAATGCCAGCGTCCTTGACCGGTATACGCGGATGTTTCCGGACCTGCTGACCTTCGCGCGCGTGGCCGACAGCTCGGCCCTGACCGAGGTGCAGCGCGACGCGGTGGAGCTGTTCGCCATGTCGATGGCGGACCTGATCGTCGCGCCGCCTTCTTCGGCCTTCAGCTCGACGGCCAGAACCATCGGCGGAAACGAGTTCCGCGATGTTGAATCGCAGCTGACGCCAGAGATCAGGCACGAGGCGCTGGACGTCCTGGCCGCGCGGCTGCGCGACGAGCCGCAGCTGTTCGCCAACAAGGGCGAGATCGGGCAGTACCTGGTCTATGCGTGCGAGCATCTGGTCAAGACCGGTCGCCGGTCCGACTTCGTGGGCATCGCCCGCAGCCATATCGAGGACGGGCTGAACATCGCCTTCGTCCACGCCTTGACCGTGCGCGAGATGTTCTTTGACGGCCAGTACCAGGCCATCTGCGACCTGCGCCCGACGATCGACCGCGGCTTCGTGGCCTTCCAGCGCAGCTTCGCACAGGTGGCGCTTTACCACGGCATGGCGCTCTTGATGCTGGGCCGGCGCGAGGAGGCGTGCGAACAGATCATCTCGGCCTTCTGGCACGAACCGGTCGAAGGCGAGATCAATGCCTTGGCTGGCCTGCTGCGCGCGCAGGGCGACTTTCACGACGGCAACTTCTGGGTGACGGATCCGCTGGTCGAGCGTCTGTTCCCGAATCGCTTCGTCTTCGACCATGTTCGCGACTTCTATGCCGCGCCGGTCGAGGCCGGGGTGCTGAAGATCCCGCCGATGGTGCCCACGAACCGCGTGATGGTCTGGGAATGGCCTGACTTCACGCGATCGGACCTGCGCGCGCATTACAGGTTCAGAGGGCATTTCAGGTCCATCCTGAAGATCCTCGAGCGGCGCAGCTGGACAGGCGATCCAAAGGCGCATTTCGACAGCTTCACCGGCATGATCGCCCTGCGCGAGGGCGACCTGGCCAAGGCTGACGCGATGCTGACCGAAGCCGTCGCCGCCAAGCCGGGTGTCGCCATCTTCCACAAGCGGCTGGCCGAATTGCGCCAGGAACAGGGCCGGCACACGGATGCGCTGGCCGCCATCGACGAGGCCATCCGCCTGGCGCCCGACGTCTCGATCTATCGCGCGATGCGCGGCGGGCTGCTGCTGTCGGCGGGCGAGGCCGCTGCCGCGGCCGATGGTCTTCTGGACCTGCTGGCCGAGGGGCAGCTGAAGTTTCCCTCGGTCTTCTTCCTTGCGGCCGACGCCGCCTGCGCCGCCGAGCGCCTGGCCGAGGCCGAGGCGATGCTGCAGAAGGGGCTGTCGCTGGCGCCGATGAACTGGCGCCGCCAGCACGACTTGGCTCGAATCAAGGCCGATCTGGGTGACGCTGCCGGGGCGCAGAGGGTGCTGGAATGGGCGCTTCAATGGGCCGACGACCATCCGCCGCTGGTCATGCTGAACACCGACCTTCTGGTCGAGGACGGCAAGGCCGAGGACGCGCGCAACCGGTTGGAGCGGTTGATGACGCGCTATCCCGACAAGAAGCAGTATGTGCGCCGGCACAGGAAACTTGAAAAGGCCGTGGCCCGCCAGGGGGCCGGGAGGAAGGGCTGACGTTGCAGCACGGCATTCCCGGCGTCGGGAAGGCGCATTTCCTCGTCTACTCCGACCAGACCCAGCCCTACTGCGACAACGCGGTCGATTTCTGCAAGGCCGCGCTGGCGGCAGGGTTCGATACAGCCACGCACCGCACCCGTTCGGACCTGGAGCGGACCGATTTCTGGGCCCATCATCGGCAGGTCCTGTCGTCCGGCCCCCGCGCCGGTCACGGGCTCTGGAAGCCGTTCATCCTGATCGAGGCGCTGCGGGAGATCGCTCCGGATGATGTCGTCCTCTATCATGACGCCGGCAGTCACCCCACCGGCGCGCTGCCCCAGATGCCGCATTTTCCGCGCGAACTGATCGCCCTGGCGGCCCGAACCCAAGACGGCTTCATTCACGGCAGCACGGGCGTGTGGCGGACGCAGGAACAGTACACGCGCCGCGACTGCCTGATCGGGCTGGACGCCGACACCCCGCAGATGCACGCGGCGCCCCTGATCGCCGCCAGCCCGCTGATCTACTTCCCCACGCCCGCCGCGATCGCCTTCCTGAACCGGTGGCTGTCGCTCTGCTGCGACCCCGATCTGGTGACGGATGCGCCCGACCGCAGCGAGACCTCGCCCCTGATGCGCGGTCACCTGGGCGAAGAGGCCATTGGATCGGTGCTGGCGCACAGGCACGGCGCCGCCTTCATCGACGTGCCGCCCGACCTTCTTGGGGCGGCGCGGCGGCGCTTTCCGGACCTGCGGACGCCCGAGGCGCATGTCGCGGTCCTGTCGTGGCTGGCCAGGAAGGTCGACGACCCCGCCGCGCTGGTCCGCGACCTGCATG
Source organism: Paracoccus rhizosphaerae (assembly GCF_026162645.1). Taxonomy (GTDB): domain Bacteria; phylum Pseudomonadota; class Alphaproteobacteria; order Rhodobacterales; family Rhodobacteraceae; genus Paracoccus; species Paracoccus rhizosphaerae. The sequence goes on from NZ_JAOTBE010000085.1 coordinate 10,859, forward strand.
AGGTCGCGGAACCCACGCCCGCGGTCGAGAGGGTGCCGGCGGATGTCCTCAGGGACGAACTTCTCTGGATCGCCCGGCGTGGGCAGGGCCGCATCTGCACCGACCATCTGCGCGTCATCTTGGCCGAGAACAGGATCATCGGCGCCCGCCTGCACGGGCTCAAGGACGCGGACGGGGCGCGGGCGTTCTGGCGCGATGCTGCGGCCCATGCCAACCGGCGCCTGGCCGAGATGGTGATCGAAGGCGCCCCGCCGTCGCCGCCTGGACTTGAGGCTCTGCTGCTCGATGCCGTCCACGACACGCTTTCCGAGGACCCGGACCTGGACGAGGAACTCGGCGGCGCCCTTGTCTGGAGCCGTCTGGACGAGCGTGGCCGGGACGCCTTCAAGGTCGCACATGGCAACGTCAAGGGTCCGGCAGGCGCGGCCGCCATGACAAAGTTCCTGCATTTTCTGCGCGACCGCAATTTCCCATCGCGAGAACTGGAGCAGAGTGGGGAGTTGGCCGCCTTCGACGCCCAGCTTCGGCGCCACCTGATGGACTGGCTCCTGCTGGACCATCTTTAGCCGACGGCTTCCGTGCCGAGGCCCCATCACCAGCAGCCGTCGCAGCGGTCATTCTGAACACGTGGAGTCCAGTCGGGCTCGGATCCGGGCTGCGGGGAGGCAAGACCCAGAACCACGCGCCAACGGCGCTCATGGTCGCCGCGGCCTTGCGGCTCTTGTGCGATGACAGGTCATCCGGAACGGTCACATCGCCGGGTCGCAGTGTCGGCTCCAGTCGGGTTTCGCCATGGAACTCGAACAGTCTGCGGTTCATGGCACCGTCGATCACCCCGGAGCGCATCCAGCCGGTCATGGCGCAGGGCGGCGATGAAAGTCCGGGCGTTGCAGTGGCCGAAGGGCGCATGGTCGACAAGGCGCGCCTTCTGGAGGCCATCCGGTGGTCCTGGCCATGTTCGCCTTCAGCGACGTCTCGTCGATGAAGCCGAGGCGCGTCAACGCGCTGCGCGTGAGCGGTTGGCGTCGCGTGATGAGAGTGTCAGATTTTCTGTGTATGAGTGATCTGGTCCATGCTTCTTCGACAGGAAGCATGCATGACGATCTCCAAGGAACTGCTGGACGAATTGCTGAAGGGCGTAGAGCGCCCTGAGGA
>NZ_JAOTBE010000086.1 GCF_026162645.1 Paracoccus rhizosphaerae
GCGCAGCACGCCCATGATCTGTGCCTCGGAGAAACGGCTCTTCTTCATCGGAATCTCCTCGTCCAACTTGCCGAGAAAATTCTACTTCCGCATCCCCTTAATCACAGGGAGGATTACCGGGCCACCATGAAGACCTTCTGCAAGGGGCGGGACTTCGCCGCATGGGTCGGCCTCACGCCGCGACAACAATCCAGCGGTGGCAAGGACCGGTTGGGCCGCACCTCGAAGATGGCTCAGCGCGACATTCGCCGGCTTCTGATCGTCGGGGCCGTCGCCGTGGTGTGATGGGCGGCACGCAAAGGCGCACCCGACGGCTCTTGGCTTGCCCGGATGTTGGAGCGGAAGCCGGAGATGCTTGTTGCGGTGGCACTGGCCAACCGCATGGCGCGCACAGTCTGGGCGAGGCTGCGCAAGGGAGAGGATGACAAGGATCCCGCGATGGCGGTCGCATAGGCCGGTGTCGTCGGATTGTCGCCGGATGTGAGAGGAGCGAGGGAACGTACGGGCGAACGGTCATGAGACCGGGTCAGGACAACCATCATTGCCGCCGATGCGCCTCTGAGCGCGGGTAAGCGAACTGGTCCTGTCCTCCATTTCTCCAAAAGGGCCCGCGGCGCGTGACAAGCCGCATCTTCAAGGCCGGATACACGACCGCACCTGATCACATGCCCTATCGCACCTAAGTTTCCACTTGCATCAACGGGGGCGTCCAGACATGGCGGGTGAATTCCACGATGCTTGGCTGAGGCGGTGCTGCGAAGTCCTTTCCATCGACTGGTGGGAGTGCGTTGCGCAGTGTGTGCCCAGAATTTCGTTTGTCATGTCTCTGGGCGTGGAGAACTAGGTATTGGGGCATCGCCGGTGGCTGACTGAGGTGAAGGCTCTTGTGGTCGCCGATATGCTGGAGCCAGGTGCCACGGTGAATGCGGTGGCGGATCGGCATGGCGTGCAGCCGAACCAACTGTCGGCGTGGCGGCGGCTGGCCAAGCAAGGCAAGCTGGTGCTTCCATCTGCACCGACCGACGAGCCTGTCTTTGCCCCGCTGGTCGTCTGCGATCCGGCGCCACCGCCTTCCTCCCGCCACAGGCAGCCGGCTGAAGAAGATGAAGCGATACGCTTTTGCCTGTTTCGGCTAGCGACTAACGAGACGGGAAATGGTAGTGGCAGCCCGTAGGGGAGTCGAACCCCTCTTTTCAGGTTGAAAACCTGACGTCCTAACCGATAGACGAACGGGCCACTTTCTGTCCGCTGCCAGTCTTCCCTGGCGGCGTGAGCGGTGTTTAGGCAAAGCCGCGGGGGGGCGCAAGCGGAAAAAACGCGGGCATCCAAAAAAACTTGCAGCCCTGCAGACGCCGGGTCTGCGTCGATTCAGGGCGCAGTACTGTCAGGGCATCCCCGCTCACTCGCACATCGGCCCGGTCTACATCCGCGCGCTTGCGACCTCGCGCGCGCGGATCTTGCGACCTCGCGCGCGCGGATGTAGACCCGCGCCCGAACGAAAGGAAACGTCATGTCGATCACCGAGGATCAGGCCCGCAAGGTTGCGCATCTGGCGCGCATTGCGGTCGATGATGCCGCCCTGCCGGCGCTGGCGCGCGAACTCAGCGGCATTCTGGATTTCATGGAACAGCTGAACGAGGTCGATGTCAAAGGCGTTGAGCCGATGACTGGTGTCACGCCGATGCGGCTCAAGCGGCGCGAGGACGTCGTCACGGCGGGCGGAAATCCTGAACAGGTTCTGTCGAACGCGCCCGACGCGCGCGAGGGGTTCTTTGCCGTGCCGAAGGTGGTGGAATGACCGACCTGAACAAGCTTTCGATCGCCGATGCGCGCGATGCCCTGCACAAGGGCGACGTGACCTCGGTGGAACTGACCGATTCCTGCCTGACCGCGATCGAAGGCGCCAACGCGTTGAACGCGTTCGCGCATAGGACGCCGGACATGGCCCGCGAGATGGCGCGCGCGGCCGATGCGCGCATCGCGGCGGGCGATGCTTCGCCGATGACGGGCATCCCGGTGGGCATCAAGGACGTCTTCTGCGTCAAGGGCGTCCCCAGCCAAGCGGGCAGCCGCATCCTGCAAGGCTTCAAGCCCGAATACGAATCGACCGTGACCCGCAACCTGTGGACCGCTGGCGCCGTCATGCTGGGCAAGCTGAACCAGGATGAGTTCGCCATGGGATCGACCAACGAGACCAGCTGCTATGGTCCGGCGGTGAACCCGTGGCGCGGCGCTGAGGGCGTGCGACTGACGCCCGGCGGCAGTTCGGGCGGTTCGGCCGCGGCGGTGGCCGCCGACCTGTGCCTGGGCGCGACCGGGACCGATACGGGCGGTTCGATCCGCCAGCCTGCCGCGTTCACCGGCACAGTGGGCCTGAAGCCTACCTATGGCCGGGTCAGCCGCTGGGGCGTGATCGCCTATGCCTCCAGCCTCGATCAGGCCGGTCCGATGACGCGCACGGTCCGCGATGCGGCCATCATGCTGGGCGCCATGGCATCGGCCGACCCGCAGGACAGCACCTGCGTCGACCTGCCGGTCCCCGACTTCGAGGCCGCGCTGACCGGCGACATCCGCGGCAAGCGCATCGGCATCCCCCGCGAATACCGCGTCGACGGCATGCCGGCCGAACTGGATGCCCTGTGGCACAAGGGCGCCGAGATGCTGCGCGACGCGGGCGCCGAGATCGTCGACATCAGCCTGCCGCACACGAAATACGCCCTGCCCGCCTATTACGTGATCGCGCCGGCCGAGGCGTCCTCTAACCTCGCCCGCTATGACGGCGTCCGTTATGGTCACCGGGCCCGGCTGTCTCAGGGCGACGGCATCACCGACATGTACGAGAAGACGCGCGCCGAAGGCTTTGGCCCCGAGGTGCAGCGCCGCATCATGATCGGCACCTACGTGCTATCGGCCGGCTTCTACGACGCTTACTACAACCGCGCCCGCAAGGTCCGTGCGCTGATCAAGCGCGACTTCGATCAGGTCTTCGACGACGGCATCGATGCGATCCTGGCACCCGCCGCGCCAACGGCGGCCTTCCCACTCGGTTCGGTCGACAAGGGCGATCCGGTGCAGATGTACCTGAACGACGTCTTCACCGTGACGCTGAACCTGGCGGGACTGCCGGGGATCTCGGTCCCCGTGGGCCTGGATTCGCAGGGCCTGCCGGTCGGCCTGCAGCTGTTCGGCCGCCCCTTCCAGGAAGCGGAACTTCTGAACCAGGCGCTGGTTCTGGAACAGGCTGCAGGTTTTGTGGCCAAGCCCGAACGGTGGTGGTAACCTCGGCGAAACGGCATGTCGGAGGCAAGATGCGTGGCTGGTTGGCGATAGGAGTGCTGGCGCTGGCCGGCTGCGGCGAACACCGGGGCTGGAACCCGAACTATCAGTTCACGTCCAAACCTTATGGCGACTACCTCGCCCATCGCGAGGTGACGCTGCTGACCGGCCGCGACCCGGTTCAGGGCGTCCCGGTCGCACGCCCTTTCAAATCGCCCACCGCGCCCGAGATTGCGGGCGTGTATCCGGTGCCGATCCCTCCGACCATGCGAATCCAGCGGGTCATCGTCCCGGCCGAAGGACGCCCGCCATACATCCCGGCGCATCCGGAACCGGCCCAGCCCATCGCGGTCGTCCCGGCCCGCTGATCCTTGGTCAAGAACAGGTTTCCCAGTCCGAACCACGGTGATCGTCGGGGCCATCGGCCATCCCTGATCGTTCTGCACTACACCGGGATGATCGACGCCGCCTTGGCCCGCGCACGCCTCTGCGACCCTGCGGCCGAGGTCAGCGCGCACTGGCTCATCGACGAGGACGGCACTGCCGAGGCGCTCGTGCCCGAAACCCGCCGCGCCTGGCACGCTGGCGCCGGCAGCTGGCATGGCCAGGACGACATCAATAGCCGCAGCATCGGCATCGAACTCGTCAATCCTGGCGACCGCCCGTTCCCGGCGCCGCAGATGACAGCGCTGAGGCATCTTCTGCGCGATGTCATGTCACGTTGGGGCATCGCACCGAACCAGATCATCGCCCATTCCGACCTCGCGCCCGGCCGCAAGATCGATCCCGGCTGCCGCTTCGACTGGGAGGGATTGGCCTGCGACGGCCTTGCCACTTTCGCGCGTCAGGGCCGCGAAGGCCCCGCACCGCCACTCGGCGCATCGCTGGACGGCCTCGGTTACCCGCCCGGCGCCCCCTCGACCCGGTTGCAGGCATTCCGTCTGCGCCACTGCCCCTGGGCGGCTGGCCCCGAAGACGACTCTGATCGGCGCCTGGCGCACTGCCTCCTGCGACGATCCCCAAATATCCCAGGGGGGTCGCCGTAAGACGATGGGGGCAGCGCCCCCACTTGACGCAGCCGCCTTGCCCGGCCATACGACCCAAGCGCGGAGGGCTGGATGGCCGCGGCGGGATTCCGTCGAGGAAAGTCCGGACTCCATGAGGCAATGGTGCCGGGTAACGCCCGGCGGGGGCAACCCCAGGGAAAGCGCCACAGAGAACAGACCGCCCATCCCCGGATGGGTAAGGGTGAAACGGTGGGGTAAGAGCCCACCGGGGGGCTGGCAACAGACCCCGCATGGCAAGCCCCACCAGGAGCAATGCCGAATAGGGATCGCGCGCGGGTTCGCCCGCAGGGCCGCCTTGCCCCAGCAGATCCGGGTAGGCAGCTAGATCCGGCCGGTAACGGCCGGACCAGAGGAATGGTCATCCAGCCGCGTCAGCGGTGGACAAAATCCGGCTTACAGGCCCTCCGCGCGGTCACGCCTTCCCGCTCTTGTTGCGCGCCTCGGTGGCGGTGGCGATGGCGCTGGCTGCTTCGCTCTGCATCTTCTGCGCAAAGCCCACCATCTGCGCGGCATAGGCCTCGGCCCAATCGGCGAAGCCCTTGCCATCCGTGCCGCCCATCTTCATCGCGTTGGTGCGCATCTCCTCGCCCTGCTTCTGCAGCGTCTCAAACTGCGATTCCCAAGCCTGCTGCATCTGCTGCCACTGGCTCCGCACCGTATCGCTGGTGCCTTCCATATGTGCGCGAATCTGGCGGTTCATCTCCTCCTGCCGCTGCATGGCGCTTTCCTGCCACTTGCGTGCCTGGTCCATCGCCTCTTCGCTGTTCTTGGTCATCGCCGCCTGCCAGGCCTCCATCCGCTCTTCGAAATTGCGGGTGTTGTCGGCCAGGGCGGTCAGCATGTCGGACAGTTTCATCACGGCTCTCCCATCACTCGGGCCATGCAGAAGGCCCCCGGATGCAAGCCTGCGTCCGGGGGCCTTCTTTGTCAAACGCTGTGGGGTTCAGCCGCCGGTCTGGACGGGGCTGTCGGTCGGCAGGCCGCGCTGCGCCTCGATCTCGCGCCACCGGGCAACAGCGGCGTTGTGTTCCTCCAGCGTCCGGCTGAAGGTGTGCCCGCCGGTGCCGTCGGCGACAAAATAGAGGTAGTCCGTATCATCCGGGTTCAGGGCGGCGTTGATCGCCGCACGTCCCGGATTGGCGATTGGCGTCGGCGGCAATCCGTCGATCCGATACGTGTTGTAGGGAGTCTCGGCGTCCAGCTCGGACCGCCGCAGGCCGCGGTCGAGGATCCCCTGCCCGTTCGTCACGCCATAGATCACCGTCGGGTCCGTCTGCAGCCGCATCCCCTGACGCAGCCGGTTGACGAAGACGCTGGCCACCTGCGGACGCTCGCCTGCGACGCCGGTCTCCTTCTCGACGATCGAGGCCATGATTAGGGCCTCCTCCGGCGTCTCGTAGGGCAGGCCGAAGGGGCGCGCCTCCCATTCCTCGGCCAGGATAATTTCCTGGCGGGCCGCCATCTGGGCCAGGATCTGGTTCCGGTCGCCGCCTTTCGACAACTGATAGGTATCGGGTGCCAGGCTGCCTTCGGGCGGAACGTCGTCAATCTCTCCGGTCAGGAAGCCTGCGGCGCGAAGTGCCTCGACCACCTGCCAACTGGTGACGCCCTCGGCCATCACCATCGACAGGCGCACGTCTGACAGGTCTTGTGCGGCGGCGATGGCCGGGGGCGCATCATCGGTCGCTGGGTCGAATCGCGCCATCTCCTCATAGGCGCCGGTGTCGGGGTTCATGTCACGCAGCAGGATCGTGTTTGCGCGCACGCCCACGCGCACCACCACCTCGGTCCCGCAGGTCGAAGGTCCGCCAGCCGTTACCGTGTCGACGATGCTCTCCATGCTGGCACCAGGCTCCACCAGAAAGCTGCCGAACTTCAGCTCGCGCGCCTTGCCCATCGCGTCGGCCCCTGCCCGGAAGATATAGGCGTTCGAGATCGCCCCTTGCTCGGCCAACCGGTTGCTGACCGCGTTCAGGCTGGCGCCCGGCGCGATCTGCACGCACTGCGCCACCGCGCTCGGCCCCGGACCGCTGAATTCGCGCTTGGCCCAGGCCACGGCGGCGGCCGCCGCGATCAGCAGGACGATCGCCAGCGTCAGGAAGTTCGAGGCGATGTTGCGCCAGATCATCCCTCGACCCGTCCCAGGATCAGGCAGGCGTTGGTCCCGCCAAAGCCGAAGCTGTTGGACAACGCCACGTCGACCTTGCGACGCACTGCGGCGTTGGCGGCCAGGTCCAGCTTCGGCTGGACCGCCGGGTTGTCCAGGTTGATCGTCGGCGGGCAGATCTGGTCACGGATCGCCAGCGTGCAGAAGATCGCTTCAACCGCGCCAGCCGCCCCCAGAAGGTGGCCAATGCTCGACTTCGTCGAGGACATCACCGCGTTCGGGGCATGATTGCCCAGCAACTTCTCGACGGCGCCAAGTTCGATCGTGTCGGCCATCGTGCTGGTGCCATGAGCATTGATATAGTCGATGCTGTCGGCCTCCAAGCCCGCCGAACGCAGCGCTGCCTCCATTGCGCGATAGCCGCCGTTGCCATCCTCCGACGGGGCAGTGATGTGATAGGCATCGCCCGACAGCGCATAGCCCAGCACCTCGGCATAGATCTTGGCGCCGCGGGCCTTGGCGTGCTCGTACTCCTCCAGCACGACGACGCCCGCGCCTTCGCCCATGACGAAACCATCGCGGTCGGCGTCATAGGGCCGGCTGGCCGCCTGCGGATCGTCGGCGCGCTTGGTGGAGAGGGCCTTGCAGGCGTTGAAGCCGGCGATCCCGATCTCACTGATCGGGCTTTCGGCACCGCCGGCAATCATCACGTCGGCATCACCATACTTGATCAGCCGCGCCGCATCGCCGATGGCATGGGCGCCGGTCGAACAGGCGGTCACGACCGCGTGGTTCGGCCCCTTGAAGCCATAGCGGATCGATACCTGTCCCGAGATCAGGTTGATCAGAGCGCCCGGAATGAAGAAGGGCGAAACACGCTTAGGCCCACGTTCCTTGATTAGCACGGCGGTATCCGCAATTGAACTCAGCCCGCCGATCCCCGACCCGATCATCACGCCGGTGCGCAGCCGGCCTTCCTCGTCCTCGGGCGTCCAGCCCGCATCGGTCACCGCCTGATGCGCCGCCGCGATGCCATAGAGGATGAAGTCGTCGACCTTTCGCCGGTCCTTCGGCTCCATCCAGTCGTCGGGGTTGAAGGTGCCGTCGCTGCCGTCGCCGAAGGGGATCTCGCAAGCGTATTTCGTCACCACGTCCTTGGGGTCGAACCGTGTGATCGGACCAGCGCCGGATTGCCCGGCCAGCAGCCGTTTCCACGTTGCCTCGACGCCAGAGGCCAGGGGCGTGACCATCCCCATTCCGGTGATAACAACCCTGCGCATTGGCGTTTCCTTCAGCTGCTCGCGTTTTGGGCGGTGATACACGGGCGTTACGTTTCACGCAACGCCACGAAACCGCGACCTGCGAGGTTCGGGCGGGACGCCGCCACGGGCATCGTCAACGGGGGGTCCGGGGGGCCGGCCCCCCGGCCGTCGCGGGACGCAAGCTTAGACCAGGCCCTCGGCGCGGAAGGCCAACCGAAGGTCCGTTTCCGGCCGCGCGCCGACATGGGCGATCACCTCGGCTGCCGCGATGCATCCCATGCGCCCTGCGACCTCCAGCGGCAGCCCCTGCGCCAGTCCAAAGATCAGCCCCGCGGCGAACTGGTCCCCTGCCCCCGTCGCATCGACCGGCACGATCCTGTGGACCGGCGCCGTCACCCGCTCGTCTCCGCGGATCAGGATCGCATCCTCGCCGGACCGCGTGCAGATCACCGTTCCGCAATCCGCCACCGCCAGATGCAGCGCCTCCTCCAGGTCCTCGACCTGATAGAGCGACTGCCACTCATGGATGTTGCCGATGACATAGTCCATCGGCCCCGCCACCAGCCGGCGGAAGTCGTCACGATGACGGTCCACGCAGAACGGGTCCGACAATGCGATTCCAGCCTGCCCCCCCACCCGGTGGATCTGGTCTGCAGCTTTCAGGAAGGCCTCCTTCCCCTTCGGCTTGTCGAAGAGATACCCCTCCAGGAACAGCCAGCCTGCACCGTCGAAGACATCGGGATCGACCTCCTCCGGCCCCAGTTCCGCCGAGATGCCCAGATAGGTGTTCATCGACCGCTCGCCGTCCGGCGTCACGAAGATGATCGTCCGCGAACTGGGCAGACCGGCGCCCACCACCGGGGGATTGACGAAGCGCGTGCCCGCCGCCTCGGTCTGGCTGGCGTAAAGCCGACCGATCTCGTCGTCGGCCACGCAGCCGATGAAGGCGGTCCGCATCCCCAGCTTGCCGATCCCGGCCAGCGTGTTCGCGACGCTGCCGCCGGCGATCATCCGCGCGTGTTCGCGACGGGTCGAATGGTCGTCGGCCTGCGCCGCCATCAGGTATTCGGACCGCTCGCGGTCGACCAGCTGCATGATGCCCTTGGTGATGCCCAGGCTCTTCAACCGGCCCTCGTCGGTGGGCGCGATGATGTCCATCACGGCATTGCCGATCCCGATCACATAGGGCTCGCTCATGCGGTCTTCTCCTCATAGGGGCACAGGTCGCGGATCGGGCAGATCCCGCAGCGCGGCTTGCGCGCCTGGCAGATATAGCGGCCATGCAGGATCAGCCAGTGATGCGCATGGGCCTGGAAGCGGGCGGGGACATTGTCCTCGATGGCGCGCTCGACCTCGTCGACGTCGCGGCCCGGCGCCACGCGGGTCCGGTTGCCGACGCGGAAGATATGCGTGTCCACAGCCTGAGCGGGATGGCCGAAGGCGCAGGACAGAACCACGTTCGCCGTCTTGCGCCCCACGCCCGGCAGGCGCATCAGCGCGGCTCGGCTGTCCGGCACCGTGCCCCCGAACTCCTCGACCAGCAATCGCGACAATGCAATCACGTTCTTCGCCTTCTGCCGGAACAAACCGATCGTCTTGATATGCTCGGTCACGCCCTCAAGCCCTAGGGCCAGCATCCGTTCCGGCGTGTCCGCCACCGCAAACAGCCCGCGCGTCGCCTTGTTGACGCCTACGTCCGTCGCCTGCGCAGACAAGGCGACAGCCACGACCAGCGTGAAGGGGTTCACGAATTCCAGTTCAGTCTCGGGCGCCGGGTTGCTCTCGGCCAGCCGCGAGAAGATCGCGACCTGATCGGCAAAGGGCAAGGGCGGGGGCAAGCGTTTCGATGTGGCCATTGTGCGCCACTTTTGACCGCCCCCGCCGCGCAATGCAAGCCGCGCAAGGACCCGCCGCCGGGGAAGCCGTGACGAAACAGTGACTTCCCTTCCCTTCGGAACTGCGACAGCTTGCCACGCGTTGAAGGCGCGCCCGGAATCAGGGCCGCGAAGGAAATCGGGCGTCATGCAGCGCCCGCGACAAGGAAAGGGAGATTGATGACACTCCGCCGCACCACCGTTCTTGCAGCCTCGGGCCTGATGATGCTTGGCGCCTGCGCCGATCCGTCAATGACCGGGACCTCGCCCACCGCCGCGCCCGCGGCCGGGATGAGCCGCACCCAGCAGGGCGCGCTGGCCGGTGCCGCCGTGGGCGCGCTCTATGGTGCGACGCGTGACAGCGACAACAACAACCAGGGCCGCGACGCCGCGCGTGGCGCCATCCTGGGCGCCGCCGCCGGCGCCATTGCCGGAAACATCCTGGACCGCCAGGCTGCCGCGCTCGAGCAGTCGATCTCGAACCCGAACGTCCAGATCGTGAACCACGGCAGCTATCTGCAGGTGATCCTGCCCGAGGGCATCCTCTTCGCCACCGACTCGGCCGCCGTGTCCGGTCCGGCGCAGTCCGACCTCTACGCGGTCGCGCGCAACCTGAACCAGTACCCGAACAGCCGGGTCGAGGTCATCGGTCATACCGACAGCACCGGCACTGCCGCCTATAACCAAGACCTGTCGCAGCGCCGCGCGCAATCGGTCGCGGGCATCCTGGCTGCTGCCGGCGTCGCGTCGAACCGTCTGGTCGCCGTCGGCCGCGGACAGACGCAGCCGATCGCCTCGAACGACTCGGTCCAGGGGCGCGCCCAGAACCGCCGGGTCGAGATCATCATCCGTCCGACGTAGTAATCGCCACCGCGCTGAACAAAGGGCCGGACGGCTTGGTCCGGCCCTTTTTAGTCACCTGGATTTCACGACATATGACAGGTGAACCCACGAATATTTGCGTAATTACCTCCCGGAGGCATCCAGTCGCCACGCCGATGCCAACCGGAAAGACGCTGAAACTATCGCAGCCTAGGTTGCGGCCGACGAGATATCTTAATGGCTCCATTTGCCTTAGCTTCGGTGTCGAGAACCTCAGGGGTTTTTCCTCTTGCAGCAGTAGGTCGCGCGATGCCTGCAGAAGGCCTTTGCATCCCGCCGCCGCCGGTCGAGCTGTTAGTTCTCTGATTGCTCGGCCTGTCAGTCTAGACACGACGCATGGCCACGCGGACTACTTGTCACATCCTACGTGATTGCAGGGCCGCTTCTTGAAGAGCGCCGGTCTTTGTTTCTGCCAGTCCTTGAGCGCGTCGATGGGCGTTTGCCCCTTCAGCACTGATTGCGGGAGCTGACCGTTGTAGAGGCGGACATGTCGCAAGAGTGTCTGCTCCAGATCTTCGCCGCTGTTGAAGTGGTGGCTTTGCAAGACGTCCTCGATCCGGCCGTTGAAGCGCTCAACCATGCCATTGTTCCGGCTCCGCCACTTCCAGACTGTCTGCTCGGAGATGCCGTAGCGCTCCGCCACCTTCCAGGCGGGTTCTATGCTCGCCTGGATCGCAGCCCGGATCTTCGGCGGCGTCGTCGCCTGCTTGTGAAGAGAGATCAGCATCCTTGCCTCCCGTTCCGAACCTCGCGCAGAACCGATCTTGCTATGAAGAATGACGTTGCCCCCAACTTTTATCCAGCGTGAGCGAGACTCCGGGTTTGGTTTTTGCCTGTTTGGGCGGGTTGGGCAACGGGGGCTGGCGCGGAGCTTTGTGGGTTGCGCAGCGTCAGG
>NZ_JAOTBE010000087.1 GCF_026162645.1 Paracoccus rhizosphaerae
CACGAGCAAGTTTGCCGTGACCCAATTGGTCGAGAAGGCAGACAGGAAGACAGCTTGGGAGTTCTTGCAGCACATGCTCGAGGCCGTGCCATATCAGGTTCACACCGTCCTTACTGACAACGGCATTCAGTTCGCGGAGCAGCCTCGGAACCGCAATACAATCTACTCCAGGCCCATGCGCTTCGACATGATCTGCGAGGGCGAGACCTTGTCCGCCATCGGTCCGAGGACAATGGTCGAGCGGCATTGAGCACCGCCTCACGAAGCCCAACCACCCGTGGAGTTTGGAGGGTCAGAAAACAGTCCGGTGGCCTGTTTTCCCGACAAACGGTCAGGTCGAGCGGATGAACCGCACGATCAAGGCCACGGTCAAACGCTTCCACTACGATAGCCACGATCAGCTCCGCACCCATCTCGCGGACTTCATGGCAGCCTATAACTTCGCCCGCCGGCTCAAGATCCTCGCCAGCCATGGTCCTCGGACCGATGGCGGACCATGGCTGGCCTTCACGCCTTACGAATTCATCTGCAAGATCTGGACATCCGAGCCCGACAGATTCATCCTAAACCCGATCCACCAGATGCCGGGACTGAACACATAGCCCTGCTCACCATGAACCCTGTTCCGCAGTCAAGCGGCCAAAAATCCGGCCCGTAGCTGAGACCCGGCTGTTAGTCCCTCAACTCGTGCAGGCGGTCGCCGACCAGGCGGCGGATCATCAGGAACTCCTCGGCCATGGCGATGCCGGGGCCGTTTTCCTCGACCGGCACGGCGCCGGGGTCTTCCTGGCCGTCGCGCATGGTCTCTCTCTGGCTGAGCCAGTCGATCAGCGGTTCGCGGGCCGAGGGTTCGAGCGCGGCGACCAGGCGGGCCAGCAGGCGGCGCTGCGCGTCCAGGCGCGCTTCCAGACTCTCGATCAGAGCGTGGTCCTTTTTCATGGTATGGGTCTCTCCTCAGACGGATTTCAGGGCGCGGTCCAGCGCGACGATGACCTTCTGCGTCAACCCCTGCGGGGGCGGGGGGGCGACGTCCGCCCAGCCCCGCGTACAGGCCTCTTGCAGGCTGAAGGGTGCGGGGCGACGCAGGCGCGACAGCTCGTCCCAGGTGACGGGACAGGCGACGGGTGCGCCGGGTCTGGCGCGAACCGAAAATGGCGCGACCGAGGTCGAGCCGCGTTCGTTCCGGAGCCAGTCGATGAAGATGCGGTCCTTGCGGCGGGCCTTCGACATCTCGGCGGTGAAGCGGTCGGGCTGGGCTGTCGCGGCCAGCGTCGCCACGCCGCGGGCGAACAGCTTGGCGGTGTCCCACCCGACGCTGCGGCGCAACGGCACGACCAGATGCACGCCTTTGCCGCCCGACAGCATCGCCCAGCATTCCAGCCCCAGATCCGCCAGCCGGTCGCGCAGGTCAAGCGCGGCGCGGCGGGTGGTGGCGAAGGACAACCCCTCGTCGGGGTCGAGGTCGAAGACCAGCCGGTCTGGCCGGTCCAGCCGATCGCGACGGGCGCCCCAGATGTGGAACTCGACCGTGCCCATCTGCACCGCGGCCACGAGGCCCGCGGCGTCCGAGCCGTAGGCATAGGGGTGCGTCTCGCCGTCGCTTTCGGCGATCGGCACGGTCTTCAGCGCGTCGGGAAAGCCCTTTCCAGGGTGCTTCTGGAAGAACCGCTGGCCCGTCAACCCGTCGGGCAGCCGCACCAGTGACAGCGGCCGGTCCTGCACCTCGGGCAGCATCAGGGGCGCGATGTCGCGATAGTACCGCGCCAGATCAGCCTTCGTGACCTTGGCATCCGGGAAGATCACGCGGTCGCCGCTGCTGAGGGCGATGCCCGCAATGTCCTCGCGATCCGTCGCCACCGGCTCCTCGACCTGCACCTGGCGGGCCGGCTTGTCCTCGCGCAGGCCCAGGAAGACGGCATGGCGCAGCCGTCCCTGACCGGTTGTTTCGGCGTAATTGACCTCGGCCACCAGACGCGGGTCGATCCAGGTGACGCCGCGGGCTTCGGCCTTGGGCGCCTGAACCGGCGGCTTCGCACGCTTCAGCGGCGCCATCCGCGCGGCCAGGTCCGCCATGGCGTCCTCGTCGAACCCGGTGCCGACCTTGCCCATATAGACCAGGTCCCGACCTCGGCGCGCCGCGACGGCAAGCGAGGCGAATGGCCGCGCGCGGCTGCTGCTGGCCTGCCAGCCGACAATCACGAATTCGCCCCGGTGGCGGCACTTGATCTTCAGCCAGTCGCGACTTCTGCCACCGCGATAGGGCGCGTCGCGGCGCTTGGCGATCACGCCCTCGCCGCCCGATCCGCAGATCAGGTCAAGTGCCTCCTGCGGATCACCGTCGATCACCGGCGACAGGTCCAGCGCACCCATCGGCGGCAGCGGGGAAAACAGCTGTTCCAGCGCGCGGCGGCGTTCGGTCAGGGGGCGCTTGCTCAGATCCTTGCCGTCCAGCTGGATCAGGTCGAAGGCGACAAAGCCGAACGGGCCGCCCGCGGCGATGGCATCCTGCAGGGCACTGAAGCCCTGCAGGCCCGCACCGGCCACAATCTCTCCGTCGATCAGGGCTGACTTGCAGTCCAGATCGTCGAAGGCGGGAACAAGGTCCGCGAAGCGGTCGGTCCAGTCGTGGCCGTTCCTCGTCCAGATCCGCGTACCGCCCTTGCCGAGCGCCGCCTGCATGCGATAGCCGTCCAGCTTCAGCTCGTGCCAATGGCTGCCGCTGTCGGCCAGATCCTCGGTCAGGGTCGCCAGCTGCACGGGGACTGGGCGCGGTCGGGTTCCAGTGCGATCACGCAGTCGGGGCGCCTTCTCGGCGGAGATGGCCGCGAAATCGCGCCCGGTGGCGATGCTGGTGCGATACGTCTCGACCGGATCGGCGCGGTGCGCGGCCTCGTCGTCGGACTTGATCAGCAGCCAGTTCTCGCGCTTGGAATCGCCGGTTTTGCGGCCCTTCATGCGGACCAAGTTCCAGTCGCCGGTCAGCCGCCGCCCATGGATGCGAAAGCGCAGATGCCCCTTCGACAGGCCGCGCGCCGCCGGTTCCAGCGGCTGCCACCAGCCCAGATCCCACAGCATCACGGTGCCAGCGCCATACTGCCCCGACGGGATCTGGCCCTCGAAGCGCAGATAGGACAGCGGGTGATCCTCGGTCCTGACGGCCAATCGCTTGTCTGACGGGTTCAGCGACGGCCCCCGCGTGATCGCCCAACTGAGCAGCACACCCTGCCATTCCAGCCGCAGGTCCCAGTGCAGCCGAGTCGCGTCGTGGTTCTGGATCGAATACCGCAAGCCCACATCCGACGGCTGCCCCTCATCGCGGGGTTCCGGCGTCGCTGCGAAATCGCGGCGTTCATGGTAACGGTCCAGCGCCATGTCAGGCCGACTTCGGCTTGGGCTTGGCGCGCGGCTTGGCCTTGGCGGGGGCCTTCGTGGACTTGCCGCCGTCCTTCTTCAGGCTATCCTTGAGCGCGGCCATCAGGTCCACCACGTTTTCGCCCTGCGGCCGGCTGTCGGCCTTGCCGCCGGTCTTCGCGCGCGGCGTCTTGCGGTTCTTGCGCTTCGAATCGATCAACTCTCGCAGCGCCTTGTCGTAATTGTCACGGAAGGCATCGGCCTTGAACGGCGCGCTCTTGCGGCGGATCAGCTGGGTCGCAACCTCCAGCAGATCGTCGTCGCTGGTGTCATCCTCGATCGAAGAGAACAGCGGGTCGGCCTTCTTGACCTCGTCCTCGTATCGCAGCGTCTCGAGCAGCAGGCCGTCGCCGCAGGGGCGGATCGCGCACAGGTACTCGCGCCCGCGCATGGTCAGCTGGCCAAGCGCGGTCTTGCCCTCGGCCCGCAGGGCGTCGCGCACCACGCGATAGGCATCCTCGGCCAGCTCATCCGTGGGCACGACATAGTACGGCTTCTCATAATACAGCGGCGGGATCTCGCACTGATCGACGAACTGCACCAGCTCCAGCGTCTTCTTCGTTTCCAGCTTGATCGAGGCGATCTCGGCAGGGTCCAGCAGCAGATAATCCCCGTCCCCGACCTCGTATCCCTTCATGATGTCGTCGCTTTTGACCGGTCCGATGCCCGCGACCGATTTTTCATACCGCACCGGCTTGCCGGACGGGCCGTGGATCTGCCGGAACGAGATCCGCGCGCCGGAACTGGCGGCGGCGTGCAATTCGACGGGTATGGCGACAAGGGACAGGCGCAGCTGCCCTTTCCAGACGGCGCGTGATGCCATGGCGAACCTCCGATCTGACAGGCGAACGCGGCAGGCGGGCCCCCGGTTCACGCCAACGTCACGGTCATGGAACATCGCCGCGCCGCACGTGTTTCCTGCCGCAAGCAACGGCGGACGTGAAAAAGATGTGGGAATGGATCGAGGCGAACAGCGGTCTGGTGCAGGCGACGATGTCGGCGGTGACGGCACTGGTATGGATGATCTATCTGCACATCATCGTGTCGGGACTGCGACGGCAGCGCCGGACCGAGATCCTGATCCACCTGGGCGGCGCCCGCGACCTGTCCGGGCGCATCCTGGTCAGCAACCTCGGCTTCGAGCCGATCTATGTACTGGAGATCATGCTGAACGTCTGGACCGAGAAGGGTGAGCGCATGTCATCGGTCGCCGACCGGACAGAAATCGCCCAAGAGCAGTACCAGACCCCGCGGGAGGCGACGCTTCAGGGCCCGCTGAAGTCGGGGGAATCGGTCGATATCGGCAGCGTCGTCGACCTGGTCGAACGGGCCAGGCACAGCAGCTTCGATGACATCGACGTGGGCGACCTGCACCAGATCGAGATCATCGTCGCGGCGGTCACAGCCGCCGACAGCGCCATCGCGGCGGCGACACGCGTCTTCAGGATCGCCGGACAAGACGACGACCTGAAGCTGTGTCCGACGACGCTGGATACCCAGCAGGTCAGGTCGCGCCGCCGCCGCAACAAGATCGAGGCAAAGCTGAAGTCGATGCTGTGACAGGCCTCAGTCGGCGCCGAAGAGGTCGCGGGTATAGACCCGCGCCGCCACGTCCTCGAGGTCCGGGGTCAGGCGGTTCGCGACGACGATCTGCGCGCGGCGCTTGAATTCGTCCAGATCGGTCAGAACGTCCGAACCGAAGAACTGGCTTTCGGTCATTGCGGGCTCATAGACGATGATCTCGACCCCTTTGGCCTTCAGCCGCTTCATGATGCCCTGGACCGCGCTCTGGCGGAAATTGTCGGACCCGGACTTCATGACCAGCCGATAGATGCCCACGACCTTGGGCTGCTGCGACAGGATGTGGTCGGCGATCACGTCCTTGCGGGTGCGGTTGGCGTCCACCACGGCGGCGATCAGGTTCTGGGGCACGTTGCTGTAGTTGGCCAGCAGCTGCTTGCTATCCTTGGGCAGGCAATAGCCGCCGTAGCCGAACGAGGGGTTATTGTAATGCGTGCCGATCCGTGGATCGAGTCCCACGCCGTCGATGATCTGGCGGCTGTCAAGGCCATGCGTCAGCGCGTAGCTGTCCAGTTCGTTGAAATAGGCGACGCGCAGCGCAAGATAGGTGTTGGCGAACAGCTTGATCGCCTCGGCCTCGGTCGAGCCGGTCAGCAGGACCGGCACATCGTCGTCCATCGCAGCCTCGGCCAGAAGATCCGCGAAGGCGCGGCCGCGGGGGCTGTCCTCGCCCACGACGATACGGGACGGGTGCAGGTTGTCATGCAGCGCGCGACCCTCGCGCAGGAATTCCGGGCTGAAGATCACCTGATCGGTGCCAAGCCGCGCCGAGACGTCCTTGGTGAAGCCCACCGGCACCGTCGACTTGACCACGATCACAGCGTCCGGCGCCAGCCGCATCACGTCGCGAATCACCGCCTCGACGCTGGAGGTGTCGAAGCGATTCGTCACCGGATCATAGTTCGTGGGCGTCGCCACGATCACGAACTCGGCGCCCTCATAGGCGGTTGCGGGATCCGTGGTGGCGGTCAGGTCCAGGTCCTGCGCGGACAGGTGGCGCGCCATCTCGTCATCGATGATGGGGCATTTGCGGTCGTTCAGCATCGCGACGCGGTCCTGATCCACATCCAGCGCGCGAACCCGGTTGCGCGCGGCCAAGAGGACCGCGTTCGACAGGCCGACATAGCCGATACCGGCCACGGCGATGTTCTTTCCCGACATTCAAATGCATCCCTTCCGTTTGGTCAGCCGCACCTTAGCGCGTGGCAGCGGCATGACAACCGCTGCCGTGCCGTTCAGTTTCAGTGCCGTGACAGTGCCTTGGCCTCTGCCCGCCGCGCATGCAAGAGGGGCTCGGTATATCCCGACGGCTGAGACGCGCCGGACAGCACCAGATCGCGCGCGGCCAGGAAGGCCGGGCCGTCGAAATCCGGCGCCATCGGCCGATAGGCCGGGTCGCCCGCGTTCTGGCCATCGACCCTGACGGCCATCCGGCGCAGCGCGTCCTCGACCTGATCGCGCGTGATCACGCCATGCTCCAGCCAGTTCGCCAGATATTGCGCGCTGATGCGGCAGGTGGCGCGGTCCTCCATCAGCTGCACGTCGTCGATGTCGGGTACCTTGGAACAGCCGACGCCCTGGTCGACCCACCGCACCACATAGCCGAGGATTCCTTGCGCGCTGTTGTCCAGCTCGCGCCGCACCGCGTCCTGGGGCAGCGGGCCATTGGCCAGGGCAGGCGTCAGCAGCAGGTCCAGGTCCGGCATCGGCTGCCCCTGCAGCTCGGCCTGCCGGGCGGCCACGTCGACCGCATGATAGTGCAGCGCATGCAGGACCGCCGCCGTGGGCGAGGGGACCCATGCGGTCGAGGCGCCCGACCGGGGATGGGCGATCTTCGCCTCCAGCATCTCGGCCATCGCGTCGGGCTTGGCCCACATGCCCTTGCCGATCTGCGCCCTTCCGCGCATCCTGGCTGCCAGTCCGATCAGCACGTTGCGGTCCTCGTAGGCCTGCAGCCAGGCTGCCGACTTCATGCCCGCACGGCCCACGAACGGCCCCGCCTGCATCGAAGTGTGGATCTCGTCCCCGGTACGATCCAGGAAGCCCGTGTTGATGAAGAATATCCGGTGGCGCAGGGCGTGGATGCAGGCTGCCAGGTTGGCGCTGGTGCGGCGCTCCTCGTCCATCAGGCCCAGTTTGACGGTATTCGGCGCCAGGCCCAGCACCCGCTCGACATGGCTGAAGACGCGGTCGGCGAAGGCCGCTTCCTCGGGGCCGTGCATCTTGGGCTTGACCACGTAGATGGCGCCCGCGCGGCTGTTGCGCGGGCTGTCCGTGCGGTTCAGGTCATGCAGCGCCGCCGCGACCGTGACCATCGCGTCGATCAGCCCTTCCGGCGTCGGCTGCCCGTCCTTGAGGACGACGTCCGTGGTCATCAGGTGCCCCACGTTCCGGACAAGCAGAAGCGCCCGACCCGGCAGCGTCAGGGTCGAGCCGTCGGGGCGCGTCACCTGCCGGTCATCCGCCAGCTGCCGCGTCATGGTCTTGCCTCCCTTCTGGAAGCTTTCGACCAGGTCGCCCTTCATCAGCCCCAGCCAGTTGCGATAGACGCCGATCTTGTCGGCGGCATCGACCGCCGCGACGCTGTCCTCGCAATCCTGGATCGCCGTCAGCGCCGCCTCCAGCACGACATCGCGCAACCCGCTGGCCGAGGCCGCGCCGATCGGATGACTGCGGTCGATCACCAGCTCGACATGCAGCCCGTGATGGCGCAGCACGAAAGCGCGGTCGGCGCCCTCGCTGCGGGTGCCGACGAAGCGCTCCGGTTGGGCCAGGCGCACCGGCTGACCGTCTACGGTCGCCATCAGCCCATCGGCGTCAGCATCGTATTCCGTGACATCCGCATGACTGCCCGACTGCAACGGGAAGGAATGGTCGAGGAACTCGGCCGCGCGGGCCACGACAGCATCGCGGCGGCTTTCATCAAAGCCTCCGGTCGGCACCTGTCCCATCGCATCGGATCCATAGAGCGCATCATAAAGCGACCCCCACCGGGCATTGGCCGCATTCAGGGCGAACCGGGCGTTGCTGACCGGTACGACCAGCTGCGGGCCGGCCAGCGTGGCGATCTCGGGATCGATGTCGCCGTTTTCTACGGCAAAGGGAGCGGGTTCGGGGGTCAGATAGCCGATCTCGGTCAGAAACGTCCGGTAGGCGGCTGCGTCCCAAGCCTGGTTTCCGCGCGCCTTGTGCCATGCGTCTATGCGCGCCTGCAGATCGGCCCGCCGGTCCAGCAGGGCGCGGTTGTCTTCAGCGAAGGCGTCCAGCAGCTCTGCATGCCCCTGCCAGAAGCGGTCGGGCGAGATGCCGGTACCCTCAAGCACCTGATCCTCCACGAAAGAGACGAATTCGGCGTCGATCTCCAGACCATGACGTTTCGTGGTGATGCGGTTCATGCCAGTCTCCTCAACCCGTGGGGCGTGCCGGCCTCCGGTCTATGTCAGCCGAAAGTCGCTGCCAAGACAGTTTTGGAAGTATTTTCCAATATTTCGTAAAAGGTGTGTTTCGGCCCCGGGGCGCCGCGGGAACCTGTTCCCGCAGCCTCCGGACCCCTTCGGTTGGGGTCCGGAGGCTTCCGTCGCGGTTTCGGAAGCCATGTCTGTTTCCGTCAACCGAATGTCGCAATTCTGCCAAAATGTCGCGTCATGGACGTTAAGGTTGTATTCACGTCTCGCCACCCCAAACCCCGAGCCAGCGCCATGACATTTGCCTCGTCCGCCAGCACGTCGACCGCAGACCTGATCGCCGCGCGCCTGCCGAACCATTCGCTGCCCCGCGACCTCTATTGCGGAGAGCAAGCCTATCGCGACGATCTGGAACAGATCTGGTACCGCGAATGGCTGTTCGTCGGCCCAACGTGCGAGCTGCCCAAGACCGGCAGCTATGTCACGCTGCAGGTCGGCGACTATCCGGTGATCGTGACCCGCGGCGCCGACAAGCGCATCCGCGCCTTCCACAACGTCTGCCGCCATCGCGGCCAGCGCCTGTGTGCCAAGTCGAACGGCACGAACCCCAAGCTGGTCTGCCCCTATCACCAGTGGACCTACGACCTCGACGGCAAGCTGCTGTTCGCCCGCGACATGGGCGAATCCTTCGATCCATCGAAATACAGCCTGAAATCCGTCCACTGCATCGATCTGGGCGGGATGATCTTCATCTGCCTGGCCAAGGTGCCGCCGGCCATCAACGACCTCGCCACAAACCTGACGCGCTATGTCGCCCCCTCGGCCCTGGCGGATTCCAAGATCGCCTTCACCTCGACCATCGTCGAAAAGGGCAACTGGAAGCTGGTGATGGAAAACAACCGCGAGTGCTATCACTGCGGCGGCTCGCATCCCTCGCTCTGCCGGACCTATTCCGACGACCCGCTGATGACGGTGATGGAGGGGCCGAACTCGGCCAGCCCCGAGATCCTCGACCACTGGGCCCGTTGCGACGCCGCTAACCTGCCGTCCCGCTTCGTGAACGCGCCCGACATGCAGTGGCGGATGGCCCGCGTGCCACTGATGGATACGCAGGAAAGCTTCACCATGTCCGGCAAGGCGGCCGTGTCGCGCCGCATGGGCACGATCCCCTGGAACGACGCCGGCAGCCTGATGTTCTATCACTTCCCGTCCAGCTGGAACCACTTCCTGCCGGACCACGCCATCGTCTTCCGCATCCTGCCGATCAGCCCGACCGAGACGCAGGTGACGACCCACTGGCTGGTCCACAAGGACGCGGTCGAGGGGCAGGATTACAACCTCGAAGATCTGACCCGCGTCTGGCTGAACACCAACGACGAGGACCGCCAGGTCGTCGAGGAAAACCAGCGCGGCATCCTGTCGCCCGCCTACGAACCCGGCCCCTATTCCCCCAGCCAGGAAGCCGGCGTCATCCACCTGATCGACTGGTATTGCGGGCTGATGGCCTCGCGCCTGAACATGCAGCAAGCGGCCGAGTAAGAGACCGATGAAGAAACCCCGCCTGAACTGGGCCGCCGAGCCCTGGTCCGACGACGAGCCGCTGGAATGCGTCATGATCGTCCCCGAAACCCGCGACACGGCGACCTTCACCTTCCGCGCGCCCTCGGGCGCGTGGTTCGACTATCAGCCGGGGCAATTCATCACGCTTGACCTGCCGGTTCCCGGCGGCAACATCCAGCGCACCTACACGATCAGCTCGTCCCCCTCGCGGCCGCTGTCGATCACGGTGACGGTGAAGGCGCAGTCGACCTCGATCGGGACGCGCTGGATGCTGGACCACCTGCAGCCCGGCATGCGCATCAAGGCCTTCGGACCGGCGGGGATCTTCAGCTTCCACCGCCACCAGGCGAAGAAGTACCTGTTCATCTCGGCCGGGTCGGGGATCACGCCGATGATGTCGATGACGACCTGGGCCTGGGATCAGGCGCAGGAAACCGACATCGTCTTCGTCCACGCCGCCCGCCGCCCGTCCGAGATCATCTTCCGCGACCTTCTGGAACATTACGCCGTCCGCGCCCCCGGCCTGCAACTGCGCCTGACCGTCGAAGAGCCGGAACCCTACCGCGTCTGGCACGGCTATCAGGGGCGCCTGAACAGCCTGATGCTGGGCCTGATGGCGCACGACTATCTGGAGCGCGAGATCTTCTGCTGCGGCCCCGAGCCCTTCATGCATGCCGTTCGAGAGATGTTGATCTCGATGGGCTTCGACATGGACCATTATCACCAGGAAAGCTTCGGCGCCCCTGTTGCCACCGAAGCCGAGGCCCCGGTCCTGGACGACGTCGCACCTGACGAGGACGCCCGCGCGCAGATCACGTTCACGGAAAGCGGCGTCACCGCCGCCTGCAACGAAACGGACACGGTCTTGGCCGTCGCCAAGCGCTCTGGCCTGAACATCCCCTCGGGCTGTACCTTCGGCCTCTGCGGCACCTGCCGGATCCGCAAGATTTCGGGCGACGTGCACATGGTCCACAACGGCGGCATCAGCGACGAGGACATCGAGGAGGGCTGGATCCTGGCCTGCTGCTCGAACCCCCTCGGCCGGATCGAAGTCGAGGTCTGACCTTCACCCGCCGTCAGGCAACATTGCTGCAATAGGCTGGACCGACCGTTCCGATCGAATTTCAGTGGCTTGCCATCGGTCGGGAGTAATGAGCGAAAGTTGGTGATGCCTCGGGGGGGGCGGCATATCATGGCGGTGATCAGAACGCCGTCAATTCTCAACCGAGAAAGGGATATGCCCATGCCAGAGACTACCATCACCCA
>NZ_JAOTBE010000088.1 GCF_026162645.1 Paracoccus rhizosphaerae
CGAAGGTCATCTCGTGGCCGGCTTCGACATCCGGAGACGCTTCGCCGGCCACGCCCGCCGTAGCGCCCAGACCCGTCATGCATTAAGACTGAAACCGGACCACCCGATGGGGGCAGGTCAGATAGAGGTGTTCAGGCCGGACTAATTAGGTCTTTGATGGGGAATTAAGTTAACGTATTATGTTTAACAGTGGGAATGATCTGTCTTCAAAAGAAGAGCTACGTCCAGCTCTCCCGATGTGCTTATTCTGTAATGTGCCAACATTGCTTGGCGAACTGGTTATGATTGATCTGGGGAGGATTTTATGCCTGATGGCTCAGAACCGGCTCTGGCTGTGCCCTACCGGCACACCGAAGGCGTTGCCCGTGTAGTCTTGGCAGGCTCGTGCATCAGCTTTTCGGACAGGATACTCTGGATACTCCAGGACGAGTTTCCCGAATACCAGTTCGAGAGGTCGAACCAACCTGTTTCCCTCGGTAAGGAACAAGAGGATGGCCTCCATCTTCTGATCTATGACGAGGACGCGGCCGAAAAGCTGCTGAAGTCGCCGCAATGGGGCCAGGCCCGAGTGGCGCTAGCCTTTCGCAACGTTCCGTCGATCGTGGACGGGCTGAGACGGCTCGGGGTCCAGAAGCTTCCCGCTGGCCTCAGTTTGCTACCGATGAACGTGCAGATCGACACATGGCTTTCCATTGTCCGGCTGCTGCTGTGCGGCGAAACCTATGCGCCGGTGGATGTGCTGTTGCAGTTGGCCATCCCGGCGGTGCCTGGCCAGGAGGACCGGCCAATGTCGCAAGGAGCGGTTGGAAGGAAAGTCGATCTGTCGATGCTGACGGCGCAGGAAAGCAGGGTGCTTCCCCTGGTCGCCCAGGGCAAGCAAAACAAGGTCATCGCTGAGGAGTTGTGCATGTCGGAACATACGCTGAAGCTGCATGTGCATCACATCATCGCCAAGCTGGGGGTTCGCAACCGCACCGAAGCGGCCGGCGTCTACCTTTCGACCCGGACGGAGGAGGCCGCCCTGCGGTGACGCCGAGTGGCCTGCCAGAGGATTTCGACGCCCTGCTTCTGCTGATCGGGCGGTTGACCTATTCTTGGACCAACACTGAAAGCCTGCTGATCCATCTGATTGCGGGACTGGCACGGGTGGACAAGGAGACTGCCCTTGTCATCTTCCTGACGCTGAACACCACACGGGCGCGGGTGGATCTCGTGGAGCGACTGGCCAAACTCGATCAGGTGCCGGCCCAGCATCGCACCCGCATCCTCGACCTCACGCGTGAGTTCATGGGATTGTCCGTCCTGCGGAACCGCTACAGCCACTCCATCTACGCCTTCGATATGGAAAGCGGCAGCGCACGGACAATCCTCATGCGGATCTCGGACCGCAAGTACAAGATCAAGATGGGGCTTTCCACCGACCTGGACGAGGATGCCCGGCGGGACATGGAGGCGGCGCTGACCAGTCTCGCCGCCCTAAACCAGAAACTCTGGTCGCTGATCCACGAACTTGGGTATCCCACCTGATCCACCCTCACTCTTCGCGAAAGGCGCGGGACATGCTGTCGCGGATCGGCTTGACCAAGTATTGCGTGAAGGTCCTGGTTTGCGTCTGGATCATCACCTCGGCCGGCATCCCCGGCGTCGGAACGAAACCCGGGATCCGGGCCAATTCCCCCGGAGCTAGGCTGACGCGGGCAACATACACCTCGCGCGCGATCCCATCGTGCTCGCTGGTGATGCTGTCGGCCGACAGGTAGGCGATCTGCCCTTCCAGGACCGGCGTCGTCCGCTGGTTCAGCGCGGTCAGCCGGACAATGGCGTGCTGCCCTTGGTGGACGCTGTCGATCTCGTGCTGCGGAACCAGCACCTCGACGATCAGCGGCGCGTCTGCCGGCAGGATCTCGATGATTGGCTTGCCGCTTTCGACCACGCCGCCGGCAGTGTGATAGAAAAGCCGTACGATGGTTCCCGCCACCGGCGAACTGATCTCGACCCGGCTGGACACGTCCTCGGCGGCGACCGCACGTTCACGGATGGCATCGCTCTCGGTCTGCGTCGACTGCAGCTCTTCCAGCGCGGTGCGGCGGAATTCGTCCACCGCCCGTTCCATCTGCGCCTGATAGCGGGCCTTGACCTCGGCGATCTCGTCGATTTCAGCCTGAAGGCGACCGACCTGCCCTTCCGCGGCAATCATGGCGCGCTGGACCGAGGCCAGTTCGGACCGGCGCACGAGGCCTTGGTCGCGCAGATCGACCTGCACGGCATGTTCCTCGCGCAGGATCTCAAGCTGCCTGCGGTGGGAGTTGAGCTGAAGCTGATATCCGGCCCCCCGGATGTTCAGCGCTTCGATGTCGCGCTGCAGCATCCGCAACTCGTTGTCCAGTTCGGTCCGCGAAACACTGAACGCCAGTTCCTGACCATCCAAGATGTTAGCGACATCCGGGTCCTCGATCCGCGCCTCGAGAAGGTGGCCGGGGAAGGCGACCTTGTCGCGGCCCTCGGCCTCGGCCATCAGCCGCGCCTCGATCGCCTCGAGCCGCCAGAGCCGGAAGCGCAGCTCCCGCTCTGCCGCCAGCGCGGCGGTGCGGTCTAGGCTGAGCAGCACCTCGCCCGCCTCGACCGTGTCACCCTCGTTGACATAGATGGCCTCGATGATGCCGCCCTCCAGGTGCTGGACGATCTTGTTCTGCCCTGTCGCCACAAAGCTGCCCTGCGAGATGACTGCTGCGGCAAGTGGCGCCGTAAAGGACCACCAGCCGAAGCCGCCGAAGGACAGCACCAGCAGCGCGATGCCAAAGATGGCATGCCCCCTGATGGATCGGGGAACAGTGTCAAACCATTCGGATTCACGAGGCACAAGCGTGTTAGGCATCTGGCTCTTCCTCGTTGGTGACGGCGTTGGCGGCCGCGTTGCGCTTGGCTAGTGCCTGCAATACCTCGTTGCGCTGGCCGAACAGCGTGACGTTGCCGTTGGCGAGCACCATAATCTTGTCTACCACCGCCAGCAGCACGGGCTTTTGGGTGATGACGACCACCGTTATCTTCTGCCGCTTGGCATGGGCGATGGCATTGGCCAGCGCGTGATCGCCCGCCGTGTCCAGGTTCGAGTTCGGCTCGTCCAGGACCAGCAGTCGTGGATTGCCGAAAAAGGCGCGGGCGAGGGCCACGCGCTGCTTCTGCCCACCCGAGAGCGGCGCGCCGTCGGCAGCGACGAATGTCTCGTAGCCCTGCGGCAGGCTGGCGATCATGTCATGCACATCGGCCAGCACTGCGGCGCGGTGGATCTGCTCGTCCGTGGCATCGGCGCGCATCCGGGCGATGTTGTCCTTGATGGTGCCGGGAAACAGCTGTACGTCCTGCGGCAGATAGCCGATGTTCTCGCCTAGCTGGCGCGGGTCCCAGTTGCGCAGGTCCATCAGGTCCAGCCTGACGTTGCCCGAGGTTGGCAGGATTGAACCGACCAGCATCTTCCCCAGCGTCGTCTTGCCCGCGCCGGAATTGCCGATCACTGCCAGCGAATCCCCCGGAATGAGCGAGAAGCTGATCCCGTTCAGCACGACCTGCTTGGTGCCGCCGGGCACATAGAGCAGGCGCTCCACATCCAGGCGGCCCTGCGGCTCGGGCAGTTGCAGCCGTTCGAACTGCAGCTTGGACGAGGTGAGCAGCGCCGTGATGCGGCCATGGGCCGAGCGGGTGAGAAGGAACGAGTTCCAGCCTTCGATGGCGCCCTCGATCGGCGCCAGCGCCCGGCCCGCGATGATGGATGCGGCGATGACCATCCCGCCGGTCAGTTCGCCCTGCAGCGCCAGATAGGCGCCCCAGCCCAGCATCGCGATCTGCGTCAACAGGCGGACGGCCCGCGACATGGCGGCAAACACGGTGTTGCGGTCCTGTGCCCGCACCTGCGCGGTCAGCGACATTGCCGTGTCCCTGCCCCAGATCGCGACGGCTTCGGGGATCATTGCCATCGCATTGATGATCTGGCTGTTGCGCGACATCGAATCCAGGTGCAGGTTCGCCCGCGACTGCGCCGCGTTCGCCACCGCGAAGGGCTTGGAGGTGGCCTTCTGGTTGATGAGCGCGATGACCATCAGAACCAGGGCGGTGGCGACGACGATCGTGCCCAGATGCGGGTGCACCAGAAAGATCGCGGCGATGAAAAGCGGCACGAAGGGCAGGTCCAGAAAGGTGATCAACGTCCCTGAAACCAGAAAACCCCGCAGCGTCTGAAGGTCGCCCAAGGTCTGGTACTCGCGCCCGTTCCCGTGCAGCGAGGCATGGGCCGCCGCGCTGAGGATCGGCGCCCCCAGCCTGACCGCCACCTCGACCGCCGTGCGCATCAGCATGAAGCGCCGCACGGCGTCGAAGGCCGCCTGCAGCAGGACAGCCCCCACGATCACGATCGTCAGCATAATCAGCGTGTCCAGGGACCGGCTGGTCAGCACCCGGTCCGAGATCTGGAACAGATAGATCGGGATAGACAGCACAAGAAGGTTGGTGGCGCAGGTCATCACCATGACCAGCCCCAGGTTGCGCCGCACCGCCGCCATTCCCGACCTCAGCCGCTCGCCGAAGTTCTCGGGGCCGAGGCGGCGGTGGAACTTGCCCGTGCCGCGGCCTCCGCCGCCGCCCGGAAGATCAGCACGCGGCACCGGCCCCAGCCTGCCCTCGATCGTGCGCCCCATCCCAACGGACGCGGAGGAGTCCGAAGGCTTCACCCGGCCGGGACGTTCGAGTACCGGTTCAACGGAAACATCTTTCACCATTCACTCCTGCTGATCACTTGCGTCCTATGCCAGCATGGTCTGCATGACATCCAGGCTGCCTCCGTCCATCGGAAGCAGGACAGGACTGCCCGCATCGTCCGCTCCGGCTGCCCCGTCGATCATGTCGTCGGCAAGGAACGCCACCGCCTCGTTGGCCAGACCCTGCATCGCGACGCCCGTTGGGTTGGCGTCCGATTCCACCAGGCCCGCCTGGTGGATCAGCGCGTCCGAGTAGATATCGCCCCCCGCCATGACGGTCGAGTCGATGCCGAACTCGCGGATCACGGCCTCGTTGGCCAGCACGTTGGACCCGGTGACGATCTTCAGGTCGCTGCCGGCCTGCACGGCAGCCTCGGCGGCCAGGGCAACCTGATCGTTGTCACCCAGAACATTGACCTGCGACACGACATTCATCGTCACCAGGTCGCCGGTGACATAAAGAACGCTCAGGGTATCGTCGTCGAAAAGATCCCCTTGAGACAAGGCGGGCATGGCCCCATCGTGGGCGGCGGCATCAAGCGCGTCCCGCCCGAACGGCGTGAGACTGCGGTACTCATCCACACCCGTGCTGTGAATCGAGGCGGAGTTGAACAGGACGTTGTCGCTGCCCGAGGCGCCAACCCCGCTTACCGTGTCATCATCCATCAGCACGTTGCACTGGTAGACATAGCTGATGTCATACATGTTGCCGCCGACGACGATCATGTCGTAGCGGTACCCCAGTTCAGCAAGCATGGTGATGTTCGCCACCAAGTTCTCGCCCAGGCTGACATAGGTGCTCGACCCCATGCTGGTCAGCACGGCCATGTCGTGGTCGGTCACATAGCTGGTCTGCGAAACCCAGTTATAGCAGATCAGGTCGCCCTCGATGCGGGTCACGGCCCATTGCGCCGGAATTACGGCTTGTGCACCGTCCGCCGCCGCGCCGGCCGAGGTCGCGCTCTGTTCGTTCGAGGCCGCGTTCATCAGGATCGAGGGCGCGTCACTGCCCTGCTGCGGCGTCAGGCAATCCCGGTCGCTCAGCACGTTGACCTGGTCGATCGCGTCGATCCTGGTCACGTTGCCCGCGACCACGATTACCGCAGCGTCGATCCACATCGAATTCACCGCGACGGCGTTTTCAAGCACGTTGGCGCCGGCAATCACCTCGTGACCCGAGACGTGCGGGACAAGGGGATTGTCCCGAAGTTCCTCGGGCAGGACGTCCTCGGGCGCGTCCCCATCGTCCTTCGCAAGGTAGGCGGGCATCTCCAGGACCGGCATCTCGGTCACGACCTTGCCGTTGACCACCATGCCCGTGGCACCGGTTCCCGTGACCGTGAAGGAAGTGGCACCTTCGGGCAGGGCGTCGGCTTTCGCCTCGGCCGCCTGCACCTGCGCCTTCAGGTCCGCCGCCGCGGCCACCCAAGGGGCGGCGCCGTCGGTTTCAGGCACGGACGTGGCGGCAAGCTTCTGCGCGATCTCGACCAAGCGGTCGAGGACGGGCAAGAAATCGGCGGCCGGTGCGAAGCCTGCCGCAGCCACCGGTCCCAGGATGTCGTCGTCCTGCAACGCAAGCGCCTGCCAGGTCAGGGTGGCGACCGACGACGGGACTGTCAGCGTCGGGCCCGCATCCGCTGGAGGTAGACGCGTCCAGATATCGATATCGGGTCCCGTCAGGCTTTCGCCCGTGCGCAGCGCGAGGAGACCCGCGGAAAAAGGCATCAGGGGGATTTCAGACCAGACAAGCTTCGGCAGGCCGGGTGAGAAGCTGTCCTCATGCGACCGGGGCGTCCAAGTCAGGGCGGGATCGAAACCGTCCAGTTGATATGCGCTTGTCTGGATCTGCTGTGGATCGTGGACCTGGATCTCGTTTTGCTGCGCCTTCAGGTGAAGGAACTCCTCGTAGGACTGTCGCAGCCTGGCCTCTTCGGTCCCGAGGTGGAAATGACCAATGAAATGGGCGATGGTTTCGGTTATTGAATCCAACATACCACGACCCCTTGAGAACTGCGGGAGCGACTGCGCGGACCGGACAGCGTCGGCAATGACGCCGGAACGGGATCAGGCAGGGCGGCCCCGTTGAAAAGGGAGGGGCGGTGATGCCCCTCCCGGTTGCATGGTCCGCGATCAGATCGCGTCTTCGTCCGCGGCGTAGGACGAGCTGAAGTTGCCGCCGACGACAGTCATGTCGACGGTGTTGCCCAGCACGTTGGCGCCCATGACGATGCTCTGGTTGAAGGCCGCCTGATCCAGCGCGGCCGCCGCCGAGGCATAGGACGTGCCGTTGACATAGCCGTCGTCGCCGTTCGACGAACCCCAGGTTCCGCCGCCGCCGCCGGCGCCGCCGTCCCCGTTGGTCGCCATGCCGCCATCGCCGCCATAGCCGTGCGCCGATGCCATACCGCCCGTGGCCTGGCCGCCATAGGCGTCGCCCGAGTCGCCGCCCATGGCCGTGGCCGCGCCGCCTGCCCCGGTCATGCCGCTCCAGGCCGCCGAGATCAGTTCGGGCGAAACGACCGAGTCAGCCGCACTGTCGGCCGTCACGTCACCGCTGTCGCCGCCGGTCGATTCGGCATCGCCCCTGCCGGACGACGTGTTTTCCGAGTCGGCCGTTCCGGTGGCCCGGCCGCCGCCGCCGCCGGTGGCCGTGCCCGTACCGGTGCCCGACGAGGTGTTCGTCGCGTCCGTATCCGAGGTCACCGCGCCGCCCGCGCCCGAAGCCGCGTCCGTGTTCACGGTATTGCCGGCCTCGCTGCCCGAGTCGTTGTTCGAGGTCAGCCTGCCGCCGTCGCCGCCGGTTCCGGTGCCGGACCCGGTGCCGGTTCCGGTGCTGGACGAGTCGCTGTCGCTGTCGCCGCCATCAGCGCCGTCGCCGCCGCCAGCCATGGCCGCGCCCAAACCCTGGGCATTGCTCAGCGCTGCCGACAGGGCATCCGCGTCGCCGCCGTCACCGCCATTATTGCCGGTGGGTCCCAGGCCGAGGAAGCTGAAGGACGAACCGCCGTCGCCGCCATCGGCGTCTGCGTCCGACCCGCCAGCATACGCGCCGCCCAAGCCCAGGCCGGACCCGGTCGAACGCCCGTCGCCGCCATCGCCGCCGTCGCCGGCGTCGCTGTTGGCATCCGAGTCGGCACCGCCAAGGCCGATGCCCAAGCCCGCCGAATCGCCGCCATCGCCCACCTCGTCATCGCTGGACGCGGACGAAGCAGATCCGGCCAAGCCCAAGCCGTTCGACTCTGCATCGCCGCTGTCACCGGCCTCGTTGTCCGAGGACGATCCTGCGCCGCCCAAGCCCAGGCCTAGACCCGCACCCGTGGCGTCACCGCCTTCCGTCGCCGCCGAACTCTCGGCCGACGAGCCGCCGATCCCCAGGCCGACACCAAGCGAGGTGGAGTCGCCACCGTCGCCGCTGGCAGCCAGGTTCAGCGAGGCCGCAGTGCCGCTGACTTCGCCGCTTATCTCTGCAGTGGCATCGCCGCTGTCGCCGCTGTCGCCCCCGATTGCGGCAGCGTCACCGCCGTCGCCGCTGGTGCCGCCGCCCGACGCCGCCAGCCCGCCAAGTGCCGCGCCGCCCGCTCCGTCACCGCCGCTGGCATCGGCATAGCTGCCGCCTTCGCCGCCCGCGGCACCGCCCGCAATGCCCTCGGATGCAGTGGCGATGCCGCCTTCTGCGATACCGTTCATTGAGAATTCAGCACCGTTGCTGACGGTGGCACTGCCCAGATAGTCCTCATCCGACATCGAGCCCGCCTGGACGATCGGGGGCATGCTGGCATCGCCCAAGATGTCACCGATGTTCAGTTCGATATCGTTGCCGGGGCTGTGCTCGACATCACGGCCCGCGTGAACGAACGCGCCGATTTCCGAGTTGTCGATGTCGATGTGGTCGTCATCGGTCGGCTCCCAGCCCTCCATGCCGACACCGACCGCGACATCCACGTTCACGTCAGTCGTGGATTCATTCGTATTGGTGTTGGTATTCGTGCTGGTGTTGGTGCTATCGTTCGCGTTCGAGTTCGCGCTGTCGTTGCTGTTACTGTTATTGCTGTCGGCATTCGCATTGGCGTCAGCGTCGGCAGCGGCTTCGGCGGCTGCATCCGCGGCCGCATCTGCATCGGAAGCCGTCTCGTTGTAGTTCGCGTTGTCGTTATCGTTGTCGTTGTCGTTATCGTTGTCGTTATCGTTGTCCGAGGTGCTCCACTGCATCTGGTCCTGGCCTTGGCCCTGACCCTGATACTGTTCCTGGTCCTGGCTCTGGTATTGATCGTCCCAGTCCCAGAAGCTGTTGTTTCTCTTCTCGCTCATCTCCAGTACTCACTTTCTGCTGTGGCACCGGCCGAACCGCCATTCATCTCAAAAGCGGTTATCCTGCCGGATGCGTTTCCGATCGTATGGACTGAATTCTGGCTGCCGTTCGATCGTGCGACCGAACGGATCCTGCGGATTTTCGATGGGTTCTGTGCGCGATCCTCCTCTCGCGAGAGACGCCTGCCTTGCGGCGGTCGACCCGAGGGCCGGGAATGTCGTGGATTTCGACGAAGCGTCTGTTGGCGTCGCCGAATTCAACCGGCGATGTCCAAGAATTTGCGATATCGGCGGCTTTTCGCAATCCTCAATTCGATATAGGACGATTGGGCTATTGTGCGGTACATCGAAAGGATGAGCCGCGGAGTTCTTGGACCCCGTTCCAGGCAGGAGCCAGCAGCAGCCCGCCGATGGCGCACCCCGTCAGAACGGCCACGGTCTCGACCTTGAAGCGGAAGACTGTCACAAGGGCCGCAACGACAAGAAGCGCCGCCATGAGGTCCAGCGTTCGCCAGACCGGCAGCGCCATTTCGATCCCCAGGGTCGCGAGCGGGCGAAGCTGCGCGAACAGCACATTCAGCCCCAACCAGACTGCAAGGTTCAGGATTACTCCGACGACTGCCGCGGCGATGGATGTCAGCGCTGCCGACAGCAGCCTGTTGTCCCGCAGCCTTTCGGTGAAGGGCGCGCCAAGGACGGTCCACAAGAAACAGGGTGTGAAGGTGACCAAGGTGGTCAGCAGCTCGCTAAGCGTGCCGGCCCCGCCTCTCTCATCCCGCCCATGAAGCCAACAGGCGCGGTTACCTCAGCGCTTCTGGCCGAGATTTGAACTTTTCCTGGGGTTGCGTAAGTGAGGTCTACCCCGCGATGGACCTCATGCCAATCGACGCACAACAGCTCCAGAAGTCCGGGCGACAGCATGACCTCGACACGACAGGCAGTCTTCGCGGCTTGACCGCGGCGGGATTGGGCGTGATGCTGATGGAGACCCGGCAGGTAATGGGCGCGCTGAGGGCCATGCCGATCAAGACCGATCGCCGGGATGCCGAGGGGATCGCGCGCCTGCTTCATCTGGGATGGTTCCGGCCGGTCCACTGCAAGTTGGTCTCGGCACAAGAGGTTCGTGCGGTTCTGAACGCGCGCGAGGCGGCGCAACAGGGGTTCATCGCGCTGGAAATGTCTGTGTGCGGGCTCTTGCGGAACTTCGGCCTGAAAGTCGGCTCCATATCGCGCGGCAGATTTGAACACCGCACTCGCGAACTGGCTACGGGCAATCCGAAGCTGGAGCGGCAACCGAACCAATGCTACGGGCACAATTGTCGCTCTGACAGGAGTTGGCCGGGCGGGAACGCCATGTCCGCCAGCTTGCCCAAAAGGATCTGGCCTGCTGCCGCATGATGTCCCTGCCTGGGGTCGGCGCGGTGGTCGCACTGACCTATCAATCCGTGATCGATGATCCCGGTCGCTTTACGTTTTCGAAGAAGGTCGGGCCCTGGGTTGGATTGACGCCCTCACGAAGTCAGTCGGGCAAGCGCGATGTCTCGGGTGGAATCACCAACGCGGGCGACGTCAATCTCCGGCGCGCCCTGTGTCAGGCTGCGACGGTCATGATGCATCGTGACCGTTCGACTTGGCTCAGGACATGGGCCGCATAGGTTGTCCGCCGCCGAGGGTCGAAGTGCGCGATGGTCGCGCTGTCGCACCGCATTGGTGTCATCCTGCATCGCATGTGGGTCGAGGATGCCGACTTCCGTTCCGATGATCCCGCAACGCATGTAGCGCGGTGGTCTTGCCCCCAATTCACCGGACACTCAGGCGTTTGCGGTTTGAGCTGAGATGAACTCGCGAGGCGAGCGCATTTTCAGCCCCGAGTGCGGGTGGTTTTCGTTGTA
>NZ_JAOTBE010000089.1 GCF_026162645.1 Paracoccus rhizosphaerae
TCCGCATCGCCATCCTCAACCGCTTCACCGCACTCGGCATTCCCGTCACGCAGCCCGTCGGCTGACTTCAGACGGGAAAGGGGAAATCTGATCTTCAAACGCTTCATGCAACAGCGCCGGCCGGGCCCGATGTTCAACCGCCGAGGTTCCGAAAGTCGGTCGAATGTGGAACTTCGCGTCATCCTGCGAAACGCAGACATGCCGGTGGTATCCGGTACTGGCGGCAAAGGCGACAGCTTGTTCGTCGCCGATCAGGGAATGCGGGTTCACGCGCTGCTGGCCTTGATGGCGCGCGTGGCGGCGTGCAGCTTCGGCAACGACTTTGAGACCGAGGCGCTGCCGGGCGCGCTGCCGCAGGGCCAGAACAGCCCGCAGAAGTGCAACTATGGCCTTTACGCCGAACAGCTGTCGGGCACCGCCTTCACCGCGCCGCGCGGCCAGAACGAGCGGACCTGGTGCTATCGCATCCGCCCCTCGGTTCATCACACCGGCCGCTTCAGCCCGATCGAGGTGCCGCACTGGAAGACGGCGCCGAACGTGGTGGCGAACGTGACCAGCCTGGGGCAGTACTGGTGGGACCCGATCCCCGTCCCAGAAGGTGATCTGACCTGGATCACCGGCATGCGGACCATGACCACGGGGGGCGACGTCAACATCCAGGTGGGCATGGCCTCGCACGTCTACCTGGTGACCCGCTCGATGGAAGACGAGTATGTCTTCTCGGCCGACAGCGAGCTGCTGGTCGTCCCGCAGGAGGGCCGGCTGCGCTTTGCGACCGAGCTGGGCATCATCGACCTGGAGCCGAAGGAGATCGCGGGCGCGGGTCGCGCTGCAGCTGAACGGCATCGCCTTCGAACAGGCGCCGGTCGACCTTGTCGCCGGCGCAAGGCGCAGCCTCGCGCATCTGCGACCGGGTCCGCAGCCTTGGACCCTGCGCGGGAGATCGACAGCCTCGTGCACCCAGTCATTGGCGATCATCGAACATCTTGATGAACGTTATCTGGGACCGCGCCTTCTGCCGCCGGACCTGGGCGCGCGTGCGCAGGCACGGGCGCTGTCGCTGGCCATCGCCTGCGACACGACGCCGCTCGCGAACCTGCGCGTGCTGAACCGGGTCGAAACGATCGCGGGCAAGGGTGCCCGAGACGAATGGAACAGAAACGCCATCCGCGCAGGAACGCATGCTGGATCATCCTTCCTTCTCCGGCGCGTTCTGCAAGGGCGCTGCGCCCGGCATCGCGGACTGCGTGCTGATCCCGCAGCTTTACAACGCCGACCGCTAGCAGGTCGAAACCGGCGACCAGCCCCGCATCACCGACGTCGCCGACCAGTACAAACGGAAACAAGCCTTCGCCGCCGCCGTGCCGCAGCTACCGCAAGGGCCGGGAAACACGCAGCCAGTTCTGCATTCTGCGTCGAGCATCAAGTTGAAGGCTTGCTGCATTCATCGATCCTCCCCGCGGCTGAACGCGGCGGCGCGATGAGCGCCGTTGGGGTCAGGTTCATATCATAGGTTGGCGAGACTTTGCGCCCGTTGCTGCTGCAAAGGCAGACGACCTGCCCGCACCTGCGCGACACTCGATGTCAGTTGGAAACGAACGATCCGAGCCTTTAGGCGAAGCGTCAATGTGCGGTGCCACCGTTCCGCAGTTTCAGCAATATCGCTCCACGAAAGCCATCTGCTGGTCGGAGTAGCGGGCTCCGGACGCGAAACCTGCGGGCAGGATCTGTTCGATATCCGCGATGTCGGCGGGGCCAAGATCCGCGACCTGCCAATCGCGCAGGTGATCCGCCGTCCGCGTCCCAGGGATGGGGATGATGTGATCCCCCTGCGCCAGGACCCATGCCAGTGCCGCCCCCGGCACCGTCCAGCCCCGCGCCGCGCAAAGTTCCCGGAAGGGCGCGATGGCGGCAAGATTGGCCGAGAAGTTCGGCTCGGTGAACCGGGGATTGGTGTCGCGGAAGTCGATGCCCGCGCGGAAGTCCCGCTTCAGGGGCTGTCGCCCGAACATCCCGCGGCCGAGGGGTGAGAAGGCAACGAAGGCCACGCCAAGGTCGCGGCACGCCTGGATGAGGCCAAGCTGCGGCTGCCGCGTCCAGAGCGAGAATTCGTTCTGAACCGCCGTGACGGGATGTTCGGCATGGGCGCGACGCAAGGTGGACGGCGCGACCTCGGACAGGCCATAGCCGCCGATCTTCCCCTCCTGCACCAGCTTGGCCATCGTTCCAGCCACGTCCTCGACGGGCATGTCGGGCTGGCGGCGGTGGATGTAGTAGAGATCCACGTGGTCCCGTTTCAGCCGGCGCAGCGATTCCTCCAGGCACTGGCGGATAAAGGGCTCGTCGTTACGCACCGTTCGCGGCGGGCCGCTGACGATGCCGCACTTGGTGGCCAGATGCACGTCACGCTGCCCCCATCGCCCGATGACCTGTTCCGACACCCCCATGCCATAGATGTTGGCGGTGTCGAGATGGGTGATACCGGCGTCCAGTGCGGCATCCAGACAGGTCAGCGAGGTCGCCTCGTCCGTCGGGCCGAACATTCCGCCAAAGCTCATCGCGCCAAAGCCGATGGCGCCGACGCTGCGGTTTCCAAGCCGTCTCTGTTCCACCTGTTCCCCCTGATCAGCGGTAGGGCAGAGAAGCGCGCCCCTTCCCTGCAGTCAAGTCGAAGGGTCTGCGGCGCTTCTCTCAGTCGCCGGCGACCTGACGCTGGAGGAGGCCCGCGATTTCCTCTTCGGACAGGCCGAGTTCCGCCAGGATGGTGCGCGTTCCTCCGCCAAGCCGTGGCACGGGGCGGTGGACGTGGCATGGCGTGGCACCAAGCTTGATCGGAAAGCCGGGCACCTTGACCGTCGGGCCATCCTGGAATGGCACGTCGATGACCATCTGCTGGGCCTTGACCTGGGGATCCGCGAACACCTGGTGCAGGTCCTGGACGATGCCGCAGGGGACACCGGCCGCATTCAGGATGGCCAGCCAGTGATCTCGGCTGTGGCCGGCCATGCGGGCGTTGATCATCTCTCGCAGCTCTTCCCGTGCCGCCATGCGCTTCGAGTTGCTGTCATAGCGCGGGTCCGTCATGACCCAGCCAAGGTCAAGCCGGTCAAGGAACCTGCGCAGGATCTGGTCATGCGAGTTGGCGACCGCGATCTGCCCATCAGAGCAGGTGAAGAGGCCATAGGGATAGACAAGGGGGTGGTCGTTGCCGGTGCGTTCCGGAACCCGGTTCGTCGCGAAGTATTCGGACGCCAGATAGGCGAGCAGGCTGATCAGGCCGTTCACCATCGCGACCTCGACGGTCTGCCCCTTGCCCGTACGCTCCCGTCCCACCACGGCCGCAAGAACGCCGAGCGCCGCATAGATGCCGGCGACCAGGTCGCTGACCGGGGCGGCGGCGCGCATCGGCGGGCCGTCCGGATCGCCGTTGACGCCCATGAACCCGCTCATCGCCTGTGCGATGAAGTCGAATGCCGGGCGGTCGACGTAAGGCCCCGTGCTGCCATAGCCGTTGATGCTGGCCACGATCAGGCGCGGGTTGAGGCGCGCCAGGTCATCCTCGCCCAAGCCCATCTTCTGCAGCGTGCCCGGGCGGAAGTTCTCGACCAGGACGTCGGCATCAGCCAGCAGACGCCGCAGCACGTCCCTGCCCTCGTCCGAATAGAGGTCCAGAACCATCGAACGCTTGTTGCGGTTGAAGCCCGCGAAGTATCCCGAATGCCCTTCGGTCATCGTCCCCTGGGCGCGGACCGGATCACCCTTCGGCGGCTCGATCTTGATGACATCCGCGCCAAGATCTCCCAGGATCATCGTGCAGAACGGCCCCGACAGCACCCGGGTCAGGTCGATGACGCGCAGCCCGTCCAGCGGGCCTTTCGCAGCTTCAGCCATTGGCGGTCCTCACGCTGTCCATGGGCGCGGTCTTCAGACGAGGCCCGGCCTTCATCACCTGTCCCGGCAGTTCACGGCCGACGATCCGTTCGGCCAGTTGCGCGGCCCGGATCAGACGGTCGAGGTCGGTTCCCGTTTCGACGCCGCTTTCGGTCAGCAGATAGGCCAGATCCTCGGTCGCCACGTTGCCGGTCGCCCGCGGCACGAAGGGGCAGCCTCCTAGACCGCCGATGCTGGATTCGTAATACGTGACACCCTGGCTTAGACCCGCATAGACGCAGGCCAGGCCGACGCCCCGCGTGTTGTGGAAATGCAGCGCCAGGGTGCTGTCGCCCAGAACCGGCCTCAGCGCCTGGACCCGGTCGACCACCAAGGCGGGCGTCGCCATTCCGGTCGTGTCGCCAAGGGTGATATGATCCATCCCCAGATCGACATAGGCGCGGGCCTGATCCACCACCGCGCTGACATCGACCTCTCCCTCGAACGGGCAGCCGAAGGCGGTCGCGATGGCGCCTTGCAGACGCACGCCCGACCCTTCGGCAAGCCGCGCGACCTCGGCAAAGCCCTTCAGCGAATCTGCGCGGCTGCGGTTCACGTTCTTCAGGTTGTGGCTTTCGGAGGCCGACGCGAACAGCACCATCGCATCGACCCCGGCCTCGATCGCGGCCTCGGCGCCGCGCATGTTCGGGACCAGCGCGGTCAGATGCGCGTCCTTGCGGTCGCGGAAGGCGGCCAGAACCTCGGCTGCGTCGCGCATCTGCGGGACGGCCTTTGGCGAGACGAAGGACGTCACCTCGAAGCGGCGCAGGCCCGCGTCCAGAAGCGCCTGGATCAACTCGATCTTCTTCTGCGTCGGCACGAAGACCGGTTCGGACTGCAATCCGTCGCGCGGTCCCACTTCGGTCAGCACGGCATGATCGGGAAAGCCCGCGACGATTGCGCCCATCCTGTCGTTTCCCTGTGACAAACTGCTTCATTTCTGGATTCCAAGTTGGTATACCGAACCCAACGGAGGCGTCAATGACGGCAACTGCAGCAGGTCACCGACAGCAGGACGGCAGGGACATCCTGTCAAGGCTGCGGTTTTCCATCCTGTCGCTGGAATTTCTGCCGGGAGAGCCGATCAGCGAACGCTCGCTCGAGGCGCAGTTCAAGATCTCGCGCACCCCGGTCCGAGAGGCGCTGTTCCACCTGATCCGTGACGGGCTGGTGATCCGCGAAGGGCGTGGCTATGCCGTGGCACCCTTCGACATGGACGAGATCGACGAGGTCTTCGCCTTTCGCGACATCGTCGAACCGGCCGCGGTCAGGCTGGCGGCAAAACTGGCCACGCCCGCCGAGATCGACCTGATCCGGGAAAGCATCATGTCCGGCCACCGCGAGTTCACGCCCGAAAGCTGGCTAGAGCTGGGCCTCGATTTCCACGTCCGCTGCGCGGCGCTGTCGCGCAACCGCTGCCTGGCCGCGGCGATGCAGGACGTGACGACAAGGACGGTCCGCGCACGCTGGCTGAGCTTCACCTCGGAGGACGGTCGGGCCACCACGCATCGCGAACACAGCGAGATCCTGGACCTGATCTGCGCCCGCGACGCTGACGGCGCGGCGCGCGCCGTGCTTGCCCATTCGGCTGCAGTGCGTCAAGAAGTTCGCAAGACGATCGGCGGCGCGCGGCGCTTCATGGGACGACGGGGGGTCGTCGGGCGATAGAAGAACGTCATCATCTAGGGAGGAACGGATGAGCTGGAAACTGAAAGGTCTTCGGGCCGCAAGCGTGGCCGTGGCCGTGCTGATCGCGGCGCCCGTCTCGGCGGCGGAATGCATCGCGCCCGCCGATCCGGGCGGCGGGTGGGACTTCACCTGCCGAGAGGTCGGCCGCCTTCTGGCCGAGCAGGGCCTGGTCGACGGTAATGTCCAGGTGACGAACATGCCGGGCGGCGTCGGTGCCGTTGCCTATGCCAACGTCGCCGGCAAGCGCGCGGACGACGGCGACCTGATCGTGGCGACCTCGACCGTGGGCGTCACGCAAATCGCACAGGGCAAGTATCCCGGCGGAACCGACCAGATGCGCTGGCTGGGCATGCTGGGCGCCGATGTCGGCGTCATCGCCATGGCAAAGAACAGCGACATCCAGACGCTGGACGACCTGATGGCGAAGCTGAAGGAGGACCCGACCTCGGTGGTCACCTCCGGCTCGTCCGGTGCTGGCGGCTGGGACCATATCCGGTTGCTGCTGCTGGCGCAGGCCGCGGGCATCGACGACATCGACCAGATCCGTTGGGTGCAGTTCGACGGCGGCGGCCCGGCCGTGACCCAGATGATGGGCGGTCAGGTCGGCGTCGTCTCGACCGACCTGGGAGAGATCAGGGGCTTCGTCGAATCGGGCGACATCCGCGTCCTGGCCGTCCTGGCAGACGAGCCTGTGTCGGCCTTCCCCGACCTGCCCACCGCGAAGTCGCAGGGCTATGACGTGACCGGCTATAACTGGCGCGGCTTCTACACCGGTGGCGAGGTCAGCGACGAAGACTATGCCGAATGGGTCGACAGGCTGAAGACGCTTTACGAATCCGAGGCCTGGCAAGAGACGGCGAAAGCCAGCGGCCTGGAGCCCGTCTGGCGCGGCGGCGACGAGTTCGCATCCTACGTGACCGAGCAAGAGCAGCAGATGGCCGAGATCTCTCGCCAGATCGGGGTCATTCAGTGACAGATCGCCTGGCCGGCGCCTGCTTCTTCCTTCTGGCAGCCGGATATGTCTGGCTGTCGACGGGATACACGGCAGGCTTCGGCGATCCCCTCGGGCCGGCGATCTTCCCCCGCGTGATCGGCATTCCGGCCGTCCTTCTGGGGCTGTGCCTGATGATCTGGCCGCGCCACAACGCGGCGTGGGCTCCCGCCGACGGCCTGCTGCGGCAGGGTGCGGCGCTTGTCATCCTGCTGGGCTATGCGCTGCTGCTCGAGCCCCTGGGCTTCGTTCCGTCGACCTTCGCCGCGGTTCTGGGGCTTGGGCTTCTGATGGGGGCGCCGTCAATCTGGGGCTTCGTGACCGCCGCCATCGCGGCGCCGGGGCTCTATCTGCTTTTCGACCGGCTGATGGGCCTGCCCCTGCCGGTGATCGGGACCTGGTTTGGCTGACATGGACATACTCTCTTCGCTCTGGGCCGGTTTTGCCGTCGCGGCCCTTCCGATCAACCTTGCCCTGATCCTCGCGGGCTGTTTCGCCGGCACGCTGATCGGCGCCCTGCCCGGCCTCGGCCCCGTCAACGGCGTGGCGATCCTGATCCCGCTGACCTTCGCCTTCGGGCTGAACGCCACGTCGTCGATGATCCTGCTGTCGGCGGTCTATTACGGCTGCATGTATGGCGGCCGCATCTCCTCGATCCTGCTGAACATTCCGGGCGACGAGCCGGCGATCATGACCACGCTCGACGGCTATCCGATGGCCCGCAAGGGACAGGCCGCCGACGCGCTGGCGATATCAGGGGTCGCGTCCTTCATCGGGGCGACACTTGCGACCCTGGGCCTGACCCTGTTCGCGCCGCTTCTGGCGAAGGCCGCGATCTATTTCGGACCGGCCGATTACTTCGCGCTCTATGTCATGGCCTTCGCGACGATCGGCGGCATCTCCGGGACGGACCCGCGCAAGACGCTGCTGGCGGCGCTTCTGGGCCTTATGCTGGGGACGGTGGGCCTCGACCCCTCCACCGGAGTGGCGCGATACACCTTCGGCAGCTTCAACCTCTATGACGGCTTCGATCCGATCGTGGCGCTGGTCGGCCTGTTCGCGATTTCCGAGATCCTGTTCTTCCTGGAACAGAAGGCGCAGGACCGGAAGCTGATCCCGAAGGGCCGTGTCTTCCCCCGCCTGTCGCGGGTGAAAGAGGGACTGGGCGCCTCGCTGCGCGGATCGGTGATCGGCTTCATCGCAGGAATCCTGCCCGGAGCCGGCGCGTCGCTGGGGGCGGTCATGGCCTACAGCTTCGAAAAGCGGCTGAAGGACAAGGGCAGCTTCGGTACCGGAGACCCCCGCGGCGTCGCCGCCCCCGAGGCCGGAAACAACGCGGCCAGCGGCGGCGCGCTGATCCCGATGCTGACCCTGGGCGTTCCGGGATCGGGAACAACGGCGGTCATGCTGGCCATGCTGATCTCGCTGAACATCCAGCCGGGACCGCTGCTGTTCGAGCGCAGTCCGGATCTGGTCTGGGGCCTGGTGGCCGCGCTCTATCTGGCGAACTTCGTGCTGCTGATCCTGAACCTGCCGCTGATCGGCATCTTCACCCGCGTTCTGGGCCTGCCCGCTTGGGGCCTGATGCCGCTGGTCGTGGCGATCAGCTATCTTGGGGTCTATGCGATCACCCACGCGGCCTTCGACCTGATGGTCATGGTCGGCTTCGGGGTCCTTGGCTTCGTGCTGCGCAAGCTTGATTTTTCGCTGGTGCCGGTGGTGCTTGGACTGCTGCTGGGCATGGACATGGAGAACAACCTGCGCCGCGCCCTGTCCATCTCGGGCGGCGACTTCACGATCCTGCTGCAAAGCACGATCGCGCTGCTGCTCTATGGCATCACGGCGGCCTTCCTGGCCCTGACCCTGTGGCTGTCGCGACGCGGCAACCGGGCGCCGGTCGCCGAAGATGCACGGTAAGGCATGAAGACATCATCCTGACACGTGGCCACCCGGAACTGCAGCGCGTCGGATACCGTGCCCGGGATTGGGATACGCAAGCCGGATAGATCGCGCTGGAGATCCAAAATCTCCGCAGGGGCAGCGACTTCTCCGGCTTCCTAGAGTCGCAATGGACCTCCGGGAAGGTTCTGGTGGCCGTCTCAGGAAAGCCTATGTTCTCAATGTTTCGACGCGGTCGGCCGACGATGGGGTGAGGAGGACGAAGAAGGACGTTCGTCATCGAGCTATGACCGATGGCGGCTCGATGGCACAGCCGGCTCGGTGCGTTCTACGTGAAGATGCGAGAAGGCGGACGGATCATCAGCCGGGCCGTCGTGATCGCCGTGGCGGTCGATGCGGATGGCAAGCGCCAGGTGCCGGGCATCGCCAACGGCCCCCTCAAGGTGTTCGTGCGATGGCCTCTTTGGATCGGATTGCCTCGCGCTTTCTTGCGGACCAAGGCCTTGCAACCGTGAGGCTGGTGATTGCGGATGACTACGAGAGGCTGCGGGCGGCCGCGGGTAGGGTCTTCGCCACTCACCAGAGGTGCCGCATTCACTAGGCAAGAAACACTCTCGCTCACACCTCCACCATGCAGTGCGGCGGTGGCGGCGATGCTGACGACGATCTTCGCGCAGGCGACCAAGGCCGAGGCCGAAGCCTAGTGGGAGATCGTGACCGACCCCCTGCACGAGAAGCAGCTCAACTTCGGCGCAATGATGGACAGCTCCGCGACAATGTCCTTGGCCTACATGTCCTTCCCTGGAAACACAGGGCCCAGGTCGCCAGCACCAATCCCCTGGAAAGGATGAACTGTGATGTAAAGCGGCGCTCGGATGTCATCGGCATCTTCCCCAACGGAAGTGTAATCATCCGCTTGGTCGGCGTGCTGATGCGTGAGGCGAATGATGAACGGACGGACGCCAAGCGATGCATGTCGCTTGAGAACCCTCGCCCGCGTCACCGACGATCCCAACGGCAGGCTGCCCGCAGTGGCCGCCTGATCAAGCCCTGACGTCTCCGAGGCTCGCCGCTTGTACACCACTTAGCAAAATTGCCACGCCCCCACTCGCAGCTGTCTCTGTTGCAATATGTGGACGCGCTAGCCCAAATGCGACTTCGGTTTCCGGGAGAGTTTTTTCCCTTCTGTAGCCGCTTCCGAGCAGGTTGGTCTTGAACACCTCGGCAGGGGTGCGGAAGCCGAGGCGCTTGCGCGGCGTGGCATTGAGGCCCGCGCAGAGTTGCCGGAGTTCCTCCTGAGAAAGCGAGTTTGGGTCGGTGTCGCGGCAGAGCCAGCGTCGAAGCCGTTTGTTGGCGTTCTCCACGGCACCTTTCTGCCACGGCAACTGCGCTTCGCAGAACCAGGTCTGGGTGCCCACTTCGGCCTGTAGATGCGGCCAGTCGATGAACTCGGAGCCGCGATCAAAGGTGATTGATCGGCAGGCATGCGGGGGCAGGGGCGCGAGCGCTTGAGCGATCTGCGCCATGATCGGCTTGGTGC
This sequence comes from Paracoccus rhizosphaerae, assembly GCF_026162645.1. Lineage (GTDB taxonomy): Bacteria > Pseudomonadota > Alphaproteobacteria > Rhodobacterales > Rhodobacteraceae > Paracoccus > Paracoccus rhizosphaerae. Next base: position 10,050 of record NZ_JAOTBE010000089.1, read on the forward strand.
GCTTTTCGACGTTCTTCAACACGACCAGGAAACGGCTGGTGCGCTCGATCATGGTGGTGACATTGGCCGGGCCATACTTCTGCCGGAACAGCACCAGGTCTGCCTCCCAGTGTCCAAACTGCTTGCGATGCGCGATGATATCCGGGCGGAACAAGATGCTGAGTTCCGGCGCAAATCTGGGCGGTGGACGCTTGCGCAGCCGGTAGCCCCGGCGGCGTCGGCGTCCGGAAAGGAGGTGGCGCCACAACTCGCTTCGGCGACCGTCACCAGAATAAACATGGCGGTAGATGGTCTCTTGGCAGACCCGGCGAGGAGCATTCTCGTAACGCAATTGGCCGGCGATCTGCTCGGGTGTCCAGCCAGATATCAAGCAGCGCTCGACCTGGTCGCGCAGTCCAGTATCGCGCACCAGCTTGCGCTGCCGCGTCCGCCGCCCATCCAAGTAATTTTGGCCAACGACACACCAGTAGCCGCTCAACTTCGGGATCTCGCTGTCGTGGAAATAGTTGCGGCGCAGCTCGCGGAAGATCGTCGAGCGGTGCCGGCCAAGCCTGCTCGCCATCTCGTCAGGGCTCAGCTTCATCTATCGCCAGCGTTCAATCTTGCGGCGCTCCGAAAGCGAAAGGTGAGAGAACCCCACCTTCATTTCGTGATCCTTTCATGGCTCAACCCATTGTTGAGCACAGAAAGTCGCATTTCAGGATAGCGCCTCCCCAGGTTCTGTTGCTCCGGCCCTTTGCGGGAGTGTGAGCATGGAGGATTCGATGGGAATGTTTGCAGCTTTGGACGTGTCGCAAGAAGAGACGGCGATTTGTGTGGTGCGTGAGGATGGGGCGC
>NZ_JAOTBE010000008.1 GCF_026162645.1 Paracoccus rhizosphaerae
CGCTGAAAATCCTCGCGCCCTCCCTGCTGCCGCAGAAAGGGAAAGGGTGGACGACTTTTACGCCGCCCGCAGCAGCTCCATGCCGCCGCTTCCGTGGCCTAGTTTCTCACCGCCGTTCTCATCCCATGAACGCACGATGATCCTTATGACAGCCTGAACCCATCGTCACCACGGCTATCGGGATCGAATTTACTGAGCTCAGGTCGCTTCCCTATGGTGATGTGTTCGATATCTTTGGCGGCGAACGCGGCATGAACTCCGCAGCTCCTGTTGGAAATCTTGCCAAGCGATGCCAGGCATCTACTGCATTGTCTTTTCGCCAAGCCCTATCCGCGAGAGGAAAGCATGACGCTGAGAGTGCCGTCGCTTTCCAGCACCACCGCCTCGACCTCATCCAGATCCTGGCCCCCGCTGGCGCGCACGGCGCTCATCGCCTCGTCCCGGGTGCTCCGCTCGCGCCGCATGGCTGCGTCGCAGAATTGCCCAGACCGGATCAGAAGGGTGGGCTCGGACCGGACCGCCTTGGCAAAGGCCTTCCAGCGGACCGAAGTGAAGGCCACAAGGAACTGCATGGCGATGAGAAGCCCCAGGGCGACCGCCCCCTCGGCCAGGGCGATGGATTCCTGCAGCAGGATGGCCGAGAGCGTCGAGCAGAGGGCAACCGTCACCACCAGATCGAACGCATTCAGCTTGGCAAGCGTGCGCTTGCCCGAGATGCGCAGGAACAGGATCAGCGTCACATAGGCCAGAACGCCCACGACAAGCGTTCGCACGATCCCTTCCCAGTTCTGGAACAGCATGTTCTTCCAGTTCAAGGCGAGCCTCTTTTCGTGCACTCGGGACAGCAGGCGCTGCGATGGCAGGCAGAATACCGGGCCCGGCAGCAAGAGCCCGGCATTCGATCATTCGGGCAGGCGATAGGCGATGATGTAATCGCCGATCGGCGTTTCCATGAAGTGATGACCTGTCGCGGCAATCAGGACATATTGCTGCCCGTCCACCTCATAAGAAATGGGATTGGCCTGTCCTCCGGCGGGCAGCACGTCCTGCCACACAGTCTCGCCTGTCTCGATGTCAATGGCGCGGAACAGGTTGTCGGTCGCGGCTGCAATGAAAATCAGCCCGCCGGCCGTGACGACCGAGCCACCGTTGTTGGGCGTGCCGATCTTAAAGGGCAGCATCGAGGGAATGCCGAAGGGACCATTGCGCCGCGCGGTGCCGATGGGCGTGTCCCAGAGCGTCTCGCCGGTGTTCAGGTCGATGGCGCGGATCCCGCCATAAGGGGGACGGGTACAAGGCACGCCGGTGACGTCATTGCGCCAGCCCGCGTTTACGTCGATGGCATAGGGGGCGCCCGCCTGCGGATCGCCCGCGCCCTCGGCCCCTCCCACATCCGCGTTCTCGCCGGCCTCACCGCCCTGCGGCTGCTCGTTGATCGGGCGCAGGCCCATTTCGTCGGCTTCCTCGCGCGGGATCAGGCGGTTGTAGTTCGGCACATCGTTGTAGTTGGCAACAATGATGTTGCGATCCGTATCGACCGCAACCGAACCCCAGTCCGATCCGCCGTTATAGCCGGGATACTGGATCCAGCGCTGATCGGCGGTCGGCGGCGTGTAGAAGCCTTGATAGCCGGCGCGGCGGAACTGAATGCGGCACCACAACTGGTCGATGGGGGTGAAGCCCCACATGTCCTTTTCAACCAACTCGTCCTTGCGCAGCGTGTGCCACTCGGACGTGGGTTGCACATCCGAGATGTAGTCAGGCTCGACGCTGGGATCTTGGGGTGTCTCGATCTCTCCGACCGGCGTCAGCGGCTCGCCCGTGGCACGGTCGAGGATGTAGATGTCGCCCTGCTTGGATGGCAGCAGGATTGCGGGTGTGGTCTCTCCCTCGCCCGTGGGAAAGTCCAGCAAGGTCGCCTGACTGCCCAGATCATAGTCCCAAACATCGTTGTAAACGGTTTGGAAGTCCCAGACCGGCTCGCCCGTCAGCGCGTTCAGCGCAACAAGTCCTGTTGCCCACTGGTTCTCCAGTTCCGAGCGGTTGGAACCGTAGTAATCGACAGAGGAATTGCCCATCGGCAAATAGACAAGGCCCAGTTTCTCGTCAGCGGTGGCGGTGGTCCACATGTTGGGCGTGCCGCGGGTATAGGTCTCGCCTTCCGGCGGCTGGCCGTGTTCACCGGGCCTGCCCAGATCCCAGGCCCACAGGAACGCGCCCGTGACCGCGTCAAAACCGCGGATCACGCCGGAGGGCGCGTCTTCAGCCTGCCCGTCCTTGACCTGGGCGCCGGTGACGACCACCCCGCGCACGATGGCCGGAGGCGCGGTGACGGCATACCAGCCGGGCACCTTCTCGCCGATGTTCTGCCACAGATCGACCTGGCCATTCTCGCCGAAGTCCGCACATGGCTGGCCGGTGCGCAGATCAACCGCAATCAGCCGGGCGTCAAGGGTGCCTTCGATCACGCGGGTCTTGCACTGCGCGTCGTCAGGCAGGCCGGGCGCGGTATAGGCCGACACACCGCGGCAGGACGCGGAATAGGGGATGGCGTCGTTGCTGACCTGCGGGTCGTAGCGCCAGTTCTCCTCGCCCGTGGCAGCGTCGATGGCGATCAGGATGTTCTTGGCCGAACACATCACCAACTGGTCGCCGATCTTCAGGGGCGTAGTCTCGGCCGCATACTTGCCCTCGGCGCTGCCGGTCGGCATGTCGCCGGTGCGATAAATGAAGGCGCGTTCCAGCTGATCCACGTTGTCGCGGGTGATCTGGTCCAAGGGCGAATAGCGCGTCGCCTGAGCATCGCCGCCCCAGAACGGCCAGTCGGCACCGATCTCAGGCTGAGGCCGGGGGGCGCGGTTGCCCTGATCCGTCTGCTGACCCGTGGCGGCCTCGGCGGTTTCTTCGCCGGCCGGCATGGCAGCAGGGGACCTTTCCAAGGACGGGCTGCCTGTCGCAGGCGTTTCGCTAGGGGCCTGAGTGGGAGCCGTGGGCTGGTCCGTGGGCTGAGGGGCAGGCTCGGTCGCAGGGGGTGTTTGCGACAAGGCAGGCAAGGCGGTCGATGTCGCAACAATGGCGAAAACCGAGGCGGACAGCAGGAGATTATGCATGGCGATGTCTCAGCGCTTGCTGCGGCTGCCAAGGGCAATGGCAGTGGGCAGGATCAGGACCAGAACGACAGTCGGGGCGACAAGGCGCGGGACCTGGGCCCACCAGTCGGTGCCGACCTCCCAGAAAGCCCAGATCACCGTGGCCATCCAGACCAGCCCATACACCGGCAGCGCATCGCCGGGACTTGTGATCAGCAACCATGCCGTCATCAGCAGCCCGGCTCCCGCCAAGGCATAGTACCAGCTGCCCCCGAGGAAGATCAGCCACACGCCGCCGACAAACAGCGCCAGCCCGAACAGCGACAGCACGATGGCAAGGATGATTGCAAAGATCCACCACCCGCCGCCGCGCAGGTGGTCCGACCCGCGCAAGCGCAAGGTATCGGCACGATGATTGGCCATGATTGCTCCTTCCGAGATGTCGAGCCCTGGTCCGGCAACGGGCTGGTGATGCCCAGATCAACCCGAGCAGTGGACAGGTGTTCCCAAAAGCGTGAACGTGATTGTCCGTTCATCAGTGTGGTTGTGAAATATCATCAGTTCGCAAAGCATCCCGTCCTTGGCCTCTGCCTCGATAGCCGTATTGAGATTTAACACAGCTGTTTGAATAGCATCGACATGATCCTGATCTGTCATTGTTACTCCCTCAGAATGAGGTCGAAGTATAGTGCGCCTCCGCCTGGTGCATAAGACTCAGCCCGGTCGATCGCATAATCTGTGCTGCCGATGCGCAGCCGGTCGGCTGGCATGGGCGTAGTGCCCTCGGCTGCCATAATCTCGCGCCGGTGGCCTGCTGCCGGTTTCGTGGACACCAAGTTAAGTTTGCATAGCGCGGGCCTCGAACGCCACGGGGCTTAGATAGCCCAGTTTGGAATGGCGTCGCTGCGGATTATAGAAGCGCTCGACGTAGTCGAACACGTCGGCCCGGGCGGCGTCACGCGTGCGGTAGACCTTGCGGGCGGTGCGCTCGGTCTTCAGCGAAGAGAAGAAGCTTTCCATGGCTGAGTTGTACCACACGTTGCCGGCCCGGCTCATCGAGCAGGTGATGCCGTTGTCGTGGAGCAGGCGCTGGAACTGCTCGCTGGTGTATTGGGAGCCTTGATCCGAATGATGCAGCAGCGCGTCAGCTTTTCCGCGCCGCCAGACTGCCATCATCAGCGCATCCATGACCAGAGATGCGTCCCGTTCGGCCTTCATGGACCAGCCGACGGCGCGCCGGGAGAACAGGTCCAGCACGACGGCGACATACAGCCAGCCCTCGGCAGTCCAGATGTAGGTGAAGTCGGCCAGCCACTTCTGGTTTGGCCGATCGGCCTCGAAGTTCCGGTCGAGGATGTTGCCGGCGATGACCGACCGCTCACCGTCATCTCTGGGCTTCCCGCGTCGCCTCGGCCGCGCCCTCATCGCATTCTGGCGCATCAGCCGTTCGATCCGATGCAGACCGCAGGCCAGTCCGTCCTCAAGCACGTCACGCCAAACGCGGCGGGCGCCATAGGTGCAATCGCTGGCCTTGAAACTCTTGTCGATGGCTGGGACGAGCTTCGCATCATGGATCTCGCGGGCGCTGACCGGGCGGTTGAGCCAGGCGTGGAATCCCGAACGCGAGACCTCCAGCACCTCGCAGAGCCAGCTGACCGGCCAGATGTGACGATGCTTGGCGATAAAGGCGAACCTCATGTCGCCTCGCGCGCGAAAAAAGCCGTGGCCTTCTTGAGGATGTCACGCTCCGCCCGGAGTCGGGCGACCTCTTTCTTCAGCGCCGCGATCTCGGCCTGATCGGCCCGCATCTGCCCGTTCCCTGGAAACGCCGCAGTTGGCGCGGCAGTTAGCTCCCGCATCCAGCGCCGCAACACGCTCTCCGCCAGATCAAGGTCACGGGCTGTCTGCGCCACCGATACGCCGCGATCGGTCACCAGCTTTACAGCCTCGCTTTTTTAACTCGCGGCTGAACTTCCGTCTCGTCATTTGTGATCTCCAGTCCCTTGGTCACGATCCTATTGTCGTGTCCACGAAACCGGCAGCAGGCCACCGGTCGCCCGCTTGGTCAAAGCGGCCGTTGATCAGGTCAGGGGCCACCGTGTCGCCTTAGCTCGTAAAGGTGGAGGTCCCTTGACACGTGTCGGAGCGGGCACGCAGGTCCGGGCCGTTCTTGAGCAAGGCAGCCAGCGTTGACCGGGCCATGCCGAAGTGATCGGCGATCCGGTCGGGCGTCAGGTAAGCTGCCAGGCTTCAAGCTGAACCGCCCGCAAGGGATCTTCTTTCGGACACTTTCTCAGATTACTGGAGATTTGGGATTGATCTCGGATTGTGTGCCTCCTTTTCCCAAGGGTCCGTTCCGGCTTGTGGCACTTGATGTTGAAACCGCCCCGAGGGACGCGCCTTCTAAAATGGTCAGGTCAACTCATGGCTAGCTAGACCGATCAAATTAAGCAGCGCCGAAAGAAACAAGCTTTGTGACCGAGTTCCGCCAGAGTATTCCCGAGGCCGGGCGGCCCTGCCTGCCTCTCAAAGGGAGGCAGGGCCATGTGGCGCAATACTCTGTTACACCCGCACTGTTCTCAATCGCAGGGCGTTCAGTACAACCGAGATCGAGGAGGCGCTCATAGCAAAGGCTGCAAACATCGGGCTGATGAGGATGCCGAAGAACGGAAACAGCAGCCCGGCTGCCACCGGAACGCCTGCGGCGTTGTAAATCAGGGCAAAGAACAGGTTCTGGCGAATGTTTCGCATCGTCGCCTGCGCCAGCCGCCGCGCACGGACGATGCCGTCGAGATTGCCTTTGACAAGCGTGATCCCCGCGCTCTCGATCGCCACATCGGCTCCAGTGCCCATGGCAATCCCAACATCGGCCTGCGCCAGGGCGGGCGCATCGTTCACCCCGTCACCCGCCATCGCCACCTTGCGGCCGACTGCTTGCAATTCAGCAATGATCCGCGCCTTGTCCTGGGGCAGAACATCGGCACGAATCTCGTCAATGCCAAGACGCGCGGCCACCGCACGGGCCGTACGCTCGTTGTCGCCGGTCGCCATGATGATGCGAAAACCGAGTTCATGCAGCGCCCTCAACGCGGCTGGCGTCGTCTGCTTGACCGGATCTGCGACCGAGACCATACCGGCGACTGTGTTATTCACCACGACAAACATCACTGTTTCGCCCTCGTCGCGCCGCGCGTCAGCGCGGGCAGCCAACGGACCGACATCAAACCCCATGTCCGCCAGCAGGCGGATGTTGCCGAGCGCCACCGGCTGTCCGTCTACAATGCCGCGCACACCTTGCCCGGTCACAGCCTCGAAATCCTTGGCCTCGGTCATGTCGAGACCGCGCTCCTTGGCGCCGCGCACGATGGCCTCGGCCAGTGGATGCTCGGACCCGCGTTCGAGCGACGCGGCAAGGTGCAGGATCGCGTCCTCGTCATGTCCCGCCTCTGGTAGCACGGCGATAAGGCGCGGCTTGCCCTCGGTCAGGGTGCCAGTCTTGTCCACAATCAGAGTGTCAACTCTTTCAAAGCGCTCCAGCGCCTCAGCATTCTTGATCAGTACGCCGGCCTGTGCGCCGCGCCCGGTCGCGGTCATGATCGACATGGGCGTGGCCAAGCCCAGTGCGCAGGGGCAGGCGATAATCAGCACCGCCACGGCCGCCACCAGTCCATAGGAGAACGATGGCTGCGGCCCCCAGATCGCCCAGGCAATGAAGGCCACGACCGCAATGGCGATCACCGCCGGTACGAACAGGCCCGCAACCTTGTCGGCGTATTTCTGAATCGGCGCGCGCGAGCGTTGCGCGTTCGAGACCATCTGGACGATCTGGTTTAGCATGGTGTCGGCGCCGACGCGGGTTGCCTCGATCACCAGAGAGCCGGTGCCGTTAATTGTAGCCCCGGTGACCGGATCGCCCAATACCTTCTCGACCGGCAGCGGCTCGCCGGTGATCATGCTCTCGTCGATGGACGAGCGGCCGTCCACGACCGTGCCATCCACGGGCACCTTGTCGCCCGGACGCACCCGCAGCCGGTCGCCCACCTGCACCGTGTCCAGCGGCACCTCCGCCTCGCTGCCGTCGGGGCGGAGCAGGCGCGCGGTCGCCGGCGCCAGATCGAGCAGGGCGCGGATGGCGCGGCCGGTGCCTTCGCGGGCGCGCAGCTCCATGATCTGACCCAGCAGAACCAGCGTCACGATCACGGCCGCGGCCTCAAAATAGACGCCGACATGCCCCTCGGCGTCTCGGAAACCTGCAGGAAAGATCTGCGGGGCCATCACCGCGGCCATGCTGAATAGCCAGGCCGCCATGACGCCCATGGCGATCAGGCTGAACATGTTCAGGTTGCCGCTGCGGAAGGACCGCCAGCCGCGCACCAGGAACGGCCAGCCGCACCACAGCACCACGGGGGTTCCGAGAAGGAGTTCAATCCACAGCGTCACGCGCTCGCCAAAGAGATCGCGCACTGCCCCAACACCGATCATCGGCGCCATGGTCAGGACCAGCAGTGGCACCGTCAGCGCCGCAGCGACCCAGAAACGGCGGGTGAAATCGACAAGCTCGGGATTGGGGCCGTCGTCCACCATGGCGGCGGATTCAAGCTCCAGTCCCATGCCGCAGATCGGGCAGGAACCCGCCTCGGTCTGCCGCACCTCGGGGTGCATGGGACAGGTATAGACCGCCCCCGTCCAATCGGGCGGCACGTGGTCATAGCTTTTTTCAGGGTCGGGACGGGCATCCATGTCATGCCGGGTCTGGCGGATGGATGAGCCATGGTCGTGGAAATCATGTCCGTGGCGCGCCCGACTTGCCGCTTCCGCCTCGGGCACCAGATGCATCCCGCATTGAGGACAGCGCCCTGGACCGGGCCGGCGCACCTCCGGATGCATGGGGCAAACGTAGACGGCGTTCGCCGGCGTGTTTGACTGCGAAGAAACATCGTGTGACATGGGACGCTCCTTGAGGTGAGCTGGGGCCCGGGCGAACCCGTGCGCCCGCGGGGATCAAAGTAGCGAAGAGGCGTGCTCAGGCGGCTGTTGGCGCCGCAGGGTAACCTGCCGCAGCAAGCGCGGCGACAATCTGCTGGCGCGGCAGGTCGGTCGAAATCTCGATCTCTCGGCTGGCCTGCTCGATGGTGATACGGGCATTCGCATCAACGGATTGGATGGCGCGAGTAACGCTGCGAGCGCAGCCGCCGCAGTTCATGTTTGGGATGTGAAAGCGCATGGGATCTTCCTTGGCCTGTCTCATGCTGTCGTATCTGGGAGGTTCCAGTGCTGGAAGGTCAAGAGCGGGTGAGCGACCCGGTGGCATAATTGACCTTCGCATCAAGATCGGCACCCTGCTTGATATGGTTTCGAAGCGTTCCTCTTTCCTGCGCTTGCCGCTCGGCTGGCCGGTCGCCTTTGCCTTTGCAAGTGCGGCGCTTGTCGCAGCTTGGGCGTATAGTAGAACTCCCAACCTGCAGCGTGGCGAGACGCTCTATATGCAGCACTGTGCCGCCTGCCATGGAACCCGGCTTGAAGGGCAACCGGAATGGCAGAAGGCTGGCGAGGATGGGATCCTGCCTGCCCCGCCCCATGATGAGACTGGCCACACCTGGCATCATGACGATGCCATGCTGACCGATTATATCCATCGCGGCGGGCAGGCGGTTCTGGACGACATGGGCGTTGCCATGACTTCGGGCATGCCGGCGTTCGGCGAGGTTCTTTCGGCTGGAGAGATTGCCGCGATCCTCGCCTTCATCAAATCCCGATGGCCTGCGCGTCTTCAGGCAATTCAGGCTCGGCGGAACAACGGCTAACTACCATCCTGGCCCAGGTAGTCCACGGTGAGCGCATCCAGGATCGTGCAATCAGGCTGCCCGTCGCCAGCACAACTGTCGACGAGGTTCTGCAGGGCATCACGCAACTGCAACAGCTCAGTCAGCCGCGTATCCACGTGTGCGAGATGTCGGGAGGCGATCTTGCGGACGTTCGCGCTGCTGCGGTCTGCATCCTTGTTCAAGGCCAGGAGATCGCGGCAATCCTGCAGGGAGAAGTCCAGCCGCCGCGCACGTCCCAGAAAGATCAGTCGCCTGATGTCGTCGGGCCTGAACTGGCGATAACCGTTCGCCCCCCGCCGCGGGGAGACCAGGCCGATATCCTCATAGTACCGGATCGTCTTGGCGGCGAGGCCCGATACCCGGGCAGCTTCGGTAATGTTCATTGCTGTTCCGTCCATTATGGACGCCAATCGTGCGGATCGTCATGCGGCATCGTAATGGGTGAAGACCGATGTGTTTCCGTTTTTCTGGATCAGGAAGACGTCATAGGCCTCCCGTGCGTCCTCGGGTCCCATGCCTGGTGAACCGTACGGCATGCCCGGCACTGCCAGACCGATGGCATCGGGACGTTCTTTCAGCAAGCGGCGAATGTCGGCTACGGGAACATGGCCTTCTAGCGTGTAGCCGCCAATGCGCGCCGTATGGCAGGAGGCCATTGCCTCAGGGATCCCGTTGTCGATCTTGTAGCGCATCAGCGCAGTGCCGGCGCGGTGTTCCGTGGTCACTTCAAATCCCGCCGACTGGACGATCTCGATCCAGGCGCCGCAACAGCCGCAATTGGGGTCTTTGACGACCACCATCCGAGTGTCGAGGCGATCTGCAATGACGGGTAACGCAGACAGGCCGAGCAGTCCGACACTGACTGACAAGACCGTGCGGCGCGAAAAAGTTCTCTGGGTCATGGGCTTGTCCTTTCTTTGAAGAATTTGCGGCAGGCAGCCTGCTCGCCTGACCGATCAAGCCGTCATCTTCGATAGCAGCATGCCGCTAACCAGGCTGGCCAGTTCCGCTTCGTGCTGCTCCGGCCTGATCTGTCAGGTAAGAGGCCGCGCAGCTCACGCCGCACGGCCGCGGCAAGGTTACTTGGCGTGTTCGGCCAACCAGGCCGTCATCTGTCCGATCTCCTCAGCCTGAGCGGCAATGATCCCTTCGGCGAGCGCGCGCGTTTCCTCATCCTTGCCGTATTTCAACAGGACTTCCGACATGTCGATGGCTCCCTGATGATGGGCGATCATCGCACAGGCAAAGGCCACATCGGCGTCTTCCTGCATCATACCCTGATGCATGGCCGGCATGGAAACCATCATCCTGCGCATGTTTTCACGGACATGCTCCGGCATGGCCTCCATATCCATCTGGCCCATGCCCATCATGCCGGTCATGTCCGAGTCCATGCCGGGTTGCTTGCCGTCCTCTGTAGAGGACCCGTGCATCTTGCCAGCCGCCATCTCAGTCGAGCCGGAGGAGGTGGCGCATTGTTCCGGAAGCTGGAACGCCGCATCCTGCGCCAACACAGGCAAGGACAGACCCAGGGCCGCAACAGCTGCCATGATCATCGTTTGCGCAAAGGTCATCTTGTTTCTCCCAAATTGAAGGTCAGAGCTGAAAAGGGTCGTGCTTCTCATTCCAGGATTTCGGTGACGGTCAGCTTGCCGTTCACACGGTCCGCAGCAAACTGGATCGTGTCACCCTCGCTCAGGGTTTCGAGCATTTCCGGTTCCGCCACCTGGAAAACCATCTTCATGGCTGGCATATCGAGGTTCTTGAGCTCCTCGTGATCGATGGTCACCTTGTTCCATTTGGTGTCGATCTTGGTGACGGTCCCGTTCGTGATGTGGGTATCTGCGAAGGCGGTTCCGGAAGAAACGATCAGGGCGGCTGCGGTCAGTTGGATCAGTTTCATGATCTCGTCCTCGTGTTCAGGATTTGGTGACGTTCAGGGGGCCGTGCATGCCGGACTCGTAGTGGCCCAGCATCAGGCAGGCGAATTCGAATTCGCCTGCATTCGTGAAGGTCCAGAGGATCTCCCCGGTCTCGCCCGGTTGCAGGCGGACCGCATTCGGATCGTCGTGTTCCATTTCGGGAAAGCGGGCCATCAGTTCCTTGTGCTCGGCATTGGCCTCGACCGTATCCATGACGAACTCATGCTCCAACTCACCCTTGTTGGTGATGACCAGGCGGACGGTCTCGCCGGCCGCGAAGGACAGCTCCTTGGGCTCGAAAACCATGGCGCCATCCTCGGTTTCCCGCATCGACACCTCGACGGTCTTCATCTCTCCACCAGTTGCCGGAGCGCCCGCAGCATAATTATGGCCGCCTTTATGGGTTCCTCCGGCCAGGGGAAGGGTTGGCAACAGGGCAACCGCGGTTGCCAGCATCAACGATTTCATCAGGTTTTCCTTTATGGTTGCTCGATAATTCAGGGTCAGCCCAACCGCTTTCCGCCGCGCGGGGTCAGAATGGTCTGGGGGCTGTCGTTGCTGGCATGTTCGGGCAACTCGCCCGTCCATTCCCAGGCCTGGGTACCGGGAGGATTTTCATACCAGCCCGGATCCGAGTAATCGTCGGGCGCGATCCCCTCGCGCACCTTCACGACCGAAAACATGCCCCCCATCTCCAAGGGGCCGAACGGACCCCAGCCGGTCATCATCGGGATGGTGTTCTCGGGGATCTCCATCGACATCTCGCCCATGTCCGCCATGCCGGCGGTGCCCATCGGCATGTAACCTGGCTGGTGTCTGCGGATCATCTCGGTCACGCGTGCCTTGTTGGCGCCAATGAAGGTCGGCAGCTCATGGCCCATCGCGTTCATGGTGTGATGCGACTTGTGGCAGTGGAAGGCCCAGTCTCCCACATGGTCGGCGTTGAACTCGTAGGCCCGCATCGATCCCACCGGGATGTCGATGGTGACTTCGGGCCAGCGGGCCTCGGGCCGGACCCAGCCTCCGTCCGTACAGGTCACCTCAAAATCGTAGCCGTGCATGTGGATGGGGTGGTTGGTCATGGTCAGGTTGCCCACCCGCACCCGGACCCGGTCGCCCTTGCTGACAACCAGCGGGTCGATGTCCGGAAAAATCCGGCTGTTGAAGGTCCAGAGATTGAAGTCCGTCATCTCGGCGACGCGCGGGATATAGGTGCCCGGATCGATGTCATAAGCCGCCAGCAGGATGCCGAAGTCGCGATCCACCGGCATGAAGGACGGATCGCGCGGATGCACGATGAAGAGGCCCATCATGCCCATGGCCATCTGCACCATCTCGTCGGCATGGGGGTGGTACATGAACGTCCCGGACTTTACCAAGTCGAACTCGTAGACATAGGTCTTGCCGGCAGGGATCGCGGGATGGCTCAGACCCCCTACTCCGTCCATGCCTGACGGAAGGATCAACCCGTGCCAGTGCACCGAAGTGTGCTCGGGCAAGCGGTTGGTGACATAGATGCGGACCCGTTCACCCTCGACCGCCTCGATGGTCGGACCGGTCGATTGCCCATTGTAGCCCCACAAACGGGCGACCATCCCGTCAGCCATGATCCGTTCCACCGGTTCGGCGACCAGGTGGAACTCCTTGACGTTGCCATTCAACCGGTAGGGCAGCGACCAGCCATTCAGGGTGACGATCGGGTTGTAGTCGATGCCCGTTGTGGGACGGGGCGGCACCTGCGTATAAGGGCTGTCGGTGCTGGCAGCTTCCGGCAGATCGCGAAAGCGCGTCTCAGCTTGCGCTGCCTTCACGGCGAGTGCCGCGGCCCCAGCACCAATTCCGGCGCCCAGCATCGTCCTGCGGTTCATCATCCCTCGTCTCCTTCCTCGCCGGCCGTTTCTCCCGTGGCCCCGCCCCATATCGCTGCGGTAGCGTCAGCCTCGGCCAGCCAGTAATTGCGCTTGGCCTCGGCCGCGCTCAGCCGCGACTCCAATTCCTCACGGGCATCGTTCAGCAGCTCGAAGGTTGAGGTGAGCATGCCGTTGTAGCTGAGCAGCGCCTGTTCGTTGATCTCGCGTCGCAAGGGCAGCACCTGATCGCGCCAATGGCGGGCGATCTGATAGCTGCCGGTCACGGCGGTATGAGCTGCGCGGGCCTCGGAACGGGCATCAACAGCCGCTTGGGCCAGACTGTTGGCAGATCGCATGTATTCCAGGCTGCCGCGGCGCGAGAGCAGGCCACCGGTGTCATACACCGGGATCTGGAACTCGATATCCAGGACGGGGGAACGCTCGGTTTCTCCCTCTTCGCGCTCGATTTCCACGCCATTGGCAAAGGCGGCATCGGCGACCATTCGGGTCTGCCCCTCCAACCGATAGCGGCTGGCAATGGCCTGCAGCTCCAGGCGCCCTGCGGCCAGATCGACCCGATTGGCCAAGGCTTGGCGCTCAATATCCGCGCGGCCCGGTGCGCCCCCGGGCAAGGCCGGCAGGCGATCGGGAACATAGAACTCCGTCCCGCTGCCCCACAGACCCATCAGTCGGACCAGTTTTTCCTTGGCAAGCTGCGCCTCCAGCTTGGCTGCCGCCTGCTCGGCCGCCAATTCAGCAGTGAAGGCATGTTCCCGTGCCTGGTCTGCGCGGCTCATCGCACCCGTGGCCCCAAGTTCGGACGCCAGCTCAGACGCCGCATTGGCAGTGTTTTGTGACTGGCCGATCAGGGCGGCGGCCTCAAACGCCCCGACAGCTTCGATCCAACTGCGGCGCGTTTCGTGGGCCAGGGCCAGCGTTTCGCCCGCTGCTGCCAGTTGCGCCTGCCGGAACGCCAGTTCCGCTGTCCGGGTCCGGGGCTTTTGCGTCGCAATGTCCAGGATCGACGAAACGAGAGTAGCTTCGATCGAGCGTGTTACATCGCCGCCCACCAGGCCAGATACGGACAAGCCCAGGGCCGGAACGGGGCCGCGTGCGGTTTCCCACAGGTCAGTCGCCGATAGGCCCAGTTCGGCATATCGCGCCTGAAGACCGGGGTTGTTCAACAATGCAATCTGCACCGCCTGGTCGGCACTCAGGGTTTTGCGGTGCGCCATGGCGCGAACGCGCGCGGCATTCGCCTCACGTTCCGCCGGGCTTTGTAGCCAGACTGCTCCTGCGCCCGTGGCACGCCGCGAAATATCGGAAACAGGCGCAAATCCGGCCCGCTGATCGCTGGCCTTCTTCATGGTCGCGACATCGGCACATGCAGACAGCGTCAGGATGGCGCCGAATGATAGCATCAAGAGCTTTCTCATTCGCTGCCTCCAATCTGCTCGGAGTTCAGGGTAGTCCAGTCTGCGGGCTCCATGACCCGTCGAGCCGTATAATTGACTGCTGGTCCTGCCGGAGCGACGGAGACGGGACCTGCCGGATCTGCGGCAGGGGGCAGAGACATGTCCATGGGCGGCAGCGGCGCACAGGCGGCTGCCAACAGCGGGAGTGCCGCCGTGACGAGTGGTTTCATGAGGGTTGAGTTCCGCTTGAGATCAGAATGATGGGGGTTGCGACCCGTTCAGGTCGCACCAGGCATCGTTCGGATCAGCCGCGCGGAGGGCGGCGAAGTCCTTCCGGGACTGTGAGTTCCACCAGAGATCCCGAGGGGATCACAGCCAAGGTTTGCCCCACGTCAGCAGCCGGCATGACAGCGTTGAAAGCGGGCATTGCGGTTGAAGGACAGGCATGGGCCTTGCAGTGGGACGCATCCGCATCGCCTGAAGCCGTGTCCTGCCCGTCGTGCTGATGGCTGGCGACAGGTGAACCTGTCCCGCCATGGTCGTGGCTGTGTTTCGTATGGGATGCCAGCGTCGGTGTTTCCGACACTGATGTGGCCAGGGTCAGTTCACACTCCAGAGCCATGGCGGCCTTGGCCGTCGAGATGCCCAGACCCGCCGTGACAATCGTCACGACAAGCACGGCAACAAGCTGGCGTATCAGGCTCGACATGCCTCTTCGATAAAACCATGAGCCTTTCGCGGCAACATGATTTTTCTCCGGCTGGCAGGAACGTGACTGATCGGCTTTCCCAATAACCCTTGCGATCGGCGCCTGTTCAGCAGAAATGGCTTGCCGCCGGAAACGCATGCGCAATCTTGATCAAGCCACCTACTCCGTCTCACGCCAAACCTTTTCGCAAGTGGAATACAGAAAGGTGGCCGACCAGGTCAGGATCATGAAGCCGCCAAGCGATTGCATCATGCTGATGATCCGGATCGCGCCCCGGGTCTCGATCTGGGTATAGCCGAGCGTCGCGAAGTTGATGCCGGAGAAATAGATCAGGCCGTTCCACGATCCGTCGAAACTGCCGCCCAGGGTGCCGAACAGACCCAGGGCCAGCAAAAGGCGATAGATCGCGGCGAAGGCCAGGATTTCTACGGTGTGAAGCGCCACAAGACCGACAAAAACAACCACGATGGCTGTCTTTCCTGCCCCACCCGCATTCGGCTTGGCTGCACGGACGGCAAGCAGACCGTAATGATGGGCAACTCCCAGGACGCAGATCATCGCAAAGCCGACAAGAAGCGCCATTTCTTATGTCCAGGCGGTGCTGCGTGAAATGAGGACCATACTTATCCTCCCCAGGCCATACGGACCGGCATCCAGATCGCCATGGCGATCATCATCAGGTTTTCCGTTAGCGATACGAAGCCCAGGGGAACGTTGCTCGCTCCGCCCACGCAGGCGCATTTGAGCTCACGCTTGTCGATATAGACCGCCTTGAAGACCGACACCGCGCCCACCGTGCCGATGAACAGGGCTACCGGAACGGCAATCCACATCAAGGCTCCGGCAATCATCAGGATGCCAGCAAGGGCTTCGGCAAAGGGATAGACATAGCCATAGCGGACCCACCGGCGGGCCAGCAAGTCATAGTTCAGGAACATGGTCGAGAAGCTTTCGACGTCCTGCAGCTTCTGGATTGCCAGAACGCACATGCTGATTGCGATGAACCATTCGAGGGCCTGGATCGTGAAGATGGTCCCGAACACGTACCAGCTGACCGCAAGCCCCATCAGCAACGCCACCGAGAAGATCGCGATGACCGGGCGATAGGTGGTCTCCCCCTTCTCTTTCACCTCTTGCCCGAAGTGCTTGCGCAGGGCGTCATAACCCCCGATCCGCTCACCGTCGATAAAGGTCTGCGGCGTCGTATCGACACCATGTTCGCGCTTGAACGCATCGGTTTCGGCGCGGGTGGTGAGGTGGTGATCCTCGACCGCGAAGCCCTGCCGCTCCAGCAGGTCCTTGGATTTCAGCCCGTAGGGGCAAAGATGACCGGGCATCACCATCCGGTAGAGGGTCGCAGTTTTCCTGTTTGTGTCCAGAGCCATGGAGGCCTCCTCTTGACAGAGCCTCGAACTGTCTGCGTCAGGGTGTTCCGCAGCTGTAGAAGCCGCGGTAGCCGACCTCGAGGCCCTCATCGAGCCGGAAGATGAGCTCGGCATTCTGGCGCCAATCCGCGTCATCGCCGAGCGGCCGCACCGAGAGGGTCGTACCCGGCGCAGAGAACTCCGCAGAGCCGTTTTGCGGCGCGTCGGTGGGGCCAAGGCTGACCAGTATCCCGTTCAGCTTCATGGCCGCTCCACTTCCGTCCTGCGCGGCCCACAGCACCGGATCCGTTTCCGGGCTGCGGTTGAAGGTGCAGCGTTCAGCGGCGGACAGGATCCGGTCGGCCTCGGCCTTGGGCATGGGGGCGAGATCAAGGGTCGAGATCAACGTATTGTTCAGCGCGTCTTCCACGCTGCCCGGGGCAGCCGGCGGGTCCTGATAGACGGTTTCCACGGTGTTGCCCTCCGACACGTCCGCAATCAGGTACCGCATCTCGGCGATCTCGCGCCGCTGTGCCTCAATGATCTCGTCGGCAAGCTTGCGAACGCGGGGGTCGCGGATCTGCGCGCGCTCCGAGGTCATGATGGCGATCGAATGGTGCGGGATCATCGCCCGCATGTAGCTTGGGCCCGACACCGTGACCTGACTGCGCACGAGCCAGAGCGAGAGCACGAAGACGATCACCGACCCCGCGAAGATGGCGATGTTCAGGGCCTTGTTCTTGTACATCCCAAGCATGTAGGCCAGCATGATGACCGCCATGGTGGCGCCCATCAGGATGGCCATGTAGGTCCGCGTTTCCGAGAAGAAGACGTGCTCCCAGGCATAGGTGTTGAGATACATCAGGATGAACATCACCACTGTCGAGGTGAGGATCATCAGGCCGAAGCGGATATAGGACATGAATTGTTTTCTCCTCAGTCTGCGGGCCGGGCAGGCGCACTTCCCGTACCGGACGGGGTGCCGCCCGTTAGGGCGCGGTAGTCATCGGGCGTGAGTCCCGGCAGCCGCGTGACAAAGGCGGTCAGCGCCGCGATCCCCTCCGGCCCGTGGTGGGTGCCGAAAGCCGGCATCCCGCTCATCTTGATGCCGTGCTCGACGATCCAGTAGATCTCCTCGGGGCTCCATTCCGCGGCCGCTTCCACCAGGTGCGGCGGCTCGGGGCGCATCCCGCGCGACCAGTCCGTCGGATCCTGGCCTGGTGCGCCATGGCAGTGGACGCAGCTTTCGGCATAATGGGACGCACCCTCGGCCACCAATGCATCCGGGAAGGATTGCGGAAGCTCCACCTCCCCTGAACGGCGCTCGATGGAGCGGTGCATCGTCGTATCAAGCGTCCAACGCACGGCATCGGAATGAGGGTCCGACGCGGCGACATTGTAGGCGCCTGTGTAGGCCATTATCAGCCAGATGGCGATCGCGACCAGAATTGTCCCGACGATCCCCAATGCGAGACCAGATCCAAACTTCTTCGTCATGCGGCTCTCCCGTCCATTCGTGCGGTATGAAGCCAAGGTCCCTTTGAAACGGGCCTCATACCCCGGTGGGGTTCCCGCCCCAACACCTCGAAGCTGTGCATGTTCCCGAAACTTTCGAACCCGCCCATCGTTTTTGACCTGAGCTACAAGAGATCGGCGATCCATGAACCAGCGAAAACAAGCAGCCCTCCACCGGCTTGCCCGTATCGAAGGGCAGGTCCGTGGCGTCATCAGGATGATCGAGGAGGACCGCTACTGCGTTGATATCCTCAACCAGACGATGGCGATCCGCTCGGCTTTGGCGCAGGTCGAAGTCCTGATCCTGCAGGATCACGCAGACGACTGTGTCGAGAAAGCCATTGCCTCGAATGACGCCGACGCTCAGCGCCAGAAGTTCCGGGAGCTGGTGAACATCTTTGAGAAGGTCTGCAGATAGTTTCTACCCTGCTGACTGGCATGCGTTGCCTTTCTCGGCTTGGGCCGGGAACATTACCCCCCTCCTGTATGTTCAACGGGTCCAACGGCAAACGGGAGGAAGCGACATGCACGTCCGTGAGATGATAAGCACCCACCCTCATGTTCAGGGCAACACGGCCGATCAACTCATCCGGTTCATCGAGGAAGCCTACAGCTGCGCGCAGACTTGCACCTCCTGCGCTGACGCATGCCTGGCGGAAGACATGGTTGCGGAACTCCGGCAATGCATCCGGCTCAACCTAGATTGCGCCGACATCTGTGCGGCAACAGGAGCGATGGCCTCCCGGCGCACCGGCTCCAATGTCGAGGTTCTTCGAGCCGCCATTCAGGCTTGCGCTGAGGCATGCCGTCGTTGCGGCGACGAGTGCCAGAGCCATGCCGAGAAGCACGAGCACTGCCGGATCTGCGCCGAGTCCTGCAAACGCTGCGCCGAGGTCTGTCAGGCAGCGCTTGAAGAGGTCCGCTGAGCCTACCGCTTGCAACCTTTTGCCAGCCGTAGGGCCCCCAAAGGGCTCGGCGGCTTGCAAAGCGGCCATCTTATTGGCCGATCAAAGCTCTTGCCTTGCTCCGAACGGCTGAGAGTTCTTCGTCAGAAATGCGTCCTTTGACCTTTGCTTGCCGGGCGCGCCAATCCAGAGACTTGACCTGATCAGCCAGGACGGCGCTGCCACGCGCATCGTTTATGGGAACCTCAAATGGGTAGCCCTTGCGTTTCGTCGTGAGCGGACAGCACAGCATCAGACCGATGCGGTTATAGGCTGCGGGCGACAGAACAACAGCGGGACGGTGCCCGGCTTGTTCATGTCCCGCGTGCGGTGAAAACTCCAGCCAGACGATCTCACCGGCCTCGGGAACATACTCTGCCATCAGAGAGCTTCGTTGCCGACTGGCGCACCAAAATCGACCTCATCATGAATGTTTTCTGGCGTAATGCCGGCAAGCAAGTCAGCAAGGTCAATCTCTTCGCGTATGATCGGCTCGATGACGACGCGCCCGTTGTCCTCTCGGACGTCAACGGCCTGATCAAGGTGCAAGCCCGCTGCGGCCATGACCGACGCTGGAATGCGAACCGAGGCACTGTTTCCCCATTTCTTGACGACGGCGCGCATGAGACCTCCTGTTGATACACTGTAGATACTAACCTGCTCTAGAGGTTGTAGCAACAGTGTATCGACGTTGTGATCTCCAGGTTGTCCGAAAGGGGATCGTCCATCGGACATCCGACCTTGCTGCCGAACAGGCCGGTAGAGCGTCAGCATTTGCTGCCTCGATCAAATCTCAGATGAATGGTCCGATATTTTTTGCAATGAAGGGGCGGCTACTGTTACAGATCAGGCTATGACACATATTCTGATCGGCTACGCCCGCTGCTCCACCGACAAACAGGACCTTGCTGCGCAGAAGGGCATCCTTGCCAGCTTCGGGGTCGCCGCCGATCGCATCTACACCGACCACGGCTTTACCGGCACGAACCGCGCCCGCCCTGGTCTGGATCAGGCGCTTGCAGCTTTGCGGGAGGGTGACACGCTCGTTGTGCCGAAGCTGGACCGCTTGGCGCGTTCCGTCCCCGATGCTCGCGACATTGCCGACAATCTGGCCGCGCGCGGGATCAAGCTTCAGCTTGGCACCTCGATCCATGATCCGACCGACCCAATGGGCAAGCTGTTCTTCAACATCCTGGCGACCTTTGCCGAGTTCGAAGCAGACCTCATTCGGATGCGGACCCGTGAGGGCATGGCTGTGGCCCGCGCCAAGGGTAAGCTGCGGGGCAAAAAGCCGAAGCTGTCGGATCGCCAGCAGCAGGAGCTGCGGCGCATGTATGACACCGGGGAGTATTCCATTAGTGATCTGGCGGAGGTGTTCTCGATCTCGCGGCCGACCGTGTATCGCACCTTGGGCCGGCAGGCGGCGGCGGCGTGATGACAGATGATCCAAAGCCCCCACGGCCACCGTCCCTGAAAAGCGAGACCCGCCAGACGAACTGGCGCCGTACCAACCTGCCGAAGTACCAGGCCCACCTTGCCGTTCAGCGGGCGCTCATGTCTGGCGCACTGGAAAAGCAAGCCTGCGAGGTCTGCGGCGCGGCCAAGGTCGATGCCCATCACGACCGATACGACGAGCCTTTGAACGTGCGGTGGCTCTGCCGGAGCCATCACGTCAAGCTGCATCATTACGGTGAGGATATGTTTCCCCTCGGCCAACCGCCCGAGAAGTAAGGGATTAACACTGCAGGGAACTTAAGTGAGTGCTGGATAGTGCGGCAGCTCTGCTTCACTTCTGTCATGCGCTGATTGACCTCCAATCACACAGTTGCCAATCTGCTTTGGCGATTGGTGCGGGAGATAGCAGAGCATGAGCCCTCATGACGGCGCCGGTCGCGATAACCGTCCAGACCACAACACACACCGCTCGCTGCGGCAACTTGTGGCCGTGGAGGCATGGTTCAGCCGCTCAGAGGTGGATGCAAACAGATATACCCTGCACGCCAACGTGACCTTCGATGAGGAAAGATTGGGGGGAGGCGAGGGATCAAACGTCCTGTTCAAGCTGTCCGTGAAGAAGTGCGAGGTTGTCTTTCTGACGCCCTCAAGCGGCTATTTCTATGTCGTTCCTTCAAGCGTTCGTACCCCGAGGCCTCTCAATCCACATGCAGTCCAGACCAGTGATACAACCACGAGGAAATTGGGCGCCGGCCTTGGGCTTTCGTTTTCTGGCACAACGCCAGCAGTATCGGGAAATATCGAAGCGTTAGGGAGTCGAGAGGTAAACAAGACAATCATCTCAAACCAGGAGGTGAGCCCCTACCATGAACTGAGCAAGCGTTCCTATGATGGGCACAGATCTTGGAGCTTGGACGGAAGATCGTTACCCAAGCGGAGACTTTGGGGGCCTGTTTGGGACGCCCATAACGAACCTCGTCTTACCATTATCGACCGGCGGCCCGACATCGTCATCCAGAAGGATGCTGACATGGGGTTTCCGCCATTTTCGCGAATTGAGGTCCGATGCCTGCGCGAGGATATCGATATCTACGATATCGAGTTCAAAGGTGAGGAAGAGCAAAATCGGATCTTCAAGAGGCCAGGGCAGCAAGCGAGAGTTAAAGCAGCAGAGGCCTACCTGAAGCAGCAGATACTTCTTGAAGGGCTGCGGGTGGGCGAAATGAGTGATCGATATTCGGAGTTGACGATCTGTGATGCAACGATCCCCATCGCTGACGCAAGCGATCTCGACGGCTGAGGCGCTGCTGCGAGCTGATACGGATGACCTGCGGCAACTGGCTGCGATAGCGGGCCAAGACCCGGCCGCCATGTATCTAGGCGCCGACCTGACAGGTGTTGATCTCAGATCGCAAGACATCTCGTTTCTGGTAGGTCTCGGAACAAACTTCGAAGGAGCTATACTGACGGATGAGCAGAGACGGCAGCTTCGTCGCGGCTCAGTAGAGGAGCGCAAACAAGAGACCCGCAAGTCCATCCGGGATCTGCGTGTGGATATGGTTCTTCGCTTCATCGAACGTCATAGGGATGCTGATCTGGCGCCGTATCAGCGCGAGGGACAGGCCAGCATACCCCATGATTGGGATCTAGATATTCCATTCGAGGCGTTGCTGCAGGAGGTTCTTCTCAACCCAATCCTCATGTCTACCAGTCCCAACCCGAACGATCAGTGCGGCAGTGATTACATGAGTGCGGCGCTAATTCGGCTCAGTCAGTACCTGTCTTATGAATCGGAGCTGTTTTTTAAGGAGCTGTTTCAACTATTCGGGGATTTGCGGTGCCCAGTCGACGATGCGGTCATCGACATCCTTAAGAACAACTACCTTCGTCAATTGCAGTCTAAACTTGGCAATTTGATTGCTATGATGAGGCCTACGAGGAACCTCGATGTTTGGTGGGTTCTCGATCAAAATGGCTTTGCGGCCATGATTGCGGCTGCCGCTGAGCTTTCTCGCTATCGAGAGGTCCATGCAACCGCCATCGAAGCCTTTGCAACCGAAGTCGCCGATCCGAAGCTTTCGCTGCAAATGTTGACGGAGACTCGATACGAACTTGATGCCGACCAGGCCGAACGCATTGCGTACGCGATTACGTCGAAAAACTGGCCTGCGTCCATGACAGCCGATGTTCTCGATGCCAAGGTTCCGCGACCGCTGGCGATCTCGATTTTTCGCCAGTTGCTTGCCCAGGGTAATGGACCTCGTGTCTCAGAAGTCATTCTGTGGCTAGATCGATCGAAGTGGTCTCTCGGCGGCCTCTCTCTTGAAAATGCAGTCGCCAACATCGACAACTTCGATGCGATATACAATCTCGCGAAGATGCTCGCGCCCAATGTGAAGGGTAATCAAATAGGCGTCTTGAGATCACGCTTGTCGCAACTAGCGCGCACGGATGTAGAGCAAGCGAAGCTCAGCAGGTTTCGGCAGGAGTATATGTAGGCGAGTGCCGCCCAGTGTGGGGCAACTGCTTCGATTATGATACTTATCGTCTGTAGACTCATAGTCATCTGCCCGGCTTTGTCGCGTTATGCCGGTGGTAGAAAAGTTTGGAAGAAATGTGAGAGCGGCCAGACATGCTGCTGGTTTTTCACAAGAAGAGCTCGCACATCGCAGTGGGCTCCACAGGACATACATTGGTGGCATTGAGCGCGGGGAGCGCAATCCCTCCCTCGAGAACATCGTAGCTTTGGCCATTGGCCTTGGATGCTCTGCTCCAGACCTGCGGATGAAGTGCCAAAGCTGGTGCAGGACTCACGATATTTGCTGGCGTCTTGAAGCCGTCCAGAGACGATTTGGAAAGGTGATAGAGAATGGGATTTGATTGCGTTTCATGCGGACGAGACAGCTACCTCGGCGGGGGGTGTCCCTGCTGCGGAGGTGCGACCGTGCCAAGCGAAGATGGATCGAAGAAGGGTGAACAGTCGGGCGAAATCGGCCTGGGGGCTTTGTTCATCTGGACCACGGCCCTTGGTCTGCTGATGCAGGTTTCGGCCCTGTTCCTCGAATAAACAGGGCGTCCCCCTTCGGGTCGCGTCCCCGGTTCCGGCCGGCAAGCCGGCCTTCACCCGAGCTGGTCAGGGCGATGCTCCCGGCTGCGGCGCGCGGATGCCTGTCTCGTCCCGAGCCAGTCCTTCGCCCGCCGGTCCTGGTCGCCCTGCCCTGTCCATCTCGTCCCTTCGGGCGGGACCGCTGACGCGGGCCGTGAGCCCGGTTGTCCAGCCTCGCGCCAGAACGACCTTGGGAGTGGAGGCGGGAGGCCGAAGCAGGCTGTAAGCGAGACCACAGGGATCGAGCGTCAGCCTGTGGTCAACCGGGCGGGCAGTTGCAGGCTGCCGGTGATGCCCAGAGATAGCTGCCTTCCCGTCTGACTGCTGCGGCAGGAAGAAGACACGGGAGAGGCCCGCGCGCGGCGCGGGCCACGATGATCCATTTGCCGTTCCGGGGGATCGACGGGCTGTCGCCCGCTCACCCCCGTCCGCAGCCTTTTTGTTTTCCTGTCCGCCACGCATCCCCGCCCGAGCCGGTCAAGGGGCAAGCGCCGCCCGTTGGGCGTCGTCGTCCAGGCGGGCCGTGTCCTCGCCCGTTGCCGGGCTGCGGGCCGCACCACCCCGCCTTCCCGACCCCGTGACAGTCTCGGCCGGGGCCACGGGCAGGGCTGCGCCCTCCCCGCTCTGCTTTCCGAAAGGCATGGGCCTTTCGAGACAGCAGATCAGGAAGGCTCGCCCATCGGCGGAACGGGCAGAAGACCCGGCCGCCCCGTCGCCAAAGGAGAGCCACACATGGCACATCTCAATGCTGCCCCGGCAGACACGAACAACCCCGCCGAGCAGGCCCGCGACCAGATGCTGCGGATGATGATCGCGGAGCAGAACGATGCTTTCCGTCGCGCCCTGGGCTTCGCGGCCCTGTGGCGCGGCCAGCATCTGAAAGGCCGCACCGTCGCCACGCCGGGTTTCCTCGCCATTCCCGAGCGCACCCAAGCCGCGCTGATGAACGCGGTGATCACCTTCACGGACTGGACCGAGGACAATGACCCTTACGGGGATCATTCCTTCGGCCGCGTCGAGGCGCATGGCGTGGCGATCTTCTGGAAGATCGACCTTTACGACACCGCCTATCACTTCGGGGCGGAAACCCCGTCCGACCCTGAACAGACGCGCCGTGTTCTGACGCTCTACCTGCCGTCCGAACACTGACCCCGCAATCGGCCTGCTGTGTCTCCGTCAGCAGGCCGACCCTTCCCGCACCGTCAGCCTGAAAGGGGGTGAACTCATGAGCAGAGAAACCTTGCAGCGCCGTCTCGCAGAAGCGTGGGCGCTTGTCAGGAAGGGCGACAACTTCGGTATCGGCCGCCGCTTCCTGATCCAGCATGGCGCACTTTGAAAGCCCGCCCTGCCCCCACGGCCATGAGGGCAGGGCATCCATAACAAAAAACCATCCGTCGCAAAAGGACCATTCCCATGAAACCCGAAACCATCGCCCCGGCCTCCATCCAGTATTTTCCGCTGGCGCAACTCTATCTGTCCGACCTGAACCCGCGTCAGGACGCCGACCCGGAAGGGATCGACCTGCTGGCCGACAGCCTTGCCATGATCGGCCTGATCCAGAACCTGTCCGGCATCCTCGATGGAGAGGGCCGCGTAGGTATCGTCGCGGGAGGCCGCAGGCTGCGGGCCATCGCCCGCGCCGTCGAGCGTGACGCCACCGTCACCGAACGCCACCCGGAACTGGCCTCCATCCCGGTTCGCATCGCGCCCGACGAGGCCACCGCCCGCGCATGGGCCAGTGCCGAGAACGCGGCGCGGGAGGACTTGGCCCCCGCTGACGAAATCCGCGCCTATGGCCGGATGAAGGAGGCAGGCGCGGACGTGTCGGCCATTGCCCGCAGCTTTGGAAAGACCGAGGCCCATGTGTATCGCCGCCTTGCCTTGGCAGCCCTGCCCGCCCTCGTTCTGGACGCGCTGAAAGAGGGCGCGATCAGCCTTGGCATGGCGAAAGCCTTTACCGTGTCGCAGGACGAGGCATTGACCCTGACCATTCTGGCCGAGGTGAAGGGCCGCGACGTGTCGGAACACCGCATCAAGCAGGCGTTGCAGCCCGCCGCCGTCAGCGCCACCGACCGCCGCGCCCGCTTTGTCGGACTGGACGCCTACGAGGCCGCAGGCGGCAGCCTGACCCGCGACCTGTTCAGCGACACCGTGGCGCTGCACGATGCCGATCTGTTGCAGGACCTGTTCACCGAGCGCCTGAACGCCGAGGCCGGGAAGCTGGCCGCAGGCTGGAAGTGGGCCGAGGTCATGGCCGACGAATATGTCTCCTATTCCGTCACCGAGAAGCTGGCCCGCCTTTACCCGGTCGAGGGTGATCTGACGGAGGAACAGGCCGAGCGGTATGACGAACTGGCCGAACTGGCGAACGCCGACGCCTTGGACGAGGACGGGCAAGCCGAACTTGAGGCTCTGGACGCGATCATCAAGGGCGACTTCACCGACGCGCAACGCGCCGTGGCGGGCTACTATGTCTATGTCAGCCACAGCGGCACCGTGCAAATGAGCGGTCCGTGGGTGCGGACCGAGGACCGGGCCGCAGCCATCGAGGCCGAGGTCCTGACCGGCCATGCCGCCCATGCGGACGGCGGCGATGCCGCGCCCGCGCCAAAGTCGCCCTATTCCGGCGCACTGGTCGAGGACATGAAGGCGATCCGGCTGGCCGCGATCCAGACCGCCCTGCTGGACAAGCCGGACATGGTGTTCGACCTGCTGGCCTTCGGATTGTCGCTGGTCTCTGGCGTCAACACGAACGTCTTTGACCTGTCGCCGGGACGCCCCATGAACTGCCCGAGCAAGACGGACGGTCTGGAATGGTCTGACCGGCTGGCCCATCCCCCGGCAGGACATGAGGCATGGAGCCGCCCGGAGTTGCGGGTTGAGGATCTGGCGGCAGCCTTCCGCGACTTCACGGCGGCAGGCAAGAAGGCCCGCAATGCCGCACTGGTGGAAGGCATGGCCCGCACCCTGCCCTATGGCGCAGGCAATGCCGATTTCTTTGCGCTGATCGAGGCCGACAGCGGGGCCAGCATCCGCAAGGTCTGGACGCCAACCGCCGAGAACTTCTTCAACCGCGTCAGCGCCGACTATCTGGACAGCCTGCATCTGGACCTGACCGGCTGCGATCCCGAGTGCAACGGCTTCAAGGCCCACAAGGCGCAGAAGAAAGCAGAAAAGGCCCGCTGCATGGAACGGCTGTTCAGTGATGCCGAGTATCAGAAGGCATGGCGCCTCACAGCGGAGGCAAAGGCCCGGATCGACGCTTGGGTGCCGGATTGCTTCTGATCTGAAAACAGCCGGGGGCGCAGACGACAAAGACCCCGCCCCCGGATTACTCTAAAAAAACAGGGGAAGCAGGCACATGCCACAACAACCTAAAGATGAGCAAGCCTGGAACGCGGAACAGATCGACGCCTTGCGGGCCTATTGCGCCCAGCATGGCCGACGCTGGAAAAGCCGCCTTCTGGCCGAATGGCTATCCTCGACGGGCGGCGAAGGGCCGGAGCTTCGCCAGGTCCGCAACACCTTCGGCCCGTCCTGGCTGCTGAACTATCGCCTGCCCGACTGACATTCCCATTCCTTCAGCGACGAAGGTTCACTTGGCCCCGCCTCGTGCGGGGCTTCTTTTTTGCCGCTGCTGGCTCAGGTTTCCCCTGTCCTGTCACCGGCTGGCCGGCGCCAGGACAGGGGCGGCGCTCAGGCCGCGCCGGGCCGCCGCTGTGCGGCTTTTCATGCTTTTGGGAGCGGACGCGTGGGGAACTTGCGTTGCCAAGTTTCGATGAGAAAGAGCGCGGCAGTGCTTGCAGCATGGATTGACAGCCGAGCAATTCGTGCGTCAATGCGGGCATATCCCCTTTCGCGACCGTGCGCGTCGCCCCCGTGGGTGCGCAGCGATCCAACCCCCCCAATAACCGTGTTCAGGCCAGACAGAATTTGCCGCACATCATTGGCAATCAATGGGTCAATGTCGGTGCGGTCGGGAGACAGGCCAAGCGGTTGCTTCACAGCATTGTAGAGGCCCTGCACATCCTTCTTTGCAGGGAGAGGTTGCCCGAGTTCGAGGAGAATTGACCGGCATACGCTTTCGATCGTGCTACATGCGGCGGTTACAGCATCCTCGGGGTCGGTCTGGCTGCTGGCAAGGGCGCGGTCCAGATCCCGGCTCACCGTATCGAAGTCGATTACCTCTGATAGACCAGCAAGCTCTGCGAGAACAGGCACACCTTTGCCTGCTTCTAGAAGGCGTATCCGAGTGCCTTGCTGTTGCAGCTCAAAGCCGTCGAAGCGAAGGACGCGATTGAGATAGTCCAGCACGGCATTGTGACGTTCAGGCTCATGGATGAAGTCGCGAGGATCGGCGGCTGCTTCAATGATCCTTGTAAGGTGCGACGCTGCCTCAAAGCCGTTGTTGAGCCTGTTGAGACACTTCACAAGCGACGGGACGCGAGAACCCTCAACTGTAAAGGCGACGTTACAGCCCCGCATGAATTTTTCGATTTTCGGCCCACTGCGGTAGATGCCAACAGGAGGTGTCAGGTCATTGCCGCCACCCCCGCTGATGATCTCGGCAATAGCATCAATGCTTTGAGGCGATAGCGGAAACGGCATGGTTGCAAGTCGTCTTTTCGATGAAGCAGGTTAATGTTGCCATCATGTATGACGGTCATAACGGAAGAGCCCTTGGGAGCTTGTTCGGATTATGCCACATCAGTTTTAGAGAAATCATCGCCCTTGTAGAGCAAGGGCACATGAAAGGCTTTCGCGCAGGCATAGGACAAAGCATCGCCCATGTTGAGTTGCGCCGGATGCCCGACAACCTTTCCATAGACCGACAGCGCCCGGATCGCCTCGGCCCCCATGCTGCCCGTGATGTGCATTTCCTTGGCCTCAAGCGCCTTCAGCAGCTCATCGACAAGAGGCGTCGCGGCGGCAAAGTCCTCGGCTGTCGCCGGGCCTTTGCCGCGCCGCTCGACCCGCTTGCGCACAAGGGCAAGGGTCGCCTCCAAGCGCACAATGGGCGAATAGCGCAGGGTGCCTCGCGCGGCCTCCATCGCCTTCAGGAACGCAGGGCCATCCTCTTCCTGCAACAGCACGGCGGCGACAACGCTGGCGTCGAGAAACATCAGTCCTCGCCCCACTGTTCGTCCATGAACGCCTTGTCTGCCGCAATGTCGCTGCCGGTGGACACAAATCCCGCTTCCGCTGCCCGGCGCTGTATCCGCGCAACCCTGTCCGTCAGGGACTCCTTGGCAGCGAGAGCGTTCAACTGATCGGACAAGGCACGGCGAACAGCCTCCGTCTTGTTCGTCATGCCGGTGGCCGCAAGATACTGATCGACAAGCGTATCCACCGCAGGGTCTTTGATGTAGAGTGGCATGGTATATCCTCGCTTTGACATAAGTATATCCTTTGAGGATATATAGGCAACCTAAGATTGGATATACCATCGGGCGTCCCCCTTCGGGTCGCGTCCCCGGTTCCGGCCGCAGGCGGCCTCCACCCGAGCTGGTCAGGGCGATGCTCCCGGCTGCGGCGTGCGGATGCCTGTCTCGTCCCGAGCCAGTCCCTCGCCCGCCGGTCCTGGTCGCCCTGCCCTGCCCATCTCGTCCCTTCGGGTGGGACCGCTGACGCGGGCAGTTGGGTGACAGCTTTGCGGGACGAAGGGGCCGTTCAGAGGTCTGAATTCAACGGCCTCTTCAGATACCGACCTTTCGCTGATTTCTTAAGAATCTAGACAGTAAGTATGGCTCGGGTCTGCGAAGCCGCGGCCAAGCCTCCCCCATCGTTCGGCATTGTGATCGGCGACGGTTTGCTTCATATCAGCGGTTGCTGATACCTTATTCCTTCCAAGCATTGATGGCAGGCTATGAGTTCGAAGGATAACCAAGAACAGCGGCGCCGGAGCGGACGGCCGCTCATGATTTTGCCTATTCTTCTGTTTGGGTTGCTGGGCGTAGTCTTCTACTGGGGCCTCTGGAACAACGACGACCGGTTGCCCTCGACGCTGATCGGAAGACCAATCCCGGAATTCGCGCTCCCGCCCATCGAAGGGCGGCAGGACGGCCTAGCCTCGGCGAACCTGCTAGACCAGGTTTCTCTCGTCAACGTCTGGGCGTCGTGGTGCGTCCCCTGCCGCACGGAGAACCCGCTTCTCGTCGATCTTGCCGAAGCGGGCACCGTTCCGATCTACGGTATCAACTACAAGGACAATGCCGAGGAGGCGCTGGGTTTCCTCGAAGAGCTCGGCGATCCCTTCACCCGCATCGGCGCGGACCGATCAGGCCGCGTTGCGATAGACTGGGGCGTCTATGGAGTGCCGGAAACATACATAATCGACGCCGAGGGGCGCATTGCATACAAGCATGTCGGCCCCTTTGATCAGGCCTCGCTTGAGGAGGACATTCTGCCGGTCGTGCGCCGGTTGCAGGCTGAGAGCGACCCGTGAGGCGACGTGACGTCCTTGCCGGAGTCTTGGCGCTTGCGGCAAGCCCTGCCTCCGCCCGACCACCGATCCCTAATCACGGGACTCCGCGTGATCTCCTGTCGCCGCCTTTCGTGGATGGAGATGGACGGAATCTGACGCTGGCGGACTTCGAGGGACGTGTCGTGCTTCTGAACATTTGGGCGACCTGGTGCCCGCCTTGTCGCGAGGAGATGCCGACGCTCGACGCGCTGCAAGCGCGCCTCGGCGGATCGGATTTTCATGTTCTGCCGCTGTCGATCGATCGGGCCGGTCTCGAACCTGTGCGCCGCTTCTACCGAGAGACCGGCATTCGCAACCTCGATCTCTATATCGCGGAGGATACGCGCGCGATGCTGGCCTTGGCCGTGGTGGGCCTGCCGACAACGATTCTGATCGACCGCATTGGGCGCGAGCGCGGGCGCCTCGCAGGCCCGGCCGAATGGAACAGCCCCGAAGCCGTTGCGCAGATAAGCGCTCTTATTGACGAACGTAAGCAATAGGACATGGAAAAGCACGACGACCGCGCCAGCCGTTCCGCTCCGTGCGCACACGTGGTGGCGGTCTACCGATCAGTTTGGAGATGTGGATTTGATTGAACTTTCCGCTCTTGGACTAATGGCGGCATTGCTGGCCGGTGCCGTTTCCTTTCTGTCGCCCTGCGTGCTGCCGCTCGTGCCCGGCTACGTATCCTACGTTGCCGGACGTACGGTCACCGGCAGTGCAGCGCCTTCGAAGGGGCGGGCCGTCTGGCTCAGCTTCTGTTTCGTCCTTGGCTTCTCCACGATATTTATCGCGCTTGGGGCCTCTGCCACCGCGCTCGGTCAGGCGCTGCTGCAGTGGCGCTACGAACTCAACCTCGTCGGCGGCGCGATCGTGATCCTGTTCGGTCTGTTCATGATCGGGGCAGCGCGCCTGTCGGCCATGGAGCGCGACCTGCGTTTTCATCTCGACCTGCCGGGCGGGCAACCGGTCGCCTCCTACGTGCTCGGACTCGCCTTCGGTTTCGGCTGGACACCGTGCATCGGGCCGATCCTCGGCGCCATCCTAACCGCCAGCGCGACAAGCGCGACGATTGGCGAGGGCGTCGCATTGCTTGCCTTCTACTCGGCCGGCCTTGGGATCCCGTTTCTAGTCGTCGCGGGGTTCACCGACAGTATTGCCGGCAGGCTGCGCGGCATCGGTCGTTGGGGTCGCCGCCTGCATCAGGCTGCGGGCGGCGTCATGATCCTGATGGGTTTGGCGATGATGACCGGGCGGTTGAGCGCACTGGCCTACTGGCTGCTGGACACCTTCCCTGTCCTTGCGCGGATCGGGTGAACAGATGCGACTGTACGAGAAACATATCCTCCCTCGGCTGACGCATCTGGCGATGGGCCAGGATCAACTTCTTCCCTACCGGCGCCGCGCCGCCTCCGGGCTGCATGGACGTGTGCTGGAGATCGGGATCGGCTCGGGCCTGAACCTTGCGCTCTACCCCGAGGCCGTGCGTCAGATCATCGGTGTTGACCCGTCGCCCGAACTCCTCTCTCGGGCCGCGCAAACCTCCCATGGCCTGATGCCCGCGGCCGAGATGATCGAGGGCGTGGCCGAAGCATTGCCGCTCGAAGATCGCAGCGTCGATTGCGTCGTCGCCACCTGGACACTCTGCAGCGTTTCGGAACCGGAGAAGGCTCTCGCCGAGATCCGGCGCGTTCTCAAGCCGGATGGCGTCTTCCGCTTCGTCGAGCATGGCCTGGCGCCCGGACCCCGTATCCGGCGCTGGCAACGCTGGCTGACGCCTGTCTGGAAACACTGCGCCGGGAACTGCCATCTTGACCGCCCGACGGCCGACTTGATCGAGACAAGCGGCTTCCGCATGGAGCGGCTCAACACCGGTTACGCGACAGGTCCGAAGCCCTTGGTTTTCATGTATGAGGGACAAGCTCGCCTCTACTGAGGAAGCTTGGAAACAGGACAATCTCGGCTTTCGATCCGTGGCGCAACTGATGGCAAGGTAGCCAATTCTCGCCTCGAACTTTCGCCGAAAATTTTGCGGTGATGAGGTGTTATGAGCAGTCATCAAGATAACCGGCAGGCCAATCTGACGCGCGGCATCCGGGTCGAGATCGCCAGCCTCGTCTACAACATCATCGAGGTCGTCGTATCCGTCACCGTGGGACTTCTGACCGGCAGCGCAGCGCTGGTGAGTTGGGGCCTCGACAGTACGGTCGAGGCCACCTCGGCTGCGACTCTGATCTGGCGCTTGAAGAGTGAGGTGGACGGTGCCGACAAGCGCACGGTCCTGCACCGCAAGAAGGTCGCGCTCTACGTGGTTGCCTGTGCCTTCTGGATCGTCGTCGCGGCGATCCTCTACGAGGCGGTCTCCGCCTTCATTTCGCAGAAGGCGCCGGGCTTCAACTGGTGGGGTATCGCGATTCTGGGTGCTTCGCTCGTGGCCAACCCGTTCCTCGCCTGGGGCAAGTATCGCTACGGCAAGCGGCTCGATGCGCCCGCCCTGAAGTACGATGCCAAGGACACCATGATCTGCCAGTATCAGACGATCGTGGTGTTGGCCGGGATCGGTCTGACGCAATGGATGGGCTGGTGGTGGGCCGACCCGGTGGCGGCGCTTCTGATCGTGCCCTACGTTGCATGGGAGGCGTTCGAGGCCACGAAGGGTGCGCGGTCGGTCGATCCGGACGAGGGCGAAGCTACTGCCGAGGCCTGACGTTACGCATGATGAACCGAGATTTGGGCATGGGCGGCAGTTCTCCGGTTTCCAGATCCAGATCCTGATCCGGCACTTCGTAGTCGATGGCGTTCACGAAGAAACTGCAAAACGCCTTCATCTGGCTGATCGCGATCCACTCGCCCGGACAACGGTGGTTCCTGTGGTGATCGCCACCGCCCTGCGGAATGAACTCGTAGGGAGTGACCTCCCGATCGTGAAACCGCTCGGGCCGGAACTCTTGCGGCGCGTCCCACGAACGAGCGTCGGTATTCGTGCCGTAGAGGTCGAGCAGAACCCTGTACCCTTTGGGAAAGCGATATCCGCGCCACTCGAAATCGCTCTTCACCCGTGCCGCAACCGCGGGAAAGAACGGATACAGACGGCGGACCTCTTGCACGAAAGGTTCGAGCTGTCCCTCGTCGTCCTTCAGCTTTTGCCGCCACTCGGGATGCCGATGTAAAGCATGCGCCGCCTGAACTATGAACACGGATACCGCGACGGTCGGGCGCAGGACATTCAACAGCTCTACGGCGGCCACCCTGGGGGTCAACAACTCCCCATCGAGATCGCGCCATGTCGCGATGATATGAAGGGCACTTTCCTGCGTCGGCTGAAGCTCACCATCGCGGACCTGTTGGATTAGCCGTGCTGCCCATTTTTCCAGGCGGTGGCGCGCCAGACGCGCGCGCCAGTGTTTGGGGCCAAGGGCCCCGGCGTCCTGAAAAAGCGCTGTAAGCTGCGCCGTTCGGGTCGCCACCTCAGCTTCATTAAGCGGCACCCCGGCCCAGGCGCAGGCAGCTCTTGTGAGCATTTCGCGCACTTCGTCATAGAGGACGACCTCGTTCCTCGCCTCCCAGTCCGGCGCATAGTTGTCCAACATGTGAAGCGACGTGCCCTTAAGCGCGGCGATCCGCTCGGTCCCCATGAGTGACATGAACATCTTCTTGCGGTGCTGGTGGGCAGCGCCGTCCAATCCCTGAACGCCGCCTTCTCCCAGCAGGGACTTCTGTATGCGGCCTGGCATCGAGCCTGCGCGGATCAGCCGGTCTTCCCGATAGAAGGCTTCTGCCGCCGCCGCGCCGGTCATGCAGATCGTCTCTTGAAGGAGGATGCGGGTTTCGAACAGGTCTGTGTCGAGTGCGCGGCAGGTCTCCGAAATGAACCCATATGGGTTGCGCAGCAGGGCAAGTGTGCTGTCAAAGCCTTTCGCAGATGGTATGCCGAACATGGGTTACACCCCCGTTGTGTTTTCCTTGCGTTGACCCTGACCAGGCTTGTCCGTCGCAGAGCGGAAGCTGTCCCAGAACAGCAGGGCCGCACCGCAGAAAATCGCCACATCCGCAAGATTGAAGGACGGCCAGTGGTATGTTCCGTAATGGAAATCCAGAAAATCCGGGACGGCCTGATAACGCAGCCGGTCGAGGACATTGCCGAGCGCGCCGCCGATGATCAGACCGAGAGCGGCAGCCGTCAGCCTGTCCGGCGCGCGCCACAACCAGATCAGCAGCCATGCCACGATCACGCCAGCAAGCGCGATGAGACCCCACCAAGGCACGATCCCGCCCAGCATACCGAAGCTGACTCCATCGTTCAGAACCCGCACGAGATTGAGAAAGGGTAGAACCTCGACGCCGCGCTCAAGCGCCGGTGTGTTCAGCGCAAGCGCCTTGGTACCCTGATCGAGGCCGAACGCCGCGATCGCGCAGAGCCCGCCCAGAACGCGGCTGTTCATGCCGCTGCCTTCAGATCGGCCCGCGCATCGCGGATGATTGCCCAAGACGAGTGCAGGAATAGCCCGGCGATACCGAAGGCAACGATAAGGTCGGGCCACGCGCTGCCCAGCCACGCCACGAGACCGGCGGCGATGACGACCGCCGCATTGCCGATAGCGTCGTTGCGCGAGAACAGCCAGACAGCCCGCATGTTCGCGTCGCCCTTGCGGAACGGCAGCAGCGGCAGAACGGAGACGACGTTCACGACAAGGGCGATCATACCGAGCAGGCCCATGAGACCTGCATCCGGCGTCGTCTGTTCGAAGACCCGGACGATGGTCGTGCCGAGGACGCCAAGACCGAGGAGCCCGAGGAAGATGCCCTGGATCAGAGCCGACCGTGCCCGCCAAGCGAGGCTCCAGCCGATGGCCAGCAGGCCGAGGAAGGTGATCGCGCCATCGCCGATGAAATCGAGCGCATCGGCCTTCACGGCCTGCGATCCGGAAATGAAACCGCCGATCATTTCGAGGACCCCGTATCCCACGTTCAGGATCACGACGATCCAGAGGGCACGGCGGTAGGCCGGGTCCTGATGGGCAGGATTCGGCGGAATGTCTTCATCGCCCTCGATCCGGTCGAAGCCATAGCCGGTCACCGCGACTGCCTTTTCGATGTCCGGCAGGCGCACTTCGGGTGCAGTCAGTGTCATGATGTGCGTCGCGGCCGACACTTTCACATCGCCGGGCGCGACCCCGGCTGCCTGTGCCGCCCGCTCGATCTGCGCGGCATCCTTGGCGCAATCCATACCGGAAACCCGGTAACGGACGGGCGGGACATCTGCCGTCGATCCGGCATTTTCGGTGTTGGCCATGGTCGCGCTATTCCTGCTAGGATGAATCGAAGAACAACATATCAGCGAGGAGTGATATGGCGCAATTGGTCGATGACCGCAAGAGCGCAACCATCGAGCGACGGGCGAAGCTGTTCCGCGGCTTCGCGGACCCGAGCCGCCTGGCCATCCTCGGTGCACTTTGCAACGAGCCATTGGCCGTTCACGAGCTCGTCGAGCGGACGGAACTATCGCAACCCAACGTCTCCAACCATCTGAGGTGCCTGCTGGAGTGCGGGCTTGTCGCCAGCGATCGCGATGGGCGTTTCATCCGCTACCGTATCAGCAGCCCGCGCATCACGGTTCTTCTGAGCGATGTGGACGCACTTCTCGACGTGGTCGCAGTGGGTGTTGAGGCGTGTGACAATTATCGTGAGGCGTAAAAGGTCGCAGTTTGATCTGCCGGACAGCACCGCCATAGACGCGCCGCTTCTGACCGGCGCGGCCATCTTCGGCATGGGCTGGGGCCTAGGCGGCTTCTGTCCGGGACCCGCTTGGACATCGCTGTTGATTGGATCGTCAGGCATCCTCATTTTCCTGCCCGCCATGCTGGTCGGGATCGTCCTCGCCGGTTTCGCCAAATCATCTTCCTCATTCGCAAGCAAAGGAGCGTAAATGTGGCCGAACTGAACGAGCCCATCGTCCGCCAATCCGCATCGACTGGGCCGAACAGCCCCGATGTCTGGGGCATCTACGAGCCCGACACCGGGTCGATCCAATATATCTGCGCCGATCCCGCGACGAAGAAGGCCGCACTGATCGACGTGGTGCTGAACTTCGATCCGGCGCGTTTCGCGACCGATACGCGCAGCATGGAGCAGGTGCTGGGCCTTGTGGAGAAGCACGGCCTGACGGTGGAATGGGTACTCGATACGCATCCCCACGCCGATCATATGATGGCGTCGTCGCACCTCAAGAAACGGACCGGTGCTGCAAACGCCATCGGTGAAAAGGTCCGCGACATCGCCGAACTCTGGCGCGACTACTACAACACGCCGGACGCCTTCGACCCCCACCGCGACTTCGACCGCCTGTTCGCGGACGGGGATACCTTCCGCATCGGCGATCTGGACGTTCGGGTGATGCTGTCCCCGGGGCATACGCTTGGGTCGATCACCTATGTCTGCGGCGATGCGGCCTTCGTGCACGACACGCTGATGCAGCCCGACAGCGGCACGTCCCGTGCCGATTTTCCCGGTGGCACCACCGAGGATTTGTGGAACTCGATCCAGGTGATCCTGTCTCTGCCCAAGGATACGCGGCTTTTCGTCGGTCATGACTATGGGTCCGAGGATCGCGACAGGCCGGAATGGGAAGCCTCAGTTGCCACCCACAAAGCCAAGAATGTCCATGTCAAGGACGGCACCGACAAGGCCGACTACATCCAGACCCGCGAGGATCGGGATGCCACACTGGACCTGCCGGACCGGATGCTCGCAGCACTTCAGGTCAACCTGCGTGCGGGGCAATTGCCCGAAGCCGAAAGCAACGGTGCGCACTACCTGAAAATGCCCGTCAACAAGTTCTGAAAGGAGAAAGGATCGTGAACAAGTCCATGAAAGACCTCGTCGCGGACGCAAGATCGCGCGTCGATGGAATCGCTCCCGCTGACGCGCACAGAGCGATGGCGCAGGGAGATGTCATCCTCGACGTGCGTGAAACGGCAGAGCTGAAGAGCGACGGCGCAATCGAAGGCGCGATCCACATCCCGCGCGGGTTGGTCGAAGCACAGGCCGATCCCGAGACCGGCAAGGCGAACGAGGCTTTGGCCGCGAAACGCGATGGCACGGGCCGTGTTCACGTTCTCTGTGCGTCCGGCGCACGCGCGGCCCTTGCCGCCGACAGCCTGCGCCAGATGGGCTATGACACCGCTGTAATCGAAGGGGGTCTGGCGGGCTGGAAAGACGCGGGTCTCCCGCTTCGGGCCTAACACCGGTGCGAGCGCTATCGCGATATTTGCTCGGCCTCGGTTGGGACGATGCAACCCTTCCAATGACGGAGTATCACTGTGAGACGCCGAAAGTTCCTTAGCCTAGCCGCAGCCTCCCTCGCAACCCCAGCACTTAATATCAGCCGGGCATGGGCCGCCGAACCCGGCGCGCCTTTGCCGATACCGGAGGTTATGGAGATCGGCCCCGGCGCAGGCAACACACTCGATGCGATACGCGGAACACGCGAGTTCACCGGAGGCGCGACGTCGGAGACCTGGGGCTACTCCCAGGATTACCTCGGACCGCTGCTGCGGTTCCGGCGCGGGCGCACCGCAAACATAAGTGTCATGAACCGTCTCGATGAACCGATCACTGCTCACTGGCACGGCATGCACGTGCCGGGCTATCTCGACGGTGGGCCGCAACTTGCTTTCGGCCCGGGCGAGACCTGGGCGCCGGAATTACCGGTCGATCACCCGGCGGCAACGCTGTTTTATCACAGCCATGTTCACGGGCGAACAGGCCCGCAGGTATATCGCGGGTTGGCGGGCATGATTGTCATCGACGACCCCGAGATCGACGATCCACTGCCGCACGACTATGGCGTGAACGATTTTCCACTCATCGTGCAGGATCGACGCTTCGATCGGTCAGGCCGCATGACCTATAGTCTTGGCATGATGGATCGGATGCATGGGTTCCAGGGGGACCAGATCCTCGTCAACGGTGTGATCCGTCCCAAGCTTACAGTTCCGGCGGGTCTGGTACGCCTGCGTATCCTGAACGCGTCGAATGCGCGCGCGTATGATTTCCGTTTCACCGACGGCAGGCAATTCCACCAGGTCGCGAGTGACGGCGGCCTTCTGGCCCGCCCTCTTGCCATGGCCAGCCTGCAACTCGACGGTGCCGAACGGGCCGAGATCGTGGTCGAATTCTCGGACCGGTCACCTGTTTCTCTTGTCTCGCGCGACATCGGGATGAATGGCGTGATGAACGGGGGCATGATGGGTGACAGGGGCGGCTCCATGATGATGGGCGATAGAGGCATGATGGGCGACCGCGGCATGATGGGGATGGATGGAAACAGTGGTGCGCCGCTCGAGATCATGTCGTTTGATGTAGGCGAAGCTGCGCCCGCCGGCCCCACCCGCCTGCCCACCTCGCTGCCTTCGGATGCGCCCGCACTCGGCGATCCGGTCCGCAGGCGCAATTTCACCCTCAACATGCACACCGGGGGCATGATGCGCGGCGGCATGATGGGTGGCGGCGGCCAGACGATGGGGATCAACGGTGCACCTTACGTCATGGATCGCATTGATGAGACCGTCCGCGCAGGCGAAACCGAGCTTTGGCGCATTAATGCCGACATGATGATGCGGCACACCTTCCACGTTCACGGGACTTCCTTTCGGGTCGTGAGTCAGAACGGGCGGCCGGTCGACTCGGCGCAGATCGGTTGGAAAGATGTTGTCCGTGTGCAGGGTCCGACCGAAATCTTGCTGAGGTTCGACAAGCTGGCTTCGGAAGAGACACCATTCATGTATCACTGCCACATCCTCGAACACGAGGATGCGGGCATGATGGGGCAGTTTACGGTCACATAACAGGACCCCACCCGCTCGACACCGGGCGTCGTCAAGAGCTTACGTCTTCTTGCGGCGTTCTATCAGGTGCCGGTGTCGCCTTGTTGAAACGCATTACGGAGTATGTCTAGACCCGAACGGAGAACACCTCGCTAAGCTGCGGGTCCGCCGAAGCGGCCGTTCAGTCGCTCGGCAGCATTCGTCAAAAAGGGCTCTTTGCGTCGCGTGACAGGCGCGTCCAGCTCGCCG
Source organism: Paracoccus rhizosphaerae (assembly GCF_026162645.1). Taxonomy (GTDB): domain Bacteria; phylum Pseudomonadota; class Alphaproteobacteria; order Rhodobacterales; family Rhodobacteraceae; genus Paracoccus; species Paracoccus rhizosphaerae. The sequence goes on from NZ_JAOTBE010000008.1 coordinate 38,732, forward strand.
CCATGCGAGGCCCGCCTGTAGAGCGGCGGCAGGCTGGAAAGCTTCACCCTCAAGAAGAAGACACGGGAGAGGCCCGCGCGCGGCGCGAGCCGAGATGATCCATTTGCCGTTCCGGGGGATCGACGGGCTATCGCCCGCTCACCCCCGTCCGCAGCCTTTTTGTTTTCCTGTCCGCCACGCATCCCCGCCCGAGCCGGTCAAGGGGCAAGCGCCGCCCGTTGGGCGTCGTCGTCCAGGCGGGCCGTGTCCTCGCCCGTTGCCGGGCTGCGGGCCGCACCACCCCGCCTTCCCGACCCCGTGACAGTCTCGGCCGGGGCCACGGGCAGGGCTGCGCCCTCCCCGCTCTGCTTTCCGAAAGGCATGGGCCTTTCGAGACAGCAGATCAGGAAGGCTCGCCCATCGGCGGAACGGGCAGAAGACCCGGCCGCCCCGTCGCCAAAGGAGAGCCACACATGGCGCTTTTCGAGATTGTCACCATGACCGACGACAGCGGCATGAGCCGCGTCGTGACCGATGACCTTGCCGCATGGGTCGAGAACATGGGGACCGAGATCACCGGGACCGAGACCCGCACCCGCCTGCGGCCCGAATTGCAGGGCCAGCCCAAGATCGCGGGCTTTGTCGGTCCCTGCTGGGGCGGCCTGTCGCAGACCGGCGAACCCATCATCCGCTACGAAGATCGCGGCACCTATGCCGCCTTGAGCCAGTAAGGAGGCGGCGATGACCTATTTTTCCGTGGTCCAGATCGACATGCACCCGGCGCCCTATGTCGCCGCGACCGGCAGCGCCCGCAGCGCACAGATCCTGGCCCGCCTTGTGGCCGAGCGTTGCCCTGGCAACGTGTTCGGCATCCGCGACAGCGCCGACTTCAAGGGTCTGAGGAGCAACGGCTTCATCCGCGATTGCGCCCGATCCTTCGAGGTTCAGACCCTGGCCGCGCAGGAGTTGATGGCCGAAGCCGACGACAACCCCGACCAGCTTCTCAAGTGGCACGTCTATTTCTATGACACTGGTGCGGGCGAAAGCCGCTTCACCGTCAACGCCTATCTCGATCATGACAGGCGCGTCCGCGTCAAATGCGAGACCGACCCGACCCTCGTTGGCCGCGACGTGATCTATGGCGACGCGCCCACCCTTGAGACGCTTTATCTCATGCTCGATGCCTTCGCCGCCCGGCAGGAGGCGACCGCATGACATGGCGGATCATCGAGACAAGGGCGCATCCCTGCGCCCTTCCCCGCGCCCATGACACCGAAGCCCTGGCTTGGCGCTTCGCGCACCGCCACGGCCATGAGGTTTGGGAAGTAACCGACAACGGCCGGACCGCCTTCGAGCGTTTCCTTGGTCAAGGATGACGACGACATGACCTATCACAACACCGAGTTTCCGAAGATCGGAGAGACGCAGGAACACGCCGCGCCCGCCATGCGCCGCAGCCTGTCCGAGATTGTGGCGGAGTATGACGAGAAGGCCGCGGCCATTCCCGAAGTCATGGCCGCGTTTGAAAGGGCCGAGGCAGCGGTCAACGTCGCGGCCAGCATCGGCGGGGCCTATGGCGGGCAGGTTTTTTCTCGCAGCCCGAGCCTTTATGAACGCGATGTGCGCCTTGCCCTGCTGCGTTCGGCCTGGAAGCATGTCTATGAGGGATTGCAGATCGAGCGCATTGCCAGTGCCAAGGACCGCAAGCAGCTTGACCTGAAGCTGACCAACCCCCTGCCCTTCACCCTGCCCAATCTTGCGGAAGTGTTCGGGGATTACCTGCTGGACCCCCGGTTTCACGTCCTCAAGGGTCTAGCCGAGTGCTTTTGCGACCTGGACCCCGCCTATAAGAGCCATTCCAAGGTGAAGATCGGCGTCGAGGGCCTGCCCAAGCGCATCATCATCGGCAGCGCGACCGGCTGGAACGGATGGGGCCAGGAGCGGCTGAAGGACACCTTGAACGCCCTGCGCGTCTATCGCGGCCAGCCGCGCTATGAATACCGCGAGTTTGCCGACATGATGAAGGAGGCCGAGCGGCACGGCGAGGCCGATTGCTGCGCGGGCTTCATCCGCGCCTTCAAGAACGGCAACGTTCATCTGATTTTCAACGAGGATGGACGGCGCGACATAAACCGCGCCCTGGCCGAGTTCTATGGCGAGGTTCTGCCCGACGCGCCGACCGAGGCTGAGGCCAAGCGGCCAAGCACGGAGGTTGCCCGCGACCTGCAATTCTACCCCACGCCCCGCCGCGTGGCGCAGGAGATTGTCAGCGCCCTGCACCTGTCAGGCGGGGAACAGATCCTTGAACCATCCTGCGGTGACGGCCGGATCATGGACGAGCTTGCAGCGTGGAACGACAACCCCGAGGACCGGCGTGGCCGCGCCCCTGTCATCGTGACCGGCATCGAGTATGACGCAGCCCGCGCCGAGCAGGCCCGCGCCAAGGGCCATTCCGTCATGACCGCCAATTTCCTGCAGGTCGCGCCCGATCCGCGCTTTGATGCAGTCGTGATGAACCCGCCCTTCTATGGCCGGCACTACAAGCTGCACCTCGATCATGCGGTGAAGTTTCTTCGGCCGGGCGGCGTCCTGGTCTGCATCCTGCCCGCGACGGCCCACTATGACCACGGCACGACCATAGGCCGCTGGACCGATCTGCCCGTTGGCAGCTTCGCCAGCTCCGGCACCAATGTTCCGACCGGCTATTGCGTCTATCACAAGCCCAAGGCGTGACTGATAACGCCAGGGGCAGGCGATGCGCCTGCCCCTGGCCTGTCCCTTTGCACGGATCATCCCATGAACCTTTATCTGCGCGTCTATCTGGCGGGACATTCCGGCCGCGTCATGCCGCGTTGGCTGCGCCGCCTTGTCGCGCGTAGTGAATTGCACCGCGCCTGGCTGTGCGGCTTCAATGGCTGCTTCGAGCAGGACGGCGTGCGCTACGGACCCGCGAACCCCTATCCCGGCCCTGCCCTGCCGGACTGCTGAGCCAGATCCTTCACCAGAAGACCGTAGTGCCGACACTCGAAAAGTGCTAAGGACCGCAATGCTCCATCTAGCGACGGAGTAACTTAAGGCCCCGCTTGCGCGGGGCCATTTTTCTACCCCGCCTGCTGCTGGTGGCGACGGTCGAAGCTGAGCCGCAACTCATGAAAACCTGAATCATCCCGGCCAGTTAGCACTTGACGCTCTGGTAAGGTTGTCAATCGAAATCTGAAAACTGTCCTTTTCGACTGTCTTTTTAGCTACCCGCATAGCTTTGTCATACTGGATGGTTAACATACGTTTAACTTACAGAGGGACGGGGTTCGATGTTTGCGGCACGAGAGTCAGCAACCGATTGCAGGGCTGAAGTCACCCGAGACATGATCGAGTTGATGCTGTCGCAATTTGACAGCTTGAGTGATCCGGAAGGCACCATTCAGTTGGAACTGCGGGGCAACTGCCTCATGGTCCTCAATCCTCAAACCAAAGCCTACGAAGTCGTCGGATTGGCCCGCCTCTCGCCTTCCATGCGAAAAGTCATCAAGTAGGGCGTCCCCCTTCGGGTCGCGTCCCCGGTTCCGGCCGCAGGCGGCCTCCACCCGAGCTGGTCAGGGCGATGCTCTCGGCTGCGGCGGGCGGATGCCTGTCTCGTCCCGAGCCAGTCCCTCGCCCGCCGGTCCTGGTCGCCCTGCCCGGCCCATCTCGTCTCTGCGGGCGGGACCGCTGACGCGGGCCATGAGCCCGGTTGTCCAGCCTTGTGCCGGAACGACCTTGGGAGTGGAGGCGGGAGGCCGAAGCAGGCTGTAAGCGAGACCACAGGGATCGAGTGTCAGCCTGTGGTCAACCGGGCGGGCAGTTGCAGGCTGCCGGTGAAGCCCGGAGATAGCTGCCTTCCCGTCTGACTGCTGCGGCAGGAAGAAGACACGGGAGAGACCCGCGCGCGGCGCGGGCCAGGATGATCTTTTTGCCGTTCCGGGGGATCGACGGGCTTTTGCCCGCTCACCCCCGTCCGCAGCCTTTTTGTTTTCCTGTCCGCCACGCATCCCCGCCCGAGCCGGTCAAGGGGCAAGCGCCGCCCTTTGGGCGTCGTCGTCCAGGCGGGCCGTGTCCTCGCCCGTTGCCGGGCTGCGGGCCGCACCACCCCGCCTTCCCGACCCCGTGACAGTCTCGGCCGGGGCCACGGGCAGGGCTGCGCCCTCCCCGCTCTGCTTTCCGAAAGGCATGGGCCTTTCGAGATAGCAGAACAGGAAGGCTCGCCCATCGGCGGAACGGGCAGAAGACCCGGCCGCCCCGTCGCTCAAGGAGAGCCACAAATGGCTGACAAGTTTGACCTCTACGCCCATGTCACCGACAGCATCATTGCCAGCCTCAAAGCGGGCACCCCGGCATGGCGCAAGCCGTGGACCGGCGACAAGGGCGGCGCACCCTTCCCGCTGCGGAGCAACGGCGAGCCCTATTCCGGCATCAACGTCCTGATGTTGTGGCTTGCCGCCGACGCCAAAGGTTACCGCGCCGCCCGCTGGTTCACCTACAAGCAGGCGCAGGAGGCAGGCGGACAGGTCCGCAAGGGCGAGAAATCGTCAACCGTTGTCAAATACGGCACCTTCGAGCGCGAGGACGCGGAGACGGGCGAGGAACGCCGCCTGCCCTACCTGAAAGCCTACCGTGTCTTTAACGCCGAGCAGATCGACGGCCTGCCCGCCGAATACTACGGCACCCCCGCCGAGCCTGCCCGCGACCTTGGCACCGAGGCCGACCCCGCCCTTGACGCCTTTTTCGCGGCGACCGGCGCGGACATTCGCACCAGCGACGAGCCGCAAGCCTACTACAACCCCGGCGAGGACTTCATCCACATGCCGCCGATTGCGACGTTCCACAGCGCCGCAGGCTACTATGCCACGCTTGCCCACGAGGCGACGCACTGGACCGGACACAAGAGCCGCCTTGACCGCTTTTCCCGCTTCAATGCCCGCAAGGCTTATGCGTTCGAGGAACTGATTGCGGAAATCGGCAACTGCATGACCTGCGCCCGGCTTGGCCTGACCCCCGATTTTGACCAGTCCGGCGCCTATGTCCAAAGCTGGCTGCGCGCGTTGAAGGACGACAAGCGGCTGATCTTCAAAGCCGCCAGCGAGGCGCAGAAGGCCGCCGAATGGCTGATGAAGGGCCAGCAGGTCGAGGAAGAAAGGGCGGCCGCGTGAGCGGCCCCCACCCCCTGCCCGACATGTCCTGCCGCAAATGCGGCAGGAGCAACCCTTGGGTTTATGTCGCGCCGGTTGTGGTCGAGGGAACCGGCACCTGCATCTGCATGGATTGCGCGGAGGCGCGCGGCTGGCTGGACAAGGCCGGAAACCTCAAGCCGGGGGTCATGCTATGACCACCTACGAAATCCGCGACGACCCCGACGACCTGCCCATCATCTGCGCGACCTTGGCAGAAGCGGAGCGGCGCGGCCAACGCCGCGCCGCCCGCCTCGGCATCGAGGTTCTGATCTATGAAATGCACCTCACGCGCGGGGAGCGGCTTATCCGCGCGATCTGACACCCAGCCCCCGCAGCAGCAGCGGGGGCTTTTCCTTGTCGATCTGGTTGGCCAGGCGGGGCGGAGCCGTCGAGCCGGCCCCGCCCCGCCTGGCCCTGCGCTATCCGCGCGGGAGCCGCGAATGCGGCAAGGCGGAGACGGCAGCGCCGTCACACGATGCCATTGGAGCGTGGCGGCAAGCGTAGCCCCGACCACGCCGGAATTGACCACAGCCTCCTCTCGTCCCTTCGCTCTTCGGGGGCACGTTCCGTTCGTAGGCTGCAAGCCCGTGGCAATAGTCTGCCCCGGGTGGACAATTCCGGCCTCCTGCCATCCATGGCCGCAGGGTTGCCTGCCTCAAAGGAGTTCAGGCGTCTGCACCACAAGCCACCGGAAACGCGGAGCCTGTGTCCAACCGGAAGGTCTTGCCGTTGGCCGTCAGCTCGATCTGCGACCCGCTGCTTAGAACGCCGACGAGGCCCTTCCAGTCTTCGCCATCGCGACTGACCGCGGAGCCGGAAACCATCTTGCCTTGATGCGTCTCTGTCGAGGACTTGATGAGATAGTCCCCATCCAGCGGTTCACCGTCGAGCGTGACGCTCAGGTGGTTCGTTGGAGGAATGAACGCGCCATCGGGATCACAGACGGCGGTGGCGGAAATCCCGTTACCGGAGGCGGTGTAGATTTGAAGACCCCGGAAATCGGTTTCTTCCTCCCAAGCGGATGCAGGGACCGCAGCCACACAGAAGGCAGCGGCAAGAGCCATGTGCTTCATGTCGAAAGCTCCATGATTGTGTCATCCACACAGGCGAACCAAGCCCGTTCGATCTGGCCGAGCAGGAGGTGAGACCGCGGCGCGCTTGCGCCATCGCGAACCTGGGCCTCGATGGCCTGAAGGGTCGCTTTCACGACGGTGACGGTCACCCGATGGTTCCAGGCGACCGGGCCGCTTGGTTCAGCCACGCGGGGGACATAATGAGGCTCAAACCGGATCGGAGGAAGGCAACCGTAAGCCTGGCGCAGCACCACGTCCGGTTTGATGCCTTGCGCGGCCAGCGTGTTCATTGCTTCAACATGCCGGTTCAGGACGCGCAGGCGAAGAGTGAGATGCAGTGTTTCACCGGACCTGGCGCGAGGCGGCACCACCAGTTCAGCAAGATCGCCGCCGAGTTCGGTATTCCGTTGTCCTGAAGGCGCCGCTGCTACATCAGCAGCAGGCTGTCCATCCAGGCGGTGTGTATCCTCGGCGCCCCCGGCAGCGTCACTGTCCGCATGATCACCCGTGGACCTCGGCGGATCGGGTGGAGTGACCGGCTGCTCATGAGCAGCCTCGGTCAAATGCTTGCGTTGAACAAAATTGGCTAGGGCAGTCTCGTCGAGCGGCTTGAGGGTCGACTTTTCCCGAGCTCTTTTCGCCTCGCCCTCGAAGCCGGTGGCATCCTCCCGGGTTGTCTTGATCCGATCACGCGGCATCAGATGCTTCCATCTTTCTCTGGTCGAAGATGTTGTTCACGAGAGTGATGGCGTGCGCCAGGGCGACCTCGAAGTGATGGGCCTTGAGCTTCTCGTTGGGGTCACCACTTGCCCGATACCTCTGGAGAATGACGCCCAAGGGACCCATCTCATCCATTTCCCGATATTGGGACTTCTCCGCGACCATTGTGGCCAGAGGATTGAACTGGTCGATGATCTCGTAATGGCGCTCGAACTCGCGGCTTGCCAGATCCTTTGGCTTGGATGTGCCGCGGACATGGGTCAGAAGATTGGGCTTCACCCTAGACAGCACGACATGAAGCGGCGGGATCCTTTCCGGGTTTTCAGCGCGGGACTTCAGGTCCTCATGCCAATCTATCGTCTCCTGGGTGCGTTCACGGTCACCCTTGGCATTCATGCAGGGGACGATAAGAACGTCTGACACACTTGCGAGATCGACAGCCCAGGAACTGGCCTCGCCTTTGGTGTCTATCAGGATGAAACTGACGTCACTCTCGTGTCGGTCAACCAGATCGAACAGGTCGTTGCCATTGGTTGCCGGCCTGACAAGGATATTGTCGTCGACATAGCCTGTTTGCGTCGCTGTTGACCACCAATTGACAATGTCCTTGTTGGGATCGAGGTCGATGATGAGGCACCTGTTCTCGGTAAAGGCGAAAGCGGACGCGAGAAGCTTCGTGATGGTCGATTTTCCCGCCCCACCTTTGCTGCTCATGATCCCAAGCACAATTGCCATGTCGTCTTCTCCGTCCTCTGTTCCAGCCCGTCTCGGGAATGTCTTAAACTACATCGGCAGGTGAAATGCCCGGCCTTTATGACACCGATGCTGTCATGGAAGAGCGTCATGTCAACACATCATGGTTTAACCTCATGGATCAGCGGCATGATGTTAGCTCATAACCCGGCGTCATGAAATGGCGTCATGAGCTCCCGTCACCTCCTGCGGCATAATCAAACATCGCGATCGATCGTCATCCAGCTCCGGCATAATTTCCTAATCTTCTCCACCCGCAGCGCTGGTTCGAAGCCCGCTGTATCGAAGCCTCAACTCAAGGTGCTCTGGGAAACCGGCTGCCTGGCCTGCCGCATTTCTATGGGGACAGTTGAGGGGTCTACTCCAGCAACTCTGAAACACTGCAAGCAGACTCGCAGGGGGCGTCGCTGCAACCTCCGCCCGAAGCGGAAACCCACCGTTGACCAGCCTGACGTCATTGACATTCCATCAGCCATGCTCAACGGTGGGTTGTAGATTGGCAAGAAATACAGATCTAATTTTTTACACCCGATTGATGCCCGGACGGACTTCCAAACTCACCCCCTCTGACGTGAAGAAAATTGCCGCCTCGGTTCGATCGGGTGTGCCTGTCACCGTGTTGGCCAAGACCTATGGTGTCACGCGGCCAACGATCTACCGCGCCCTTCACGCTTTTCATGGGAAGGAAGCGGTCGCGGATGCCGGCACGGCGCCTGTATCGTTCACGGTCGATCGTGACAGCCTTGCCGCCTTTGACGCCTTTACGGGACAGCTGGGTCTTTCGAGCAGAGCCGATGCACTGCGTCGGATGTGTCGCGTGCCGGCCGGCTTTCTGGAGCCCGATCCCCACCTGGCCGATGCCCTGCGAGGGCTCGCCAGCGAGTTGTCCGCCATCGGTCGGAACGTGAACCAGCTTGTCGCGACCAAGAACTACGAGGTGCGACGTGGCCAGAAGCTGAAGCTGACCCCGCCGCAGGAGCAGCTGCTGGCTGATCTTCTCGAACAGCTTGAATCCGTGTCGGTGACCGTCCGGGAAATGGAGAGCAAACGGGCTTCAAAGACAGTCCGCCGTTTCGTTGCCGAGATGATGGGGGATGGTGATGGGCCGGGTTAATGCGGTGACTGCCGTCACCGGCAGGCTCTTTGAGGAGGACTGGGGAAAGGTCGGCCGGGGCAGGAGTATTGGTCATGCCCGTCATATGGCGCGCGCGGCCCAAGGCGCCTCTCCCGCTGTCTTCAAGATGATCCGCACCGGCGGATGCTCTTCACCAGGTCAGCTTTCCGCCCAGTTCAATTACCTCTTCTCCAAGAGCGTGGATATTCACGACTCCCGGGGATTGCTCGACGGCGCAAAGACATTGTGCCCGGACCAAATCGAGGCTGCCGTATCGCGTTGGTCTGATCATTGGAAAGGCCAGATGAATGCGGCGCGGACGAGCCATTTGCTGATGTCCTTTCCGCGCGGGACAAAGCCCAGCCATGTCAGCTTGATTGCCGGAGAAATCTGCCGTGAAAAGCTCGGCGGCCGGTTTGACTACATGATTGCGGTTCATACCGACAGTCCGAACAAGAACCCCCATGCCCATGTCATCGTCAACCGGCGGGGGCAGGAGGGTGATTACTTCATCCTGCGGCGGGGCACGGAATACAGCTATGAGGCTTTCAAGGAAGCCATGGTCGATCATGCCGATCGCTACGGCATTCGACTTGAGGCCACGTCGCGTTTGCAGCGCGGACATCTCCGTTATCCGCCCACAGATGAGGAGTGGCGGCGGGCACGGGAAAACGCGGTGCAGACAGGACGCGCTTTTGAAGCCCCGGAAGGAAAGCCGCGCATTGGCGAAGATCTAAGCCGCGCCACGCAAGAAGTTCGCGATTGGTCCCTGCGCTATCGCGAGTTGGGGAGCTTTGCCTCGCAGCAGAACCTGCAGGATCTGGCAACCGCATTTGAGAAAGCATCCTCGGTCCTGGCCGGGGGTGGCGCTATTCTGGCGAAAGGAGAGCCTTACATGTCCCTGGTCGAAGACTTCGACACAGCCGCCGCGAATTTGAGAAGGGCGGTCGATGACGCCGAAGAGCGCATCACGGATGCGGCCCCGAACCAGCGTCCCGCCATGGAGCGCAAATTGGCCGAGGCGTTGACCTCTGTGGAGCATCTGCAGCCCTTGGGCACCCGGTCGCGCGATCTGCACGAGGCCGCCAGTGAAGAAGGCATCTATTCAGCGCAGAACCTCGGCATGGTGAACACACGCTTTGCGCTCGAAGGGCGCGACAAGCTGACAGCCGCCTTGGACGGGACCGGCATCGATCCGGTCGAGGTCGAGGCCCGGATGCGCGTCGGCGCCACTTCCGCAGCCTTGGAAGCCCGGTGGGTTCAGCAGGATCTGCAAAGCGTGGCCGATTTGCGCGGCCTGGATCTGAGAGATCAGGCACAACTGCAGCAGGCGATCGTCGTGGTGGATGCGGCGTATGATCGTGTCGCGGACGCCTATGGCGTGGATGATGCCATTCATGGGCGTGCGGCCAGCCGGCACGCTGAACCGGTCGAGGCCGATCACGAGCTTGACGCCGCAACCAATTCCATGGCGCGAACGCAGCGCGAGGTCGACGCTGAAGACATGGAGACCAAGGTCTACGTGCAAGGCGAACGGGTTTCTCACGATGGCGGGGACGAGACCCGCAGCGTTGTGATCGAGCATGAAGGCCGGTTCTATCCCGCCGTTGAGACCTCCGATCGGGGAGGCGAACCGACCTATACCTATGATGACAAGATGTCCTACGGCACCCTGCGGGAAGCGGCGGACAGAAGCGCTGAGGCTTACCGCTTCCGGGACAGCCTCGATCCATCGGCTCAGATGGAGCGGTCGCGCCAAGCGGAGGCGCTTGATCATGCGCCAACCACCTCGATCGGGTCGCGTGACGGCACGGGCGCTGACTATAACGAACTCGCCCGATATGCCCGTCCGGTTGGGGCAGAGGAAGAGCGGCGGTTGCGCGAGGCGATCGAGCGGACGCTCAGCCGCGATGAACTGGACCGGCTGAAGCATGGTGACGTGGATGTCCTCCGCGGTATTGGCGATCGCGACGATCAGCTGACCATGGCCCGGGATTATCTGCGCACGTCCAACGACCCGGAAGCCCGGCACGGCCTTGAGCGTGTCAGCGAAGAGTTGAGCGAGGAACGCGAACGGCAGCGCCAAGGGCGCGGTCATGAGGGAGGCGGTCATGAATAAGCTGCACATCCTGGGCGGGGCGTTGCTCTTTGCCGTCCTGGGCACCGGCTTTGCCTATATTGTCGGAACCGGCTTTCTGTCCTTCTGGCGTGGCTACAACGGCCAGTATCTCGACTGGCTGGCAATTGTGCGGGAATATCCGTCTCTGCGCTCCACCGATCCCCGCGCGTTTCAGATCCTCAACCTGATCTGGGCCGGCTTTGTTCTTCTGTCGCTGGTGCTGGCAGCCAATGTCCTCACCGAGAAGCTGCCGACCTTCGGCACGGCGCATTGGCAAAGCAGGCGTGAACTGAAGAAGAACGGCTTTTTGGGAAAGCCGGGACGCGGCTTCGTGGTGGGCAAGACAGGATCACCAGAAGGCCGAGGACGGTTTTTGTGTTCAGCAGCTTTTCCCCATTGCCTGCTTGTCGCTCCCACCGGGGCGGGTAAGGGGATCAGCTTCGTGATCCCGAACCTTCTCTTGTTCCAGGGCAGCGCCGTGGTTCTCGACGTGAAGGGTGAAAACTTCGAGCTGACCAGCCGCCACCGGCAGTCCATGGGCGACAAGATCTGGCGGTTCGCGCCGCTCGATTGGGAAAATCCCGGTCATCGTTATAATCCCTTGGATCGGATCAACGCACTGCCGAACCCCGACCAGCGCCAGATGGAAATCCGGCTTCTGGCCGAACTCTTCCTGGAGGCTGAGGACGATGGGACCAAGGGCCTGCTTGAAGGCGGCATCGACCTGTTCGTGGCCTGCGGCATCTATGCGATCGAACGCGGCACCCCGACCTTGGGCGAGATCTATCGGCTGGCCTCGGCGGGCGGCGACAAGCAGAAGCAGTACATGAAGTATGCGGATGATGTGCAAAGTTCGGCGGCCCGCCTGATCTTCGAGCGCCTGGCCTCGACCAACGACCGCACCCTGACGTCCTATCTGTCGCTTCTGATGACCTCGGGCCTGTCGCTCTGGTCGAACCCCGCCATCGACCGGGCGACGGAGACCAGCGACTTCTCCTTCCGCGATTTCCGGCGCTTTCCGCAGTCTGCCTATTTCATCGCGCCGCCCCACAACAAGATGACAGCCATCGCTCCCCTCGTCCGGCTGTTCTTCTCGGACCTGCTGTCGAGCTTGCACGACCGTCTTCCTGGCGAAGACGAGCCCTGGCGCGTCATGATCATGCTGGACGAATTTGACATGCTGGGCCGCATGCCGAGTGTCACGGACAGCATCAAGACGCTGCGGGCCTATGGCGGCCACCTGGCCGTGGTGACGCAGACTATACCCGCCCTCGACAAGATCTATGGCGAAGACACCCGGCTTTCGCTGCAAGGGGGTGCAGGCGTCAAGATCTACCTCGCACCCGCCGAGCAGCGCACCAAGGCAGAGCTATCGGCAGCTGTCGGCAAGACCACCGTCCGGGTCACCTCGAAGTCCCGGACCATCGGAAAGGGACCCTTCAACGGGATCAACATCTCCGAGCGGCATGAAGAACGTGACCTGTTGACCGAGGACGAGGCGGGGCGGCTGAAAAAGGATGATTTGATCATCCTTGCCAATGGGCATCACCCGATCAAGGCGTGGCGGATCAGTTACTTCGATGACAAGGTGCTGAAGCCCATCTTCGAGGCACAGAAAGGTCCGCTGCCAGGGCCTGATCCCAAAGACAAGGAACTGCGCTCGATGCGTGGCGAGTTGATGCTCGCCACCAACAAGATCACTGAACTGGCTCAGAAGGTGGACGCCGTTGCTGCCAACCGGAGCCGGGTCAAGGCTGCCCTGCCCCGTGTCGTCCTTGAGCAGATTGGCAAGACGTCGTCCGATGCTCAGTCTCCAGCGAAGTCACCTGCTTCTGACGCAGCTTCGCCGAAGGCCGACAGCGCGGCACCGCTCGTCCTGCGGCGGCAGCGGGACCTGAGCCCGCTTGTTGGGTCAGGCCTGGCAATTTCCACAACCGATGCTGCGGTCAGGGTCATGGTCGAGGCTACCGAGAAGGTGCGGAGGATTTCATCCGGCGATGATGGATATGCCTTGGAAGCAGGATAAGTGGACAGGTGTCCACCATGGCGCAGCCCCTCCTCCATGCAGGCCAGCACCGGGGGCATCATCGCCAGCCTCTGCCACCGCCGGCCATTTTGTGCAGGCAGCCGAGCGACGGGCAAGCCTCCGGGAGGCGACGGTCAAGCTCCGGCAGTTGAAAGGGCGGCACCTCGGGTGCCGATCCTCTCTCCCCCTTCATCCGCGCGATCTTCCCGCAGAGGGCGGCGAGGGTGCTAATGGAAAATTGGGGCAGGCATGAGGAAGGATGGGCGCTTATTACGTCGATCCTTCCACGCTCTCTGAACGTCAGCCTAGAAGATCAGGCAGCTCGCGATGGCCGGCCGCGACAGCTCAGGCTCTGTCAGAAGAACAAAGTTTTTTGACAGTGCTTTGGCGAGGCTTGATCGTATCTCAATTGAGACGCATGTTGGTTGCAGAACCGGAGGATACGCCATGCCCGCCCAGACCTCGATGCTTCATGTTCGCGTTGACGATCATCTAAAAGCGCAAGCAGCCGACGCCTTGGCCGCTGTCGGGCTTACTCTTTCGGATGCCGTGCGCATCCTGTTGACCCGCGTTGCCGCCGAAGGCGGTTTGCCCGCCGGGTTGACAGCAGATCCGGATGCCTATGACGTTTGGTTCCGCGCCAAGGTTCAGGAAGCCTTGACCGATCCACGCCCGGCCACGCCGCACGACGAGGTGATGCGAGATGCTCGTGCCATGATCGACGACAAGCGCCGTGCTTGAACTCGAATGGAAGGCTCCGGCAATCGCGGACTTGCTGGCGATTGTCGACTATATAGCGGACGACAACCCGGATGCCGCTCTGGCTCTGATGGACGAGATACATAGGAAGGTGGCGCAGCTCCCCGCCCATCCGAAACGCTGCCGACCTGGCCGGGTGGATGGTACGCGGGAGTTGGTGGTCCGGCCGAATTACATCGTGGTCTATGCCGAGACCGCAGCGGCGATAACTGTGCTGCGTGTGCTCCATGCTGCGCAGATGTGGCCATGAGCCTTTGGCAGGCTTGCCCCCCGGACCTTCGCTCCGCCAGCAGTATATGCGCCCCCAAGGTCCGCTACGCGGACGAAGCTGCCGTTCGCGATCGCAGCAAGCCCCTCTCAATCGTGATGTGCCTTGATGCGGGATCATAACAAAGCAGACGGAACTTCCGCTTCGCCATGAGGCAATTCGGCATCCTGAATCATGGTCGTGCCAAGGTCTCCCGGGCCCGACCGATCAAGGCCCGCATGTCGTCCAAGCTGTACTCGCCAAAAGCTCCCTCGTCGCCGGCGATGAAGCTGGGCGTGCCCATCAGTCCCATGTGATCCCCCAAAAGGAAGCTGTTGGTGATGTGTCGCTCCACCTGTTCGGCCTGCATGTCCTGCTGAAGACGTGCCAGATCGAGGCCTGCCTCTTTGGCGGCCTGCAGGGCGGTGTCGGCACCGGCTCTGCCACGAATGGCGAACATGGCCCGATGCATCTGCCAATACCGGCCCTGCTGAAGAGAGGCGAGCGACGCACGCGCCGCCGCTTCCGAGTCGGCCCCGAACACCGGCCATTCATGGAAGACGACACGCAGGTTTGGATCAGACAGTATCAGGCGATGGATCGGATCAACCATCTTGCGGCAGAAGGGGCAGTTGTAGTCGAAGAACTCGGTCAACGTCACATCGCCATTGGGGTTTCCGAGGACAGGGGCGGTCGGATCGTGCTCCAGCACCTGTCTCAGTTCCTCAGGCATGGGATTGTCCCGTGCCGCGAGGGCAACGGTGGGCAGGACCAGCAAGCCGGTGCTGGCGATCAGGAAGTTTCGACGGTGCATTCTTCAACCTCAGACAGTTCGACGCGCTCTCGCGCAGGATCGTCGGAGGCTGGCTGCCCAAGCTTAAGGGCGGCTTAAGGGGTGTGGGGGGTCAGACGGATGACAGTGGCAGAGCGATTGTCACGTCTTGCCCGCCATTGCCGCTGCCCAGCTCCATCCGTCCGTCTATGCGCTGGACGGCTGCCGCAACGATTGCCAGGCCGAGCCCGCTGCCATGGACTTCCCGGCCGGGACCACGCCAGAAGCGGTCCGTGACCCGGTCCCGGTCCTGAGGCCGGATACCTGGACCTTCGTCGCGGACGCTCAACACCACGAATGCCCCATCACAGGATGCAATCAGCGTGACCGTCCCGCCTTGAGGGGAATGTTGGATCGCGTTCTCGACGAGGTTGCGCAGAGCGCTGTGGACCAGGATGCGCGGCGCCGCGAGTGGCGGGAGGTCCTCGGCATGCACGTCGAGGCGCACCTCCCGGGGACGTGCCTGATCCTCGGCTTGCTGGGCAATCTCGGAAAGCAGGGCAGCCACGTCCAGTCGTTCGACCGAAGCCGCGTCCTGATCGATGGCTGTCAGGTCCAGGAGCTGGCGCACCATCCGGTCGGTGCGGTCAACGGAGGTCGTGATGGTGGCCAGAGCCCGGTCGCGCACTGCCGGATCGGAGGTCATCCGGGCGATCTGCGCGTGGGTCCGCAGCCCGGCCAGGGGCGTCTTCAACTCGTGTGCCGCAAATGCCGTGAAGTCCCTCTCGGTCCTGCGAACACTGTCAAGACGCTGGAACAGGCTATTCAGCGCCCGGCGCACCGGCCGGATCTCACGTGGGTCGCCAACTCCCACCAGCGGGCTCAGGTCGTCCGGCTTGCGGTTGCGCAGAGTGCTTTCCAGATGCGCCAGTGGCGTAAGTCCGCGGCCGACGCTGACCCAGATCAGCAGCGCGAGCGCAGGAAAAACCACCACCAGCGGCCAGAGAAGCCCCTGCACCACATCGCCCACCAGGCGATCGCGCACCTGGATCCGGTCGCCTACCATCACCCGCACCCCCACGTCGGGATTCACCACGGTGAAGACACGCCAAGGCTCGCCTTCGATCAGAGTCGTGGCAAAACCTTCGCCCTCGGACAGCCTTTGATCGGGCGCTCCGGAAGAGGCCCCGAGCAAATTTCCTCGGAGCGACCAGATCTGGCAGGACAACTGGCGCGAATACTCTCCCGCCCCCGGCAGCGCGATGGTGGCCTGCGCCCCGGCCTCATCGAGTGCAATGCGCCGGTCCGCCATGAGGGAGCTGACCATGTTCGCCGCCTCCGCGAGCCGGGCATCGAGCACCTGCTCGACCTGCGCACGTGTGGAGACGTTGATCCACAATGCTGCCGATAACCAGATCGCGCTGGTGGCAAGTGTCAGAATGAGAATGAGGCGCAGGCGGATCGACATCAGTCGGCCCCTCCTTTGCTGGCCGGAACGCAATAGCCGAGGCCGCGCACGGTCTGGATTAGGTCGCGGCCCAGCTTGGCGCGCAGATGATGGACATGCACCTCGACAGTGTTGCTTTC
The DNA here is from genome assembly GCF_026162645.1 of Paracoccus rhizosphaerae. Lineage (GTDB taxonomy): Bacteria > Pseudomonadota > Alphaproteobacteria > Rhodobacterales > Rhodobacteraceae > Paracoccus > Paracoccus rhizosphaerae. Next base: position 55,088 of record NZ_JAOTBE010000008.1, read on the forward strand.
AACATCTTCCTGCCAGCCATAGAGACGCTCTTCCAACTGCGCCCGCGACAGGATGCGGCCCGGGTGCTCGACCAGCGCGTGCAGGATGGCGAACTCGCGCCGCGACAGGCGCAGGCGGATGCCCTCTCGGCTGGCAGTCATCGCGGCCGGGTCGAGTTCCAACCCGCTCCAGTGCAGGACAGGGCTTGCCCGCCCACCCTGCCGGCGCAGCATGGCACGGACCCGGGCCGCCAGCTCGTCAAGATCGAAGGGCTTGCCGAGATAATCGTCCGCACCCCCGTCGAGGCCGGCAACCCGGTCCCGCACCTGGTCTCGCGCCGTCAGCAGCAGCACTGGCAGCGTGTTGCCCTTCGCCCGCATCTCCGCCAGAAGATCGGTGCCCATTCCATCCGGCAGCATGATGTCCAAGACGATGCCGGCGAACTCGCTGTGCTCGAGTGCGGCGCGTGCATCTGCCAGGTTGCCCACTGTATCGGCTGTAAATCCTGACAAGCCCAGCCCGACGGACAGCCCTTCCGAAAGCACCGGATCATCTTCAACGATCAGCAACCGCATCACGGGGCCCTCCCTGCGTTCATGTCTGGCGGTGTGACGCGCCAAGCTTAAGCCTCGCTTAAGCTGGCCTCCTTAGCCGCAGCACCATGATGATGCGAATCCTATGGGCGGCGCTCGCCGCGTTGACATTCTGGAGCGGTATGGCGCTTGCGCAGCCTGCTCCGCCACTCGATCCCTCTGACGCGTTCGTGCTGAGCGTGACGCCTGACGCGGCGGGCGGCCTGCAGATCGCGTGGGACGTGCAGCCGGGGTATTACCTGTATCGCAGCAAGATCGAAGCCTTCGATGTTGACGGTGCAGCCATTCCCCTCATCTTGCCCGAGGGTGAGGTCTATGACGACCCTTGGATGGGACGCGACGAGATCTATCGCGCGCCGATTGCGACGACGATCCCCGATCCTCGGGGGGCTGTCACCCTGCACTGGCAAGGCTGCCAGCAGGACGGTATCTGTTATGCGCCCCAACAGGTGGTGCTGGAGACGGACGGGACGGTCCGTGCCGAACAAGTTGCTGAAGCCGAAGCTTTCGGATCCTGGCGCGCGGACGGCAACGCTCCGCAACCCGGCGCGCCTGACAGCGCGACCTCCGAGGGGCAGGACGGGCTGAAGCTCGCCAAAGAGGAGGGCCTCGTGGCCGACTTGGCTGGCCGGGGCGGCGTTGTGTTCGTTCTGCTGGGCTTTTTCGGCTTCGGGCTGCTGTTGTCTCTGACGCCATGTGTGTTGCCGATGGTCCCCATCGTCGCCGGAATGCTGACCCGCCGGGGCAGCGGGATGACTGCGGGGCGAGGGCTGGCACTCACCGGTGCCTATGTTGTCGCAATGGCCTCCGCCTTCGGGCTGCTTGGGGTCGTGGCGGCCTGGTCTGGAGCCAACCTGCAAGCCACGCTGCAATCGCCCTGGGCCATCGGCGTCATCGCGGCGATTTTCGTGATGCTGGCGCTGTCAATGTTCGGCCTGTTCGAGCTGCAGATGCCAACACGCTGGCAGGCCCGTCTGGCACAGCGTCCGAACTCTGCCGGATCGTTGGGCGGAGCGGCGGTGCTCGGTTTCGGCTCGGCGCTCATCGTCGGCCCTTGTGTGACGGCACCGCTGGCGGGGGCATTGATTTACATCGCGCAAACTGGTGACGTGGCCTTGGGTGCCACGGCTCTCTTCGCGCTCGGGCTTGGACAGGGAGTACCTCTGCTGGCGGTGGGGGCTTTCGGCCCGCATATCCTGCCCCGCCGCGGGGCCTGGATGGAGCGGGTCAAGCTGGCCTTTGGCGCGGTTTTCCTGGGAATGGCGATCTGGCTGGCCGGGCGCATCCTGCCGGGACCTGCGGTTCTGGCGCTATGGGCGGCACTGCTGACGGGCTGCGGGGTCGCGCTCGGCGCCTTGGACCGCCTGGCACCGGACACCCCGCGCGGCCCGCGCATGGTGTCGGCCGCAGGCCTGCTGCTGGTCTTCGCAGGTCTGGTGCAGGGCCTCGGTGCGGCCCTTGGTGCCGATGATCCGATGCGGCCCCTGGCTCCGTTGGCCAACCGGGTGGCGCAGGTATCGCCGGATCAGCCGTCGTTCCGGACCGTGACCACGCAAGCCGGACTTGATGCCGCGCTGCAGGGATCACAGCCCGCCCTGATCTATGTCACCGCCGACTGGTGCGTGACCTGCCGCGCCATTGAGCGGGGACCAATGTCCGATCCGCAGGTCAAGGAGGCCCTGAACGACTTGGTGCGCATCAAAGTGGACGTGACCGATTTCACAACGGAAGCGCAGGCCCTGATGACAAGCCTTGCCGCCGCAGGTCCGCCGACGATGATCTTCGTGGATGCGGCACGGTCCGAGCCGCAGAGCAGCCGTCTTGTCGGCGACGTGGAGACACCGGATCTTCTCGCCTCTATCGCCAAGGTCGTCGAATGAACGCGATCTCCATCGGTCCCTTCGCCTTTGACGCATCCCGTCTGGCAGCAGTCGCGTCGATCCTGCTGTTCCTCGTGATTATGGAGCTGGGGGCCCGGTACGGCCGCCAACATCAGCGGAACCTTGGGGCTTGGGCCGGTTGGCTCGTGCTGGCCTGGATCCTGGGGGCACGAGCCGGCTTTGTGATATCCCACTGGGGCGACTTTGCTGCATCACCGCTGGACGCGTTCAAGCTCTGGCAGGGTGGTTTTTCTGCATGGGCGGGGTGGCTGGCAGCAGGCGCCGTCCTGTTTTGGGCCCTTCTGCGAGGGCACGGCGCAGTCCTGCGTCCGGTCCTGATCGCTGTCGCAGTGGCGGTCGTCGCGCATCAGGCGATCACGGCGGCGCTGCCCCGTCCGCAGATGCGCCTGCCGCCGATGGAGCTTCTTGCTTTGGACGGCACGCCCGTCCAGTTGTCCGGAGGGGGCCAGGTGACGGTGTTGAACCTCTGGGCCACGTGGTGTCCGCCATGTCGCCGAGAGATGCCAATGATGACCGAACTGGCGGCCGAGTTGCCGGAGGTCAGGTTCGTCTTCGCCAACCAGGGCGAGCGCGCGGATCAGATCTTTGCCTTTCTTGCGGCCGAGAGCCTGCCGCTGAGCGGGATGCTGCGCGATCCGCAAGGGCACCTGATGAGCCGGCTGCGCGCCGTGGGGCTTCCCAGCACTCTGGTGTTCGATGAGCAGGACCTGCTGGTCGCAGCCCATACCGGCGAGATCTCCCGCCCCGCACTCCGCTCCCTGATCGAGACTGCAAAGGAATGACATGACACAGCTTCTGAGGGTGTTTCTGGCCGGAACAGCTTTGCTGGCGATGGCTGCCTGCGAGCCTGCCTCGCATGTGACCGAGGCACCGCCCGCCGCCCCCGCGCCGCCTCCGGTCCGGCCGGAAACTGCGGCCATGTATGCCGCACAGGATGACGGGAACCTGACCGTTCCCGCCATTCCCGAGAGCCTGCTGACCGAGGACAAGGCCCGGCAGCTGGTGGACTACTGGACCGAAGAACCTGTCGGCACCATCATCGTCGATCCTCATGCCAGGCGGCTTTATCATGTACAGCCCGGCAACAAGGCCATGCGCTATACCGTGGGCGTGGGCGCCGCAGGCTACGGCTTCACCGGCGAGGCGCATATCCCCTATCAGCGTGATTGGCCCCGCTGGACCCCCACCGACAGCATGCTGGCCGAGAACCCCGAGCAGTACGGCCCCTCGGCGGCCGGCGTAGAGGGTGGGCTCTCGAACCCAATGGGCGCGCGAGCGCTCTATATCCACAACAGCGGCGGCGACACCTTCTACCGCATCCACGGCACGCCCGACCCGCAGTCGATCGGCACTGCCAGTTCGGCCGGATGCATTCGCCTGTTCAACCAGGACATCATCCACCTGGCCGAGAATACCCGCAGCATGAGCAAGGTCGTGGTTCTGACGCAAGCGCAGTCGGGACGGGGAACAACGCCGCCCGCCGCACAGATGCCGACCGCCACCGGAGGACCGACATGACCCTTGACCGCAGAACGTTTCTCGCCGCCGGTGCTGGCGCCGGTGTCGTGGCGCTTGGTGGCGGAGCATGGACACTGCTGCGTCAGTCCGGCCGCGCGGGCGAGCCGAGCGTCGACGACGTGCTTCATGATCCCGATCAGCCTGTCCTGGGCAACCCGCAAGGGGATCTCACCATTGCCGAGTTCTTCGATTACCAGTGCCCGTTCTGCAAGCGCGGCCATCCTGATCTCATGGACGAAGTCGAAGCCGATGGAAACATCCGCCTGGTGATGAAGGACTGGCCGATCTTCGGAAGCGCTTCGGTTCTTGCCGCGCAAATGGTGCTGGGGGCAGCAGATCCGGAACGCTATGCGGCGGCGCAAGCAGCGCTGATGGCAACGCCTGCACGTCTGACCGAGGAAGACGTGCGGACGACCTTGGCCGCAGCCGGCCATGATCCTGACAGGATGCTGGAAATCTATCGACAGGATCGGCAACGGTGGGACGGGCTGATGGGCCGCAATGCACAGCAGGCGGCCGCCCTTGGTCTGCAGGGTACCCCGGCCTTCATCATCGGCCGCACCATTCACGCTGGCGCGCTGGACCGGGACCGCCTGCGAGCGGCCATCGCCGCAGCGCGCAGCGGCGCCTGAACCCGATTTCTCACAACCAAGAAGGAGCAGAAGATGAACAAAGTTTCACGCCGTCGGATGATGGGGCTGATCACAGTCGGCGGCCTGGCCGCACCGGTCGTGGCGCGGGCGCAATCGGGGCCGGATCGCAACATCAGCAGTTTCACCATGCAGCGCTGGCAGGATCATTTTGACGAACTGGGGCTTGGCGCCATCGTCGCCGATACCGGTTCCCGCGCATTGCATTTCTGGTCAGGGGATGGGGAGACCTATCGGACCTATCCCACCTCCGTTCCCATCTCGGAGGAACTGACGAAGCGCGGCTATACCGAGATCGTGCGCAAGAAGGAGGGTCCCAGCTGGACGCCCACCGCCTCGATGATGGAGCGGTTCCCTCACTACCGCCCGATGGGCCCCGGCCCGGACAATCCCCTGGGCACGCATGCGATGTATCTGTCCTGGCCCGCCTACCTGATCCACGGGACACATGACACGCGCAAGATCGGGCGGCTGTCGTCTGATGGCTGCATCGGATTATACAACGAGAAGATCGAGGAGCTGTTCGGGATGTGTCCCGTCGGCACACAGGTCCGGATCATCTGAATGGCGGACAGGCAAAACGGAACACGCCGCCGCGTCAGATGTCCTTGCAGAAGGCCTCGTAAAGGGCCGCCATCAGCACCTCGAGATCCGGATCGCTGATCCGGTAGTGGATCGTCTGGCTCTCGCGGCGCGTTTCCACCATGCCCGCCTCGCGCAGCTTGGCCAGATGTTGGCTCAGGGCCGACTGGCTCAAGCCCACCGCTTGCTGGAGCGCGCCGACCGAGCGCTCACCCTTGGCCAGTTCACACAGGATCAAGAGGCGCTTGGCATTGGCGACCAGTGCCAGCCGTCCGGCAACATAGTCGGCTCGCTCTTGCAGAACCTGCGAAGCCTGATCGTCCAGTTCCATTATATTAGCCTTGACTGATTTAGTATTCATTAATATATAGCACTGCAAGGGCGACGAGGCAAGTGTCGCCGCATTGATTGGAGAGCGGGAATGGAGATGGAAATACAAACTGCGTTTACGCCATGGGCGTCTCTTGGCGGCGGCGTGCTGATCGGGTTGAGCGCGGTAATGGTGATGGGGATCTTCGGCCGCATCGCCGGGATCTCTGGCATCACGCAAGGCGCTGTGGGCGGCATCCTGCCGCTGCGCGGCGCGCCGAAGGACCGGGACTGGCGGTGGGCCTTTCTGCTGGGACTGCTGGCGGCGCCGATGCTTATCATGGCGGCGGGCGGAACCGTGGCGCAGACAGTTCCGCAGAACCTGCTGGCAATGGCCATCGCCGGGCTTCTTGTCGGCCTCGGGACGGCGCTCGGCTCGGGCTGCACCTCGGGCCATGGGGTATGCGGGTTGGCACGGCTGTCGGGCCGGTCGCTGGTCGCCGTCGCGACCTTCATGACGACGGGCTTCATTACGGTTTTCCTTCTTCGCCACGTCCTGGGGGGAGTGTGATGCGCATTCTGTGGGGCTTTCTCAGCGGGCTCGTCTTTGGGCTGGGGCTGGTGATCTCGGGCATGGCCAACCCAGCCAAGGTGCTGAACTTCCTCGATCTGGCAGGAAGCTGGGACCCGAGCCTGGCCTTTGTGATGGGCGGGGCTACCGTCACGGCGTTCATCGGCTACCGCTTGGTCTGGCGGCGTCGGGCGCCGGTCCTTGACCAAACCTTCGACATTCCCACGGGCCGCAGCATCGACAGACTGCTGGTCACCGGGGCGGCGCTTTTCGGGATCGGTTGGGGGATCGGCGGCTTCTGCCCGGGCCCGGCCTGGACCGCTCTCCCTCTTCTGGCACCGGGAACATTGATCTTCCTGCCGGCCATGCTGGTTGGCCTGTGGGCTGGCGCCTGGATCAAGGGCTTGGGGCTTCTCAACACAAAAGGAGCAGCAACATGAGCAATTCGAACCTCCAGCAGCCGGTCGTGCGCCACTCGCCGTCGCGGGGGGCAGGCAGCCCCGATGTCTGGGGCATCTACGAGCCGGATACCGGATCGATCCAGTATATCTGCGCGGACCCGGCCACGAAGAAGGCGGCGCTGATCGATGTCGTCTGGAACCTGGACCCGAAGAACTATCGTTTCTCGACGGACAGCATGGAGCAGGTCCTGGACCTGGTGCAGCAGAACGCCTTGAGCGTCGAATGGATCCTAGACACGCATCCCCATGCCGATCACGTCATGGCCTCTGCGCTTCTGAAGGAGCGCATCGGCGCGCCCACCGGCATTGGTGAGAAGGCCCCGGATATCGCAAGCATCTGGGCCGGTCTCTACAACCTCCCTGATGCCTTTGATCCGGCTCGCGACTTCGACCGACTATTCGTTGAGGGCGAGATCTTCCGAATCGGCGATCTTGAGGTGCGGGTGATGCTATCGCCCGGCCACACGCTCGGCTCGATTACCTATGTCTGCGGCGACGCCGCCTTCACACATGACACGTTGATGCAGCCTGATGTCGGTACTTCGCGCGCGGACTTCCCCGGCGGCACGACTGAGGAGTTGTGGGACTCGATCCAGGAGATCCTCGCCCTGCCGGGCGAGACACGCCTCTTTGTCGGCCACGACTACGGCACCGAGGAGCGTGACGAGCCGGAATGGGAAGCCACCGTGGCCGAGCACCGTGCCGGAAACCGTCACGTCAAGGACGGCACCCGGCGCGAAGACTGGATCACGCTGCGCAACGAGCGGGACGCCACCCTGGCGCTGCCCGACCGGATCCTGGCCGCGTTGCAGATCAATCTGCGCGGCGGGCGCCTGCCTGCGGCCGAAGAAGATGGCAACAACTACCTGAAGATCCCGGTCAACCGCTTCTAAGGAGACTGAGCATGACCATGACCATGAAACAGCTTGTCGAGGACGCCCGCAGCCGTGTTACGGCGGTCTCGCCCGCCGATGCCGCAAGGGCAGCCGAGCAGGGCGATCTTGTTCTCGACGTGCGCGAACCGGCGGAACTGGAAACGGACGGGCGCGTGCCGGGCGCGCTGCATGTGCCGCGCGGCATTCTGGAAACACGCGCCGATGCCACCACCGCGACCGCAGTGGCGCAATTGACCGGTATGCGCGGCATGGGACGGGTGCATGTCCTTTGCGCCTCTGGCGGCCGTGCGGCGCTGGCCGCCGATACGCTGTGCGTCATGGGGTATGAGGCCGACCTCATCGAAGGTGGCTTGTCCGCCTGGAAGGCCAACGGCCTTCCCGTCGAGGGCTGAGGCATGGCAAGGCTGAGGCATTACCTGCCCATCCTGGAATGGGGGCGTGCCTATGATCGGCACGTCTTCCTCAGCGACGGGATGGCAGCGGTGATCGTCACGATCATGCTGATCCCTCAGTCCTTGGCCTATGCCATGCTCGCCGGGCTGCCGCCTGTCATCGGGCTTTACGCCTCGATCCTGCCGCTCGTCGTGTACGCCCTTTTTGGCAGCAGCCGCACCCTCTCGGTGGGTCCTGTGGCGGTCGTCTCGCTTCTGACCGCCACGGCTGCCAGCAGCGTCGCTTCACCCGGCAGCCCGGAGTACATCGCGGCCGCGCTGGCGCTGGCGCTTCTATCAGGACTGATCCTGCTGGCGATGGGGATCTTCCGCCTCGGGTTTGTTGCGAACCTGCTGTCGCACCCTGTCATCTCCGGTTTCATCACCGCGTCCAGCCTGCTAATCGCGACCGGTCAACTGAAGCACATTCTTGGCACGCAGGCCCAAGGGCATACCGTGTTCGAGATGGTACCGTCCCTGATCGGGAGCCTGGGTGACATGCATCTGCCGACGCTGACGATCGGGGCGACAGCGACCGTATTCCTCTTCTGGTCGCGCAAGTCTCTCAAGCCAACGCTCCGGGTCCTGAAGGTACCGGAAGGAATTGCCGTTCTGTTGTCCCGAACAGGTCCGGTGATGGTCGTCATCGCCTCGATCCTGTTCGTCGTGGGGCTGGATCTCGACGCAAAGGGTGTGGCCGTGGTTAGGGACGTACCCCAGGGCTTGCCCCCGCTGTCACTGCCGGCTCTGGACCTGTCGCTCTGGATTACCCTTTTACCAGCTGCCACGCTGATCGCCCTGATCGGCTTCGTTGAGTCGGTGTCGGTGGCGCAGACCCTGGCAGCGAAGCGGCGCCAGTCCATCAGTCCGGATCAGGAGCTGATCGGTCTTGGCATGGCCAGCTTGGCCGCGGCCTTCTCTTCCGGCTACCCGGTCACGGGCGGCTTTGCGCGATCAGTTGTCAATTTCGACGCCGGCGCCCAGACCCCGGCGGCCGGCGCCTTCACGGCCATCGGCATCGCCTTGGCCTCGCTGTTCCTGACGCCTTTGCTGTTTCACCTGCCGATCGCGGTTCTGGCGGCCACCATCATCGTGGCGGTCCTGAGCCTGGCGGACTTCGGCGCCCTGTCCCGGACCTGGAGATATTCGCGTGCAGATTTTGCAGCCCTGGCCACGACGCTGCTGGTGACCCTGGGGCGCGGGGTGGAAAGCGGCATCATTGCCGGCGTCGCCGTCTCGGTCCTGCTGCATCTCTGGGCGACTTCCCGTCCGCATATCGCGGTGATCGGCCAAGTGCCGGGCACGCAGCATTTCCGCAATGTCCTGCGACACGATGTGGTCTGCACGCCGGAGATCCTCGGGCTGCGCATCGACGAAAGCCTGTTTTTCGCCAATGCCCGCGCCATCGAGAATGTCATCCAGCAGGAGGTCGCGGAGCGCCCCGATCTTCGCCACGTCGTGCTGAACTGCGCAGCCGTCAATAGCGTAGACGCAAGTGCCCTCGAAAGTCTGGAATTGGTCATGCATCGTCTGGAGGACGCGGGTATTCGCCTGCACCTGTCCGAGGTCAAGGGTCCCGTCATGGATCGCTTGAAGCGCAGCGACTTCCTGCATCATCTTACGGGAGAGGTGTTCCTGTCGCACTATCAAGCTCTGGAGACGCTTGCTCCTGCGGTGGCGCATACATCACATGCTACCCGTTTGGCAGCCCCCCTGCTGAACCGTCACTCCAGTCTCGAATAGGCAGATCATCTAGTCTTGCCGAATGACCGCTATAGGCGCCGGTGCATGATGCTGCATAAGCACCGCCGCGTGTAGCTGGAAGGCGGCTATGGGCTCCTCAGGTCCACAATGTACTAAGACGATGCAGATGCTATTGAAACGCTAATGCTTCAAGGTTGACCCGTTCTGGCTGGTGCGACATGAGTGCAACGGTCCGGGCGCGCCGGAACGGCTTGCCGGCGCCTGCCCATGAGCATGAAGGACAGCAGCATGATAATGGGCGACTCCGACGCCAAGTCCCGCGACATGGCCTTTCTCTCCGGTGGAGGCGAGTTGGGCGCCCTGGTACGAGGGTTCGACTGGTCGGCTACATCCATTGGACCGGCTGAGAATTGGCCTTCCACCCTCAAGGCAGCCGTGGGCATCATCCTGCGCGCTCCTGTCGCGATGGCTGTTCTCTGGGGAGAGGATGGCGTCATGATCTACAATGATGCTTACGCGGTCTTCGCACGCGACCGTCACCCGATGCAGCTGGGCATGAAGGTGCGTCAGGCTTGGCCAGAAGCCGCCGACTTCAATGACCGTGTCATGACGGTAGGGATGGCTGGTGGCACCCTTTCCTTCAAGGATCAGGAGTTGACGCTCAACCGGAACGGGATCCCCGCGCCGGTTTGGCTGAATCTTGATTACGCGCCGGTCATCGACGAGAGCGGCACGGCAGCGGGCGTTCTTGCGGTAGTGGTAGAGACAACCGAACGGGTTCTGGCTGATAGGCGGGTGCGAGCCGAGCGCGAGCGCCTGCAGCAGCTTTTCGCCCAGGCTCCCGGCTTCATGGCCATGTTGGAGGGCCCGGATCATGTCTTCGGTCTGGTCAATCCCGCCTACGAGCAGCTCGTCGGGCATCGAAAAGTCCAGGGAAAGCCAGTGCGCGAGGCGCTTCCCGAAGTGGTGGGCCAAGGCTTTATCGAGCTCCTCGACCGGGTTTATCAAGACGGGCAACCCTACACTGGCCGCTCGTTCAAGGTCGGCCTCCAGCGTGCTCCTGATGCTCCTGTGGAAGAGCGCTTCGTGGATTTCGTCTACCAGCCGATCGTTGATGGAGACGGGGCCGTTGAAGGCATCTTCGTCGAAGGGTATGACGTGACGGAGCGCGTTCACGGGGAAGCGCATCTGCGCCTCCTGATGAACGAGTTGAACCACCGGCTGAAGAACACGCTTGCAACCGTCCAGGCAATTATCCGGCAAACTCTGAAAGATCCCACCACGCAGGAAGCCTGCGAAGCCCTTAGTGCGCGTGTCAGTGCCCTTTCACGTGCCCAGGATGTGCTGACCAGGGACAGCTGGCGAGGTGCCGACCTCCTTCAGGTGGTTTCCGCAGCATTAGCCCCGCATGGAGGAGACGATCATAATCGTTTCCAGATCAACGGGCCGTCCATTCCTCTGGGCACTCGCGCTGCCCTGTCGCTCTCTCTTGCCTTTCACGAACTTGCGACCAATGCCGCGAAGTATGGTGCCTTGAGCACCAAGGACGGGCAGGTCGAGATTGTGTGGTCTGTCCAGCGGAACCCTGAACCCAGACTGCACCTTGAGTGGCGGGAGCGCGGAGGTCCGCCCGTGACACTTCCGTCGCGCAAGGGCTTCGGAACGCAGCTGATCGAGCGGGGAACGGCCATGGAACTGGACGCTGAAGTCTCCCTCCACTACCGGCCCACCGGCTTCGCCTTCACGTTCTCTGCAGATGTCGCATCACTTGCGGAACGGACAGAGGCTACGTCCTCGTGACGGCGCTCAGGGTGCTCCTTGTCGAGGATGAGATGCTGATCGCCATGGATATGGAAGACATGCTGGTGGCGATGGGATATGTCGTTGTCGGACCCGCAATGCGGCTTCAGAAGGCTGTTGAGAAGGCCCGCGTGGAGAACCTCGATCTGGCTGTTCTGGACGTGAACCTCGCCGGCGAACGATCATTTCCGGTCGCGGAGGTTCTGCGCGAGAGGGGGATCCCTTTCATCTTTGCGACTGGCTACGGCACGGCCGCTCTGACCGAGGAATTCGAAGGCACGATCACGCTTCAGAAGCCGGTAGATCCCGGCCAACTGAGGGCAGCAATAGCCCTTCTTCGATAGCAAGCAGATCTATAGGCGCACTGCCCGACGGCAACAGCACTTCATACTGCACGCCCAGCCTGTCGGCGTGGTGCATCGCGGCCTGAAGCGTCGGAAAGCTCAGTTCCACCTGACAGACGGTGTCGGCGCTTGAGGTCCAACCCATCAGCGGCTCGGTTCCCTGCCCAGACCTGCGCGCGAACGCGAGCCTCCACTGCCTGGCTTGCCCGGCCGGAAGTCATGGCTGATTTTGCGGGGCGCCAGATCCGCGCCACCGCATCCGAGGGAAGAGAAGACGACCAGGCCGGTGTTACCCGACCTATCGGCAGAAGCGTCGGGGCCGGTGCCGAACCATGGAAGCTGGCGTGGTTCATGTTCATGACAACCCCGGCCCTGCATATTGGATGGGCCCCATCTGCCGCAGATCGGACCCGGTTTCCTTCTCAGTGACGGATCTCGATGCGCTTCACGTGGTCAGGAGCCTGCGCCGCTTTCGGCAAGATAATGTACAGCACGCCGTTGTCGAAACGTGCCTCTGCCTTGTCCTTTTCGACACCCGCAGGCAGCGGGATATGACGCTCGAAACGGCCATAGAACCGTTCGCTGAACTGGCGGTCCTTGTCTTCGACGTGCTGGCTCCGCTCGCCGCGGATTACCAGGCGCTCGTCCTCCAGCAGCAACTCCACATCCCTTTCGCTCAGTCCCGGGATCTCGGCACTGACGCGGATTTCACTGCTTGTTTCTGCGATTTCGACCTTCGGCCATATCGCGCCCGAGAGTGGCAGGGACGGAAAGCCTGTTCCAAAGCCACCACCAGAGAACGGTAGTCGGGTGGGCACAGAGCGGAAGAAGTCGTCGAAGAGATGGTTCACCTCCCGCTGGAAGTTCAGGAAAGGGTCAAGATTGTCCTCGCGCGTCTGTGCCGGGGCCGGATTGTTTTCCTTGCGCCACCAGATCCAGTTGCGAGGAATAAGATCAGTCACACTCATCTGCTCCTCCATGATCTGTTCTGACAAAACCCACATGGATCATCCGGAGCACCGGGTTCCCGGTGCTCCTTCCAGTTATTCTCTCTGACGAGGTTCAGGCTGGATGCCGATCAGGCGGCGACAGGCTCAGAGGTCGTTTCAGCGACCTTCTCCGCTGCCTTTGAGCTTTGAAGCTGCTTCCGCTCCACCGGAGCGTCCGAAGCAATCTTGATCTGACGGGGCTTCATGGCCTCCGGGATCTCGCGCTTCAGCGAGATCGTCAGAAGGCCGTCGCGCAGGCTTGCCTCCTCGACTTGCACATGATCGGCCAGTTCGAACCGGCGCTCGAACCGAGCGGCGGGGATGCCGCGGTGCAGGTATTCGAACTCATCGCCCTCAGCCTTCTGGCCGGCGACAATCAGGTTGTTGCGTTCCTGCGTGATGGAAACTTCCGCATCATTGAAGCCTGCCACCGCAACGGTGATGCGGTAGCTGTCCTCCGCCGCTTTGACGATGTCATAGGGCGGCCAACTTTGGGCGGTGTTGAAGCGGGATGTCGTCTCCAGCGCATCCAGCAGACGGTCAAAGCCGACGCTCGACCGGAACAGGGGAGCAAAGTCAAACGTGGTTCTCATAGCCACATCCTCCATTGAGCAACATGGTCACAAGCTGTGAATGTCTCCGGATCATTCCGGAAGCGAATGCCGTCAAGGCCATTCGCGCCAGAAAAATTGAGAGCTGCATGGCCTGCCGTCAAGATCCTTGCGTCGCCCATTCACATCAATTTGACGCCCGGCTCCAAGGAGCTGCTGCGGCGAGCCTGAACGACTGTTCAGAGGATGTAGCACCCACCACGGCACATGGACTTGCCCGGCTTTTGTGGAGAGCGTTTAGCTCACTTCCCTTGCTTTTCGCTCGAAGGCGATGGAGCTTTGGAAGTTGAGATATGAATGTCGCCTGACGGGGTTATAGAACCCGTCGATGTATCTGGCGACGGCGTTTCCGACCTGTCTGCGGGATTGCCATGGGACCGGCCAGTTCAGCTGCGACTTGATGGTCTTAAAGAACGTCTCAACCATCGCGTTGTCGTAGCAGTTCCCGCGCCCGCTCATCGAGATCAGGTTGCGCCGGGGTGCGGTCCATGAGAGGCAAGCCCTCTTGGCAAGAGAGGCAATCTCAACTTCAACACGGGATACCGCCTCATTGTTTTCAAGAGAGATATCTTGGCATTGAAGGCAAACTAGGTGATCGCTACCAGCAAGGAACGTCGACATGATGCCGTGGGCTGATCCAGGGATATGTTAGCGACCTTGCAGCGTTATGCTGACGGCTGAGGTCCCAGCCTGAGCTCGGAGGATTGTCACATCTGCAACCTTTACAACCTCACGACCAATCAGCAGGCGATCCGTGACCTGGCGCAGGTCATGAACGACAGCCTCGGCAACCTGGAGCCCAGCATCGATGTCTATCCCGACCGTGCCGCACCCGTAGTGCGCAACACGGCTGAGGGCCGTGAGCTGGCCCGTCTGTCTTGGGGGATGCCCACGCCGCGGCAATTCCTGAAGGCGAAGGACACGCCGAACACCGGCGTCACCAACATCCGCAACAGCCGCAGTCCGCATTGGCGCCCCTGGCTCGGGGTTGCGAACCGCTGCCTGGTGCCAGCCACGGCTTTCTCAGAATACGGGCAAAAGCCCGACCCGGTGACGAAGCGCAAGCCGCTGCATTGGTTCGCCCTGAATGAGGCCCGACCGCTGTTCTTCTTTGCGGGCATCTGGACAGCGTGGAGCGGCACCCGCGGCTCGATGAAGACGCCACGCCCTGGCGAGCATCAGCTTTTTGCCTTTCTCACCTGCGAGCCGAACGCCGTGGTGAAGCCAATCCACCCCAAGGCCATGCCGGTGATCCTGACCACCGAAGACGAAATCGAGATGTGGATGACGGCAGAGTGGTCTGAGGCCCAAGTGGTGCAAAGGCCGCTGGCCGATGATGCGCTGATCGTGCTGCCGCCGGACGCACCCGATGAGCCGCAAGGGCGGCTGTTTTGACAGGGAGGGCGGGGCTCTGAAGATCGCCACCTATAACATCAACGGCATCAACGGGCGCCTGAAGACGCTGCTGAGCTGGCTGTCAGAGACCAACCCGGACATCGTCTGCCTGCAGGAGTTGAAGGCGCCGCAGGCGAAGTTCCCGGAAAAGCAGCTGGCCGAGGCAGGCTACGCATCCGTCTGGCACGGGCAAAGCCGCTGGAACGGCGTGGCGATCCTGTTGCGCGGGAGCGAGCCGGTGCTCACGCGACGAGGCTTGCCCCGGGATCCCGACCGCAGTCAGAGCCGCTATATCGAGGCTGCCGTGAATGGCCTGCTGTTGGGCTGCCTTTATGCCCCGAACGGCAATCCCGCACCGGGCCCGAAGTGGGATTATAAGCTCGCCTGGCTGAAGCAGTTCACCGCCCATGCCAAACACCTGCTCAGCTTGGACGTCCCGGTGATCCTTGCCGGCGATTACAACATCATTCCGACCGAGCACGACGTCTACAATTCGGACCGATGGCTTGATGATGCCCTGTTCCTGCCGCAGGTCAGAAGGGCCTATGCGTCGCTGCTAAAACAGGGCTGGCATGATGCCATCGCAACGATCCATCCCGACATGCCCGTCTATACCTTCTGGGATTATCTGCGCCATGCGTGGGAACGGAATGCCGGCTTACGGCTGGATCATCTCCTGCTCTCGCCCAATTTAGCATCGCGGCTCAAGGATGCCGGTGTCGATCGGAATATGCGAGGTCGGCCGAAAGCCAGCGATCATGCTCCCGCCTGGATCGTTCTCGACATTGAGTGATCTAATTTCTCTCTGAAGATCAGTCGCCTGCAACTTATAGACTTCCTTGGGAGAACTGGTTTCTGTATTGCTGCAGGCATTTGAGGAGGTCGCCATGGACATCAATTACAACGAACTGACGCTCGAGCAGCTGAAAGAGATCAACAAGAAATCAGCCGCAGCCATTGCTGATTTCGAGAACCGCCGGAAAAAGGAAGCCATTCAGAAAGCGACCGAGATCGCGAAGGCCGCAGGCTTTTCCTCGCTGGAAGACATGCTGGCTGCTCAACCCGCAAAGCAGAAGGTTGAGCCGAAATACCGCCATCCGGAAAACCCCGAACTGACCTGGACCGGTCGCGGCCGAAAGCCCGGCTGGATCGCAGAGGCTCTGGAAGCCGGAAAGCCGCTGGACGACTTCGCAATCTGACCGAACTCAATAGCCCCCTTCCGCAGGGGGTTACTTTTTGGCCAAGGCACGCGCCTTATCCTGCATCCGGTTGATGGACTCGGCCACACCTGATGTCGCCTGGAAGACTGCTGGATGTGAGGCAAATGCTTGAGACCCACGACCAATCGCGCTTTCGCCCCGAACGGTTTGCCTGGCCGCTTGAGCCGTGGTTTTCACAGCTGAGGCCGCGTTTTTAGCGCCTCCCATATAAGACCCTACACTTCTTCCCGCCATGAGGCCGACGGCCGCCAAGCCCATCATCTGCATGTTTCCTGAAACTGAGGAGACGAGGGAGGGCAGCAGGGCCATGCAGAGCAGGATCAGGATCATCAGGACGATGAATGGTACAAAGGCCCCGATACTGGCGAAGTTGGCGGTCCCAATGCGGCCCACCAAGTCGGTTCCCATGGAGATCATGATTGAGAAGATCGAGGCGATGAACAGGGGGTAGAGGGACCAACTGACGCAAGCCGATACCCACCGCTCGAAGAACCCCTTTGTTGCCTCAAACAAGGTCAGGGCAATGACGATCGGGGCGAGACCCAAAAGGACGGTAATGACCACCTTCGGGAAGAGGATCAGCACGGCAGACACGGCCGAGATGGTGCCGATCAGCAGAAGGCAGATCCCGGAGACAACGGCGGTCACAAACCACCCGCCCATCTCCGCGGCGATGTTCGTGGCCGCGAGCGTGAAGTTGTTCATCATTTCGTCGATGGCCGAGGCGAAGCCATCGGTGATTGTCGGCCCGCCCAGGCCATCTCCGCTCGAGGCCAGAATGCCGCCAGCCGTGGCCTCGATGGCCTTCTGGATACCGCCCGCCACAGCCCAGAACTGGTTCCAGTTCCAGGCGAAGATGCCGATCAGGGCCAGCTTGATCATCAGGCTTAGACCGTGGCCCCAGGTCATGGGACGCAATTGCAGCATCATGTTGATGCCGACCAGAGCCACGGCGAGAACCGCCATATAGCCGACGAGGGTTCCAGAGGCTTCCACCAGTCCCAGGAATGTCGATCTGGCGGCATTGGTCAGGAAGGACTCCGCTGAATCCACGATGAGCTGGACAGCGGACATGTCAGCGCTCCCGCCACGCTTTGCAGATGTCCAGCGCCTCTTTCAGGGTCTTGCCTGCTTCCCGGCCAAGCTGAGCCGAAAGTCCAAAGATCCCGTCGCGATCCTTGCCATCCGTCAGCTCCTGATACTGCCGTTCGGCCTCGTCCCAGGACGGAAACTCCACCTCGCAGGCGCAGGAGTTCGTTTCGATGATCGCCTGCTGACGACCAATATTGTAGAGATGTTGCAAGATCAGGGACCGCCGCGCCTCTGCGGGAGGCAGATCATCTGCCCATTGCGGTAGCGCAGGCATGACGCAGCCATGCCGCGACATCTTTGCGCCGGCTTGAGGTTCGGACAGGTCCGGCACCTTGAAGTCCAAGACGTCCCGCTCAGCCTGGACCGCTTCCGCCATTTTTCCCAAGTCCGGAACAGGCGGGGGATCAGCGCGAACCACACTGGTCATCACCACTGCCCCGGCAATCATGCCAACGGCTGCCGCCGCTGCACCACGCAGCATCGAGTTGCGGTCAAACATGGGGCGCTTCTCCTTCGTCGCCATTGTCAGGAATGTAGAATTCGAGAACGCCGCGATCCCCGCCGGCACGGCCGGTCTGGATCACCACGTCGATGGAGCTGCCGATGTAGCGCAGCGTGTCCGTATAGGTCAGCGGCAAATCCGCCTTCAGCGCCATGATGGCGAGCTTTGCCAAGGCCAACTTCGGCGTCTCGGCATGGATCGTAGTCAACGAGCCGCCGTGGCCGGTGTTGATGGCCTCGATAAAGGTCATGGCTTCCTTGCCGCGCACCTCGCCAACGATCAGACGGTCAGGGCGCATTCGCAAAGAGGAGGTGAGAAGAACATCCGGCGAGCGGGTCCGGCTGTCGCGGTCGGCAACCAGCGTCACGACATTGGGCTGCGCTGGCACCAGCTCTGCCGCGTCCTCGATGGTGATCAGCCTCTCGCTGTCGGGAACATAGGACAGCATCTTGCGGGCAAAGACGGTCTTTCCGCTGTCTGTCGCCCCTGCGATCAGAGCATTCATCTTGTGCGTGACGATGAAGGCCATGGCCGCGTCGATCTGGCCTGTGGCCGCCAGCTCCTTCAGCTCGCGCTTCAGACCCGCACGGGCCGCGTCCACGGAGAACTCCCGGCCATGGAGGTATTTGACGGTGATCTGGTCGAGCGGCAGGGTGGAAAAAAAGCGCAGCGAGATCGCCGCCCCCGTCGAGACTGCGGGGGCCGTGACCACCTGGGCGCGGATGGGCCGCCCCTTGTAGGTCACGGAGGTGGAGATGATCGGGGCATTCTTGCCGATGGTCAGCCGCCCGGCACTGGCGATGCGTCGGCCGAGATCGTCAATCTCCATCGCGCTCATGGGTGTGCGTTCGACCGGCTGCATGGCCGCGTCGCCATGCTGGAGGGACCAGATGCGCCCGTCCGGGTTGATGGCGATTTCCACAAGGGCGGGGCTGTCGATGACAGGTCCGATCGCCGCCAGGGCTTCATCAAGATAGCTGCCGTGGCTCAGGTCATCCATCCTCAGAATATCTCCAAATCGCGGTCCACCATCACCGTGACGCGGGTGCCCTGGGCCACGGTGATCGTCGGGGGGATCGAAATGTATTTCCCGATGGCTGCATCCGTGGCGCTGCCAAGAGCATCCGATACGCCCGTTGCGGCCTCTGACCCGCCCGTCGAGATGGTCACGCCACCGTCGCTGTCTTCATCTTCAAGAAGAGAAGGAATGGCCGAGATCGTTGAGATAAGTGCCGCCGCGCTGAGGCGCTTGAAGAAGTGGCTGTTGACCTTGCCGGTCGTGCCCGAGCGGCCAAGCGCGTCACCGCCGAAGGAACTGATCTGCACCGATTGGTTGTCGGGCATGATGATCCGTTCCCAGGCCACCAGAAGACGGTTTTGCCCGGTCTCCACATCCGCCGAATAGCTGCCGATCAGTTTGGAGCCCCGCGGAATGAGGATGCGCGAGCCGTCATAGCTGACCACATCGGTTGTCACGACGCCCCGGATTGGTCCTTCAAGCGTCGAGTCGATGGCGGTTTCCAGAACGGCCTGGATCATCGTGCCCTGCGTGACGGTATTGGCCGGGTTGACGATGATCTCCGCGCGCTGCACCTGCACCGGGCGTCCGGCATTGCGCACAAAGGCGGCATCGTCGCTGAGTTTTGCTGCCTGCTGCGCGGCGGCCGCATCACCAAAGCCCGCGGCCTCTGCAATGGCCCCTCCCGAACCATCGCCGCCGCCGACCGCGATCATCGCCGATTGCAAGCGCTGCTGTTCCAGCTCAGCGGCCCCTTCCGCCGCCTGCCGCCGCTGCGCCAAGGGATCATCGTGACTGCCCGTCACAAACCTCCCACCACCTTGCAGGCGCAGCATGTCCATTTCATTGTTCAAGCCGGCAATCTGCAGATCGCGGTCGCTCAGCATGTTCTGCAGCTCGCGCTCGCGGTCTTCCGCTTGCTGGCGAAGCTGCTCCAACTCATCGCGTATCGTGGCAAGGGCCTCGCTATCGCTATCGCCGTCAGATGCCGGAGCATCACGCCCGGGTGCGGGCCTGGACAAGGCATCGACCTGCGCTTGCAGACCCCGGATCAGCTCAACGACCTCCGAATTGTCGGGGGCTGGAGCCGGGGCCGGTGCAGCCTCCACCACGGCCGCAGGTTCGGGCGCGGGTTCATCGCGCGGAGGCCGGTCCATGTCACCGAAGCCGGTTCCTTCCGGCTGGAACTCCTGGGCCTGCCTGACGGGAAGGACCGTCTCGCCTTCCGGCTGGCTATAGACATAGACGGCACCGGCCAAGACGGCCGCGCCGCCGAGAGCCAGGGCCAGCTTGGCCGCACCGGGCTTGCTGGCCCGCCCGGTCCCCTCTGTCCCGGCGTGACCATTCAGGGAGGCAAGCCGCTGACGAAGATCGTTGTTTCCCCCCTCGCTCACTTCACCAACCTCACGGCTTTCATCATCCCCACGGTGGACTCGACGGACCCCAGGCGCAGCACCCAGAAGGGGCTTGTGCCTGTCACGCGCACCACGCCATCAGGCATGGTCTGAGAATTGACCGTGACCTCCTGTCCAGCCGTGACCTTGAAGATCGCGGGCAGCTCGCCGTTGCGGCGGAACTTGAAGTAGGTGAAGGCCCCGTCATCCCAGACCTGCGTGGGCGTCGTGCCGTTCACCACGTTTCCGCCATAGTCATGGTTGGCAGGTCCACGGGCGATCTGCCGGTTTGTAGGCGTCGTGCCCCCCGAGGCGCGCGGATAGGTGAAGCGGACCACCGAGAACTGCGCAGCGGGCGTCTCCGAGGCCTCGAAGTAATACTGCCGCTTGTTGGTATAGACGTTGATATTGGTGGCAGCCCCACTGGTCGTGGGCTTCATCACGAAGGCACTGCCGCCCGGCACCGCGTCAAAGTTGAAGCTGACGGTATCACCCGCAATGACAGAGGTGATCTGTTCATCCGGGCCGAACTCCACGGACGTGACCCGACCCATCTGCGTCTGGATGCGGTAGACCTGACCATCGACCCACTGGGCATAGCGGACCCGCGCATCGAGATGTCCGGCCCGGGGCGTGACTTCCGCCCAAGCTGCGGAGACACCCGTGCTGGCAGCAGCCAGGGCTGCAACAAAACCAAGAGCGAGTTTCATTGGGCCTCCAGCCGGTCAGAGGTGATGGCATATTCGTAGACACTGAAGCCAAAGGGGTTCGTCCAAACCTCATCAAGAGGCCGGGCTTCAGTGGTCTCGTAGCGGAAGGCCAGGGTGGCGCTGAAGAGGCCCTCGGTGATGCCCGCATCATCGACCAGGCGCTTGCGCAGCCGGACCTGGGCGCGATCTTCGGTGATCAGCGTGACCGACAGGATCTCCACATCCATGCGGGCGCGGGCTCCGTATTTCCGTTCCGGGTAGTCGGGGCTTTCCGAGGACCAGAGGCTGCGCATCGAGGTTAAGGCCGCGCCGGATGAGCGGTCTATCACTGAGCGGACCCGCAGATCATTGTCGAGCTGGTTGAAGGTCTCGCGGTCGCGCACATAGGAATGGACAAGCGACTGGACGACCGCATCTCGGTGATCGAGGGATATGGTCTGCAGGTTCGCGGTCGGCAGCGCCATACCGCTCGATGGATCAAAGGGCACGAGGACCGGAGCCGGGGTTTCGTGACTGGCCGCGACAACGGCTGCCATGAGGCAACCGAAGGCACCAAAGCCCCAACCAACTATCCCGAACTTCTGCCAGAACGCGCCACGGCGGCGTTCGCCATAGATCAGCTCTTCCTCCGTCTCGGAGACCATCGGAGCGACGGGTGCGGCTTTTGCCCATCTGTTTTTCCTGAGATCAAACATCGGGCCTTACCTCAGGTCCGGCATGGTGAAATCGAGCATTTCCTGTTCCTGCGCCCAGGCACTCGCCTGCGACACATCCGACATGCCCATCCCGTAGCTCTGCATGGCAAGAAGCTGGTTGTTCAGGATCAGCTCCTTGACCGCCTCGCCCATCATCCGGGTGTTGAGATCAATCGCCTCCTTGATGCCGGTCTGCTCCGGGATCTCGGCCACGAGCGTCTCGAGGCGCTGAAGGCTGACAGAGGTCTCGCGCTGCGCGGTATCGGCGGTCGCCGCCACAAGGGCCCCTGTCGTGGCCTGTGTCGCCGCCCGCTTTTCTGCCACGCTGCCGCTCTTGCCCATGGTCTCGACGCGGGCAGGATCGAGGCCCGCCCTGGCCATGGTCGATTTGGCGGAGGTCTGGATTGCCGTGCGATAGCTTGAGGACAGGCCCGACCAGTCGCCCGTGCTGGCCGATCCAGCGGCTTGCAGGATGCTGGTCATCTTCGGGTCCAGAACCGTATCAAGGCCGCCGCCCATCAAAAGGCCCTGAATATCGGCCTTGCCGGTCAGGACGGCATAGATCCCTTGCAGCTCCGCCGTCTGCCTTTGCAGCTCCGCCAGTTGATCAACAAGTTGATCGAGCATGTCCGACTGGATGCCGAAGTCTTCGAGCATCCGCTTGATCTGGGTGATCTGCTGGGCAACTGACTGCGTGTCGATGGTCGGCACGCCCTGGGCATAACCGGATGACGTGACAGCCAGCATCGAGGTCAGGCACAGGCCTGCACCGAGACATAAACTGGTGACGGTGTTTCGCATCACAATCTCCCTTGGAAATCCAGAAACTCTCGCTCCTGGGCATAGGCCGCTGCCGCAGCGACTGCCTCGGCCGAGAGCGGCTTCGATCGGGTCGCGATCAGCCGGGTCCGAATGACCAGAAGGCGGGCAAATTCCGCCCGCACATAGCTGTTCAGCGCCATCGCCTCGGCCGCGTTTTCCACCTGATCAAGGCGCGACATGACATCGTTGAGCCGGGCCATTGCCAAACCCATGTCTTGCCCGGCCTCGTCGGCATATTGGGCAACGGCGCCGCCGATCATCGCCTTCTCGGCATTCGCCAGATAGGCGGCCTCAACGGAGCCGATTTGATCCGCCGCCCCGAGCTTCGCCATGTATTGGCGGTACTTGGCGGGGATCACCTGAACGTATTTGCGGGTTTCCGCGAAGGGCGGCACGCCGCCATGCTTGCGAACATTGCCTGCCCCTGCGTTGTAGGCCGCCAGTGCCAGGATCATGTCGCCGCCAAAGGCATTGAGTTGCTGCGCCAGGTACCGCGCGCCGCCCTCTGCCTGAACGGAGGGGTCTGAGCGATAGGTGGCCCGGATGCCCAGATCACCGGCCGTATCAGGCATGATCTGGGTCAGGCCATAAGCCCCGACCGGCGACTGCGCATGAGGGTTGAAGCGACTTTCCTGCCAGATCATCGCCTGGAGCCAGCACCGCCACTGGATCAGCGACAGGCCCGCATGCTGAAGATGATGTGTGTCCTTGGCGGCACGGATGATGATCTCCTCGACGTTTTCCCGGCCCTCGCCAAAGAGCAGCTCAGCCGCCGTGCTGTTGTCTGTGGCATAGACCGCCTGCTTTCTATCCGCTGCCGCTTCAAGGTCCGCGATCATGGCAGCGGCCCCTGTGCCGCCATCCGGCAGGGTCATTCCGCCCGACACATCGCCCAGGGCTTTGAGTTGCTGGCGATCTGCCTCAAGCCTCCTGCGCGCTTCCTCCGCCTTCTGCCGTTGCAGCGCCAGGTCAGCTTCCAGATGCGCGGTGATTTCTGCTTCCTTGGCGTTCTTGGCCAGGTCCACGACCGGAACGCCTTGCGCCAGCGAGGTGCTGGAGAGCATCAGCGCCATGAGCGGCACGGCTGCCGCCGACCAGCCGGAGAACAGCCGATCAAGGCTGCGCATACGGCCCGTCCTCGACCACGTTTTCGTAAAAGCCGACCTTGTGAACGGCATCTTGCCGCGCCTCGCCCCAGAGCTCAGGCAGGGGCCGCAGATCGCAGGTCAGATCGCCGCGCGGGGTGAAGCATCTGCTGTCGATGGGCTGTGACTGCGTGCCCGCGCAGGCCGACAAGGCAAGAGATGCAAAGAGCACTAGCACGACAGGGTTACGCATCATCAAGTCCTTTCCAGAAATCGGGCCGTGTCCGGTAATCCGCCCCCACAAGGGCCTCACCGGCCTTCATGCCGCCGAGGATGGTCAGGAGCGGGCCAAGGGCCGAGAGATCGGTGTCGATCACATGCGAGCCGTCATCGGAACGCAGGAGCGCGACGCGCGAGCCGGGGTTCACCCCCATGAGGATTTCCAGCTCCTTTTGGTTCAGATTGAGGCCGTCATAGTCACTGACACTGGCTTCCTTGTTCGGGAGCAGCATCTTCGTGGGCAGGGCTTGCAGCAGCGTGCGCCCATGCGCCGAAGCGTTCAGTTGGTGCGCGAACTGCGTCATCATCACGACAACAGTGTTTTGCTTGCGCGCCGTGACGAGCCAATTCTCGATGCGACCCGCGAAATAGCTGTTGTCGAGGGCCTTCCAGGCTTCATCAATGATGATGATCGTCGGGCGCCTGTCCTCGATCTTCCGCTCGATGCGGCGGAAGATGTAGGACAGAACCGCCATGCGGGCCTTCTGGTTGTCGGTGTCCAGAATGTCGGTCAAGTCAAAGCCGACAAACTGGCCGTCGAGGGAAAAGCTGTCTTCGACCTCGTGACCGAAGATCCAGCCGAAGCGGTGGCCGGCGGTCCATTCGTTCATCCTGTCGGCAAGCGCGCCCCCATCATGGGTGGCACCGACCAGTTGCGCAAACTCGCTCCAGGTCCGCAGCCGCGGATTGCGGGCTGCCGCGTTCTGGCGCACGGCATGGCGCACCGCCCGCGACTGTTCAGGCTGAAGGGCTTCATGCCCGCTTTCCATCAGATGGATCAGCCAGTCGCTCAGCCATTCCTGTCCGGCTGCATCGGTTTCCGTCCAGAGCGGATTGAGGCCGGTGCGCTCGCCCGCCTTCAGTTCGGAATAGCTGCCGCCAAGGGCGCGCACCGCCATTTCCATGCCCCGCCGATAATCGAAGACAAAGACCCGAGCGCCCACCCGCTGCGCCTGTGCTGCCAGAAAGGCGGCCTGCACCGATTTGCCCGATCCCATGCGGCCAAGGATGAGGGTGTGGCCGTTGGAGGGTTCTTTCCGTGGATCGCCTTCCTCATGGAAGTTGAAGCGGTAGGCGCTGCGCGAGATGGACGGAAACCAGGTGATGTTGGTGCCCCAGGGCACCCGTGAGCTGGGCTTGCCCATGGCCGCGCGATGAAGCGCGGCCATGTCGGCAAACTGTTCGTTGGTGATCGCGCCTTCCCGGATGCGGAAGGCCCGGTTGCAGGGGTGCTGGCCGAAATACACCGTCCGCGCGGTGTAGCCTTGAGAGATCAGCTTCACGCCGGCGGTGACGGCGATATTGCGGATCATCGAACTGATGCGGCCAAGCTCTTCTTCGCTGTCTGCATAAACCGCGACCGCCATCTGGTGCTGCCCGAAGGTGATCTCCCCCGAGGCCAGCCGGTTCTGACCATTTTGCAGTGCGAGGATCAGGTTTTCGGCCTTGTCGTTGATCGCGTCCCGGCGGCGCAATTCGCGGGCGACCCGCTCCTCCATGACGCTGTTGTTGACCGGCACGAAGTAGTTGGAGACCACCATATCCACGGGCAGGTCCAGCTCGTCGAACATGGTGACGAAGGACTCGCGCGGATATTCCTTGATCGAGTAGATGGTGCCGACCCGATCCGGCAGGCTGCCGCCGCTCAGATAGATCTTGTCCCCCTTGAAGGTGACGCGGGTGTTCGAGACGGTTTCCGCAATGGTGCGGTCGAAGGCCGTTTGAAAGGTCGGAACCTCGATGCCCGTGCTGATGCTTTCGAGAAAGCCGAGCAATTCGCCGCTCTCTGCCGTGAGCACGCGCGGCTCTATGCCGGACAGGGCCGAGCAGAAAAACGAGACAACCTCGCTCAGTTGTGCCACCTGGGCATCGATCTGGCCTGCCAGCAGCGCGCGTGATTTCCCGATGCTGAACGGGATCTTCGAGAGCACGTCCGGCCGCTTGATGACGGTGATCGTGATCGTGTGTTCGCGCAGGTTCGAGCGGCCCATGAAGCCTTGCCACCGCCGGTCGATCGCGGCCGCCATGCTGTCGCCGGTCACGGGTGGCAGGCTGGTGTCGATGCGTCGCGAAATCTTGTGAACCGTGTAGGCGAACCTGTCGCCCGTTTGCGCGATGATGCTGGCAAAGATGTCCTTGGCGCGGTCCAGCAGGTCATCAGCCACGGTCAGGCTGTTCAGCCCACTGACCCGGATGCACTGGAAGAACTCGTTGCCCCTGGTGCGGATGGTTCGGTCACCCAACAGAGACACATAGGGCAGCATGGCGGCCACCGACTGTTCCTTGCGCACCCAAGAGGGCAGCACGTCGAGGGCGGCAGGCCCGATCCGAGGATCATGGTTCATAGCTGTCGGCCCCCCAGAGGTCCTTGTTTCTGGTCCGGCGGGTCTGACGGCTGACGACAGTGACCACATCGAAGAAATGAGGGTCCCATTCCGCCGCAAGCCAGAATGCTGGATAGGCAAGGGCTGAGAAGAGAAGCGTCCAGAAGCTCTCGGCCCATACAAAGGCCAGGACGGACCCCGCCATCCAGATCACGGCATAAAACATCGGCAAGCCCATGAGGCGAGGCGGGCGGATGAGGCCGAGGAAAAGCAGGGACCGTCTGAGCATGGGATCAGGCGCCCCACATGGCGTTCACGATGGTTGCCGCGCCGGCGACGATGGCGATACCAGCCACGACGTAGACGACCGTGCGGAAGTCCACGTAGCCCATCAGCCAGGCAGCACCGATGCCGATCACGGCAAGCGTCGCCATGGCCTTGCCGAGCGGCCCGGTCAGGGTATCGGCGATGCCGGTCAGGATATTGGTGATCGGGCTCAGGTTGATCGTGCCAGCCGCCAGGGCGGGCGAGGTCATCAACACGAGAAGGCCGACTGCCAGGAGCGCGCAAAGCGCCAGATTGAACGCCGAAATTGGCATGGTGTTGTTCATAGGGTGTCTCCGTTCAGTCGGGAAAAAACAGCCATGACCTTGCGGACGTGGCCAATGGTCTCGCGGTAGGGAGGGATGCCGCCGTGGCGCGAAACGGCCTCGGGACCGGCGTTGTAGCCAGCCAGAGCCAGCTCTTTCGTCCCGAAGCGACCCAGAAGAAAAAGCAGGTAGCGCGCAGAACCATCGAGGTTCTGGTGCATGTCGTGGGGGTTTACGCCGAGAGCTGCTGCCGTCGCGGGCATGAGTTGACCAAGACCGATCGCTCCGACATGGCTGCGGGCCTTCGGATTGTAGGCGCTCTCGATTTCGATATTGGCACGGTAGAAGTTCCGCCACTCGGTGACGGACATGTCCGCTTTGCGCAAAGCAGCATGACCGCCATAGCGCATCGCTGTTTGATCAATGGCATTGAGAACTTCTGGATGTGCCGCAACTGCCCGTGGCGCTCGAAAGCCTGCGTCCGGTTGGGCCAGGAGCGGCATAGAATTTTCAGCGCTCAAAGCCTGACGTTGGGCTTCCCTTATTATCGGTTGCCCGCCGGCGCCATAGTGGCGGGCGAAACCGTTGCTTTGCTCTCTGAATTGGAAGGTTCCGTCGGACCCGGGCACAAGGACCATGCCATTTCCGAGGCAGGCATTTGCGCCAAGTGTCAGCCCCCCTATTAGGCAGATCACTGCCGCCGGGGTGAGGTTGCGGAGGGAGAATTGCGCGGAAGACTTAGCTCCGGTTTTCCTTCGATGGTTTTTCGGAAACTGACTGAATCGTTCGGCCCCCGGAGAAGAACGGAATATCCAGATGCGCGAAACCAGCTTCGTGCATGAATGAGGACAGGCCGTTGATGGTTTTAAAGACCCTGACCTTAATCTCGTCCATGTCATCGACGCGTCGCGGCGTCGTGACGAGCAGCTTCTCAAACGTGCCTTCTGAATTGACGACGCGAATGATCCACTCGCCGTACCAGACAGAGGCTTTGCGATAAGCCGCAACCTGACACACGACCTCAGCCAGGTAGCCGCTGGCAATAAGCTTTCTGAACCTGGGTTCTGTAACCACATTCGGCGCTTCTTTATTCAGTTCGCTTTCCACGCCTGTGGTCCTCCAACTGGTCGGACCAGGCACCCTCCGCGGGTGTCCCAGTCTTACGAGATTATAATATCACCAGCAACCCTATAGTGTTGCTGAACGCGACTTTCAGATCGCGCGGTCATCACTATGATGTGGAACCACGAAATCCTAGCCATTTCCGGGGAGGCGTGGACTGCACTGGCAGGTTGAGGGGCGGCATGCGGGCTAATCTGTCTGCTGATGCGGACCGCCTTTGCGGCAGCGCCTGGATTTGCCGTGCGCCGCCCAACGCTACCTTCCACGCCTTGACGGGGGAGCCGCTCGCTGAGCTCCAAAAGGCGCGAATGGTTCATAGGAACGCGGTCAGGCTACGTGAGCGGCCGGGAAGTAAGGCAGCCCGCAGAGCCGCCTTTCTCGCGACGTGTTCGCGCTAAGCCACGCCAACAGTCGGCATGGCTGCATTTTTCATTCGTAGATCACGTTCTCGCATCTCTCGCGCTTCCACATCACCGCGACCTGCCCGGTGTTCCACCTGTAGAGCCAACCGACGACTTCCCGCGAGTTCTGATCGAGGACGCGCTTGATCGGGTGTGCCTGCTCTCTTTCACCGAGCGATCCGAACATGTCGTTCTCGGTAGGCACGAACTTTCCACCTTGTATACCCATATTTCTGCTCCCACGGGCGTTGTGGCCTGGCAACGGAGCTCGCTCCAATGCCAAGCCATTTGTTCATTCGCGGTTAATGAACTATGGTCGCTTCCCTGATCACGGCATGATGCGAAATCCTGCGAAGCACAACGAAATGAAGCCACGTAACATGCTGACCAAGAATAAGAAGTTTTTCGTTCCTCCGAGTGGCGACGGCAGGGACTTCAAGGCGTTGTTCAAGCATCTTGCTGCTGCTGGTGCGGGGCGGCCTGTCGACGAAAACGGCTTCCCACAAGGACCGTGGACACCAGACCTTCTGGCAGAGGCAATCTCGCAGATCGACGCAAACCGGGCGGGGGTCGACCTGCGCACCGTCCAGCTCTGGTTTCAGGACAACGACAAGGGCATCAGCCCCGACAACATCCGGTGGCTGGCACGGATCTTCGGATGCGACGACCCCGAGGCGACAAGTGCATGGCAAGCTGAACTGACTGCCTCACAAGGGCGACTGATTGCGCAAAGGCGGAAGCGCCGAAAGCCGTTGGCCGGCAGTGAGCAAGAGGTCGGCACGTCCGAGAAAGAGGCGGTCGCCGTGGACGGCACGATCGCCACGGATGCAACAGACGATCGGGTGCCCGAAAAACAGTCGGTCAAAGGCTTCAGCCTTGCTCAAAAATCGGAGGCGATCTTTGGGAGGGGATCGTTTCTGGACCTGCCAGCATTGGTCTTCGCGGGTGCAGTTGCGCTTGGGTTCATGTCCCTCTTCCTGGGCGTTCACAGTGTCGCCTACGCCGAAGGCGGCGGTGTTCCAAAGCAGGTCGGGTTTCTCTGGGCCCCGAACTGGACCCTCCTGTTCATGATATTCATGCCCCTTTTCCTTGCCTTCTCCCGAGAGGTGTTGGGCTACTGGAAGAATGAGGGCCGGGCGCAGCTCGCTGCAGCAAGTGGCGGCGCAGGCGGCGATGAAGGATGGATGAAGAAAGTCGAGGCCTCGCCCCTCACCTACTGGGCAGTCTTTCTTGTCTGTGTCGGGTTCGCCGGTATTTTCCAGTGGATCAGCGTTCGCTTGATCCCCTTGCTGGACGGTGGTGGCGACTATGCTGTCGACTGGGGATCTGCCGCCATCCTGAGGCCCGATGTCATATCAGTAGCTGAAGAGGCGACCCTCACAGGATTTGCCTACATCTACATGAGCCTGTGTTTTTATCTCTTCTTTGTCGGCAATATCCTGCTCTACACCCTGGCCTATGATTATGGGGACCTGAGGAAACTGGCGGACAATACTGGGAGATTATCAGCGCTTGCCGGATCCGCTGGCGAAAGGATCATGCGAGTCATTTTCAGATGCACTCTATCGGGCGTGCTTATTGCTATCTGCATGAAGCTTCAGTCCATCTACCTGGTGATAAACAGCCCGAACATTCTGCAATGGATAATTCAGGATTTCTTGTCGAGTGTGATCGGGCGGGATACCGGGGTAAGTTGGCAGGACTACAGTACCCCAAATCAATACACGAGCCTTGTCGTCGTTTTGGTGACTTGCTTTACCTTCTTCTATGCATCTACTCGGATAGGCGCCATTCCTGGATATGGCACAGCTCGAATGAGAATGGCGGCAGCCGTCGTGCTGCTGGTCGCAGCTTATCTCACGATAGGTGCGTTCAATGGCTTCTCGATCCTGCTCTGCATCTCGGTGCTTTTTGCAATCTGTGGCCTGCTTGATCCGTGGCTAGGGACCCGGCGAAAGCGCACGGGAGAGAGCGCAATTGTATCATAGCTGGCTTGACCGTTGGGACGAACGTCGAGCGCGGCGCGGAAACGCGGTGAAGGAACAAAGCCCGTTTGTCCTCGATGCGCGGCTAGCGCTCCCTTTTTCGGGAATGGAAGAAATAAACCTAGATGATTTCTGTGATCTTGCTGAGCTGGCGGCGGCTAACGCCTCGTTCTTCAATGAACCCAAAGGGTCTAATCTAGACTTCACATGGCAAAAGGGATGGATCAAGTTTTCGTCCAGCATTTCCACAGAAACTGCTGAGAACAATCTTGTCAGTGCCAAGGTGACAGAAAGCCAGTCGAGGAAGAAGGCGCTCATCGTCTTCCACCACTGGAACGCAAGCACGCGGTATGACCACATCGCCAAATTCCTCTCCAGACGCGGCATTACGGTGGTCCAGATCGCACTGCCATATCACTTCGAGCGCAGCCGTCCGGGCTCTCAGTTCGCCGACTACATGCTCAGTTCGAACCTGGGCCGGACCATCCAGTCGGTCCGACAAGCGGTTCTGGACGGAAGGAAGCTGATACGCGTCCTGAAACACAGAAATTATGAGCAGATTTCGGTCTTGGGCATGAGCCTCGGATCCTGGGTTGCCGGCCTTGTCGCAGCCAACGACCCGGCAGTCAAAAAAGCTGCGCTGTTTCTGACCGCGGGAAGTCTCGCTGACATGGTTTGGACAGGGCGAGCCACAGAGCATATTCGCGCCAGCTTGGCAGGGCAAATCGACGTGACCCAGCTCAGCAAAGCGTGGAGTCCGCTGAACCTCGAGAACTATGTAGCGCAGTTAGCGCGGCCCGGCTTGGAGCTTCAGTTATCGTTGGCGAAAAGAGACACGGTGGTATTGCCCCATCTATCACAGCCTCTGGTAGCGATGCTGCGGCAGGCAGGAGCCAGAGCTGACGTTCTCGAGCTAAACTGTGGACACTATTCATTTGCACTACCACCTTACATCCTGCGCACCGGTCTCCGCACATTGCGGCTGCTGGCATGAGGAACACCACCCTGACCGTCGTCACCGCCAACCGCAATGGGCAGACCCGCGCGAATTTTGGGGGAAGCTACATCCGGGCTACGCTCGGCTTCCGTTTTCCCCAAAAATTACCACCTGCAGTGTCGTGCTGTTTTCAATACCGGCCCGTCATCTAGAGCTTTATGACCTCAGATCCGGTCGCCCCGCAGAGCGGCCGCACTAATATCCGGCGTTCAGCGGTCATGGCTTAGGCGGACGGGACCATTTTGCTTCATCGCTGTTGAGGCCAAGGGGGCAAGTGCGGCGATTGTGACCGTCTTGCTGCGCGAGGCCCCGCAGTGACCCGCTTATGGAACCAGCGGGTGAGCGCCCAACTCGGCTGATGGCGCAGCCAGAGCCATGCTCACCTGCCTCCTCAGAGCCTTTCCAGCAGACACGCCCGAGAGCATTTCTATTGTATCTTCGGCAACATTTCAGGCTAGGCAACGCGTAGTATTCTGTCAGCCACAGCCCGGCCGGATGATCGGGAACGTCGAGATGACTGTAACCCGCGGCCTGTACCGCGGCCCGGTTTTGAGACAGCGCTTTGCGCCGGTCATGCCACCAGCTTGAATCTTGTGGCGGCTTTGATTTCAAGAGCCTTCTGCTCGGCCCGGATCTGATCGGGCGTCTTGTGCCCGTGCCGTTCCCGGAGCCAGCTGGCGTTGTAGAGTGCGGCGAAGCTGGCCAGCGCCTGCCGCAGTTGCTCCACCGTGGCGAAGTGCCGGACCCAGAGGAGTTGCTCTTTCAGCGTCCGGATCGCCCGCTCGGCCACGCCGTTGCCCTCGGGCTGGCGGACGAAGGCGGGCGAGCTGGTCACGCCGATGAAGTGGACCTCGCGCTGGAAGTCGCCCGACATGTAGTTGGAGCCATGGTCGTGGCGCAGGGTGAGGCCCGTCGCCACTCCGGCCCTTTCAAGCGCCCCGAAATGCTTCGCGATCCCCTGCTTGACCGGCTCCAGCGCTTCCCAACGGCTGGCGCCGGAGGCGGCGTGGATGCCGACGAACTCACCCGAGCAGTGATCCACGGCGACGAAGACATAGGCTCGACCCTCGGCGGTCGTGAAGGTCTCTGTCATATCCGTGCCCCAGACCTGGTCCACCCGCTCGGTCACGATTGTTCCGTCATGAGAATGCGCCGCCCGAGGTGCCGGCCGGTGAGGCGCAAGCAGGCCGTGCTCCTTCATGATCCGCCGCACCCGACGTGCAGCAGTCCACAAGCCCCGCAAGCGCAGCCGCGCCCAGATCTTGCGATAGCCCTCGCCCGTGAAGGGGGAAGCCTCGATGATCTCCCGGATCGCCGCCAGAAGGTCGGCGTCGCTGGCGGCGCCTTGTGGGCCCCGACGACGGCGGGGAGGGTGCGGCTCGTTCGCCGCCATCGCAAAGCGCCGCCGATACAGGCTCGCTCGTGACAGGTCTCGGCCGCGAAAAGGACGCGGTCGCGCCATTCCGACAACCGATGCGCCGGCACGTTCAACTCCCGCGACAACGTCTCGAGGCTCTCGCCCCGCATCAGCCGCCGCACCGCGACCAGCTTTCTCTTTGCGGAGACGCGCTTGCCTCGACCGGCCTCGGCCCCGCCGCCGCCAGCGTGTGGAGCGCACGTCGTCGGGGCCGAGGCCTCCGTCGCGCCAGACTTCAACTCGTTCTTGTCGTCCATGTTCTACCCCCGTTCCTACGGAAAAGTAGCGCTCGACGCTGTCTCAAGAAACCGTGCCCCAGCCCAGGGGATCATGAGCTTTACACCTGCAGCGTCGAACGCTCCTGCAAGGGAAACTCCAGCACAAAGCGTGTTCCGGGGGCAGCGTCCTGCCACTCGGGCTCTCCGCCGAGTTGACGGCCCAGACTGGCGATCAGCTTCATGCCCAAGCTCTTGGCGTTTTCTGCATCGAACCCGGGCGGCAACCCGTGTCCCTTGTCGCACACTGTCAGCCTCAGTTGCCCCGGTTCTCTGGGCTGGATAGGCCAGCCACCATGGCGAGGCTGTTCTTGACCCGGTGGCTGATCTCACGTGTCAGCACCTCCTGGTGAGCCACGGCCTTCTGCAGCCGCGCCTCGCTCTGTTGCCGGGCCTCCTCGACCCGCTGCCGCTCGAGCGCCACGCCAAGCAGATTGGCAAAGCCCTGCAGGAAGGCCAGATCCGCGGCCGTGAACCGTCCGGGGGTTGGGCTGTCCACCTCGAGGACGCCATAGCGCTGGCCATCTTCCTGGATGAGCACATTGATCGCCCGCTTGATCCCGTGTTCCACGAGCAGGGCCGGGGTGCGGAAGCGGGTCTCCTCCGCCAGGTGGTTGGAGATGATCGGCTCGCCGGTGTGGAAGGCATATCCTACCGGGCTCTCCGTATCGGCTGCGGTGCGGGCATGGCCCACCACGCCGGGCTTCCACCCGACGCCGGCTTGCACAACGAACTGCTTTCCTCTGGCAGGTACTTCATCACCTTGCAGAAGTCGCTGTGGAGGCCAAGGGCGCAGATGCGCGAGGCTTCCTGCAGCAGCGCGTTGGTGTCGTGGGTCCGGAGCGCGTACCGCCCGAACTCCGACACAAGCTCTTGCTGCCGAAGCCGGTAGGCCAGTTCCTCGGAAGTGTCGCCACCCTCTTCGGGAGCCGCAGCCGATGCAGTCGTGTTATCGTTGCTCATGCTGGTATCTCGGAGTGAAGCTGACCGGTTGATCGGCCTGGCTCCGTGCCATTCTCTGTACAGAGCTTTGCATGCCCAATACCTAGTCGTGACACCGACTCTGCCATCAGCCGCCGGCTCTTTGTCAGAGGTTCCTGAAAGATGCAAGCCATTGTACACAATCGTACCGCAAGGCTGTCACTGGTTGCCCTGCCGCTCCTTCGGCAAGCTCTCGATGTTCTGTGGAGGAGATGCTTCAAGCGGATCAGTCCGCTTGCTCTCGACCCTCCAAAAGTCGATCAGATGGGTTTTCTGGATGTTGTCGACGAACAGCTGTTCCGACCAGGTGTGCTACCGCGCGGCATCGGCTTCATCCACAGATCTCGTTCGGTGAGGACGATCCCGTCGGCTCGTTGACGCAAGCTCACGTCGCATTTGCTCGGGATTTTCGTAGCATAGTACGAAGAACATCCCGTCACAGTAACCTGATTCCACGTGCCTCAGCAGGGCATCTTGAACGTGAATACGGTCTTCTCTTGATCCGATACGACCGTCACCTTGCCGCCATGTGCCTTGGCTATCTCGGCCGCGATATAGAGGCCGAGGCCCAGCCCTTCTCGCCGCGACGTGTCGCTTCCTTTCTTGAATGGCAAGAAGAGCGAAGCAAGGCGGTCTTCAGAAATGGCCTCGCCTTTGTTCGCCACCTGCAACGTGAAGCTGTCATCGGCCACACAAGCTGATACGCGGATCGGTCGATCCTGCGCACCATGAGTGATCGCGTTACCCAAAAGGTTCGAAAGCAGCTGCGCGACTCGGGCGCGGTCGCAGTCAACAGGCTGCGGGACGTTGATGTCTGCGATAATCTCATGGCTTGGCGCGACAGCGCGAAACTCGGAGATAATCAGATCCAGCGTCCCTCCAAGATCGGCGGTAGGCACACGGTCGAGGACGATGCCGTCGCCCAGCCTGTTGCGCGCGTGGTCCATGAGGTTGTTTACGAGGTCGCCCATCCGCCGAGCCGTGGCATCCAGAAGCGTTATGGTTTTCTTCTGCTCCGGATCAGCTGAACGCGCCAGCATGCGTAGCCCTGCAAGCATCGCCGCAACAGGATTGCGAAGATCGTGCGCGAGGATCGCCATGAACTGCTCCTGCACTTCGGCGAGATGCCGTTCGCTGACAAGCTCCTCCTGCACCTCTTGCAGCCTTTCGCTCACCTCCAGACTGTCGCCCACCAGCTTCGCGAAGAGCCGCACCATCTTCAGGATGCGCGGATCGTCGAGGCGGTTCGGTTCAGGATCCAGCGCGCACAACGTCCCGAAGAACGTTCCGTCCGGCCGCAGAACCGGAATGGAAAGGTAGCTCCGGAAGCCGTAGATCTGTGGCGTATGATGGTCCCGATATACCTCATCGCACTGCACGTCGTTGATGACGATCTCGGACGTCTGGTGACGAACTTCATGGCAGAGGGTCGATTCAACCTCAAGCTCATCACCAGGTTCGAGGCCGAAGTCGAGGTAGTCGATCGTGCTGCACGTGATCCAGCGCTGCTCGTTCACACGGGCGATGGCCGCAAACCTGAGGCCCGTCGCAAGGCAGACGGTCTCAAGCATGGTCGGGACCATCGTGTTGTCACGCACCGCGGCAATATCACGGGAGAAGTCATGGTCAGCCAACTTGCGGTCAGAAAGAGCCGATCTGGAAGTGGCAGGGTTGTTCACTGCAATTCACCGGTTTGGGACATTGGCACATGCCTTTAGTTGATCGGCCGCGGCGGTTCCTCCATGCCCACCATATACCGTAGTTGAGTTCCTTTGGGTCACGTCCGTCAAGCTGGTGTAATTTCCCGGGAGGCCTGAGGGCATGATCAGGCGGCTTTCGTGGTTATGCTGAGAATGGGGTCGATCTCCTCGGTGTCGATGCGGGCGAAGGCCT
>NZ_JAOTBE010000090.1 GCF_026162645.1 Paracoccus rhizosphaerae
CTGCTTGTGAAGAGAGATCAGCATCCTCGCCTCCCGTCCCGAACCTCGCCAAGGATAGATCTTGCCACGAAAAGCGCCGTCCGGCGAGGATCTATGTGATCATCCGGGATCGGACACCTAGCTTCCTTAAATGAAAAACTTATATTGATTAATGCCTTTTTACGGATAGGGAGACAAAAGGCACTTCAGGTTAACCAACACATTTGAAAACAACCATAAATTGTACTTGACCAATAATTCATTGTCATCATCATATCGTTCACGTCCCACTGAGCAGCCGCTCGACGTGGCGGACGGGCTGACGGCATTTGCCCCGCTCTGGGCGCTGGCGGCACTCTTCAGCATTGCGGGCGACTATGGCTCCCTTGCCGGTCACAAGGGGATGCTTTACGCCGTTCCAGCCTGGGCCGTGGTCGTGCAGAGTCTTCTGCTGATCGCCCGCCCCAGGGCCACGGCCCTGCTGGTTTCGTTGTCGGCCACCGTCGTGCTGCTTTACGCGCTGCGGGCGCCGGTGGCGTCCAACAACCAGACGATCACGACGGTGATGGATCTCGCCATCCTTCTCAGCGCCGGATACCTCTATTTCAGCTCTGGCAGGACCGGCATCGACCGCATCGCGTTCTACGAACAGATCCGGATCGTCGCGCGGGCGCTGCTGGCGATCATGTATTTCTATGGCATCTTCCACAAGATCAATACGGACTTCCTCGACCCGACGGTCAGCTGCGCGGTCGGGCTGTATCAGCCCCTGGCCAGCCCCTTCGGGCTGGAGGACAACCTGTTCGGGCGCTATCTGGCCATCTATTCGACCTTCGTGATCGAGGCGATCGCCATCGTCGCCCTCTACTGGCGGCGTTTCTTCGCTGTGGGCTTCATCCTGGCGCTGGTGTTCCACTACATCATCCCGATCTCGGCCTATTCCTGGTACATGGACTTCTCGTGCCTGGTCTTCGCGCTCTATATCCTCAGCATCCCGCGCCCGGTCAGCGCCATGGCGCAGCACACGATCCGGACGGTGCTGGCCCCGGCCCGTGCCCGCCTTCGCTCGTTCGAGACGCTGCTGATCGGGGCGGTCCTCCTTGCGGTGGCGGCTGCGATCGTCATGACGCTGCACACGATCTATCCCGACCGGTCGCTGGACATGCTGCGCCATTCGGTCGGCATCCTGCTGTGGGCTGTGATCGGCGGCGCGCTGATGGTCATTTTGACCAATGCGGCCCTGCATTACCTGCCCTATACCGGCCCTGCGCCGGCACGGCAGCCGCGTTGGCTGTTCGCGATCCCGGTCCTGTTCTTCCTGTCCTGCCTGTCGCCCTATCTAGGGCTGAAGACGGAGAGCTCGATCAACATGTTCTCGAACCTGCACACCGAGGGTGGAGAGACGAACCACCTGCTGTTCGACCGTCCCCCCTATCTGTTCGACTATCAGAACGACATCGTGCGCATCGTCGATGCCAACGACAATTGGCTGGAACAGCAGATGGAGAACGATCAGCACCTTGTCCTGTTCGCGTTGAAGGACTACCTCAGACGGCACCCGGATGCCTGGGTCACCTATGAGCTGAACGGCCAGACGGTCGAACGGGCGACAAGCGCGACCTTCGCCGACCAGCAGCCGGGCCTGATCGAACGGAACCTGCTGCGGTTCAAGACGGTCGACTACGACCGGCCCAAGGTCTGCACCCATTGACCCGGTCACGCCAAAGCCGCCATCGGAGATCGACATGAGCTATTACGAACCCTCCTCGCTGAAGGCCGCGGAAAAGCTGGCGACCGCGGTTCCGACCCCGCCGAACGGCCTGATGAAGGCAGTTCTTGTGGGCATCGTCCTGCTGGTGTTCGTGGGCGTCATCGATGCGATCGCGAACCTGCCGGTCATCACCGGATGCGCCTTCTATGGTCAGTGCGAGGTTCCCAGCAGCCCGCCGACCGAGCTTGGCGTGAGTCCCGCGGAATGAACCCGCCTGATGACGGCGCCCTGATCGTCTATGACGGCGACTGCATCTTCTGCCAGAACTACGTCAAGCTGGTGCGGTTGCGCGACATGGTCGGCAAGGTCGAGCTTCTGGATGCGCGGTCTGATGATCCGCGCGTCCGCGACTTCCAGCGGCAGGGATATGACCTGAACGAAGGGATGCTGTTCGTTCATCGCGGGCGGGTGCATCACGGCAGTGACGCGGTGCACATGATGGCGTTGTTGTCGTCGTCCTCGGACAGCCTGAACCGGCTGAACCGGAGGCTGCTGTCCAACCCCAAGGTCGCCAGGGCGATCTATCCTGCCCTGAAGCTGGGCCGTCGAGTCACGCTGTTCATGCGACGGCGCAGCCTGATCCCGCAGGGCAGCGACATCGACTGACGTGGCGTTCTGCGAGCATCGGCGGCCGGAAGAATGCCAGGCTAGTTCCGCCAGGGTTCAAGGATCGACCGGGCATGCTCTCTGCCCTTTGGCGTCAGGACAAGCAGATTGTCCTGACGCGCAAGCAGGTTTCGCGTCAGCCCCTGTGCGATGACCGCGCGCGCATGGCGGGCGGTCCAGCCCAGGTGCGTCTCCAGCGCGCGGGCGACGTTCTCCTCGTGCTGCTGAGTGCCGTCTTCGTGGGAATAGAGGTGGATCGCCACCGTCCGGAGGGCGTTGGCCTCTCGCTCGGTACGCTGGCGGTGCAGCCGGGCGATCACGCCGTAGCGCGGCCCGAACAGGAACGCGAGGCCGAGGAAGACGCCGGTCATCACCGCCATCATGCCGCCAATGGACACGTCCAGCACGACGGCGAGGTAATAGCCGCTGACGCTGGAGGCGATCGAAATGGCCATGCCGATGGCCAGCATGACCCACAGCCGGTCGGTCAGAAGATAGGCCGCCGACGGGGGGACGATCACGAAGGCCACAAGCAGCACCGCGCCGACCGCGTCGAAGGCCGCGACGGCGGTCGCGCTGGTCAGGAACAGCAGGGCATAGAAGATCGCCGTCGGCGCGAACCCCAGGGCGGCGGCAAGCGCCGGATCGAAGGTCGTGATCTTCAGTTCCTTGTAGAGCACCCTCACGAACAGCAGGTTCACCACGGTCATCACGGACATCGAAATCAGCGACCGGGGGATCTCGTATCCCGCAAGATCGACCGTGTCCAACCAGACGAAGCCGATCTCTCCCAGCAGGACCGTATGCTGGTCGATATGCACGTCGCGGGCATAGAGGTTCAGCAGCAGCACCCCGACCGAGAAGAGCACCGGGAATACCAGGCCAATGGCGGCGTCGTACTTGACGCGGCGGGTGCTGAACAGGAGCTCGGTCAGGAAGACGGTCAGGACTCCGGTCATCGCCGCGCCGACGATCTGGACGGGCCCGCTTGCCGCCCCGGTCAGAAGCCAGACGACCACGATCCCGAAGATGATCGAGTGGCTGATCGCGTCGGACAGCATGCTGTTGCCGCGCAGGACCAGGAAGGTGCCGACCAGCGACGAGGCGCAGCCGACCAGTGCGCCCGTCAGCATGATCATCAGCGAGATGTTCAGGAAGAAGGCCTCGATCATCTGTCGTCACCTTCGGGGGCATCGTCGATCCGCCGCGCTTCGGCGAATCCGGCCTTCGTCAGTTCCCAGTGCGGCGTCGTCTCGGGTGCATGGGTGACGGGGGCGACCAGGCCGCGACGTTCCAGCTGCTGCAGCGTCTGACGGGTCGGGGTGCCGTGGAAGGTGTCCAGCGCGCCAAGCTCGGCCCGATAGCCTTGGTCGCCATGTTCCGCAGCCAGTCCGTACAGCGTCGAGAGGACCTGCCTGCCCGCCAGCCTGCGACGGTCGCGCCTGCGCCGCAGGCTGGCCCATGCCAGCCCCCGGCCGGGCGCCAAGACCAGCGAGATCAGGACGATGGCCGAAATCGCCAGAACGATCAGCGGCCCCGTCGACAACCCCCGCACCGTCGCGCTGATAACCGCGCCAGAGACACCCGCCATAGTTCCGAAAAGGGCCGCAAGGGTGACCATGCCCCCCAGACTGTGCGTCCACTGCCGGGCTGCGACCGCCGGTGCGACGATCATCGCCGTCATCAGGACGACGCCGACCATCTGCAGGCCCACCACGACGGCCAGCGCGACCATCGTCGTCATCGCCACCTCGAGCGCGACAACCGGCAGCCCGAGCGAGGTCGCGAAACCGGGATCGAACGAGACCAGCTTGAACTCTTTCCAAAGCAGTCCCACCAGCGCCAGCGCGCTCAGCGTGACGCCGCCCATGATCCACAGATCGCCCCGCAGGATCGCTGCGGCCTGGCCGAACAGGAACGAATCCAGCCCGCCCTGCGACGCGTTGCCTCCGCCCTGGATATGGGTCAACAGCACCACGCCGATTGCGAAGGACACGCTGAGCGCGATCCCAAGCGCGGCGTCCGTCTTCAGCCTGCTCATTCGCGTCAACAGCAGCACCACCAGCGCGGATGCAGCCCCTGTCACAAGCGCGCCCGCCAGGATCGTCCCGATATCGCGTGAACCAGCGATCAGAAAGCCGATGCAGATCCCCGGAAGGGCCGCGTGGGACAGGGTGTCGCCCAGAAGGCTCTGCTTGCGCAGGACGGCAAAGCAGCCCAGCACACCGCTGGAGATGCCCAGCAGGGCCGCCCCCATCGCGACCGTCTGGATCGTGTAATCGCCCAGCAGCGCCAGCATCCTAATCCCGGCCCCCGCCGGCCGGCGCGGCGTCGTCGGCAAAGGTGCTGCGCTCGATCAATGCGATCTGGCCGCCATAGGCCTTTCGCAGGTTTTCGGGCGTATAGACGGTGGCGACAGGGCCCTGCGCGATGGCGCGGACGTTCAGGATGACCATCCAGTCGAAATAGGACCGCACCGTCTGCAGGTCATGGTGGACGACGATCACCGTCTTTCCCTGCGCCCGCAGGCGATGCAGGATGTCGACGATGGCGCGTTCCGTCGTCGCATCGACCCCGGCCATCGGTTCGTCCAGGAAATAGATGTCGGCCTGTTGCACCAAGGCGCGGGCCAGAAAGACCCGTTGCTGCTGACCGCCCGAAAGCTGGCTGATCTGGCGGTCGAGGAAGTCCTGCATCCCGACCTGCTCAAGCGCATGGAGCGCCGCCTGCCGTTCCCGCTTGCCGGGCCTGCGAAACCAGCCGAGGCGGCCATAGAGGCCCATCTCGACCACGTCCAGCGCGGTGGTGGGGAAATCCCAATCGACTGTCGACCGCTGCGGGACGTATCCGACCCGGCGTCGCTGCGCCGCGTAGGGACGACCGAAGATCCTGACATGTCCTGCGGTCGGCTTGACCAGCCCCATGACGGACTTGATGAACGTGCTCTTGCCGGCGCCGTTCGGGCCGACGATGGCAGCCATGACGCCCGGAGGGATGTCGATGTCGATATCCCACAGGACGGGCTTGCCCTCATAGCTGACCGTCAGGTCCTCGACATGCAGCGCCAGTTGCGGTTCGTGAAGCGGTTCGGTCACGGTCGACGTCTTTCTTCGGTGCGGTAGGTCAGCCGGTCACGGTGCCGCTTTCGCAAGGTTCCATTCCTCGGCCCAATCGGCAAGCGCCTCGGGAAGTGGCGGAGGGGTGCCGCCAAGGGCCTCGACGATCGTGCGCGTGTTCTCGTGGATCATGCCGATATAGGTGCCTCCGGGTGTTCCGTCCGCGCCCATGGCGTCCGAATAAAGCTGTCCGCCGACCCGAACGTCATGGCCCTGCTGCTGGACCGCGTCGATGACAGCCTGAATTGTCCGCGGGTTGATCGTGCTTTCGATGAAGATCGCGGGAACGCCTGTCGCGGCGACAAGATCGGCACTGGCGCGGATGTCGGCGACACTGGCCTCGGCTTCG
The DNA here is from genome assembly GCF_026162645.1 of Paracoccus rhizosphaerae. Lineage (GTDB taxonomy): Bacteria > Pseudomonadota > Alphaproteobacteria > Rhodobacterales > Rhodobacteraceae > Paracoccus > Paracoccus rhizosphaerae. The sequence continues at coordinate 5,822 of NZ_JAOTBE010000090.1, forward strand.
GTGCTGATGCCCTGGATGCCCGCGACGGTGATGCCATAGGCCCTGCCGTAATAGGCGAAGGCGTCATGCGCCGTCACAAGCGTCCGCTGCCCGCTTGGGATGGTCGCGATGGCGTCACCGACCCAGGCGTCCAGCGCCGTCAGCTGGGCGACATAGCGCTCCGCATTCGCGCCAAAACCTTCGGCGCAGTCCGGCCGCGCCTCGCTCAGCGTCTCGGCGATGGTGGGGACGATACGGGACCAGAGACCAGCATCCATCCACAGGTGCGGGTCGATGCCATAGGCGCCATCGGTCCTGATCAGGTCACCTTCCGCGATCGAGGACGCGGCAAGCGCCACCGTCGGCTTGCGTTCGGCGAACTTGGCCAGGACCTCGCCGAGCTGACCCTCCAGCGAATAGCCGGAATAGAAGATGACATCGGCGGACTGAAAGCTCCGCACGTCAGAGGCGCTGGCGCCATAGAGGTGCGGGTCCACCCCCGGCCCCATGATCGTGGTGACCTCGACACAGTCGCCGCCGACATGCGTAGCGATGTCGCCGATCATGCCGATCGTCGCGACGACGTCCAGGGGGCGGTCCTGAGCGTGCGCGGCCCCGAGGCTGCCGATCAGAGCGGCAGTCGCCAGCAAGCGGATCATTCGACAGCAGCTCCTAACTACTTGTGCAACGACTAACTAATATAGCAAATGCTATGAAGCGCAATTGGGCATGTCAAGCACTGTCGGTGCGGCAAAAAGCTGTCGCTGCGGCTGCTGCTTGACGAACCGACAGGCGACGGCGGTCTGCAGCGGGAAGCTCAAGCATCGTGATCTGCGGTAGGCCGATGGTCTGCGGTCAGCGAGTCCCAGTGTCCTGCTGGCCATCCAGAAAGCGCGCGAAGGCTTGCAGCGTCTCCTCGCTGACATGATGTTCCATGCCCTCGGCATCATGTCGCGCCACCTCGTCGCTGACGCCAAGCGCGCGCAGGAAGCCCTCGACGATTTCGTGACGGCGGTGGCAGGCGGCTGCCAGGGCCTCGCCAATGGGGGTCAGGAACACGCCCCGATAGGGCCTTTGCTGGATGTATCCGTCCTCGGCCAGCCGCTTCAGCATTCTGGCAACCGTGGGTTGCGCCACCCCCAAGCGGCGGGCGATCTCGACCTGGCGTGCCTCGCCTTCGCGGCCGATCAGTTCAGCGATCAGTTCGACGTAATCCTCGCAAAGCTCAGTCCTGCGCGCGTTCCGGGTCTTCTGGAAGCCCTCGGCATGGCTCTCGGCGTCGATGCCGGGGGTGTCGCGTTTCGGCGACGTGGGAGCAGGCTGGGTCATGTCGTGCGGGCGGTCCATACGAAGATTTCGAAGACCTGCGATGATATATAGCCAGTGCTATGAAATCGCAATCTCCATTACTCTCGGCACGCCTGACACGACGACAGCCGCCATAGTGCCAAGTTAAGGCTACGGCGCGTCAGGCGGCGGTCACCCGCCAGATGACGTCGCCCACGTCGTCCGCTACCAGCAGCGATGCCTTGTCGGCCCCGATCGCGACCCCGACGGGACGGCCATAGGCGTGCCTTTCGTCCGACGACAGGAAGCCCCAGAGGATGTCGCGCGGCGGCCCGGACGGACGCCCGTCGGTGAACGGCACGAACACCACCCGATAGCCGCTGAGGGTCGAGCGGTTCCATGACCCGTGCTGGCCGATGACCATGCCGTCGGGAAAACCCGGCAGGGTCTCCGCTGGCATCCAGCACAGCCCGAGCGAGGCCGTGTGTCCGCCCAGGGCATAATCCGGCGTGATTGCGCGTGCGACCAGATCGGGATCCTGCGGGACGCGGTCGTCGACCGTCTGGCCCCAATAGCAATATGGCCAGCCATAGAACCCACCGTCCCTGACCGAGGTCAGATAGTCCGGCGGCGTCTCGTCGCCCAGCCCGTCGCGCTCGTTGACGACGGTCCAGAGGGTGTTCGACGATGGCTCCCAAGCCATGCCGACCGCATTCCTCAGGCCCGAGGCGAAGATGCGTGCCTTCTCGCTCTGCAGGTCCAGTTCCCAGATGGCGGCGCGACCCTTCTCGGCCTCCATCCCCTTGTCACCGATGTTCGAAAGCGAGCCGACGCCTGCGTAGATCTTCTGCCCATCCGGGGACAGGATCAGGCTGCGCGTCCAGTGTCCGCCGGGGCGGAAATCGACCAGCTTCCGGCCCGGCTGCGCAATGCTCACCGCACCAGTCTCATAGGGAAAGACGCTAATGCCGTCGGTGTTGCCGACATAGAAGCTGTCGCCGGCCAGGGCCATCCCGAAGGGCTGGTTCTGACCGTCGAGGAACACCTCCCTGATCTCGGCCCTGCCGTCGCCATCTCTGTCGCGCCACAGCGTGATGCGGTTGGCGCTGTCGCCGATGGCGCGGGCGCGCCGCATCGTGGCCTGAGTGGCATGATCCATCAGCGTTCTGGGGGGCGAGGGCTGCTCTTTCGACTCCGCCACCAGGACGTCGCCATTCGGCAGAACCTCGATCCAGCGCGGGTGATCCAGGCCCGAGGCGAAGGCGTTCACCCGAAGGCCCGGTGCCGCGCTCGGAACATGTCCCTCGACCCAGCCCTTTGCGGTCGGCATCTTCAGGGTCATGATGCCCTGCTTGCGCGCCGTGGGGATCGCGGGCGCATCGCCCACTGCCTGGGTCCGGGGCGCCCTGAAGCGCCTCAGAAGAACCATCGTCCCACCCACGACCGCCGTCGCCCTCGCCATGAAATCCATGCGTCATCCTGCACTTGTGATGAGCCGACATTACCGACCCAGCCCGCGCCGTCAAACGCCCCCCTTTCGGGGGCTATCCTCGCGCAGCGCGTCTGACCTGTTCCCCAACGACAGTCTTCGAGCCGAAAGAGCCGGGACCGGCCCGCCGCAGTTCCGTGAAACGACGTCGCGCCATCCGCAGCAGTACCGCCATCCGGTGCCTGCCGATTTGCATCACCTGAACCGCCGGTGGGGCATCCCGGCCCCGCAGCGCATAACGCTGCTTTAAGGACGGGCGCGGATCTCACCTGTAGCGGCCACCCCGCTGCAGGACCTCGATCTCGTAGCCGTCCGGGTCCTCGATAAAGAAGAACCGGGCGATCACGTCACCGCCAGGCGCGAAGTCGACAAGCTTGCGGGGCACCAGGCCATCGGCCTCCAGTCGGGCATGCAGCGCGTCCACGTCGTCAACCGAAAAGGCGACATGGCCATAACCGTCGCCTAGGTCATAGGGCTCGGTCCGGCCCTTGTTGACGGTCAACTCTAGCTCGGTTTCGCTTTCGCCATTGGACAGGTAGACCAGCGTGAACTTGTCGAAGTCCAGTCGCTCGGCCACCTTCAGGCCGAAGCAACGGTCATAAAATTCGACCGAGCGCGCCTCGTCGAGGACGCGGATCATCGAGTGGATATACTTGGCCATTGGATTTCCTTTCCTGATTCCCGGTCCACAACCTGAGCCTTCCTAGCAACTGTATCTTTCAGGCCGTCACGGCGGTCCATTTCTGATGGCTCTTGCACAAGGCCTTCGCGATGGTGACGCGCTTTCCGGCAACGGCGGTGATGATGACCTTGTGCGGTTTTCCAGCCTTGCGGGGGCGATCTGCGAAGGAGTTCAGGCTTGGGTTGTGATATGCCGCGACCAGTGCCGCCTGGAACGTCACGTGCCGCAGCCTCTTCGCCGGTGATGATGCCGATCTCGGGCATCTCGGCAATCAGCATCGCTGGCAACCGGGCCGGTCCCCGTCGACATGCTCGAACATCGCGGCGGTGCCCAGTTTCCAATGTGTGCGGGTTTGGACCAGCAGCCGTGGTCGACGTCGGCCGGTCTGGGGTGCTCCGCCGGCACGGGTTGGGTGATTTTTCTCCTGAAACGCCCTGTTATATTGGTTTCTGAGCATATGTGGTAGATGATGGCATGTCGAATGACGCGCTCATCCTTCCCGAGTATCCCCCTGTTCTAAAAGCAATAATCGCCGCCTTGCAGGCGGAAAACGCGAAATGTCGGCGGCAATTCGGACGCATGACCGCTGATCCAGATGCTGCGCATGCGGATCCCGAAGCTCAAGAAGCAGGCCTTTAGCAAGTCCTCGGAGAAGATTAGGCGCGAGATCGAACAGCTGGAACTGGCCCTCGAGGATCTGCTGATCGCTAGCGCCGAAATCGCCAGCACCCCGGCGGACGACGACGAGGCAGATGCCGTCCTTGAGGTCACGACCGGCGACATCGACGAGGGTAAGCCACGTCGTCGTCCCCGCGTGTCAGCAACCCCCCGCGAGATCGGCGGGAGCTCGACCTGGGCAGCTGCTGCCTGGATTGCGGCGGTGAGCTGCGGGTCGTGGGCGAAGACATGAGCGAGATGCTCGATCTGGTCGCGGCGCAGCTGAAGGTCCTGCAGATCGCGCGTCTGAAGAAGTCCTGCCGCCGCTGCGAGAAGATGGTGCAGACGCCCGCGCCCAGCAGGCCGATCCCAGGCAGCATGGCGAGTGTGGCCTGCTGGCCTAGATACTGGTATCCAAGTTCGGTGACCACATCCCCCTCTATCGCCAAACCGAAATCTTTGCCCGCATCGGCGCCGGCATCCCGGACAGCACGCTGGTCGACTGGTGCGGGCGCGCGATGAAGGTGCTGGTCTCGCTGATCGAGCGGATCCAGACCGATGTGATGGCCACTGACCTCCTTCACGCCGATGATACTCCGATCCGAGTGCTGGATCGGTCTATTTGGGACCGCGGTCTCGGCAAGGGGTGAGGCAGGGGCGGATCTGGTCCATGGAACGGCTTGCAGCCTGCGTGCAAAAACGTATGGCCCGCCCCGTCTGCAAGCGGCAATTTTTAATGACATGATCAGTCTGCACAAACGTATCCGGCATGTCAGCACAAAGGCCGCCGCCAAGATGGAGATCCGCGCGTCACAAT
>NZ_JAOTBE010000091.1 GCF_026162645.1 Paracoccus rhizosphaerae
GCAGCGCCGCCGCGGCTTTGTCTCCCCCTTCAACCGGTCGATCAGGTTGGAACGGGCGACACCCAGAGTTTCGGCCACGACCTTCACCGGAAATCGTCCTTCAGCGGCGACCGCGCGAGCACTGTAAACTTCTCGATGCCCTCAGCTCAGCATCCGTACAAGTCCCAAACTGATGAACGGGAAAACGATCAATGCGGCAATGCGGATCATGTCGCTGATCAGGAAGGGCAGGACGCCGCGAAAGCTTTCGATCATCGGCACGTCACGCGCCATACCGTTAATGATGAAAACGTTCATGCCAACCGGGGGGGTGATGAGCCCGACTTCGACCACGACGACGGCCAGGATGCCGAACCAGATCAGTGTCTCTTCCTGCGACATCCCGAAATCGAGCCCGGCAATGATCGGATAAAAGATGGGGATCGTCAGCAGCAGCATGGACATGGAGTCCATGACGCAGCCCAGGATCAGGTACAGCATCAGCATCGCCAGCAGGATCATCATCGGCGACAGGCCCGAGTTCTGGATCGCGGTGGCCAGCAGCATCGGCGTCTGCGTCTGCGCCAGAAAGGCGTTGAACGTCTCGGCCCCCAGCAGGATCAGGAAGATCATGGCAGAAGTACCGGCCGTGCCGCGCAGACAGTCGGCTATGCCGCGAAGCCGCATCCCTCCGTGCAGCACCGCCAGAACACCGGTGCCGAAGGCGCCGACAGCCGCCGCCTCGGTCGGCGTGAACCAGCCGCGATACATGCCAACGATGACAAGCGCGAAGATCAGGATCAGCGACCAGGTTTCCCGCAGCGCCCCGAGCCGCTCGGACCACGTCGCCCGTGGTCCGGCAGGACCATCATTGGGATGGCGTCGCACGAAAATAGCTACCGCCAGCATGTACCCCACGGCAGCCAAGATACCCGGCACCATCGCCGCCACGAACATCTTGGCGATGCTCATCTCTGCCATCAGCGCGTAAAGCACCAGGATGACCGACGGCGGGATGAGAATACCCAAGGTTCCCCCGGCAGCCAGAGATCCTGTTGCCAGGGCGCCGCTGTAGTTGTAGCGCCGCATTTCCGGCAACGCGACCTGCCCCATGGTCGCGGCTGTTGCCAGCGAAGATCCACAGATCGCACCGAAAGCTGCGCAACCTCCGATCGATGCCATGGCCAGCCCGCCCCGACGATGACCTAGAAATGCCGCAGCAGTACGATAGAGCGCGCGGCTCATCCCCGCTTTGGTGGCAAATTCGCCCATAAGGACGAACAGAGGGATGACCGACAGAGAATAGGTCGAGAACTGGTAAAAGGTGGAGGTCTTCAGGAAGGCGAGAAGCGGCGTGGAGCCTGTCCACATCGCATAGCCCCCAAGACCCACGGCCAGCATCGACACGCCGATGGGAATGCGCACAGCCATCAACAGCAGAAGAACCCCGAAGGAGGTCAGGCCCGCTGCAATTCCCGTCATGTCCGCGCCTTTCTAATGTGGCCGATCATGGTCGCGGCGCAGGCTGCGACCAGCAGTGTCATCGCAGGGATGATGATGGGAAAACTCCACCACAGGGGGATGCGCAGGACCATCGTCTGCTCACCGTATTCGCGCATCTCGGTGCCGCCGTGAAACAGCCGCCATGTCAAAAGTGCGGCGATCATCAGAAAGAGGAGATCGCCCGCCGCTTCCAGCAGGTGGTTACTTCGGAGGCTGGACTTGCTCGTGAAGAAGTCGACCAAGACATTGCCCCCGCTGATCTGGCACCACGGCAGGAAGCAGAAGATCGCAATGGCGCTGCCGATCTCGACGAGCTCGAAGTCCCCCGGGATGGGGGCCCCGAGGATCGATCTCTTGAGAACGCTGATGACTGTCATCAGCATCATCGCCAACAGCACCACACCGCCGATCGCGGCGAAGAAACGGCACAGGGCGGCAAGCCAGCCTGGAACCGGAACCGGAAGGCCATGGTCGGTCAAGTCGGCCGTGTCGCCCTGCACCGGCTTCACTGCCCGCGCGCCTTTTTCAGCATGGCACGGGCGTCATCCAGCATCGCCTGCCCGTCATGGCCCGCGTCGGTCATGGTCTTGACCCACGCGTCGATGATCGGCTGGCTGGCCTCTTGCCATTCGCCGAGGTTTCCTTCTGGAATGACGGTGATGGTATTGCCGGCATCCACGGCCTTTTGGCGTTCTGCCTTTTCCGCCTCGTCGAAGGCGGTGCCCGCGAGCGTCGCGAGTGCAGCCCCCGAGTTATCGTCTATTACCTTTTTCAGGTCGTCGGGCAGTGCATCATAGGTCGACTGGTTCATCACCAAGGCCATGACCGCGGTCGAAAGGCCGCCATTCTCGGCACCGAATTCCGTATGGTTTTGCGTCACGTCTTCGATGCGCAGGCTGCCGAAGACTTCCCAGGGAATGACGGCACCGTCGATGACTCCCGTCGTCAGGGCTTGAGGCACCTCCGGAACGGGCATTCCCACAGCTGTCGCACCAAGGGCGTTCAAGCCATCGGTCATGGTGCGCGAGGGCGCGCGAACCTTCAGGTCTCCCAGATCATCAAGGGACGCCACGGCGGTATCCTTGGTATGAAGTTTATAACCAGCCGGAGCGTGGATCAGCAGCGGATGGACGTCCGCAAGTTCATCCCCCATGTACTTGGCCTGATACTCCTGAAGGGCGGCAGTCGTTTCCTGCGCTGTGCCCGACATGAACGGCAGTTCGAAGACTTCCGAGACAGGAAAGCGGCCAGGGGTATAGCCTAATAAAGTCCAGGCAACGTCGACGACGCCATCACGCGCCTGATCGAACAACTGCGGCGGCTTGCCGCCCAATTGCATCGAGGGATAGATCTGTACGTCGATGCGCCCATCCGACTGTTCCTCGACCATCTTTTCCCAAGGCTCGAGGACGCCAGTCTGGATTGGCGCATCGGCTGACAGGAAGTGGTGGACGCGCAGCGTGACCTCCTGCGCAGCGGCAGCGGTGCCCAGGCAAGCTGCCGCTGCAGTCACCAGTAGAGTGATCCTTTTCATGTGGCTTCTCCTCCCATGTTGATGTCGTTGCCTGGACCCGTGTTTTGTTCGGGTGCCAGAATGTTGGTCCAGTCATGCCCTGGCTGCAGGCGGCGCAACGCGGATGTCAAAGTTTCGCGGGAATCTGACGCCATGTCGGACAATGCCGTGGCAACAATGCGCTGCGCTTCGGCGCGTGGCATGTGGCGCGCAAGGTAGAAGCCGGCGGCCTCGGCCAGCATGGCGCCACGGTCCGCGGCAAAAGTTTCAGCGATGCGGCGCGGGTTGGGTGTCAGGCTGCGGGACAGGTCAAGCGCCAGGCGCAGCGCTGCGCCGGTGCGGATCAGCATGTCTGGCAGGATCTCCCATTCCACGGCCAGAGCGGAGCCATCACGTTCCTGAGCATGAACCAGCGATCCTTGCAGCGTGCCCGAGGCACCGGCGTTCAGCCGGGCGATGCTGACCAATGCCTCGGCGGCGACGGGATTGCACTTCTGCGGCATTGTAGACGAACCGCCGCCGGTGCCCGCGTGGATCTCACCCACTTCGGACTGACCCAGAAGGATCAGATCGGCCCCGATCTTGCCTAGACTGCCGGTAACCAGCGACAGCCAACCGCCCAGTTCAGCGATCGCGTCCCGCGCGGCATGCCACGGCACCTCGGGCGCGCCTAGGCCGAGGTCGCGCGCTACGTCGGCACGCAGTGCCGCCGCATCAGGTCCGAAGGCGGCGCCGGTGCCCGCCGCGCCGTGGAGAGACAGGTTCAGCAGACGCGGCCGCAGTTCGGAAAGCCGCTCCAGATGACGAAGCAGAGGAGCGCGCCAAACTGCAATCTTTGCGCCTAGCGTCGTCGGCGCAGCGATCTGGAAGCGGGTTCGGGCGGGAAGCACGAGATCAGCATGGGCATCGGCCTTGGACCTGAGCTCCTCTATCAGCTCCGCCAGCCGTTCCTCCAGGACCATCAACGCTTCGCGCAACTGCAGAACAAGCGCGCTGTCCTGGATATCCTGCGATGTCGCGCCGTAATGAACGAAAGCCTGATCCGTTCCGCAGGCGTCCTTCAGTGCTGCGACAAAGGCTTGCGCAGGAATTCCAGCCCGTGCGGCGGACGCGACGAGCGCCGTCGGGTCAAGAGCAATGCTTCGCGCGACTTTTGCGATCCGGTCCGCGCTATCAGCGGGAATGATCCCCCGCATGCCTTGCGCTCGTGCCAGTGCCGCCTCGACGCGCCCCATGGTGGAGAGTTGGGCCTCGGCCCCCATCAAAGCGCGCAGTTCGGGGTCGCTGAACAGCCCGTCTGTCAGCATCACGGCATCCGCAGCCCGAGGATTTGGCGTGCCTGTTGCCAGGTTGCGACAGGGCGATCGTACTTCCCGCACAGATCTACGGCCCGATGCACCAGTGCCGCGTTCGAGGGCGCAAGGTTGTCGCGGTCCAGACGGACATTGTCCTCCAGCCCCGTGCGCGCGTGCCCCCCCGAGGAAATTGCCCACTCATTCAACGTCAGTTGCTGCGCGCCGATCCCAGCTGCGCACCAGTGCGTATCGTCGCCGAACAGGCGCTTGACGGTGTGGATGTAGAAGTCGAAGACCTCTCGGTCCACCGGCATGGCGTTCTTCACGCCCATCACGAACTGCACATAGGGTCGGTCCTTGATCCGCCCATCCTTGAACATGCTGGCAGCTTGAAAGATGTGAGACAAGTCGAAGGCCTCAACCTCCGGCTTGACGTCGTAGCACGCCATCTCCGAAGCAAGCCAGTCCACCAGATCGGGCGGGTTCTCGTAAACACGGGTGGGAAAGTTGTTCGAGCCAACCGACAATGATGCCATGTCCGGCCGTAGGGGCAGCATTCCGCCGCGTGCCTGCCCCGCGCCCGATCGCCCGCCAGTGGAGAGCTGCACGATCATACCCGGACAGTGTTTTTCCAGTCCCTCCTTCAGCGCGGCGAACAGATCGGGATCGCTCGTCGGCCGTCCATCGCCGTCGCGCACATGGCAATGGGCGATGGTGGCGCCGGCCTCGAATGCCGCCTGCGTCGACTCGATCTGCTCGTCCACGGTGATCGGAACGGCAGGGTTGTTTTCCTTGGTCGGCAGCGACCCGGTGATCGCAACGCAGATGATGCAGGGTTGGGACATCAAACTACCTCAGATATCGAAAAACACGGTTTCATCGTCACCCTGAAGGCGGATCTCGAACCGATAGACCGGCAGGCCGCCATCATTGTCCGTGCGCTTCGCGATCAACGTGGCGCGGCGGCTTTCCCATTCGATCAGGTTCAGGACCGGATCCTTGGCGTTCGCCTCGGCCTCGTCAGGGAAATACATTCGCGTGTTCAAGCCGATATTGATGCCGCGCGCCACCAGCCAGAAGCTGAGATGCGGCGCCATGCGTGCTGCCGCCTCATCGGCGCGGCCCATCCAGTCAGGATGGGTTTCGCGAACACGTCGTGCCACGCCAGATGCCGTGGGGTGGCGACCGGCGACGGCGCCGGGCTTCACGGTTTCGAACGACCATTCGCCCGTCTCGAAGTCGGTGATGACCCGCCCCCAGCCCCGGAAACCCTCCTCGACGGTGCCGCCACCTTCGGGATGGGGGTAGATGCCGTTTGCGTTGGCCTGCCAGACCTCGAGCAGCACGTCCTTGACTGGACTGCCCATTCCGTCGATCACCACGCCCTCGACCCGGATGCGCTGTCCCCTGGCATTCGGTCCGGCGATATCCCGCCCCAGCTCTTCGCGGTAAATGTCGAATCCCGCCGCGCCTGGCGCCAGACCGATATGCACATAGGGGCCTGCTGTCTGCGAGGCTGTTTCGCGCAGGTAATCCAGTGTCTGGCGCATGTCAGTTCCCCTCCAGCCGGTTCTCGAACAGCGTCGAGCGGCGGCCCCGCAGCACGATGTCGAACTTGTAGGCGATGCAGTCCAGCGGGATCGAGGCGTTCATGTCCAGCCGCGCGATCAGTTGCTCTATCGCATCGGGGTCGGGGATCGTGTGGACGATCGGACACTGCGCGATCAGCGGATCGCCCTCGAAGTAAAGCTGGGTGATCAGCCGCTGACAGAAAGCGGTCCCAAAGACAGAGACATGGATATGGGCCGGCCGCCAGTTGTTGACCCAGTTGCGCCAGGGATAGGCGCCGGGCTTGACGGTGCGGAAGAAGTAAAAGCCGTTCTCATCAGTGAGTGTGCGCCCGCAACCCCCGAAGTTCGGGTCGATGGGAGCCAGATAGCTGTCCTTCTTGTGGCGGTAACGGCCGCCCGCATTGGCTTGCCAGATCTCGACCAGCGTGTTTGGGACCGCACGAGCGTTTTCGTCAAGGACGCGACCGTGGACGATGACCCTTTCACCGATGGGGTCGCCGGTCTGGGCGTAATTCTTGATCAGGTCGTTGTCGATCGGATCGATGTCGCCATGCCCGAAGGTCGGCCCAGTAATCTCGCTTGCGGTGTTTTCCAGCGAGATCATCGACAGGCGCGGGCTCCGGGCAACCGAGGTCTTGTAGTCCGGCGTCAGCGCCGGCGGATGGAGGCGGCGGTCGCGTTGATAGAATTCGGCGGGCGTCATGGCTTGCCTTTCGTATCGGTGTCTTGTGCGTCCATTTCGGCGTAAGTCTGCTTGGCCAACTTCAACGCGTGATTGGCGCGGGGAACGCCTGCATAAATGGCGACGTGTTGGAATGCCTCGGCCACGTCGCGGGGGGAAGCTCCGGTGCGGGCGGTGGCCCGGATGTGCATGGGGATTTCCTCGAAGTTGCCCGTCGCGGCCAGCAGCGCCAACGTCAGCATAGACCGTTCACGGCGGCTGATGGCGTCGCTGGCCCAAACTGTCCCCCAGGCAGAGGCGGTGATCAGTTCCTGGAACGGCTGGTCCAGTTCCGATTTCGCGGCCTCGGCGCGATCCACATGGGCGTCGCCCAAGACCTCGCGCCGCACGGTCATTCCCCGGCCATAAGTTTCAGACATGGCCAATCTCCTGTAGGAAGCGAGTAAGGATTTCAGCGTAGCGCGCCGGGGTTTCGACGCAGGGGATGTGACCTGCGTCACTGATCTGATCGTAGCGCGAGCCTGCAATCATATCAGCGGTACCGCGCACGACTTCGGGCGGCGTTGCACCGTCAAGGGTGCCAGCGATCAGTTGCACAGGCAGGGCCAGTCGCGCCGCCTCAGCGCGCAAATCGGCCGCTGCGATTGCCTCGCAGCAGGCAGCGTAGCCCTCCAGCGGCTGTCGCTCCAGCATCCGTTGCCAAGGTGCAGCGTGACCGCTTTGGCGGAAGGCCGGGGAAAACCACCGCTCCATGGTGGCAGGGGCAATGCTGGCCAGACCCTTCGCCTTGATCGCGGCAATCCTGTCGCGCCACATGTTGGCCTCGCCGATCTTGGCTGCGCTGTTAGAGATCACAAGTCCCGCCAACAGATCGCCGTGACGCGCAGCCAGTGCTTGTCCGATCACTCCCCCGATCGAAAGACCGACGAAGACAACATTCGTCAGTCCCCGTTCCCGGATCAGCGCAGCGGCGTCATCGGCGAGGTCATCGATCGTATAGGGGCCGGGTGCCACCTCAGACAGACCGTGGCCTCGCTTGTCATAGCGCAGGATCCGCAGGCCGGCAGGCAAATGGGGCAGGAGCAGATCCCACACCCGCAGGTCCGTCCCCAGTGAATTGCAGAACATCACGGCCGGTCCGACTATCGGCCCCTGCTCCGCATAGTGCAGATCGACCCCATTCACCTGAATTGTTTCCATCAGTATGGCAGCCCTACGTAGTTCTCCGCAAATGCCTGCTGCTGCGCCCGGTTGTCGCGCAGAAAGGCGATATCGGCTGCCTGCATCTTCAGATCGAATGGCGACATGTCAGGGTAGCGGTGCAGCAGTCCGCTGAACCACCAGCTGAACCGCTCGGCCTTCCAGACTCGCAGAAGCGCGCGCTCTGAGTAGCAATCGATCCCCCTAGTGTGACCATCGCAATAATACTGCCGCAACCCATTATAAAGATAATGCACGTCGCTTGCCGCCAGGTTCAGCCCCTTGGCACCGGTGGGGGGTACGATATGCGCGGCGTCCCCGCAGAGAAACAACCGACCCCACCGCATCGGCTCGGTCACGAAAGAACGCAGTGGAGCGATCGACTTCTCGATGCTCGGCCCGGTCACCAGGCGGCCAGCGATCTGAGGGGGCAAACGGCGTTTCAACTCAGTCCAGAAGGCGTCGTCGGTCCAATCTTCGGTGTGATCGGACAGGGCGCATTGGATATAATAGCGTGACAGGTTCTCGTTGCGCATCGAACATAGCGCGAAGCCTCGCTCGGAATTGGCATAGATCAACTCCTCATGGACCGGGGGCGTCCGGGACAGCACGCCCAGCCAGCCGAACGGATAGGTTTTTTCGTACTCCCGTCTTACAGAAAGCGGAATGGCCTGACGGCTGACGCCGTGGAACCCATCGCATCCGGCGATAAAGTCGCAGTCAATGCGGTGTTCCGCTCCATCCCGACGAAATGTCACGTAGGGCCTGTCGGTATCTGCATCGTAAATGGCCACGTCCTCGGCGCAAAACTCTGTTCTAAGACCGGCAGCCTCGCGGGCGTCATAGAGATCGCGCGTGACTTCTGTCTGGCCATAGACGACGACTGGCGTCCCGGCCAATTCGCTGAAGTCCAGGTGGAACATCTGCCCGTTGACGGCGAGTTGTGCGCCATGGTGGACGTGGCCCTCCGCGTGCAGGCGCCCCGCCACCCCTGCCTCCTCCAACAGCCGCACGAGACCGGTCTCGAGGACCCCCGCCCGAATCCGCGCCAGTACGTAGTCACGCGTCTTACGCTCGATCACCACGGCATCGATGTTCTGCTGATGCAGAAGCTGGCCCAGCAGCAAGCCTGCGGGCCCGCCGCCTATGATCACGACTTGCGTGCGCATAGTCCCTCCATCCCGACTACTCCCTTACTCAACGATGACGATTGCATGTGCAAAGCATCAAGTAAAATGAGATCACTGGCCGAATACTTATCAAGATCGGCAATCATGGACCGTCGTATCAAGATCCGCCACCTGCAGGCCTTCATCGAGATCACACGTCAGCGAAGCTTGAAGCGCGCGGCGGAACGGCTTGCGCTGACTCAGCCGGCTATCTCGCGCACACTCTCCGAACTTGAGGACATCTTGGGCGCATCCCTGCTGACAAGGGATAGAAGCGGTGTGGCCGTCACTGCACAGGGAGATTTCTTCCTTGTCCACGCGCAGGCCAGCCTTTCCGCGCTTGAGCAGGGGCTGTCGGGCTTGAAAGATGCCGGACACCGAAAGGTAATGGCGCTAAAGGTGGGCGCGCTGCCGTCGGTGGCAGCTCGCCTGATGCCGCAGGTCGCACGGGAGCTGAGTGTACTGGCGCCCGATCTGCATTTGACGGTTGCGGACGGCTCCCACGCCGCACTGACCGAGCAATTGCGCGACGGCTTGCTCGATCTGGTAATCGGCCGGTTGGGCGATCCCCAGACAATGCGCGGCCTGAGCTTTACCCAGCTTTATCTCGAGGAGGTGGCGGTGGTGGTGAGGCCCGGGCACCCGATCCTGACCGATCCGGACCTGCGGCGCATCGTGGACTGGACCGTTCTATATCCCGATCCGTCGGCCGCCATACGCCCGATCGTCGAACGTTTCCTGATTGCCGAAGGGATCGCCCTGCCCCCAAACAGGATCGAAACTGTCTCGGGTGCCTTTGGCCGCGCCTTCACGGCGCAGAGCGACGCCATCTGGTTGATATCGGCAGGAGTGGTCGAAGGTGAGGTGCAGGCCGGCCGACTGGTACGTCTTCCGGTCGCCACGCGGATAACAGAAGGCCCCGTCGGTTTGATGGCTTGCGCGTCGGCTGATCCATCGGGTGATCCAGACGCGGCGCGACATCTGTTCGCTGCGGCAGTGAACCGGGCAGTTTCCAGCTTGGGGTTAGACGAAAGCCTGAATCGGCTGGAGTAGGTGTCCTTTCCCGGATGATCACATTGACCCTCGTCGGCCCTCGCTCTTCATAACAAGATCGGTCCTGCGCGAGCGTCATGAAAATCGCAACAAGCCTGCACGGCGCGGTAGTAGTCGCCTTGATCCTCAGCGAGGCAATTCCGCACTCGGCAAGGGTTCGAATATCTCTTCGGTGGCAAAGGCAATGTGCCGAGCCCGTCCCTGCCGACCATGTGCAAGCGGCACGACGCCACTGCCGGCCGCAGCGCTGATGCGGTCATTTCAGGAACGCCGAGCCCCAGAAGGCAACCGTGAAGCCATCGCCCCCAACGAGGCCTTGGGCTGCCAAACATTTGTCGCGATGAAGCGAATACCACCGCCAACTCTGCAACAAGACACGAAGACACCTCGTGAAACTGCGGGGTCAGCGACTCACAGGGTTGGAATCTTGACGGCAACTCGCGGTCGGCATCGCCGTCTTGAACGGCTGAACGGCGCTCAGAAGCCCTGTTACAGAAGCCGTGGGGTTAGCTTAACCATGACGAGGGCACCTCTGGCCATCGCTCAGGTTGTGCAACAGGGCCGCCCGGCCGATTTATCGCGTTACTGCGACCACGAATGCAGGTGCGCATTCTAGGGTCAGGATGCATAACCAATAGATGACGGTTGCTGCGAGGGCGATGGCCGAGAGGAAGACCTTCGGACATCTGTCGTATCGAGTTGCCACGCGCCTCCAATCCTTAAGCCTGCCGAACATGATCTC
>NZ_JAOTBE010000092.1 GCF_026162645.1 Paracoccus rhizosphaerae
GAAAGGGGAAAGCTTGGCCATCTGCGCGTCGGTCAGCCAGAAAAGGTCGCTCATGTCACCGCTCCGTTTTCCGAGCCGTGAATCACGCAGCACATCGAAAATCAATGCATCCTGACCCTAAGCTGCGAAAGTCAGGCAGCCTGGAGCGCAATTATAGACTTCGCACGAGAGGAAATGCTGCTGCCTTCACGAGCGTCTGCTTCAGGGAAGCCACAATTCAGCACGACGCTCGGCTGACCGGCGGCTTTGGACCGGAACGTGAAGTCCCTAGCGAAACCGCCTCGGCTGCCTCAGCAAATTCGACCGCTCAGGTTGCAGGCTCGCACGTGATCCAATCAGTCGCCGCCTCATAGTCCCGCCCTAGGTTAAGGACTGCGACGTCCTTTCCGCGATGTCCGATGAGCTGCAGCCCCATCGGCGTGCCGGCGTCGCCAAACCCTGCCGGCACGCACAGCGCCGGCAGCCCGGTGAGGGAGGCCGGCACCACGACCTCCATCCAGCGGTGGTAGCTGTCCATCGCGGTGCCTGCGATTTCTCGTGGCCAGTGCCAATCGGCATCGAAGGCAAAGAGCTGCGCCGAGGGCAGTGCCAGAATATCGACCTCTATCCCGGCCGTGCAGCGGAACCAGTCCGAGCGGATGGCGCTGGCCCTGCGGATATCGGCGGCCGTTGTCGCGAGGCCTCGCTCGATCTCCCACCGCAACTCGGGCTTCACCAGTTCGGGCGACTTGCGCAGCAGCGGCGCCAGGTTTCCGGCGATGGTCCAGCTACGCAGCAGCGTCCAGGCCTCCCACAGCGCCTCGGCCGGAAAGGGAGGCGCCAAGGCCATGACGCTGTGGCCCAGGTCCTCGAACACGTGGACAGCTGCCTCGCACAGCTCCAGAACCCCCGGCTCCATGGCATAGGCGCCACCCCAGTTGCCCAGCCAGCCGATCCTCAGCTTGCCGCCTGTTGCTTCAGGGCGGTAGGGCCCGCTGGAATGCGGGTGCCTCGGGTCATGCTCCGACTGAATGGCCAGCAGCAGTTCAAGGTCGCGGATCGACCGCGCCATCGGCCCCTCGGTCGACAGCTGCGCCAGGAACAGATCGCCCGGTCCTCCTCCTGCCACAAGTCCATAGCTGGGCCGGAACCCGAAGACATTGTTCCATCCCGCCGGGTTGCGCAGCGATCCCATCATGTCCGAGCCGTCCGCCAGCGCCACCATCCGGCTGGCCAGCGCAGCGCCTGCGCCTCCGCTTGACCCGCCGGCCGAGCGGGTCCGGTCATAGGGGTTGCGGGTGACGCCATGGACGGGGTTGTAGCTGTGCGAGCCAAGGCCGAACTCGGGCGTGTTGGTCTTGCCGATGATCACCCCGCCCGCCCGGCGCAGCCGCGCAACCATCGGGCTGTCAACGGCAGGCACATGGTCGCGGAAAGCGGGCGAGCCGTAGCTGGTCACGATCCCTGCCGTCTCCGCCAGATCCTTGATGGCCATGGGCAGGCCCTGCAGCGGACCGGGTGGCGCGCGTTGGGCCTCGTCCAGAAGCGTGTCGCGGTCTTGCAGGGCCACGATGGCGTTGATCGCAGGGTTGAGGTCGTTGATCCGGTCCAGCGTCTCCGCCATCAGCTCTCGGGCCGTGACGGTTCCGGCGCGCAAGGCAGCCAGTTGATGGGTCGCGTCATGCTTGATCATGCTGCACATTCACGTCCGGCCGCGCGTCGGGGTCAAGACAGCAACAGATGAGGTCGACGATTTCTGCCTGCTCACGTCTCTCGATGAGATGGCCCGGCCTCCGCTTTGGCAAACGCCGCATCACGAGACGCAGGCATTCCAGTGGCAGCCAAAGGAAGAACCCCTTACTCGTCAACCAACTGCCAAAACCCATACTTGCGACCGTGCTTCTGCTTGAGTGCCTGGACGAACTGCTCGTGCGTGGGAACATGGCCGTAGCTCTCGATGGCTGCATCGCACGTATGGCACTCCGCAAGGTGACGCGCGGCGTATCGGTATCGCTTGGACCTCCCGGCATCCAGAGTGTCCTGAACCATGGCGCGTCGCATCAGAGTTCCGGCCAGTGGATAGCGGGCTTCGAGAGCGGCCGCCGCAGTCGTCAGGGTTTGATAGGAGTTTCCGTCTAGGTCCTCCGCCCGCGCCAGCACAACCCGTGCCGCACGTTCATGGGCGGGCCAGTCGACGAGGAAGCTGATCGCAGCATCGGTATCGGAGAAGGCTTCGGCGATGCCCAACGCCTTTTCCTCTGCCTCGATGTCCTCGAAGTCGGGGAGCAGCTTCAGGTATCCCCGAAGGCTGCGTCTGCTCAGGTTCTGCTGGAACGCGTTCCACAGGTGGTCCTTCAGCTCGTCCATCTTGCCAAGCTTCTCGAGGCATTCCTCGTAGACCTCGTCGAGGTCGTCGTGAAGCATCCTGAACAATTGCCCGTCTTCGGCCGCTCTGGCGCGTTCGACGATGCCGAAGGCCTCCTCCACGCGACCGGCGTCCAGCAACCGCCGAGCAACGTCAGGCGCGATGGTCCCGTAGGTCAGCTGCTCCTCCGAGTAGCGGGCGATGTAGGCGTCAACATCGCCTTGTGCGTCCGCAATATCGGCCAGAATGATCGACCGGGTGGCCTGCTTGTTGCGCTGAACAATCTGTTCCGGCGAGGTGGAGAACCGGTAGCCCGCATACCTGGCCAGTTCCTGTGCCGTCGGCGGCTGTGCGGCCCAGGCCTCGGTGATCTGCTTCAGGTGTTCGAGGCCCTCTGTCCCCAGAGCTTCCGCGGTCGCGGGAATGATGCCATCGAACTCGCCATAGCCCGCCTCGGCAACGGCTTCGAGGATCCGCTCGGCCAAGGTCTCTCGATCCGGCGAAATCCGGGGTGCGACCGTGGCGATCAGGTCCACGGCGTCGGCCATCACGCTTCCGATCGCGCCGTTGCTGTCATCGGTGCGTTCGTGGATCGACGGAGCGAGTTTCAGCAGCGACCAGAGCAGGTCGAAGGCTTCAACGGCATCATCCGGAGCAACCTTGTGTTCGATCGCGCTCAGCAGTCCTTCGAGATCCTTGACCAGCGCCCTTTGCTGGCGCCAGTCCAGGTAGCTGGTCGCGCGCCGCAGCGACGCGAACCGCTTGCGGATATCGGCGGCGACGTCTTTGGGCCCTTGCGCGGCGCTAAGCTCCATTCGCGCACGCCGCTGAAGAGCCGCGCTGCCTTGGACCAGGTCCATCACCAGTTCGGCAAGCTTTTCAGCCCCCAGCTTCTCGAGATTTGCTTTGTTCAGGGTCTTCTTGGACATGGTGGTGACATCAGGTGGTGCTGTTGTGTTCCACCGGCACTCTACAGGACAGGTTTGTCGGGGCAATGTCGTGCCGGGATAACCGGTAACATGGCGCTGCCTCGGCGTTCGCTGAAGATGTTTGCGCGCCCCGGCGGGGTGCCATAAGCGCAGGGGAGAAACGCGTCCAGCGTGACAGGGAGCACCGCCTTGAAGACCGACCCCGCCCATCGCCAGAACATGGTCGGCGCGGCCTGGATGATCGTGGCCATGGCGGCCTTTGCCGTGGAGGATGCGCTGGTGAAAGCCATGTCCGGTCTTCTTCCGGTCGGCCAGATCCTGACCCTCTTTGGCCTGGGCGGCGCGCTGATCTTCGCGGCCATCGCGGTCCGCCAGGGCGATGCCCTGATGACATGGGATGTGGTCTCGCCCGCGATGCGGATCCGCGTGTTTTTCGAGATCACCGGGCGGCTCTTCTATGTGCTGGCTCTGGCGCTGATCCCGCTTTCGACCGCGACGGTGATCCTGCAGGCGACCCCTCTGGTTGTGGTGGCCTCGGCGGCCGTGATCTTTGACGAACGGGTGGGCTGGAGGCGGTGGACGGCCATTGTCCTCGGGCTGGTGGGGGTGCTGATCATCCTCCGCCCCGGCACCGAAGGTTTCTCGGCCCTGTCGCTTCTGGCGGTCATCGGGATGCTGGGCTTTGCAGGCCGCGACCTCGCCAGCCGTGCCGCCCCCAAGAGCCTGAGCACCGCCATTCTCGGCCTCTACGGCTTTCTGGCCCTGGCAGTGGCGGGCCTGCTGTTTTCCCTCTGGCAGGGAGAGGCGTTTCGGCTTCCCGACGCGCGTGCCACTGTTCTGCTGCTGGCAGTGATCGTCATCGGCATCGGCGCCTACTCCTGCCTGATGAAGGCGATGCGCTCCGGCGATGTATCGGCAGTCACGCCGTTCCGCTACACCCGGCTCCTGTTCGGCATCGCCCTGGGCATTGCCCTGTTCGGCGAGACGCTGACCATGGGCATGCTGGCCGGCTCGGGCCTGATCGTGCTGTCCGGCCTCTTCATCCTGTGGCGCGGGCAGAAGAAAGCGGCCGAGGTCGGCTCAACAATCTAGGATGTGGCCCGAACTCGCAGGAGCAGCGAACGATTATTGGGTGCCGCACCAGATACTTTCAGCTGGTTTCGCTGCGTTACGCGTAAATCTTCGCTTTGGGCATGTGTCATATAGCGGCACATGGCTCTTCTGACCGGCGACTATGAGCCGAGCGGCTTAACAAGGCGTCGCTCGGCGGAACGATGCGCTACAGGTCTATCCCCTCGGAGAGCGTCAAGGCATCCTCCATGTCAACGCCAAGGTAGCGGACCGTGCTTTTCATTTTTTGTATGGCCCAGCAGCAGTTGCACCGCCCGGAGGTTGCCCGTGTTCTTGTAGATCTGCGCCACCTTTGTGCGCCTCGTCGAATGGGTGCCGTAAGCGCCCGGCTCTAGACCCAACAACATGACCCACCCCCGGACGATCCGCGCATACTGCCGCGTCGACGGGTGCGGGCTGCCGTGGATCCGGCTCGGCCACAGGAACTCGAGGCCGATCATCTCGGGGTCCCGGATCCAGCACGCTGGGGATTGGCGCGTGGTCGCGGTGACCTCGAAGCCGACCGGCTTGCCCGTCTTACCCTGAATTATCGCGGCGCGCTCCTTGACGTGCCCGGCTGCGAAGACATCCCGGACCCTGAGGGCTAGGAGATCGCACCTGCGCAGCTTGCTGTCGGCGGCCATGTTGAACAGCGCAAGGTCACGGGTGTTGCCCGCCATCTCGAGCCTGACTCGGATCGACCAGACATGCCGCGGCAGGAGTGGGCGCTTCTGCTCGATGATGCGGCCCTTGTCCCAGGCGACGCGGGCGGGACGGAGGACGGGGAGAAGATCGACGGACATGAGAACATCTCCTGTCCACCGGACCCACCCTTCTTCGGTCATGCCGACCCAGGGAGCATACCACAGTGAAGGCACCAAGACGTGGCGTCGGGCGGCGAGCGGTCTGTAGTCACCACTCTCGCCGCTTTGGCCGATCTCGCTGGAACGATGCACGGAGCGCAATGCATTTACGGCCCCCGAAAGGCTTGGCTGCTGGCCATGTCTTGATCTAAATGGGTTCCAGCCACGCATTGCCGCAGCAAGAAACCTCTTGATTCGAGACGCCAATGCTGCACGCGAATACCCAGCTTGATCATCCCAACGGCGCCGTTGCCATGTTCCGCTTCGCGGCGGATCATCCGGAATACATCACGGGAACGGAGACAGGGCCATGGAGGATGCGGCTTCCGTTAGGCAGTTTCGAAGTGCGACAGGACGGAACGGTGCTTCTCGTGGAGGCAGAAGGCGTCAATCCCATTGGCCTCAGCTACATGAAGCTGATCTTTGTGGATCATATTCGCGAGTATTTGGCAGAGGACGTGGAGCTTGAGTGGAAGGGCGATGGCCAAACCCAAGGCATCCCGCCTTTCTTCCGCCAAGTTCGCGTCACAGCATCGCGCCGCCTGACCCCTTCGATGCAGCGGGTGACCCTTGCGGTTCCAGACCTGCAGGGCCTGCCGCTGGATGAGCTTCACGTCCGCCTACTACTGCCCCCCAAGCATCGCCCCGCAAACTTGCCACCGGTCTGGCCGATGCTCACGGCTAGCGGCGCTTTGAGTTTTCCAACGGGAGCGGACGCCCTGCTGGCACGGGTTTATACCATCCGCCATGTGGATCTGGCGCGAAGCGAGGTAGACGTCGACTTCGTGCTTCACCCCACAAAGGAGGCTTCGGCCGGCGGATGGGCTGCGACATGCCGGGCTGGCGATGTGGCAGGGCTGCTGGGACCCGGCGGCGGGGCGATCCCCGCAGCGCCGCGTCTGCTTCTGCTGGGTGACGAAACAGCGCTGCCAGCCATCGCCCGTATTCTGGAGGTTGCGTCGCCAAAGACCATTTGCCAGGCGATCATCGAGGTGAACGGCCCTGAAGATGAACAGGTTATGGCTCGCCCGGTGGAGTGGCTGCATCGTCGTGGCGCCGCGCCTGGCACAACGCAGCTTCTGGTGGAAGCGCTCGCCCGGCGACAGCCGTCCGAAGATCTTTACCTCTGGGCCGGGTGCGAATTCGATGGCTTCCGCGACATCCGCCGCCACGTCCGTTCGGTCTGGAAGATGCCGCGCGACCGGCACATGGTCACCGCCTACTGGCGGCGCGGGGCGGCGGGTGAGGTTCCGGAGGAGCCGCATCACAGTTCCGCCGCATGACCTCGTGTGGCCGGGCTTCCTAGAAGCCTATTGCCGGTGCCGTCCTGCTTGTCAGCCGTTGCAGCATCAGGACAGCCAGAACGGGCAGGACGGCGCTGAGGCCAAAGAAGACGCCGTAGCCCGCATTCTGCGCGATGAACCCTGCCATCAACCCCAGAATCATGCTTAGCGCACCGTCGAGGCATTGGAACAGGGTGAAGTCCACCCCGCCCTGCCTCGGATCCGACCACCGCATGAACTGCGCATAGATCGCGGTGAATCCGATCGCCGACAGCGCCGACCCCGACAGCAGTGCCGCCGCGACCGGCAAGGCCGGCGGCAATATGATCCCTGCGCGGTCCAGGACCAGACAAAGCATCAGGATGGCCTGAGAGATCAACGCTCCGCTCATGGTGACCCGCACACCCCATCGCTGGACGGCCGCCCCACCCAGCAGCGCACCGCAAAGGCCGAGGACCAGGCTGCCAAAGCCATGGAGCAGACCCACCGCCTCAAGGGAAATGCCCCTGTCGATCAGGAACGGCGCCAGCATGCCCAAGGGGAGCTTCTGGGCGATCACGAAGATGGCCGTCAGCATCAGCCCCTGGCGGATGTCACTCTGCGCCAGTGCGCGGCGTAGGCTGGGACGAGGACCCGCAGCCGAGGAAGGGATCGACCCGGCCTCTCGTGCCGTCAGGGAAAACCAGACCAGCAGGACAGTCACCAACCCGGCCATGAACCAGACGGCGCCGCTCCAGCCGAGACGGGCCACCAGCACAAGGAGTAGCCCTGCGCCGATCGCCGATCCGACATAGGCGCCTCCGACCTGCGCGGCATTGCCCCAGCCATGCTCGCTTCGCGTCAACGCGCCGACAGCATGGCCGTCCACCACGATGTCGGCGGTTGCGGTGGCGATGGCCACAATCATCAGGCAGGCCAGCGCAGGCAGCAGCGGCACCAGACCAACGGCGCCGGTGGCCAGCAGCCCCAGGACGGCGACAGTGCCGAACAGAAACACCAGCATGGCGCTGCGCGGCGGGCGTCCCAGAGGCAGGCGCCATCGCTCGACAGCGGGCGACCACAGAAACTTCAGCGCCCAGGGCGCGATCAGCAGCGACAGGAGCCCGATCCTGTCCAGGGGCAGGCCCTGGTCGCGCAGCACGGCAGGAAGGCCGCCCCAAGTCAGACCGCCGATGACGCTCTGCGCCACGTAGGCGGCCCACAACCCGGACAGGATCGTCACCTGTCCAGGCTGGCGTGAACGCCGCACCATCAGAAGCGGCGGCTGAGGCTGGCCGTCCAGGTTCGGCCCTCGTCACGATAGCAATATCCTGCCGTGCAGGTCTGCTCTTGCTGGTCGAACAGGTTCTTCACGTTCAGCTGCATCTCGACGCCGCGCAACTGCGCCGGCCGATAGCTGACGCCGAGGTCCACGAAGACGCGGTTGTCGTTCCTGATCGAGTTTAGATCGTCGCCATAACTTTCGCCCACATATCGCAGCCCGGCCCCAAGACCCAGGCCCGCCGCCGGGCCCGCCTGAACGTCATACTTGCCCCACAGGGACAGCATATCATTCGGGACGCCCGACAGTTCGTTGCCGGCCGTTCCCGCTGCGCCTTCCTCGATCTTCACGCGCTGGTGGGCATAGCTTGCGATCAGGCCCCAGCCATTGTCCCAGCTGGCCTGCGCCTCCAGTTCGAACCCGCGGCTGTTCAGGTCCAGCTGCCGCTGGCGGTTCTCGCCAGTCGAGACATCCAGCACGGTGCCGTCGCGCTGGTCGATGTCGAAGACTGCCGCAGACAGCAGCAGGTTCGTGGCCTCGGGGGCATATTTCAGGCCGATTTCGCGCTGCGTGGACTGCGTCGGCCTAGCCGCGCGCTGTGTGCTGTCGTCTGCAGGGTCGTCATAGACGAAGCCGATATTGGGGGCGAAGGACGTCGAGACGCTGCCATAGGCCATGACGCCGTTGTTCCAGTCATAGCTGACGGCAAGGCGCCCGGACCGGCCGGTGTCGTCCTGGGTGCTGCTTGAACGGTCGGCGCTGGTGGTCGTTGTCTCGACACTGTCCCACCGGGCACTGGCAAAGGCTTGCCAGTTGCCCCACTGCATCTGGTCGTGCAGGTAGATGCCCTTCTGGCGCTGTTCCTGCGATCCGGTGAACGGCACGGGCGCCGCGGCTGTCTCGGCGGCAGAAACGTAGCCGAGGATGCTGTAGGTTTCGTAGTCGGCGCGGGTCATGTCGGCTCCGGCCAGTATCTCGTGGGACACCGCGCCGGTGTTCAGGCTCCAGCGCAGCTCGTTGTCGAGCACGAGCGTGTCCAGGTTTTCCTTGTAGTGGCCCCAATAGCGCGCAAGGTCGGCGCCCACGGGATAGTGCCCACTATATTCGAGGTCGATATCGACGCGCGCCGCGCGGAAGCTCTGGCGCAGCGTCAAGCTGTCGGTCAGGTCATGCTCGACCTCATAGCCGAGACGCCACTGATCCTGCTCGAAATCGTTATAGTCCGGATCGCCTTCATAAAGCTCCGAGACCTCACCATAGGCGGGGTTGTAGAAAGCGGCCGTTCCGCCCGTCACCGAGCTGGAGATCTCGGCCAGCAACGTCGCCCGCGTCACGCCGTTGTCCCAGGAAAGTGCCGGTGCGAAGTAGGTCTTGTCGTCTGCATATCCCGGAAGGTCACTGTTTGCCTCGCGGACAAGGCCGGTCAGGCGATAGTTGAAGTCGCTGCCCTCGGACATGGGCCCGGAAATATCGCCAGCGATCTGGACGCGGTCATTGGCGCCGGTGGACAGCTCGATCTCGCGATAGCGCTCGTCCTTTGGGCGCTTGGTGATCAGGTTGACGATACCGCCGGGGCCGCTGACGCCGTAAAGCGACGAGTTCGGCCCCTTCAGCACGGCCACCCCCTCAAGCCCATAGGGCTCGGTTTTGAACCAGGCCGTGGGCGCGTTGTATTGGCGCAGACCGTCACGGAAATAGCCGTTGTAGTAGGCCGGCAGCCCGCGCAGGAAAAAGGCATCAAACCGCGTATCGAAGCCGTAGTTGTTCGGATTGGCAGCCGACGTATAGCCCAAGGTCTCGTTTAGCGTGCGGGGGGCCTGATCCTCGATCTGATCCTGTGTGATGATCGTGACTGCCTGCGGGATCTTCCCGACGGGCGTGTCCAGCTTGGTCGCCGAACGGCTGATGCCCGGGACATACCCGTCCTGGACCAGAGTCGTATCGCTTTCGGCCTCGAATACGATCTCGGGCAGGACATAAGGGGCATCTTGAGCGATAGCGGGAAGGGCCGCAGCACCGGCAAGAAGGCAGGCAATCAACGGTCGTTTCATCATGTTTCCTTGGACGAGAGGCAGGCAACTGGCCCGGGTTCGAAGCACGGTTTAAAGCGGAGGCCCGAATGCGATGAACATCGCGCATGCCGAGCTGAGGCTTCGGCTATGGATTCCGAGTTAATCTGTCAAGTATTGATGATGCGGCCGTGACGGCGTTGTTGCAGAAGTCAGCCTGCCGGAGGATTCACGTTCCCACGCTGGTAAGGTAAGCGTTCGGCATGAGCAAACCTGAGGCTGTCCGCTACCGCACGACGAACTGGAAGTCCTATAATGATGCCCTGAGGCGGCGCGGATCGCTGCTGATCTGGCTGGACAAGGACATGGCGTGGCTGGCGAACAAGGCCGGCGGTCCTGGCCGCCCGCCGGTGTTTTCTGATGCGGCCATTCAGTTCTGCCTGATGGTGAAAGTGCTCTTTGGCCTGCCACTCCGGCAAACCACTGGCATGGTGGCCAGCATCCTGAAGATGGCGGGGCTCAACTGGCCGGTGCCGGACTTCTCCACCCTGAGCCGCAGACAGAAGACGTGTGTGGACGCCCCGTTGGATGCAAGTGAAATCTTGAGCACGATCGGGCATGTGATCCGGTGCGGTCGTGTGTCCGGCCTCGAAGATGCGGCCTGTCATGCGCCGCGGGCCCTTATG
>NZ_JAOTBE010000093.1 GCF_026162645.1 Paracoccus rhizosphaerae
ACCATGACCATGACCATGACCATGACCATGACCATGACCATGACCATGACCATGACCATGACCATGACCATGACCATGACCATGACCATGACCATGACCATGACCAGCGTGAATCACTCAACACGCTGGCCTGCAACAGAAACTTATAGGGACAGACCCTAAAGCCTACAACCGTGCCGATGAAGAAGTAGGCAAAGCAAGCCAACCTCTGTCACGGCAGCAGTTGAAACTTGTGTAACACTGACGGCCATGACACCTATGCCATATCTTGGGTGCGCATGTTGAAAAAGCTGCTGATCGTCGTCGTAGAACCTGACCCCGACCGGGCGCAGTCCATCGCGGAGGGGCTTCGCGGGGCTGGCGACCACGACATCCGCATCATCGCCGAACAGACCGCCTTGGCGCGGCGGGTGGCGGAACTGCGCCCCGACGTCGTGCTGATCGACATCGCCGACCCCTCGCGCGACATCCTCGAGGAACTGGCGCTGGCGTCGGGCCCGTCGGAACGTCCGGTCGCCATGTTCGTCGACCGGTCCGACGAACAGTTGACGCGGTCGGCGATCGAGGCGGGGATTTCGGCCTATGTCGTGGACGGGTTGCGCCCGGACCGGCTGAAGCCCGTGATCGACGCGGCCATTGCGCGGTTCCACATGCTGCAGCAGTTGCGGGCGGAACTTGCCGCCACGCGCGCCGCGCTGGAGGACCGCAAGATCGTCGACCGCGCCAAGGCCGTCCTGATGAAGGCCCGCGGCATAGGCGAAGACGAGGCCTATGCCCTTCTGCGCAAGACCGCGATGGACCAAGGCAAGCGGATCGGAGAGATCGCGCAGCAGCTGGTGACGGCGGCGGGGCTGCTGGGCCGATGATCACGCTGCGGCTTGGATACATTCCGCTGATCGACGCGGCGCCGCTGATCGTCGCGCACGAACTGGGCTTCGCCGCAGAAGAAGGACTGCAACTGCAGCTGGTCAGGCTGGGGGCCTGGGCGCAAAGCCGCGACTTGCTGGGCGCCGGGCTGATCGACGCCGCGCACATGCTGGTGCCGTTGCCCGTCGGTCAGGCACTGGGGCTGGGGCCGGCCTTGCCAGTGCTGGATCTGGTCATGTTCCTGTCCCACGGCGGCCAGGCAGTCGCCGTCAGCCGCGCCATCGAGGACCAGCTGCGGGCCGTCGGGCACGATTTCGACTTCGCCGACGCACGGCGGGCGGGGCTTGCGCTTCGCCGCGTGGTCGCGGGGCGCCTGCGCGTCGGCGTGCCCTTCATGTTCTCGACCCAGCTCGAGTTGATCCACCACTGGCTGTCGGCCTGCGGCTTCACGCCCTCGGACCTGGACATCAGGACCGTCCCGCCGCCGATGATGGCCGGCGCCTTGGCCGCGGCCGAGATCGACGCCTTCTGCGTGGGCGAGCCTTGGGCGTCGTTTGCGGTGGAACACGGGATCGCGGCGCTGCTGCTGCCCGGCACGGCGATCTGGTCGGCGCCGCCCGAGAAGGGCCTGGTCCTGCGCCATGACTTTGTCGAGGACCGCCCGGAACAGTCCGGCGCGCTGATGCGCGCGATCTGGCGCGCAAGCCGGTGGCTGGACGAGCCCGACCACTGCGGCACCGCCGCCGAGATCATCTCGCGCAAGGACTATCTGGACCTGCCGTCGGAGCTGGCCGAGCGGGGCCTGACCGGACGGCTGACGATCTTGTCCGATGGCGAGACCCGCGACGTGCCGGGGTTTCTGGCCTTCAACGGGGGCGCCGCCAGCTTTCCGTGGAAAAGCGTTGCGGCCTTATTCGCCGCCAGCATCGCGCGCCAGCACGGCCGCGCCGAGGCGCCTGCCATGCAGGCCGCCATGGCCCGATTCCGCACCGACCTCTATCGCCAGCACCTGCGTCCGGCCGGGGCCGCGCTGCCCGGCGCCTCGCTGCGGGTCGAGGGGGCGATCGCAGAGGACCGCACCGTGCCCGCCGAACGCGGCCAGATGATTCTGCGCGCCGACGGCTTCTTCGACGGTTTTACCTTCGAACCTCCGGCCGGGCCCGCGTCGACAAACTGACCGGCAAACGGGCATCCGGCGCTGCCCTCGCCCAATCCCTGTGCGCCATGCCTATTTTGCCGCGACCACCGCGGCCTGACGCAAACCCGCGCTTGCACCCGGAGGACGACGCGGCGAGGGTCTGGACATGGGCCGGGCGCAATGGCGCGCCAGATGCCCTCTCGCAACGATGCGGCACGACCTCCGCGAGGACGCGGATCTCATGACAGCCCGAACGCGCAGTCAACCGCCGGCCACCCTCTGGTGCCCCGACTGACGCCTGCGCACTCCAACGCCAGCCATCGGAGCATCCCATGCCCACCATCCCACAGCAGGCCCCGCGCCGCGCGCTGAGCCTTTCGACCTTCGCCTTCACCGTCTGCTTTGCCGTCTGGACGATTTTCTCCATCATCGGCATCCAGATCGACCAGCAGCTGGGCCTGACCGACACGCAGTTCGGCTTTCTGGTCGGCCTGCCCATCCTGACGGGTTCGCTGACCCGCATCGTCCTGGGCATCGCCACGGACCGTCTGGGCGGTCGGTTTGTCTACACCCTGACCATGCTGACCGCGGCCGTCGCGACCTTTGCGCTTGGCTGGGCCAGCACCTATCCGCAAGTGCTGATCGCCGCTCTTGGCGTGGGCGTCGCCGGCGGTTCGTTCGCCGTCGGCGTCGCGTATGTCTCGCGCTTCTACGATGATGGGCGGCAGGGCACGGCGCTTGGCATCTTCGGGGTCGGCAATGTCGGCGCCGCCGTCACCAAGTTCGTCGCGCCCTTTGTCATGGTCGCGGTCGGCTGGCAGGCGACGGCGCAGATCTGGGCCGTCGCCTTGGCCGTCACGGCAATCCTGTTCTGGCTGCTCAGCAAGGACGACCCGGTGACCGCCGCCCGCCGAGAGGGTGCCGCACCGCGCCGCAGCCTGAGGGCCGAGTTCGCGCCGCTGAAGAACCTGCAGGTCTGGCGCTTCTCGGCCTATTACTTCTTCAGCTTCGGCGCCTTTGTGGCCTTGGCGCTGTGGCTGCCGCATTACCTGATCGGCGCCTATGGCCTTGACGTGAAGACCGCCGGAATGGTCGGCGCGGCCTATTCGATCCCTGCCTCGATCTTCCGCGCCTATGGCGGCGTCCTGTCGGATCGTGTCGGCGCCCGCAAGGTGATGTCCGTGACCTTCGCCGTGTCGCTGGTGGCCACGGCGATCCTGACAGCCGGCGTGTCCCTGCCCGTCTTCCTGCTGGTCATCTTCACGCTCGGCTTCGTGATGAGCCTTGGGAAGGCTGCGGTCTACAAGCATATCCCCAGCTATTATCCGCAGAATGTCGGCGCGGTCGGGGGATTGGTCGGCATGATCGGGGGGCTGGGCGGGTTCATCCTGCCCCTGGTCTTCGGCTGGCTGAAGGACGCGACCGGCCAATGGTCCAGCTGCTTCATGGTCATTTTCGTACTGGTCGCGACCTGTGCGCTGTGGATGCACACTGCGGTCCGCCGCATGGACCGCACCGCCACCCTGCAAGCCGCCTGAAAGGAGCTTTGCCATGAAGAAGAAGCTTGTCGTCATCGGCGCCGGCATGGCCTCGGGCCGCCTGCTGGAGCATCTGTTCGACGCCGCCCCGGATGCCTGGGACGTTACCCTGTTCAACGCGGAACCACGCGGGAACTACAACCGGCTGATGCTGTCGCCGGTCCTGTCGGGCGAGAAGACCTATGACCAGATCGTCACCCATGATGCGGACTGGTATGCGGCCCACGGCGTCGATTGCCGCTTTGGCGAACCCGTCGTCCGCATCGACCGCGACGCCCGCACGGTCCATTCGAACCACAGCAGCGCCGAATACGACGCGCTGGTGATCGCCACGGGATCGGCCCCCTTCATCATCCCGGTCCCCGGCAAGGACCTGCCAGGCGTCGTGGCCTATCGCGACCTGGAGGATACGCAGGCGATGATGGCCACCGCCGGCAAGGATGCGGTCGTCATCGGCGGCGGCCTTCTGGGGCTGGAGGCGGCGGCGGGCATGGCCGCGCAGGGCGCCCGCGTCACCGTCATCCACCTGATGGGCCACCTGATGGAACGCCAGCTGGACCCTGCGGCGGGATACCTGCTGCAGAAGGACCTGGAGAGCCGCGGCATCACCGTCCACTGCAAGGGCGCCACCAAGGCGATCCTGGGCGAGGACCGGGCCGAGGCCGTTCTGCTGGAGGACGGCACCGTCTATCCCGCCGACCTGGTCTGCATGGCCGTGGGCATCCGCCCCGAGACCCGCATCGCCGTCGATGCACGCCTCGAGGTCGAACGCGGCATCGTCGTGGACGACGCGCTGCGGACCAGCGACCCGCATATCTTCGCGCTTGGCGAATGCGTCGAACATCGCGGGCAGCTGTTCGGGCTTGTCGCGCCGCTCTATGACCAGGCCAAGGTCCTGGCCCGGACGCTGCAGGATCAGTCGGCCGAGTTCCGCCCCGTCCAGACCGCGACCAAGCTGAAGGTCACAGGCTGCGACCTCTTCAGCGCCGGCGACTTTGCCGAGGGCGAGGGTCGAGAGGACATCGTCTTCCGCGATCCCGGCCGCGGCATCTACAAGCGGCTGGTCCTGCAGGACGACCGCATCATCGGCGCGGTCATGTATGGCGACACGGCCGACGGCAACTGGTTCTATGGCCTGATGAAGGACGGCACCGACATCGCGGACATGCGCGACACGCTGATCTTCGGCCCGGCCTTCCAGGGGGGTGCCGCACCGGACCCTATGGCGGCCGTTGCAGCCTTGCCGCCTGAGGCGGAGATCTGCGGCTGCAACGGCGTCTGCAAGGGTACCATCGTCCAGGCCGTGCAGAACGGCGCGACCGCACTGGACGCAGTGCGAAGCTGCACCAAGGCCAGCGGGTCCTGCGGCACCTGCACCGGACTGGTGGAACAGGTCATGGCGCTGACACTTGGCGGCGCCGTCGTCAGCGCGCCAGCAGGCATGTGTAAATGCACCGATCACACGCACGAGGACGTGCGCCGGCTGATCAGGTCGATGGGCCTGAGGTCGATCCCCGCCGTGATGCAGGAGCTGGGCTGGAAGACCGTCGGCGGCTGCCATTCCTGTCGCCCGGCGCTGAACTTCTATCTGCTGGCCGAATGGCCTCTGGAATACCAGGACGACCGCCAGTCGCGTTTCGTGAACGAACGCAACCATGCCAATATTCAGAAGGACGGCACCTATTCAGTTGTCCCGCGCATGTGGGGCGGCGTTACGACGCCGGCCGAACTACGCGCCATCGCGGACGCGGCCGAGAAATACGACGTGCCGATGGTCAAGGTGACCGGCGGCCAGCGGATCGACCTTCTGGGCGTCCGGAAAGAGGACCTGCCCCACATGTGGGCCGACCTGAATGCCGCCGGGATGGTGTCTGGCGCGGCCTATTCCAGGGGCCTGCGGACGGTCAAGACCTGCGTCGGGAAAGAGTTCTGCCGCGTCGGCACGCAGGATTCGACCGGTCTGGGCATCAGGCTGGAAAAGCTGATGTGGGGGTCCTGGACGCCCCACAAGCTGAAGCTGGGCGTGTCGGGCTGCCCGCGCAACTGCGCCGAGGCCACCTGCAAGGACATCGGCGTCGTCTGCGTCGACTCCGGCTACAACATCTCGATCGGCGGCGCGGCAGGGATGGAGGTGAAGGAGACCGAGCACCTGGCCTCGACCCCGTCCGAGGACGAGGCCATCGCCATCATCCTGGCCGTCACACAGCTTTACCGGGAACACGCCCGCTATCTGGACCGGATCTGGAAGTGGATGAACAAGGTTGGCCTCGACTGGATCAGGGCGCAGGTCGTCGACGACCTGGAAAACCGCCAACGCCTGGTCGAACGGTTCGAGCTCAGCCAGTCCGTCTATCGCCGCGACCCCTGGGCCCATCTGTCGACCCCGTCCGAGACGCCCAAATGGGCCCCCCTTGCCGACCTGACCCTGGAGGCCGCCGAATGACCCGCTTTGTTGACATCGCCTCGCTGGAGGACATCCCCCGGCAAGGCGCCCGCATGATCCGCACCGCCGCCGGATGCATCGCCGTCTTTCGCACCGCCGACGACCGCGTCTTCGCCCTGGACGACCGCTGCCCACACAAGGGCGGCCCGCTGTCCGAAGGCATTGTGCATGGCCACCATGTCACCTGCCCCCTGCACAACTGGGTCTTCGACCTGAACACCGGCACCGCGCAGGGCGCCGACGAAGGCGCCGTCCGCACCTGGCCCGTCCGCGTCCAGAACGGCCGCATCCTGATCACCGCTGACCTCCTGAACCGCAACAAGGCCGCATGAGGAGCACGGGCGGCACAGATTTAAAGCCAAAGAACATACTGCACGGCAGAGGACCGGTTCCCTCAGGCAGCTTTACCCAGACAGTTTCCTCGCCTGGTCTAGACCGCCTTCTGGTCGAGCCGGCGCACCCTCCAGACGTTCCAGCCGAATGATCGCGAGATACTCATGAACATGCATGCCACAACCCGCCCGGTCCGGACGACATGCCCCTATTGCGGCGTGGGCTGCGGCGTGCTGGCCACGCCTCTGCCCGGTGGGGGCCTTGCCATAACCGGAGACCTGGACCACCCCGCCAATTTCGGTCGCCTTTGCGTCAAGGGCACGGCGCTCGGGGATACGGTGGGACCGAATGGCCGCCTGCTGGTCCCACGGATTGATGGACGCGACACGAGTTGGGGCGAGGCGCTTGACCTGGTGGCCAACCGCTTCAGCGAAACCATCGACCGACACGGGCCGGACTCTGTTGCCTTCTACGTGTCGGGGCAGTTGCTGACCGAGGATTACTATGTCGCCAACAAGTTGATGAAGGGCTTCATCGGCAGCGCCAACATCGACACAAACTCTCGGCTGTGCATGGCCTCGTCGGTCGCTGGCCATCGCCGTGCCTTTGGCAGCGATACGGTCCCTGGGCTTTATGAGGATCTGGAACAGGCCGATTGTGTCATGCTGGTCGGTTCCAACCTGGCATGGTGTCATCCCGTGCTGTTCCAGCGCCTCACCGCCGCCCGCGAGTCCCGAGGCACCAAGGTCGTGGTGATCGACCCGCGGCGCACGGCCACCTGCGACATCGCGGACCTGTACCTGCCCATCGCACCCGGTGCGGATGCCGCCCTCTTCAACTTGCTGCTGTCCGAGGTCCACCGGCGGGGCATGACGGCCGGCGCACCGGTCGAGGGCTTGGAAGACGCGCTTGCGGCGGCGCAACGGGGAAATCCGGCCATCACCGGACTTCCACCCGACGATCTGGCACGCTTTATCGAAATCTGGTGTGCGAACGAGCGCGTGGTTACCGTATACTCGCAGGGCATCAACCAGTCCGACAGCGGGACGGACAAGGTCAACGCGATCCTGAACTGCCACATCGCAACCGGGCGTATAGGCCGGCCCGGAATGGGACCCTTTTCGGTCACCGGGCAGCCCAATGCCATGGGCGGCCGAGAGGTCGGTGGTCTGGCCAATATGCTGGCCTGCCATCTGGATATCGACAATCCGGTCCATCGCGAGGCGGTCCGGCAGTTCTGGAACGCACCCCGGATGCCCGAGGCACCAGGGCTGAAAGCGCTCGACATGTTCCGGGCAGTAGACGAGAGACGCATCAAGGCGCTGTGGATCATCGGCACCAATCCGGCGATGTCGATGCCGGATGCCAATCGTGTCTGCCGCGCCATTGCCGGCTGCGACTTTGTCGTCGTCTCGGACATCATGGCACAGACAGACACGACCCGCCTGGCTGATGTCCTGCTGCCGGCGACAGGATGGGGCGAGAAAAACGGCACCGTCACGAACTCCGAACGTCGGATCAGCCGACAGCGCCCGGCCCTTGGGCCGGTCGGGCAGGCACGCGACGACTGGCGCATCATGGCCGAAGTCGCCCAGAGGATGGGCTGGGCCGACGCTTTCGCCTGGACACACCCGTCGCAAATCTTTGCCGAGCATGCGGCGCTGTCGGGCATCGCCGGCAGACTGGGCAGCGACTTCGACATCTCGGATTGTGCCGGTTGGGACCGGTCGCAATACGACGCGATGGAGCCGTTCCTCTGGCCCCGCGCGGGCGCGCGGCAGGGCGGCCGTTTCTTCGGCGACAACAGTTATCATACTCCCTCGGGCCGAGGCCGGATGGTCCAAGTCACGCCGCGCCTGCCGCCGGCGACGACGCCGAGCGCAGCATTCTGCCTGAACACCGGCCGGGTGCGTGACCAGTGGCACAGCATGACGCGCACCGGCACCTCGCCGCGCCTGTCGCGTCATCTGGCCGAGCCGTTCCTGGAGTTGAACCCATGTGATGCCGAAAGCCTGGGTGTCTCCCCCGCCAGCCTGGCCCGTGTCACCACGGCTCGAGGCGAAGCGATCCTACGTGTTTTGGTAACGGACCGCGTGGCCCCGGGTCAGCCCTTCGCGCCGATCCATTGGAGCGACCAAACCGCTTCAGCCGGACGCGTCAACGCGCTGACGGCGCCGCTTGTCGACCCAGTATCCGGCCAGCCCGCACTCAAGTCCACCCCGGCATCGATCGCGCCCTTCGCCGCCCGCTGGTACGCCTACGCCGCGTCTTCTCGCCCGATCCGGCCGGACAGTGAATATTGGGCATTGGCCGCATTGCCGGGTGGGTATCAGGCCGAACTTGCTGGCTCGGTCGTGCCTGCGGATTGGACAGTGGCGGCGCAGCGTCTTCTGGATCTGGACATCCAGCCGATGGTGGTCCGTGACGATCGACGCGGGGTCATCCGGCTAGCCTTCACCCAAGGCAGCCAGCTACTTGCAGCCTTGTTCGTGTCGGAGGAGCCGGTTGCCTTGTCGCGCAGCCATCTGGCGGCAGCGCTGTCGCAGGACGTCGATGGTACGCTGCTCGCCGGTCTTCCCGGCCCGGACCGGCAGGATGAAGGTGCCACCGTCTGCGCCTGCGCGGGCGTCGGAATCAACAGGCTGATCACTGCGATCACAGAGCAAGGTTTGCTCTCGCTAGACGATGTCGGGAGAGCGCTTGGCGCCGGGGCGAACTGCGGCTCGTGTCGGCCCGAGATCAAGGCGCTCATGCTGAGGCTGAAAGCGCTCGGGCCAGACCTTCGGGCGGGTCCACCAAGACAGGAAGTCCGGGCGCGGTGACAGTTCGACATAGTCATAGCCTAGCTCGGCGACCTTGCGGCAGGTCTCCTCGAGTGAAAGGTGCCGGATCATGTGCGGGTCGAGGGTGTGTTTCAGCATCTTCGAAGTTCCTTGGCCTTAAAGGTGGGCGGGGCAACCTGTGCCCCGCCCTTCGCGGAAGGGAGGAGGGCCCGCGAGTTCAGTTTGCGTATTGCGACGGGTTCTTGGCCGTCACCGGCTCAAACGGGACCCAGGCTTCCGGCTCCATCGCTGTGCCACCAGCTGCGGCGACGGCGGCTCGAACGGCAACATGGCCTTGTTCGACGGTGTTCTGGAACACGGTGACGTCGATGTCTCGGGCTTCCAGCGCGGCAAGTCCGTCGGCTGTGGCATCAATCCCAGCAACCACCACATCGTCCATCGGACGGCCGGCAGATTTCAGCGCCTGCATCGCGCCGATCGCCATCTCGTCATTGTTGGCGACGATCACATCGAATTCCAGCCCGGCCGTCAGCCAGGAACAGCTGAACGTCGTCCAGTGCGACCATGCCAGGAAATCCTTTGCGGACTTGGTCCACCTCGAGGATGTACTCGCCTGTAAAGGCCCCGCGCGACGGCGCGACAGCTGCGTCAAGCATGGGTGCTCCTCCCAAAGCATCGGTTGCGGGTCCGCCGATACGGACCCGCCGCTCATCAGTTCTGGTACTCGGCAAGGTTTTCGGGTCTCACCAACTCGAATGGTACGTACACCTTCGAGTCGACCTCCTCGCCCCGCGCCAGCTTGAACGCAGCGTCCACCGCGCCCTCGCCCTGACCGGCCGCGTTCTGGAACACGGTCACGTCCAGATCACCGGCTTCCATCGCGGCCAGGGCGTCGGCCGTCGCATCGATACCACCGATGACGACTTCGTCCATGGCGGTTGGGGCGCCGTAAATCCGGCGCAGGTCGGCGGCCACAGCCTTGCGGTCCTTCCCGGAGCAGAAGTTCAGGCTGTGGCGCGCCAGATGCATCGAGCCATGGAAACGCCACTGGTCC
>NZ_JAOTBE010000094.1 GCF_026162645.1 Paracoccus rhizosphaerae
CTGAAAGACTGGAGACGTGTCGCCACGCGTTACGACAGGTGCCCGGAGACTTACCTCTCCGCAATCGCATTGGCCGCGACCGTCATGTTCTGGCTGTGATCAAGAACGAGTCCTGACCCTAAAGGGCGCACTAGACTTCGAGTATCGCGTCGAAAAGGACGGCGCCCGACTGGATGTCGTCAACACAAAGATGAAGGACGCTTCGCCGCCCGACGATCTGCACTTCACCTTGGAAAGTGTCCACCTCCAAGGAGACGCAGTGAGTGCAGTTCTGCGGCAGGCCGACGCCCCTCCTCGCAAGGAGCGTCGCACTCCGACGCAAACCCTAGCCATTAAAACCTATCAAGATGCTGCCCGCACTCATGGTGTCTGGAGCGGTAGTGGAAGTTCATTTCGAGGTGTGCATGTCGATCAGTGGCGGGATGCCTTCTACGCGAAGCACACGGGAGACAATGCAGGGGCTAAGCGTCAGGCGTTCCATCGTGTGCGCACGGAATTGGTAAACAGCGGTACGATGACGGTGCAAGACGATGTCTACCTAGTCGTCGATCAAACTGCCCTTGCCTCGATCTTCGCCGCTGCAGGCTCCGGCGTGACGCGCGTGACAGAGCGTGACACAGCCGAAGATGTCACGGCGCCAGATACCAGGAGGGAGCGTGACACACGTGACATGCCCTTAAGGGCTGTCACGCTGTCACGTCCAGACTGTGCCAGAGATGTTCAGGAGAGAGGTGACAATGCCGAATGTCACCCTGTCACGCACACTGGGCGAGGTCCCAGCTTATCAGACTTTGATGACCCCAATGCGGGCTATTGGCCCGACGTAACGAACGACAGGAGCAACTTATGACCCTTTCGAACATCAAGCAGTACCAGACCGTCAGCATCTGGATCACTGGCAAAGGTGACTACGCTGTGCGGGGCTATTACCGCGCCGCGAGCTATCAATTGTCCCGCCACACGACGCTGGATGAAGCGGTCTCATCTGCGTTCGCCGTGCCGCGTAAGCAAAGCTCGATCGCTCTGGTGCCGAAGTGGAACCCCGAAATTAGCAGCGAGGGCCATAAATGACCGCGATCCCCGACTTCACCATCACCAAGCTGACAGTCATCGACGGCCAGCCGAACACCCGCGGCAATCGGCTGCTGGCATCGTTCAACCTGAACCTAGCGATCATGTCAGTGCGTGGCTGTGTCCTGATCGAGAAGGAGACAGGCATCGTCGTCGCCTATGGTCCTGCGGGCAAGACATCGACAGGGCACAAGGCCAGCGCAGAGATCACTGACCCTGCACTGGCACGGGCAGTCACACGGCGGGCATCGGTGATCTACGGCGCATTCACAGGACGTGAGGTAGCAGATGAGTAGGTCGTCAGACGAACGGCATCGCGGCCTTCTGGATCATGGCCTTCACGGTCTCATAGTCTTCGACCACCACGAACCAGTCATCACCGCCAACAAGTTCCACGTTCGTCCCGCCGCCGCATCTCGGTGCAAAGGTGATGATGTGTTCAATGTTCATCGAAGTGGGCGAATTGGTTTCACGCTCTGTGACTTCGATGAACATCGCATTGCCTCGGTCCTGCCTCTATCGGATCTTCGCTGTCTCTCCTTTGTGGGTCAAGCCAGATCGGAAAATCAACCAGAGGGTGTGGTCGTCAATTTTGGCCCTAAAGCGGGGACCGGCGCGGGGAGCCGCGTGCAAGATCGGATCGAATTGGAGATTTTCGATGAGTGAGACCGACATGAAGGCCCCGCCTCTCGACGTCTGGCGACTGGATGCTGTGCTGGAGCCTGCTGAGGTTCGCGGTAAGCTGTGGGGGCTGCCGAGCATCGCGGCCTTCCTGGGCATCAGCGAGACCACGGCGCGCCGGTGGGCGAAGAAGCAGGAGATCCCGATTTATCAGCCGCCAGGCACGATGAGCTATTGCGCATTTCAGAACGAACTGCGACAGTGGCGGCGAACTAAGCCACTGGAATGATGAAGGAAATGGCAGGATTTGGTAGGTTCTGCCATCTGACGTGATACTTCTGGCCCCAGTATCTTGGGGCTATGAAAATTTGGCCCTGGTCGCGTAGCGCGGCACCCCATCAAGAGAAGTCCCTGGCCGTGCCTGACACGGACCTTGCGGCCATTCTCGGCGCCAATCTCTCCAGCGGAAACGGCATCCCGGTCAGCATCATGGATGCGCTGCGGGTGCCTGCTGTCTCCAACGCCATCCAGCTGATCTCCGAAGCCGTGGCCTCGCTCGACGTGCATGTGAAGTATGTCGAAGACGGGACCGAGATCGAGGTGACGGATCACCCGGTCCTCAACCTGCTGCGCGGCGAGGCGAACGACTGGACGACCGGCTTTGAGCTAATCCGGCAGATCATGGTCGATGCGCTGGTGGCCGATCAAGGCGGCATGGCCTGGGTCAACCGCGTGAACGGCCGCCCTGTGGAGCTCATCAGCTACCGCCAGGGAACGCTGTTCTTCGAGACCGACCTGGACACCGGCGAGCGCAAGTATCGTCTTGGCAACCGCCCTGTGGCGGCCCGCGACGTCATCCACCTGATGCCGCCCCTGCCCCGCAGTCCCCTGTCTCTGGCACGGGATGCGATCGGTATTGCCGTGGCGCTGGACCGTCACGCGGCCCGCCTGTTCACCCGCGGCGCCAAGCCCTCTGGCACACTCAAATTCCCCAAGGGCATGGGCGAGACGGCGGTGCAGAAGATCATCGCCTCATGGCGACAGACGCATGAGGCTGAGGACAGCGGCGGCCGAACGGTCATCCTCTATGACGGTGCTGAGTTCGAAGCGATCACCTTCAACAGCACCGACGCGCAGTTCCTCGAAAACCGGAAGTTCCAGATCGAGGAAATCGCCCGCGCCTTCAACATTCCCGCCCCTATGATCGGCGCCCTTGAGCGCGCCACCTGGTCGAACAGCGAGCAGAAGGGCAGAGAGTTCCTGTCCTACTGCCTGGAGCCGTGGCTTCGCGGCTTGGAAGGCGCGTTCAACCGCGCCCTGTTCAGCGACGACGAACGGGGCCGGTATGTGGTCCGCTTCGATCGCGACGACCTCACGCGAGCGGATCTTGCGACCCGTGCCACCGTCATCAACAGCCTGATCGCCAGCCGGACCCTGAACCCGAACGAGGGCCGTGGATGGCTGAGCCTGCCCCCGCGCGAGGGCGGCGACACCTTCGAGAACCCCAACATCAGCGCGGCCCCTGCCACGCAACCGCCGTCGGCGGATGAACCCGAGGAGATCCCCGAATGACCGGACCCAACGAGACCGAGATCGCGCAGCCGATCACAGCCAAGGGCAAGCCGCAGGCCGTCGTTGTCCGCATGTCGCCATTCTGCCCGCAGTGGCCCGTCGCGGCCGTCCGCAGCCAGGTCGAGCAGGCCTTCCCCGGCGTCCCGGTGATCTTCGTGGATCAGGGCACTACGATTGAGGTGGTCCATGCAGCTGAATGACATCCTCGCAGACAGCCAGGACCAGGACCGCGGCCGCGACTTCGAGCTGGCCGATCCGGTGACCGGCAAGCCGGTGGGCATCACGCTCCGCATCGCCGGCCCCGACAGTGAGACGCAGCATCGCGCCCGCATCGCCTTTACGGATGAACTGGCCGAGGCGAGTGACGATTACGGACGGGTGCCTGCGGTTGCCCGTGAGAAGGCCCGGCTGAACAACCTCGCCCGCTGCATTCTGGGCTGGCACATCCTCGAAGATGGCAGCCCGGTGCCCCTCAACCATGCCAACGCCCTGCGGCTCCTGAGGAGCGCACTGTGGGTGCAGGAACAGGTTGATGCCTTCGCGGCTGATCGTGCGGCCTTCCGGGGGACGTCAGCATGAGCCGGATCGAGGTCAAAGCCAACTTCACCGTGGACGAGGCCGGCATGGTCGAGGGCATAGCCTGGCCCTTCGGCAGCCCCGATCGGGTGGGCGACGTGATCGAGCGCGGCGCATTCGCCAAGTCGATGCCGCCGCTGCCGATGCTCGCCAGCCACGACCAGAAGGACACCGTGGGTGTCTGGGACGAGATCATCGAGACCGACCAGGGCCTGACCGTGAAGGGCCGGCTGCTGGTGAACGATGTCCAGCGCGCGGCCGAGGTTCGCTCGCTGATCCAGGCGGGTGCGCTTCGCGGCCTGTCGATCGGCTTTGCCTCGCGCAAGGCCATGCCTCGCCGGGGCGGTGGTCGCACGATCAGCGATCTTGAGCTTCTCGAAATCAGCGTGGTGGCGGTGCCTGCACATGCCGGCGCCCGCATCACCTCCGCAAAGGAACACGACATGACTGAGACGACCGAAACCAAGGGCATCGAGGCGCTGGAGGCCAAGATGACCGCGCTGGAGCAGAAGGCCGACAACTCGGCTCTTGTGGCCCGGATCGACAAGCTGGAAGCCAAAGGCAACCGTCATCAGGGTGGTGTGACCGAGGGCAAGCCCGGCGAAGTCGAAAAGAAGGCTTTCGAGACCTTCATCCGCAACGGCGTGACCGCTCTGGATGACGACGACAAGAAGACCCTGAACCTGGGCGCCAACCCGGCCGGCGGCTATGTCGTCGCCCCCGAGTTCTCGACCCGCGTTCTGCAGACGCTTTCCGAGCGTTCATCGATGCGCGCCATTGCCAACATCATGGCGATCGGCACGACCGAGATTGTCATCCCCAAGCTCAACGGCAACGTGCAGCCTGGCTGGGTCTCGGAGATCGGCCCGCGCCCCGTGTCGGAACCGACCTTCGACCAGCAGAAGATCGCTGTTCACGAGCAGGCCGTCATCGTCCCTGTGTCGCAGCAACTGCTGGAAGACAGCCTGATCGACCTCGAAGGGTTCCTGCGCAACCACATTGCCCGCGAGTTCGGGAAGATGGAGGAAGCGGCCTTTGTGAACGGCGACGGTAATGGCAAGCCCCTCGGCTTCCTGGCATCGGCGGCGGATTACGAGGCGATCGAAACGGCCCTGACCGGCGCGGAGCTGGTGGATGATCTGATCTCGCTGTTCTACGCGCTGCCCACGGAATACGCCCGCAACGCAACGTGGGTGATGAACCGCGCTACGATGGCGGCGATCCGCGGCGCCACCGACAACACCGACCGGATGATCTGGGGCGACAGCCTCGCCAACGGCCAGCCCGCGACCCTGCTGGGCCGTCCGATCCGCGAGATGGTGGACATGCCTTCGCTGGCGGCCGGCTCCTATCCGGTGGCCTTCGGTGACTTCAACGTGGGTTATCAGATTGTCGATCGCATCGGCATCCAGACCCTGCGCGACGACTTCACCGGCGCTGACAATGGCATTGTGAAGATCCGCGCCCGTCGCCGTGTCGGTGGCGCCCCGGTCATGCCGGAAGCCATCGCCGTTCTGCGGGGGGCTGCAGCATGAGCGCGGTGAAGACCAAGGCTGAGATCGCGGCTTTCGTGGCCGAGCTGGAGAAGACCAAGGGCGGCGTCGAGGTCCGGGAGGAGGATGGCGAGACCGTCATCCGCACCCGCGACGGCGACGAGCATCGCTTCAAGGTCGGAAGCCGGAAGGCCGACTGATGCCAGCCCGCGCGCCCCGGATCTGTTCTTGCGGCAAGACGGTGCCTCCGGGTGCCCAATGCCCTTGCCAGATCCAGCGCGCGGCCGAGCGGAAAGCCCGCTTTGACAAGACACGGCCCAACAGCCGCCAGCGGGGCTACACGCGCGAATGGGAGGCAGCCAGCAAGCGCTTCCTTCGCCAGCACCCTTACTGCGCAGCCTGTGGGGCACGGGCAACCCTTGTCGATCACAAAACCCCGCACCGCGGCGATCAAGCCATCTTCTGGGACAAGTCCCGGTGGCAGTCGCACTGCACCCCCTGCCATTCCGGCGCCAAGCAACGCATCGAGCGCCGCCAGTTCCGAAAGGACACGCCATGACGATCTACACCACCGCAGGCACCCGCCTCTACATCGGCGGCCCTCTCCCAGCCCAGGCTGATGACTTCGACGCCACCGACTTCTCCAGCCAGACCTGGGTTGAAGTCGGGGAAACCGAGGGCCTCGGCTCTGCCGGTGACACTTCGGCCGAAGTCACCTTCGACGGCATCAACTCGGGCCGCACCCGCCGCCTCAAGGGCACCAAGAACGCCGGCAACATGGACGTGGTTTGCGGCCTCGACCCGAGCGACCCCGGCCAGATCGCCCTGATCGCGGCAGAGCGGACCAAGAACGACTTCGCCTTCCGGGTCGTCCTGGCCGATGCGCCGGCAGGCGGCACGCCTTCGGAGCGCATGTTCGTGGCCCAGGTGGGCAGCGCGTCCGAGACCTACGACAGCGCCAACAGCGTGATGAAGTTCAACGCCTCGCTCTGGATCAACTCGAACATCGTCAAGATCGCGGCGACCGGCGGCGTCTGATGCTGTTCCCCGTCGCAGGCTCAAAGCTGTTCATTGCCGACGAGGAAGTCCCCTCGCACATGCCACCCGCCAGCGTTCCTGACGCCGCGTGGGTGGAGGTGGGCGAGGCCGAGGCCTTCGGGGTGCTGGGCGGACGCTACGAGCTGGAGGAGGCCCATTATATGGGCGGCGACGGATACATGGCCGCAAAGGGCGTGCATCGCCCCGAAACCATGCAGGTGATCCTCGGCCTCGATCCTGCCGATGCGGGCCAGATCATCCTGCGCCGGGCCTACCGTTCGCGCGAAGCCTTCCCCTTCCGGCTGCTGTTCGCGGATGGCGTCACCGAGCGGCGCTGGTTCGCGCTGGTGATGTCGGTCGGGGAGGTCTTCGACGCGGCCAACAACGTGATGCGGTTGCAGGCTGACCTGCACCCCGTCGCCAACCCGCACAGGTGATCCATGCCAACCACTGTGACACTTCCCGAGATTAAGGATCACCTGGCCCTCATGGCCGGGCAGGATCAGGACGACATGCTCCTGCAGCTCAAGCTTGATGCGGCGCAGAGCTTCATCGAGCAGTGGCTGGGCTTCACACTGCTGGAGCGGTTCATCGAGCCTGAACTGGTCCCTTCGGACCTGCGCGACGCCATCCTGCAGCTGACCGCCTGGTGGTATGAAAACCGCGAGGCCGTCATGGAACGCGGCGCCCCGCTGCCCTTCGGCGTGGCCGACATCATCGACGCACATCGGGACAGGACATTCTGATGGCGAATGACGGCGGCCTGTCCAGTTTCCAGAAGCGTATGAGAGCGGTGCCGATCGCCGCCCGCCAGGCCGTCGTGCCGGCCCTCGCAAAGGGCGGCTATGAAATTGCTGACATCATCGAGGCCCTGGCCCCCGAGGACGAGGGCGACCTGAAGAACTCCGTCGCCGTGACGTTGCCGGGACAGTCCACGCCGCCTTACTCGCAGCCGGGAGGCTCGCATGTCGTGGCAGAGAACGCGGTGGCGATCACCGTGGGCAATAGCGAGGTGCGTTATCCGCACCTGCAGGAATACGGCACCGTCAATCATCCTGCGCAGCCATTCTTCTGGCCGGGCTTTCGCCTTGGCCGCAAGCGCGCCCTGAACCGCATCAAGCGGGCGATCGGCAAAGCCATCAAGGAGGCGAAATGACCCCCGAGCTTGAGGTTCAGAAGGCCATCCGCGAGCGCCTGAACCGTAATCAGGACGTAATCAATCTGGTGCCTGCGGCGAACATCCTCGACACCAACTAGCGCCCCGCACCGCGCCCTGCCATCATCCTTGGCGAAAGCCAGTCGGTCGATGAAGGCACGAGCCTCCGCAGGGCGCATACACGGATCTTCCACACGCTGCACATCTGGGTGCGTGAGCCGTCGCTGGAGCGCTCGAAGGCCATCGGCGGCGCCATCCGCGCGGCCATGCGTCTCGGCCGCCTGGCGCTTCCCGAGGGGCTGCACTGCGCTGATCTGCTGGTGGCAAGCCAGCGCTTCCTGCGCGACGCGGACGGCGAGCACTCGCACGGCGTGGTGACACTTGAAATCTTGATTTCGGAGGCGCAGCCATGAAGGCCGGAAAGCTGACCGAGACCATCACCATCACGACCTTCCAGCTGTTCGTGAACGACTATGGCACCCCCGAGAGGGGCAGCACCCCGACCGTCGCCACCGTCAGGGCCGAGCGCATCGACCAGACCACCGAGGAGTTCCTGCGCGGCGGCGGCGCCACTGACGAGGAAACCGTGGTTTTCCGCATCCGCTTCGTGGACGGCATTACCAGCGCCGGTGAAGTCACCTGGCAGGGCGAGACCTTCAACATAAAGCAGATCACCCCCATCGGCCGCCGCAAGGGGCTGGACCTGCGCTGCGTGAGGCTGACCTGATGAAGGGAGCCAAGCCGCAACTCCGCGAGGAACAGGACGCCCTGATCGATAACATGGCGCCCCCTGACTGGCTGTCTCAACCTGCGCAGGATGAATGGGCGCGGGTGATGCCGGTGCT
Source organism: Paracoccus rhizosphaerae (assembly GCF_026162645.1). Lineage (GTDB taxonomy): Bacteria > Pseudomonadota > Alphaproteobacteria > Rhodobacterales > Rhodobacteraceae > Paracoccus > Paracoccus rhizosphaerae. The sequence continues at coordinate 8,373 of NZ_JAOTBE010000094.1, forward strand.
GGTCGAGCGCAAGATCCTGACCGATGCCGATCTCGGTGGCCTCGAAAGCTACTGCATCTGCATCGGCCGGGTGCGCCAGATGGAGACTCTGATCCAGGCCGAGAGTGACGCGGCGGCGATGCTGCCGATGATCCGCGCCCTGGACAAGGCGATGGTCACGGCGCGCCAGCTGGGCGCAGAGCTGGGCCTGACGCCCGTCAGCCGGTCCCGCCCTGCCATCCGCGACGATGACGACAGCGACGACAGCCCGTCACCCTTGGACGTGGGGTGAGGCATGGCGCCGAAGACCACACCCGTAGCAAGGGACAGCACCTTCCCAAGCTGGATCTATGACGGCTCGGAGATCGCCGACCCCTTCGGCTATGGCGAACGGGCGGTAAAATTCCTGCGTGCCCTGCGGCATCCTAAGTCGATCCTGCCCAAGCGCGCCTTCCAGCTCGACCCGTGGCAGGAGCGCATCGTCAGGCGCATCTATGGCCCCCGGCACGAGAACGGCACGCGCATGTTCAACACCGTCGCGCTGCTGCTGCCCCGCGGCAACCGCAAGACCTCTCTGGCCGCTGCGCTGGCGCTGCTGCACACCATCGCTCCCGAGCGGCGACCCGGTGGCGAGGCGATCTTCGCTGCTGCCGATCGCAAGCAGGCCGGCATCGGCTTCAAGGAGGCGGCCGGCATCATCCGCCAGGACAAGCGGCTTGTCTCGGCGGTGGGCATCTACGACGCGCACAACGCCCCGAAGAAGCTGATCCTGAGGAAGGAGCAATCCTATCTCGAAGTCATCTCGGGCGATGGTGGCCCGCAGCATGGCCGCACGCCCG
>NZ_JAOTBE010000095.1 GCF_026162645.1 Paracoccus rhizosphaerae
CGAAGATCGGCGGTGGCCGCCAGCGTCACACCCGACCGCACGCTGCGCTACGCCGGGGGCTCCGCGCGCGGCCTCCTACACCAAGCGTTGGGACACTACCGTTTACGATGACCTTGCGTGCCCGGTTCGGTGTCAAACAGGCCGCGAGTCCTCTGGACAGGTCGACCCCTCGGGCTTGCAAAAGCCGCAGCTGCGTAGATCGCTTGATGAAAGGCTGTCAGACCTGCCACTTCTGCCCGACAGCTTTGTCGGCGCGATGTTCGCGTGATCCCGCGCCAAGTCCGTCCCATCACAGACGCAAGCGCTGCGATCCCCATCGTGTGGACCACGAGCGCCGCAAGCAGCCCTCGCAGCCTCGGCCTCAGGCGCCCTCCAGCAGGCGGATCTTCAGCGCGCGGAAAGCGCTGCGCGCGCGGGACACGCGCTCGTGCTCCAGCATCTCCTCGATCTGCTGGCCCAGTTCGCGCAGGCGTGCCTCTCCCAGGCGCTGCGCCTCCTTGAACATGGATTCCTCCTCGGAGGAGGCATGGTGATCGACCGCCTGGTGGAGGGCACGAAGCTGCTGCTCGAACTCGGGCGAGGATGTCCCAAGGCGCAGCGTTACCGCCAGCATGTCCGCAAGCTGCTGGTGTTCCGCATGGGCGACGGGGACATCCTCGCTGACGGGGCGTACGGCAGGATAGAAGATCGCGTCCTCGACATGTTCGTGGATCTCGAGCTCTCCGGCCAGAAGGCGCATCATGTCTCGACGTTCGGGGTCGTCCGGCTGCATCCCTTCGATGGTCTCGAACAACCGGCGGAGCAGCTGGTGATGCTCGAACAGGACCTCGTCGGCCTTGCGCCCTTCGGGAAGCGCGCCTGCACCGGCCACGGCGTAGGCATGCCCGGCATCAACCTCTTCCGGCGTCAGCGCCTCGTCGCCGGGCTCGGGCACGTGGCGGATCTCGATTTGGTCCCCGCTGATGCGAACATCGTAACGCGGCTGGGGCGACGTCGAAGGCCCGTCGAGCACCCGACCCGTGGCCAGGCAATAGCGCGAGCCGTGCCAGGGGCAGACCAGGCCACCGTTCTGAACCCAGCCCTCGTCCAGCGGCCCGCCCATGTGCGAGCAGCGCGATCCCATCGCGTGAACCTGACCCCGATGAAGAACCAGAACCACGCCCACCATCGCCCGCGCGGCCTCGTCCCAGACCTCGACGCGGCGGGGTCGGTCTTCCTGCAGCGCGGCGACGGGCAGGACCGGCTGGAAGCCCCGCGGCTCGGGCGAGCGGTCCGCCTGGTCGACGCCGACACGACGTCGGTAGACAAGGTGACCGCCCAGATAGGCGCCTGCCGCCAATGCCAGCCATCCGGCGCCGCTGGCTGCGCGGCCAATACCTCGACGTCCCTTGCGGCGCAGCGCCAGCGATCCGACCGTCAGGCCGAGCGCGGCAGAGTTCAATGCCGCATGCCCAAGGCCCGTCCGCCGGTCGCGCCCATGGATCTGACGCCAGTCAGCCAGTCCCGCCGCACTTGCAACAACAGCACCCGCCACACCGACCTTTAGCGCCAGGTCCGCGGCCTCGCCCAGCCGCCGCTGCGGCGCCAGCCCCAGTGCCTCGGCGCCGTCGAGAGCGAGGGCCATGGTCCAGGTCCCGACGGGAACGGTCGCCAGGATCGGATGCAGGGGATGGCCCAGCCAAGTGCCGTGCAGGACGTTCTGGATTGGCTGCGACGCCGTGCCGGTCACCTCGAGGACCGTGCTGACGACATCGGCGACTGCATAGGCAGGCGCGTCGAGCTGCTCGGCAGCCTCCAGTGCAGCGGGAAAGCGTTCGGTCAACGACGTCATGAAGGTCCTCCACCTGGCAGATTGGAAGCCATACCGATGTGTCGGCGCAGGCGCTTGCGGCACCCTCCTCCGCACATCACCAGCATAGGTTCCCGACCTGCATGTGCAAGTAAAGGCTGTCAGGGTCGCCGCTGGATCGGCGGTCGTCATCGCCCGCGCCATTCGATTGGGTCGCTTTCATGGCTCGGTCGATGAAGGGCTGTTCGATTGGGTGAAGCAGGCAGAGCAACCTGCTTGCGGCGGCTCAGGTGATGGGCGATCAGCATCGCCGGGGGCAAGCGATTCTACGCTGCCGCCATCGCGTCCAAAGCCACTGCGATTGTCTCGCGCCTTGACCCGAACCCGGCGAGCGGCGGTAAATGGCCGACGTCTGCCATCCGGTCACGGGCGGATCAATCCCAGTCTGCTTTTCTAGGGCCGCGACCTGTCCAGAGGCCCACCCTCCGCGGGGCGCCAGCCGTCAGCTGACGCCACGCTGCTTGTGCCGCGGCATGCCGGTCACGGCAGCCAGATCTCGACAGTGCCGTTCCGGGGCGACGGCCTGTAGTAGGTGAAGTCCGAGACGGTTTCCCGGCCGCCCGCGCCCAACATGCCGGCCAGATCGCCGATGACGCCGGACACCTCTCGGTCGGCGGCATGGAAATAGCGGATGCTCTGCCGGTCGACGGGATAGCGGACCGGGCGGGTCTCGACCTCTCCGGTGCCCATGGCGCGCAGAAGGCGGACCAGCTCTTGCGAGCGCTCGTAGCCGCCACGTTCGGGATAGTGAATGACGACCCGCGCCTCGGCCAGAGTCCTGGAAGACCCGTCGGCGGGGGGTACAAAAACGCGGGGGGCGGTCGGTGCGGCAGCGGGGGGCGACCGTCTCGGCGCCGCCTGCTCGACGGGCGTGCTCGGTTGCGGTGCGGCCTCGACCGGGGGCGCAGGCTTTTCAGGCGGTGCGGGTGCGGGCACGGGTGCGGGCGCAGGCTCCTCGGCGCGGCCCGGCACCGGGGGCAAATGCCGGAGGATGTCCTGCGCCGAGGGGATCCCGCCATCGTTTCCCTGCCCCATCGCCTGCGTGGCGACAAGTCCGGCAACGAACGCCGCTTTCGCGATGCGGGTCGTGGTAAGGATAAACCGATCAGTCATGACAGAACCTCACTCTCGATGCGCCGCCAGATCGAGGGCCGGCGGCGGAGACGTATCACAGGATGATCGGATGAATAACCTGACGATCCGTCCAGTCACGGCCATACTTCGAAACGCCGCTTCAGCGGCGAAATCCTGCCGGCAGATGATGTCGAACGGCCCTGACCCGCAGGCAATACCACCACAGGGATCAGCTGCGATCGACGTTTCCCGTCCCCATTACTGGCGGTGCAATCCCGCATGGGCGGAATGGAAGGGGCAATCCTCGCTCCCCGGTTCTTGACAAACCCGTGTTCACAAGCATTATCAAATGAACGGGAGATTGGTGCCGTGTTGTCATTTCGCTGTTTTCGCGTGGCCGGCCTGGCCGCATTCAGTCTGGTTGCCCTGCAAGGTTCTGCCTGGGGGCAGGCCGCATCCGATGATGCTGCAGCCCGCGCCCAGTCCCTGCGCCAGATCATCGCGGCGATGGAGCTTGAGGCCGCCGAGCTGGAGCCGCAGATCAGCGCCGCCCGCGCTGCGCTCGACTCGCTGAACGCGCAGATCGAAGACGCGACCGACCAGTTGGAGCAGCAGCGGAGCGACCTGACGACGCTTGAAGACGAAGGTCTTGATCAGGCGCGTATCGATGAGGCTCAGGCCGCCGAGGCGGAGTTGCAGTCCCGGATCGACGCCGCCAATTCCCAACTTACAGACCTGGTCGCGCAGATCGAGACCCGCCGCGCCGAGAGCGAGGAAGTGACCCGCGACCTTGAAGAGATGCGAGCGGCCGAGCAGCAGCAGGCTGACCGTCTGGCAACGCTCGAATCCCGTACTGCCGAGGCGTCCGCCCGCCAGGAGGATCAAGCCGCGCAGGACGCGGAGCGTGCCGATCTGCAGCAGGATCTGGACGAACTGCAGACGCAGACCGCGACCGTGCGCGCGGAACTTGCAGCCCTCGAGCAACAGCGAGAGGCGGCAGAAGCCGACGTGGCGGCTTCGCAGGAACTGGCGGCACAGATCGAGGCGCAGCAGGCTCAGGCCACCGAGCTGACCGACCAGATCCAGACGATGACCGCGGAACTGGCCGACCTGCAGCAGCAGCGAGAGGCGGCAGAAGCCGACGTGGCGGCTTCACAGGAACTGGCGGCGCAGATCGAAGCGCAGCAGGCTCAGGCCACCGAGCTGACCGACCAGATCCAGACCATGACGGCGGACCTCACCGACCTGCAGGAGCAGCGTCAGGCGGCAGAAATCGACGTGGCGGCTTCGCAGGAACTGGCGGCACAGATCGAAGCGCAGCAGGCGCAGTCCACTAAGCTGACCGACCAGATCCAGACCATGACCGCGGAACTCACCGACCTGCAGCAGCAGCGAGAGGCGGCCGTCGAGCCGCAACCGGAACCGGAACAGCCTGAACCCGCCGCGCCAGTCGTCGCTGTCGACGGCGACGAGGCGCTGCCGCCGCGCGATGCCGATCAGGTGGATGCCGTCCTGGCGACGACGCCGGGTCTTCCTCAGGCACCTGCGGCACGCGGACGGTTGCGCGACCTGCTTGTCGATGGCCAATGCGCCATCGATGCGCTGCGCGAGGTCCAGAACCCCATCAATCGCCAGGCGCTGCTGGTTCTGGTTAACCAGCTGGACGGATGCTGAAGCCCCTCCTACGGAAAGAAACGACGATGACCATGTTGAAGCTTCTGCAACGCCTCGCCCTCGGCATCTGCGCTGGTTCGGCCCTGGCGGCCGCGGGACAGGCCCAGGATACCCAGATGAGCATCATGACGGGCTCTCCCACCGGGACCTATATCCAGATCGGCCGCGACCTGAACAACCTGATGCAACAGTGCGGGCAAAGCCTCGAGGTGGTCGAATCCGCGGGGTCGCTGGAGAATTTCCTGGGCGTGCGCCAGCGGTCGAACACTCAGTTCGGCATCGTGCAGAGCGACGTGCTGGAATACATGCAGACGTTCGCCAGCGATGACCCGGCCGTCGCGCGCGCGATCGCCGGTGTCCGCATCGCCTTCCCGCTTTACGAGGAAGAGGTTCATATCCTGGCCCGCAACGATATCGCCAGCTTCAACGACCTGACCGGCAAGCGCGTGGCGATCGGGGTCGAGGACAGCGGCACGTTCCTGACGGCATCGCTGATGCTGTCGCTGGCCGGGATCGAGCCGTCAGAGACGCTGGCCATTGCACCGGGCGACGCCCTGCCACAACTGCAGGCCGGTGACCTGGATGCCTTCTTCTATGTCGCCGGGGCACCCGCGACGCTCTATTCCGAGAACGAGATCGACGCCGAGCAATTTCATCTGCTGCCGATCCAGAACGAAACGCTGGAGGCAGTCTATACGCCCGCGACGCTGGCAGGCGGAACCTATGACTTTCAGCCCGACCCGGTCGAACTGGTCGCGGTCAAGGCGGTGCTGATGACCTATGAGTTCGATCCGCGCGGAAACACCTATCATCAGGCCAGCTGCCGGGGCGTGTCGGACCTGTCATCGCTGCTTCTAACCGGAATCGACACGCTGCGCACCGATGGCCATGCCAAGTGGCAGGCGGTCGACCTGACGGACATTCCGCCAGGCTGGGACATCAGCACCTGCGTCAACCGCGGCCTTGATCCGGAGTACCAGCCGAACTGCACCCAGCCCGCGCCAGAAACGCCGCAGGACAGTGAGGCGAACGCCGTCTATCGCCGCAACATTTGCGCCGCCCTGGGCTGCTGATCAGGGGATGACGCGGTCGAAGCTGATCCAGGCCGATGCCGGCCCTTCGGTTCCGTCGGCCTGCATCGCGATGACCCTCCAGCGCGAAACCCGCTGCCGGACCAGAGCCGCCTGAAGCTCGGTTTCGAACTGCTGCACCTGGTCCGAGCCTGCGGCAACGAACTCCACCTTGTAACGGACGGGCTCGGCGCCCGGCGCCGCCTGCCAGTAAAGCTCTGTCCGGTTCCAGGGGAAGCGGACCTGCCGCTGCGGGACGGGCGCAACCAGGTCGGCAGGGTCAGCCGCTGCGCCATCTTCGGCCAGGATCGCAACCCGTTCAGCGGCCCCCTCGATATCGGGGGCGAGGCCATACCACGCCCGCGCCCTGTCCAAATCGACCGCGACCCCCGTCCCCGTCTCGTAAAGCTGGCCAAGGTAATAGGCCGCCCGCTGATTACCCCACAACGCCGCCCGCGTATAGAACGGGATGGCCGCTGCCGGATCCTCGGCACCGGCCGACAGCGCCTGAAGCAAAAGCGCCTGCGGGTCCACGTCTTTCTCCTCGACCACCGTATCGACCGGGGGCGCTGGCGGTTCAGGCTGCAACGCAGGCTCCACGGCCGGCGTTTCCGAATTGGCCGAGACCAGATCCCCCTGCACGGTCGCCGGATTGTCGGCGGGGATCATCAGGTTGCTGCCGACCACCAGCGCCGCAACCAGGCCGACGCTGGCGACGCCGAGGGTCAGCCACCTTCTGGTCCTGCCGGCGGCCAGATCGTCCTCGACATCCGTCCAATGATACCGCGGATCGGCGATAATATTCCCGAAATGCAGATCCTGCCGCTGGTCGGACGGGACGACGGCCTGCAAGGACTGACGCTCCTCGAACTCCTCGACGGTGGGCAGCGCCGGCAGCGGATAGGGCAGCGATCCGGCCTTGGCCATGAACGTCAGGCAGCGATGGACGGCCGGGGCGTCGATCTTGCCGTCGGGCGCGGGACGTAGCGTCGACAGGCAGCGCTGGACCAGAAGGTTGATGTTCACCGGATAGCCCTGCGAGGCCGCATGGAGCATCGCGACGCCTCTGGCATCGAAGGGCGAGCGGCCGCCGTGACAGGAACAGCCGGCGGCCCTGAACCGGTGGGCGATATAGTCGCCGGTCTCCGCCTCGGTGAACGGCTGCAGCCGCAGATGCCCTCCGATCCGCTGCTGGAGGGATTCGGGCGCGGGCCAGTCCAGCAGCGTGGCCAGATCCTCGGTTCCGACCAACAGGACATAGATCGGCAGCGGCAGACCGGGGCCAGCGGTCAGATCCTCCAGGAACTCCAACGATGACTTGGTCAATCGCTGCGCATCATCCACGACCAGAAGGCATGTCTGCCGGTTGGCCGAGCATCGCGCCAGAAGGTCCGCCAGCCCCTGCAGCGGATCGGCGGTCGTGATCCCAAGCGCCTTGGGCACCTCATCCGCCAGATCCACGCTGGCGGTCGCGCAATCAACCCAGCCGACCCGCATCCTGCGCCTGGTACGTTCGGCAAATTCGGACGCCAGCAGCGTCTTTCCGATACCCGGCGCGCCCAACAGCGCCAGGATCGGTCGCGGCCCACTGCTCCAGGCCGTGGCCATGGCCAGAATGTCGTGATGCTGATCACTGAAATACGGTCGCTGGCCTTGGGGCATTGTGGCGAAGCTGGGGCAAGGTGCCTTGAAGGGGTCATCGTCCATGGTCGTCTCCGCCAGCGGTGCAAGGGCCTGACGTCTTGGCGCGATTGCAAAACGGTCACACTACTACATTAACCATTTTTACCGAAGATGCCGCCGGGGTCCATCGCCAAGGGCAAGATTCGGCAGCATGGCCGGCGAGGAACCCAACCCGACGCGCGCATTCTGTGGTGCCCGGCGGTGAACCGGCTTGTACAGCGTCGATGGCGCGTGTCGAAGATGGCCATCGAGAGGATCGTGGCGCCTCTCCGGTCGGGCGCATTGCGCGAGCGGCCGCTGCGGACGGACGTTGGGGGTTGCATGAGCAGGATCGGACTGGACGCCGCGGACATCCGCGATCTTGCGGCCATCCAGCGGCGCGGACAGCTGAGCAAGGTCCGCCTGGCCGAGATGGTAAACCTTTCGCCGACGGCCTGCTGAACCCAGGTGGCGCGTCTCACGGGCGTCGGCCTGATCCGGGGATACCGCGCGGAGATCGTCCTTGAGCGGACCGCGAACGTCACCCATGTCATCGTGACCGTGTCGCTGGCCCAGCAACTCAACGTGCATTTCGTCCGATTGAAGCCCCATATCCGCGCCCTTGCCGAGATCACCGAACGCATCGCCACCGGCGGCGGAAATGACAATGAACTGCTGCTGGTTTCGTGGATACAGGGATTAGGTTTTCAGTCCCGGCATCTGGTGGATCAGACTGACGATGAATCTGCATGGCGCTGAACTCCAGATCTTGCAGAGCGATGAAGTCGTCGAGGCGCGTTCGCAGCTAATCGTGATCGTCGTGATGGAGGCGCTTGACGGTTGCCTCCTTGATCGTGCGGTTCATCCGCTCGACCTGACCGTTGGTCCAGGGATGCCTGACCTTTGTCGGCCTGTGCTCGATCCCACGTTCACGGCACAGGCGGCCAAATATGTGCTCGAAGGCGGTCGTATCGCAGCTGCGGTTTGCGACCTGCATGCCATTGTCGGTCAGCATCTTGTGGAGCCGGCAGGGAACTGCGGCAATCAGGGCGCGCAGGAACCGGGCTGCAGCCATCTTGCCGGCCATCTGGACAAGGCAAACGAAGGCGAACCTGCTGGTTCTGTCAATCGCCACAAAAAGATACAACTTGCCTTCGGCGGTCTGCACTTCGGCAATTATCGATGTGGAAGAACCCGATGGAGTAACGCTCGAACCGCTGACGTTTCGGCCTGTCGCCATCCACATCCGACAGGCATGATGTGTCATGTCATTGGAGACAACAATGCAAGGCCGAACGCGTCAGATGGGGAATGGATGGTTGCAGGGCATAGAGGCAGTCGTCCAGCGACAGCAGCGTGTGGCGCCCGAATGCCACGAATTACTTCTTCCTCCTCGTTCAGCACCGTTGAACGAGGCTCCTTGGGCTTCCACGCCTGGCCCAACCGCCCGATCAGCGCCCGCGAGATCCATGATGCCAAGCTGGTCACGGCGATCGCGACGAGCTTCAATGCTGCCGATTGGACCTGCAGCGCACGCCGCGTTGGCGCTATGTCCTAGAAAAAGGACTAGCCTGCAGCCTGCACCGGACCCTGTGGTCTTGCCCCCAATTCACCGGACACTCAGGCGTTTGCGGTTTGAGCTGAGATGAACTCGCGAGGCGAGCGCATTTTCAGCCCCGAGTGCGGGTGGTTTTCGTTGTACAACTCAATCAC
>NZ_JAOTBE010000096.1 GCF_026162645.1 Paracoccus rhizosphaerae
TCTGGGTCGGGGACATCACCTATGTCGCCATCGGGACCGGCTTCGTATATCTGGCCGTCATTCTGGACGCCTGGTCGCGCAAGGTCGTAAGCTACGGGCTGGGCCGCAACATCGACGTGCGTCTGAACCACATCTTCCCCGCGGTAGGTGAAGCGGGGATCGGCCGCCGGACAGAACCGCGAATGCGTGTCGACCACCGTCAAGATGCGGAGCTTGTTGCCCAAGGCCAACTGGTCGTGGACGAAGTCCATGGCCCAGACATCATTCGGCCCAACGGCCTCGGCGTGGTCGTTACGTAGCTTGGCCTTCACCCGCCGTTTCGGCGTCTTGTTCCGCAGCTGCAGGCGCAACTCGTTGTAAATCCTGCGGGTCTTCTTCATGTTGATCTCCCAGCCTTCACGGCGCAGCAGCACATGCACCCGGCGATAGCCATAGCGCACGCGTGACTCTGCGATCTCCTTGATCCGCCTTTCGACGGCTGCCTGGTCGGTGCGCCGGGACTTGTAGTGGAACGTGGAAGTGTCAAATTGCAGGGCCCCACAAGCTCCGCGGATCGACACGCCCCAATCAATGCACATCCCACGAACCAACTCGCGCATCCGACCAGGCTTCAGAGCTTTCGGCGGATGACATCCTGCAACATCTCCCGGTCGAGCGTCAGGTCGGCCACGATCTTCTTCAGCCGACTGTTCTCGTCCTCCAGCGCCTTCAGCCGACGCATCTCATCCGGCAGCAATCCGCCATATCGTTTCTTCCAGTTGAAATAGGTCGCCTGGCTGATCCCGGACTTCCGGCAGATCTCTGCTACCGGCGTTCCTTCCTCGCCCTGCTTCAGGACAAACGCCTTCTGCGCTTCCGTGAACCTCGATGCCTTCATCGTCTTCAGCTCCTCTCCCAGCCAGGGAAGATTAGCCGAAAACTCCAGTTTCGAACGGTCCAGTTCTCAGGGAGCAGAGCATCTCAATTCTGGATGCTCTGCTGCTGGACATATCTAGACACAAACGCCTCGTGCATCAGGACATGTTATTCGCGAAACGACTCCTTTTTCCGCTTGCGATGTCCGATGCAGCCCGGATGCACCCATGATCTCGGCGGCTCAGCACCCTCCGATCATAGCGCAAGAGGCGCAGCCCGGTCGCTCGACTCCAAGCTCCTCCGCGCTGACCAGTCTTCCGAGATCCGGTTTAGGAGCAATTAGTTGCGAAGCGAACCTGTCGCAGAGACTCTTCTTTGTTCCTGATACAGCCTCCAGCTATGTAGCGGCGGTGCGGCCCTGCCCTGGTGCCCCGCCATGCGGTGCAAAAGGCGGTGCGAGGCCGGTGCTGCGAACGGCTTAAAACGCGCCGCCGTCCAGCCTCGGCGATTTCTCGCGGCCCGAGCCGCCCAGCATGATCAATATGAACTGCATCCCGAGAACTGAGAAGCCCAAGGGGATCAGGGCATAGGGGATCCACATCGGCGTACCGAAGCTGCTGGAGACGCGTTCGCCATAGCTGAAGGCGTCGAAGGACATGATCGCGCCGCGCCAAGTTAGGGCCGCGCAGAAGATCACGCCCACTAGACCCACGATAATGCGCAGCATGCGCTGCACGCCGGGGCCGGCATTCTCTGCCAGGATGCCGATGCCGATCTGTTCGCCCCGCCGCAGGGTTTCCGCGGCGGGAACAAGGGCAAGATAAACCAGCAGGAAGGCATTCACCTCCATGCTCCAGCTGGTAGCCTGCGCGAAGAAGTGCCGCATCAGCGCGTCATAGCCGATGGTCAGCATGATGAAGGCCAAGGCCAGCGCGCCGCCTGCATGCAAAATCGCTGACAGTCCGCCCACGATGCGATCTAGCGCGCCCACCGCGGTCAGGCCCCGCCGCCCAAGGCCAGGTCAATGGCCTGTCGGCCGACCTCGGGTCCGACCTCATCCAGCCAGACCTGGCGGACATCGGCGTTGATGGCATCGAACTCCGCGAGTTCGGCTTCGGTCGGGTCGGTAACCTCTAAACCGCCTTCTTTAAATTCTGGCCAGTACTTGTCGCGGAACCAGTCTTGGTTGGCAGCGCGGGCGCTGTCCTCGTCGAACCATTCGGCCGCCTGGATGAGGGTCTCGCGCGCGTCATCCGGCAGCGCATCCCAGCGTCGCGTGGTCATGAAGGCGCCGATGGCAAAGGCAGTCACCGGCAGGCGATAGGCGTACTTGACCTGTTCCTGAACACTACGCCCATTGATGGTCGAGATATTGGCAACCGCCGCATCGACCGTGCCGCGTTCCAGCGCAATATAGAGTTCGGAGGACGGGACGCGCACTGGGGCGGCGCCGAAATGTTCCAGCGCGGCCGAGGCCTCAAAGGAGACCAGCCGTATCTTCTTTCCTTGGATATCGTCCAGTGACGTGATGGGCGCGCTCTCGACGCTCCAGATGTATTCCGGCTCCATGATGCCGCCGCCAAGGGTCAGGCAGGTCAGGCCCTGCTTTTGCAGCTCACTTTCGATAAGGGCGAACAGCGGTCCGTCGCGGCGCAGCCGGTCCGGGTTCTCATAGAGCGAACCCACCACGCCAGGCAGACCCAGCACTCCCAGGATCGGCAGCGACCGGGTGATATAGGAGGTGGTGTGGAACATGAGATCGACCGTTCCCGACCGTAGGGCCGGCAGCTGTTCATCCGCCGAAACCAGTCTTGCGCTGTCGTGATAGTCGATGGTGACGGCGTTCCCCTCGGCTTCGTTGACGCGGTCGACGAAACCCTGCGAACCATAAGCCAGGTCGGCATAGGACGGCGGCAGGTAGCTGACCGCCGTCAGCATCACGTTCGCATGGGCGCGGCGGGGCAGCCCGGCCAAAGCCAGGCCACTCAATGCCGCACCGGCGGTCATAAAATTGCGTCTCGTGGTCATGTCGTCTCCTCCCAGATGGACGTCTTGTTGCCGAAGTTCAGGGCGCAAGTCCCGGCAGCCAGAGTGCCATCCCCGGCACCAGGACGAACAGGGTCAGCACCGCGAATTGCAGAATGACGAAGGGCAGCACGCTGCGAATGATCGTCTCGATCGGCAGGACGGGCGCCACGGCCTTCAGTGTATACAGGTTCAGCCCGACCGGCGGGGTTATCACCGCCATCTCCAGATTCATCACCAGAATGATGCCGAACCACAGCGGATCATAGCCTAGGGTCACGATCAGCGGCAGCAGGATCGGCGTCGTCACCACGATCAGTGACACGGCGTCAACCAGCATCCCCAGGACCAGCAACGCCACCATGACGAGCATGAGAATGGCGAAGGGCGGCAGGCCGGTCTGCGTCAGTCCCTGCGACACGGCATCGGGAAGACGGATCAGGTTGAGGTAGTCGCCAAAGATCCGCGCGCAGCCCATGATGAGCAGGATCGCCCCTGAAATCCGCGCGCTGGAGGCAAGTATCTCCCATAGGCGCGCCCACGTCAGGCTGCGAAATACAAGCCCAGCCAAGGCCATGGCGCCAAGCGCACCGAAGGCGCCAGCCTCGCTTGGGGTGGCGACACCAGTATAGATCACGCCCAGGACCACACCCACCAGCAGCGCCGCATGCCAAAGCCTGCCAAGCGACCGCAGACGCGCGCCCCAGTCCGGTGGTCCAGCATGTTCGAGAGGTGCCTCGGACGGGTTCAGCGTCGCACGGATCCAAATATATGAGGCCAGCACGAAAGCTAGTAGAAGGCCCGGCAGGATGCCCCCGATGAACAGGTCCGACACCGACACGCCCGACACGGCGCCATAGATGATCAGCGGCACGCTGGGCGGGATCAGCATGGCAAGCGCGCCCGAACTGACCACCGAACCAGCCGCCAGCCGCTGCGAATAACCACGCGCCAGCATCTGCGGAACCGCGATCGAGCCAATGGCCGCCACGCCTGCGATAGACACGCCCGAAACCGCCCCGAACATTGTCGAGGCCCCCACCGTCGCCACCGCCAGCCCGCCACGGACACGGCTGAACCACAGCGCCGCGGCGCGGTACAGGTTCTCGCCCACCGGGGTGGCCGACAGAAAATTCCCCATTAGGACGAAAAGCGGCAGGGCCAGCAGTTCGAAACTGTTGAGTTGCGCAAAGAGCGAGGTGGGTCCGAAGAACAGCGCCATCAGGCCGCGGGCCATATAGAGCCCCAGCATCCCCGCCGCCCCCAGCGCCAGGAAGATCGGCGCGCCAAGGCCGATCAGACCTAGCAGGACCACAAGTACGATCAGCGGTTCGATCATGCGCCGACCTCCTGCCCAAACCAGCCAGCCCGGCTCAGCTGGCCGGTTATCTTGTCGGGTACCTGCTGGGCCAGCCAGTCAACAAGGTTGCTCAGCATCGCATGGTCTAGGCCGGTGCTGATCCCCTCTCGCTGCATCAGGTAGTTCACATCCTCGGTCGCGACGTTTCCAGTGGCCCGGGGCGCGAACGGACAGCCGCCAAGTCCGCCGATCGAGGCGTCAACCACCTCTGCACCGAGGTCCAGCGCGACCGACAGGTTGGCATAGCCCGTGTTGCGCGTGTTGTGCAGATGCACCCCCCAAGGCCGCCCCTCCAGAACGGGGGCCACGGCGTCGTGGACGCGGCGGATGTCACCCGGGACGGCGACCCCGATCGTGTCGGCCAAGATCACCTGTTCGGCGCCAGCATCGACCAGCGACCGGGTCATGTCGGCCACGCGCGTGGGCGCGACAGCACCTTCGAACGGGCAGCCATAGGCGGTGGCGATCACCGCGACGATGTCACGTCCCGCCGCCCGCGCCACATCGGCGGCCCGGGCAAATTCGGCCAAGCTGTCGTCAGAAGACATTCCCTGATTGCGCTGGCAGAACGTATCCGAGGCCACGACGGCGAAGCGCAGCCCCTGAACGCGCGTCGCCAGCGCCCGTTGCGCGCCGCGCAGGTTCAGGGCCAGCGCCGAAAGGTGGACACCGGGCAAATCGGGTAGCCCCTCCAAGACCTCCTCGGCACCAGCCATTTGCGGCACACGGGCCGAGTTGACCATGCTGACTGCCTCGATGCTGCGCAGCCCAGCTTGGGCCAGTCCCGTGATCAGGCGGATCTTCTCGGCCACGGAAAAGATCTTGGACAGGTTCTGCAGCCCGTCGCGTGGGCCCACTTCGCAGATCGTCACCATCAGATCACCCCATCGGCCTTCAGCCGCTCCAGATCCTCGGGCCCCAGACCCAGTTCGCCGTAAACCTGCGCGTTGCTGGCCCCAACCTTCTGGGGGCCAAGCCAAGCGATGTCGCCGGGCGTATCTGACAGCACCGGGAAGACGCCCGGGACGGTGATCGTGCCAAAATCGGGATCCTCGATCTCGCGCACCATGCCGCGGTCTCGGAAATGCGGGTCGGACACGACCTCGGCGATGGAGTTGATCGGGCCGTAGACGACGTCATGCGTCTCCAACCGGGCGGTCAGCTCTGCCATAGGCAGCGATGACGACCAATCCGCGATGATCGCATCTAGCTCCGCGGCATTGTCCCCACGGGCCTCATGGTTGGCGAAGCGCGGATCATCGGCCAGTTCGACGCGCTCCATGGCTCGTGCCAAGCGGCGGAACATGGCATCCACGTTGGCCGCGATGACGACATAGGTGCCCTCGGCCGAGGGATAGATGTTCGAGGGCGCGATCTTATCCAGCCCCGATCCCGACGGTTGGCGCACATGGCCGGTCTTGGAATATTCCGTCACGCAGCTTTCCAACATGGCAAAGCAGCTTTCGGTGATAGCCGCATCAACCACCTGGCCCCGGCCGCCCGTCCTGTCGCGGTGCCACAGCGCCATCATCATCCCCTCGAAGGCAAAGAGTGCGGTCAACGTGTCGCCCAGCGAAATCCCGTACCGCGGCGGCGGCCTGTCGGGATAGCCGTTGATGTGACGCATCCCCGACATCGCTTCGCCCACCGAGGCGAAGCCCGGTCGTCCCGCATAAGGCCCGGTCTGGCCAAAGCCCGACACGCGCACGATCACCAGCCGCGGGTTGATCGCATGCAGTTCATCGGGCGACATATCCCATTTTTCCAGCGTTCCCGGCTTGAAGTTCTCGATGAGCACATCAGCGTCCACCAGCAGGCGGCGCACCAGGTCTTGGCCGCGCGGATCACGCAGGTTGGCCGATATCGAACGCTTGTTGCGCGCCATTATCGGCCACCACAGCGTACGCCCGTCGTGCCTGTTTCGGCCCCAGCTACGGATTGGATCGCCTTGGCCCGGTGCCTCGACCTTGATGACGTCGGCGCCGAAATCGGCGCAGCGCGTTCCTACGAAGGGGCCAGCCAGCAACTGTCCCATCTCGATGACGCGCAGCCCCCGAAGGGGCCCGAAACCTGACGGTCCGGGTTCAGTCATGTCCTGTCGTCCTCCCGCTGCGGGATCAGAAAATCCCTCATTGGATACAAATCTTCTGGATTGATCACGACAGGGCAAGATATTTCTAAGTCGGAATACAATTGGTTTCGAAAATGTATCAAAAATCGGCTTTAGGGATGGCGTTCAAATCTGAAAGCGCAGCCGACCGCGCCTATCGCGTGCTGCGGCAGGCCGCGACAGACGGCCGGCTGCCAACCGACCGCAAGGTGACCGAGGATGGCCTTGCGCGGATGCTGGGCCTGTCGCGCACGCCGGTGCGTGCTGCCGTCGGCCGTCTGCTGATCGAGGGGTTCCTGCAGCGCCGCGCGGGCCGCGGCCTCTGGTGCGTGATGCCCACCCGCGCCGAGATGCAGGAGATCTTCGACATTCGGGTGCGGCTGGAGTCCTATGCAGCCGCCCGAGCCGCCGAGCGTGCAAGCCCAGACCATAGGGCGCAGCTGGTTGCCTCAGCGCATCGGATGTCTGAGCTTGTCGGCCTTCTGCGCGAGGGGCAGGACCCAGCGCTCGTCTCGAAGATCCAAGACGAGAACGCGCTGTTTCATGGGACCATCATGCGGGCAGCCCACGCGCCGCGGCTGGAGCTGCTGCTCAGCTCCACGGTGGACTTGGCCTTCGTCAGTCTGACGCTGCAACGTTACAGCCTTCGCCAGAGGGTGCGCTCCGCCGGCCACCATCACGAGATTGCCGAGGCGATCTCGGCCGGCATGTCGGATTGGGCCGGTCGGACGATGGAGGCACATATCCTTGCCGCCGCAGGGACATTTCTGCGTGATCCCTTATCGGACGGCGGGTCCTGAGCAAAACCGGCTGCCAATCCCGGGAAGTTTGCATCATCACCGCGGGCCAGCTTCTTGAGCGGCGGGATCTCCAGTCTCTGTCGCAGGTTCGTCGCGGCCCCGTAAGCTGAGATGTTTGCCTTGGTGCAACTGTACGACTAACCATGGCCTTGCCTCATGCGCCGCAAACCTTCGGCCTTCAGCAGGAAAAAGAGGCCACCTGAAGATCAGGCGGTTGAGCACGTGCTACGCAGCAGGATACTCTAGCGGGCTTCAATGGACAGGCAGCAGATGCGCGGGCAATCTCAGGGATCGCGTCGATCCTCGGAGCGACACTGGCGACACTGGAACTGACTCTTTGCGCCGCTTCTGGCCAAGGCTGCCATTTAGTTCGGTCCTGCAGATTATTTTGCGCTCTACATCATGGCATTCGCGATAACAGGAGGCATATCGGGAACCGATCCTCGCAAGACGCTGCTGGCGGCGCTCTTGGGCCTCATGCTGGGCACCTTGGGGCTCGACCCGGCAACAGGGGTGGCCCGATACACGTTCGGCAGCTTCAATCTCTATAACGGCTTCGATCCCATCGTTGCGCTGGTGGGACTAATTGCGAACTCCGAGATCCTGTTCTTTCTCGAGCAGAAGGCGCAGGACAGGCAGCTGATCCCGAAAGGCAGCGTCTTCCCGCATATGTCGCGCGTGAAGGAGGGTCTTGACGCCTCGCTCTGCGGCTCGATGATCGGCTTCATCGCGGGGATTTTGCCCGGTGCGGGCGCGTCCCTTGGGGCGGTGATGGCCTACAGCTTCGAGAAGCGCTTGAACGACAAGGGCAGCTTCGGCACAGGGGATCCGCGGGGCGTTGCAGCGCCCGAGGCAGGCAATAGTGCCGCCAGCGGCGGAGCCCTGATCCCGATGCTGACTTTGGGCGGGCCCGGATCGGGAACGACCGCCGTCATGCTGGCGATGCTGATCTCGCTGAACATCCAGCCGGGACCGCTTCTGTTCTAGCGCAGCCCTGATCTCGTGTGGGGCCTGGTCGCTGCACTCTATCTTGCGAACTTCGTCCTGCTGATCCTGAACCTGCCGCTGATCGGTATATTCACCCGCGTCCTGGGCCTGCCCGCCTGGGGCCTGCTGCCGCTTGTTGTCGCCATCAGCTATCTGGGCGTATTTGCCATCACGCATGCTGCCTTTGACGTGATGGTAATGGTCGGCTTCGGCATCCTGGGCTTCGTTTTGCGCAAGCTCGACTTTTCGCTGGTGCCTGTGGTTCTGGGGCTGCTTCTGGGACTGGATATGGAGAACAATCTTCGCCGGGCCCTGTCGATTTCCGGCGCCGACTTCACCGTCCTGATCCAGAGCCCGATCGCTTTGCTGCTCTACGGCATCACCGCAGTCTTCCTGGTCCTGAGCGTCCACTGCCACCGGGGCTAGAGCATGGAGACTATCATCACGACAGAGACCGACAACAGCAACATGCCAAAGACGTCGATCATCCGCAGCCTCTCGCGGAAGACAATCACCGAAGCAAGGATCGAGAACAGCAGCTCGACCTGCCCCAAGCTGCGAACATAGGCGGCATTCTGCAATGCAAAGGCAGTAAACCACCCCAGACTGCCGAGCACCCCCGTGACTCCGACGGGCAGCACCGTGCGCCATCTGACCGCGA
>NZ_JAOTBE010000097.1 GCF_026162645.1 Paracoccus rhizosphaerae
CTTCGCGTTTCTTGGACGTGCTGTGACGACGGTGCTTCTTGGTCATGCGGTTCTCCTTATCAGAACCGCGCCCCGGTCAAAATCTTCAGCTCAAGCTGTCCAGCCCGAGGGGCGCACTCCACCATTCCTGAAAAAGGATCGCACCATCAAACCGTGGGATCAAACAGCTATGCTGACAAAATCGCCAGTCTCATCCGGCTTCCCGACCGATTGGCTGAGCGAGATCCGACAGGTTGTGGATGGTGGACCAGCTGACATGGTGTCGCCTCTGCTGCAAGGGAGTAGCCGGCCGAGAAGCTTCTTGCACATCCTTATGTGCTGTCAGGAACGGCCGTCGAAGGAATGCCAAGACAGAGAGCTTTAGGCGGCGCAGGCGGTCGCGACGGCCGATGCTCCGCCCTGCACCCTGCTAGAGCGTGTTTCAGTTTGCCCGCTCCAGGGTACCTTTGTGGCTCGATCTGTGGTCCCCTGCCTGCATGACAGGTGGAGGGATGATATTGGCAGACCGCATTCCATGGCACTCCGACAGCGCGTTGTGGTGGTCGTGGAGGAAGGGAGCTCGCGCCGTTCAGCCGCTGCGCGGTTCCGGGTTTCGGTGAAACTCGTCAACGACATGGTGATCCTGAAGCGCGAGACGGGCGGGTTAGCTCCGAAGGCCATGGTGGTGGTCATGGCAAATGGGTTGCTGTGGGGCTGGATCACCGCGCGAAAGCCCGATCTGCCCCCAAACGGCCTGGTCGGCGAACTTGCAGATCATCGCAGCATCGCCATTCACCGGTGTCTCGGTCTGGAGGTTTTTGCACGGTCTCGGGCTGACCCACGAAAAAGGACCTGCAAGCCCTCGAGCAGAAGCGGCCCGAGATCCGGCAGGCCATATCTGCATCACGCGACGCCAACCGTTCATGCGCCTCGGCTTCATCGACGAGACGTCGCCGAAGGCGAACATGGCCAGGACCACCGGACGGCCTCCAGAAGGCGCGCCTTGTCGACCGTGCGCCCTTCGGCCACTGCAACACCCAGACCTTCATCGCCGCCCTGCGTCATGGCGGGCTGGATGCGCCCCGGGGGTGACTGGCGGTGCCATGAACCGCTAACTGTGCGAGATCCACGAGGAAATTCGACTGGAGCCGACTAGGCGCAACGCGCTCTAGCCTCCTGGAACGCGAACTGTCGGTCCTGGTCGTCTCGATGGTGTGTGGGGTGTCCACGGGCTGTGCCTGGCGCTGCGGCAGGTCGCGCGCAGTCAAGGCTGGCCTCTCGTCAAGGCGACGGGGGCTGTCTGGCCGATGCCTGGCTACGGGCGTTCAGTTGGGCCTCCAGCCTGCCGGGATCGACTAAATCATCCAAGTCGACCCGCGCATGAAGCCGCGCCAGCAGCAGGTAAAGACCGCCAAACTTGCGATGCAGGAACAGGACTTCGGGTGGCGGCATCTCGGCCCGCTGGCGGGTGCGGGCGATCTGCATCGCAACTTCTGTGATGCGCTGCGGGATGTCGGTCGACGCGACGTCAAACACACCCCCGCGCCGCAACGGCTGGAAGGCCGTCTCCATCATCTGCAGCAGCATCGCTTGGTGATCCGCATCGGTGTCGGCCCGGAAATAACCGATGTTGACAGCGGTCCTCCTGATGGCCTCGGCATCACCCGCCAAGGCCGCCCGCAGCAGTGCCAGATAGCGGGGCGCGACAGGATCCGAGAAGCCGCGCGTCGCGCCGAAATCCAGCAGCACGATCCGACCGCTGTCCGGCTGCCAGCGGAAATTCGCAAAGTTGGGGTCGGTCTGCATCAGGTTGAAGGCGAACAGCTCGTCTATGACCAGCCGGACCAGGTCGGTCGCGACCCTGTCGCGCAGCGCCTGCGGGGCATCCGCCAGCGTCTCGATGGGGCGGCTGTCGATGAAGTCCATCGCCAGCACGTCGCGGGTGCAGAACTGGTCGTCGGGCACTGGCAGCAGAAACTCGGGCCGATCCGCCAGAAGCTGGCCGAAGCGGCGCATCTGGGCGGCCTCTTGAACGTAATCGGCCTCGGCATGCAGTTGCAGGCGCGCCTCGGCCAGCAGCGACGGCAGATCGAGACCTGGAGGAAGCGCGCCCGGCACGCGGAACAAAAGGCCTAGGTTCGCGATGTCGCTGTTGATGCTGGCGCGGACGCCCGGATACTGCACCTTGATCGCCAGATCGCGACCGTCGCGGGTCTGGGCGCGATGCACCTGCCCGATTGAGGCGGCAGCGATCGGACGCACCTGGAAGCGGCTGAAATGCCGCAGCCAGCCTTCGCCCCAAGCCGCGTCCAGCACCCGCTGAAGCTGCTTGGGCGGCATCGGGTCGGCGTCGGCGCGCAGGCGGGACAGGATCTGGGCCAGCTCGGGCGGCAGGAACTCCCCGGCGTCCATCGAGATCAGTTGTCCCAGCTTCATCGCCGCACCGCGCATCTGCGCCAGTCCGGCGGCCAGCCGTGCGGCATTGGCCGGCGTCAGCAATAGGTCCTGCGCCCGCGGCCGCTGTCCGCTGGCCATCTGCCGCGCACCTTCCGCCAGCGCCCGCCCGCCGATCCCCGAGGCGAGGCCGCCGATCCGCAGCATCCGCGACAGGCGTCCCTGCGGCACGTCGCGCGGGCGGCGGTCGTCGGTCAACGCCTCAGGTCGCCAGCAGGTGCGCCGCCATGGCGCGACCGCTGGTCCAGCCATCCTCGGCCGTGAGACCCAGGGTCCAGTCGCCCCCGACGATCACGCCGGACGCATCGTCCGACAGGAAGGGGTGACCCAACGGTTGATCCGCGCGCGCGTACAGCCAGCGATGCGCCGCCTTGTGGCGCAGGTGATCCGGCTCTGCGCCGATGGTCCGCAGCAGAAGCGGCGCGACCCTGTCGGCGAGGGTGTCAAAGGGAAGGTCGATGTTCGCCATGCTCCATTCCGGGTCGGCCTGCACGACCCAAGTGGTCAGGGGCAGCCCGCCACGGCCGGGCTTGGCGCTGTCCTGCGCGATCCAGGCCAGCGGCCCCTGCCCCTTACGCGTCACGAAGGGGCGCGGCGCGGCCGGGTCCAGGCCGATCATCACCGTGATGTTGGCTTGGAAATGCACCATCCGAAGCGCGGCCGCGAAGGCGTGGTCCTGCCCCAGCAGGTCGCGGGCCTGCGGGGCGGGGATGGCCAGGACGACCCTGCGGGCCCCGTGCCATTCCCCGTCGACGCCAAGCCGCCAGCCGGGCCGCTCGGCCACCAGCTGCGTCACCGGCGCGCCTTGGCGGATGTCCAGGTCGCGCGACAGTGCGCGCGGCAGTTGCGACATGCCCGGCGTCCCGACGAAGGCACCGTCGATCTGATCCCAGTCGGCGATCTGGCCAGATCCGCGCAGATCCTCCAGCAGGGTCTTGAAGTCAGGGTGACGGGGCTGCAGGTACTGTGCGCCGTGATCGAAGCGCAGGCCGCCATCCGTCCGCCGCGTCGCCAGGCGGCCGCCGGCCCCGCGGCTCTTGTCGAACAGTCGCACCCGCAGCCCCGCCGCCTGCAACTTGCGTGCGCAGGTGATGCCGGTAATGCCTGCGCCGATGATCGCCACGTCCAGCCTGTCGTCCATGTTTGCTCCGAAAGGGGCCCTGGGACCCCTATCTGGTCAGGTCGGGGCGGGCTGCGCAAGACGCCGTTTCGTCCCCCCGCTTAGCCGGCGCAGACCTGCGCGATGCGGGCCAGGATCGCCTCGGGCTGGCCGTCCAGCGCGGCGGCCTGCCGGGGCCGGTCCGCCCAAGCATCCATCGGCCCCTGACGATCCGACGGGTTCATCATCGTGGTGCCAAGGGCGATGCCCTGCCAGGGAACGCGCACCTCGCCCGTGGTCAGGGCGAACAGTTCGGGATCGGTCAGGAAGACCGACGCGCAGCAGTCGTGGACGACCATCCCGTCATAGCCGGACTGCCTGTAGAAGCCGACATAGCCCTGCGACAGGTCGGCCACCAGCTGCATGTCCGGGCCGCCCTCCTGCGCCAGACGCGCCAGCATCGGCCGCGTCATGAAGGTCCGCGTCGTCAGGTCCAGGGGGATCGCGGTGACCTGCCAGCCCGCGCCGAAGACAAGGTCGGCGGCCAGCGGATCGCCCCAGATGTTCGCCTCGGCCGCGGGGGTGATGTTGCCGGGCACGCGGAAGGCGCCCCCCATGATCACCACGTCGCGCACCAGGTCGGCGATGTCCGGCGCCGTCTGCAGCGCGCGGGCCAGGTTCGTCATGCGACCGACCGCCAGGATGCGGATCTGGCCGGGGTTCGCGCGGATCGTGTCGATCAGGAAGCTGCTGGCGCTCTCGGCCTCTTCCCTTGGGTCGTCGGGCACCGGGTGGTCGCCAAGCCCGTTGCGGCCGTGAATGTGGACC
Organism: Paracoccus rhizosphaerae; assembly: GCF_026162645.1. Classification (GTDB taxonomy): domain Bacteria; phylum Pseudomonadota; class Alphaproteobacteria; order Rhodobacterales; family Rhodobacteraceae; genus Paracoccus; species Paracoccus rhizosphaerae. The sequence goes on from NZ_JAOTBE010000097.1 coordinate 4,361, forward strand.
GGAAAATCGTCCTCCGGCATGTCCGGCGTCAGCGGTCCGGCCGAGCCGGCATGGACCGGAACGTCATGGCCCCAGGACCGCAGCAGGAAGCGGGCGTTCCGCGTCGTCAGCGCCACGGGCGCGTTCCCGAAGACCGTGGTCACGCCCATGAGGTCGATGTCAGGGTGGCGCAGCAGATAGAGCAGCGCCAGCGCATCGTCCACGCCGGGGTCCGTGTCGAAGATTACCTTTTGCATGCCGCCCCTTGTCGTCCCTTGTTAAAGCGACATCGTCGCCTTGACCGCCCGGCGCCAGGCGGCATAGCGCGCCTGCCGGTCGGCATCGTCCATCACCGGCTGGAAGCTGCGGTCAAGCCGCCACTCGGTCGCGAAGCCGTCGGTGCCCGGATAGATGCCCTGGCGCTGCCCCGCAAGCCAGGCCGCGCCAAGCGCCGTCGTTTCCAGCACCTTGGGACGGTCGACCTGCGCGCCCAGGATGTCGGCCAGGAACTGCATGGCAAAGTCCGACGCGCTCATCCCGCCATCGACGCGCAGGGCGGTGCCGCCCTGCGTCCAGTCCGCCTTCATCGCCTCCAGCAGGTCGCGGGTCTGGAAGCCCACGCTTTCCAGCGCGGCGCGGGCGAATTCGGCGGGGCCGGAGTTGCGGGTCAGCCCATAGATCGCGCCGCGGCTGTCAGGGCTCCAGTAGGGCGCGCCAAGGCCGGTGAAGGCCGGAACCAGGATGACCTGCTGCGAGGGATCGGCGGTTTCGGCCAGTGGCTGCGTCTCGGCCGCGTTTCGGATGATCTTCAGCCCGTCGCGCAGCCATTGCACCACGGCGCCCGCGATGAAGATCGAGCCTTCCAGCGCATAGGTCGGCTTGCCGTCCAGCTGATAGGCGATGGTCGTCAGCAGCCGCTGAGTAGAAGCCACCGGCCTCTCGCCCGTGTTCAGCAGCGCGAAGCAGCCCGTGCCATAGGTGGATTTCAGCATCCCCGGCTGGAAGCAGGCCTGCCCCACGGTCGCCGCCTGCTGGTCGCCCGCGACGCCGGTGATCGGGACCGGCCTGCCGAACAGGTCCGCGCGCGTGGTGCCGAAATCTGCCGCGCAGTCGCGGACCTCGGGCAGCATCGACAGGGGAATGTCGAACAGCTGGCAGATCGATGTGCTCCAGCGCCCCTTGTGGATGTCATAGAGCATCGTGCGCGCGGCGTTGGTCGCGTCGGTCGCGTGGACCTTGCCGCCGGTCAGGTTCCAGATCAGCCAGCTGTCCACCGTGCCGAAGGCCAGTTCGCCCGCCGCGGCCCGCGCGCGGGCGCCCTCGACATGGTCCAGGATCCACTTCAGCTTCGTGGCCGAGAAATAGGGATCGATCAGCAGGCCGGTCCGCGCGGTGATCATGTCGCCGTGGCCGGCATCCTCAAGCTCGCGGCAAAAGGCGGCGGTGCGACGGTCCTGCCAGACGATGGCGTTGTGGATTGGCTTGCCTGTGGCGCGGTCCCAGACCACCACGGTTTCGCGCTGGTTGGTGATGCCGATCGCATCGATGGGCGGGTTGCCGCATTTCTCGATCGCGGCGCGGCAGGTCGCGGCGGTGCTGGACCACAGGTCGCGGGGATCGTGTTCGACCCAGCCCGAGCGCGGGAAATGCTGCGGGAACTCTTCCTGCGCACTGGCGCAGGGTTTCAGGGCGCGGTCGAACAGGATCGCGCGGGACGAGGTCGTGCCCTGGTCGATGGCAAGGACATGGGACATGGGCTTCTCCTCCGGTCGTCGATGGGCACAAGAGCAGGTTAACGGCTTGCCGCGGCGGCTGCCATCGTGGTTTCGGCGGGGGACTGGCGATCCTGCATCCACGCATCCAGCGCCGCCACCTGATCCGGCGACAGCCGCAGGCCCAGCTTGCTGCGGCGCCAGACCACGTCTTCGGCCCGGCGGGCATATTCGCGGTCCATCAGCCAGACGACCTCGGCCTCGGTCAGGGTCGCGCCGAAGTCGCGGCCAAGATCGGCGGCCGACCGCGCGCCTTTCAGAATCTCGCCAGCGTCGCGGCCATAGGCGCGGACCAGCCGCCGCGCCCATCCCTGGGTCAGGAAGGGATGCGCCGCCCGCAGATCGACGATCAGCCCAGGGACGCCGCCCACCGGAAAATCGCCGCCCGGCAGCGGGACGCCGCGCGTCCAGGCGCCGGGCAACCCGTCAAAGAAGGGCGCGATCTGTTCCAGCGCCGACTCCGCCAGCCGCCGATAGGTGGTGATCTTGCCGCCGAAGACGTTGAGGACCGGCGCCCCACCCGCCTGGTCGACCTTCAGCGTATAGTCCCGCGTCGCTGCCGTCGCGCTGGACGCCCCGTCGTCATAGAGAGGGCGGACACCGGAATAGGACCAGACGACATCATCCACCGTGACCGGCTTGCGGAAATATTCGCTGGCGAAACGCAGCAGATAGTCCCGCTCTTCCGGCGTGCATTCGGGCTTGGTCGAGGGGCCCGGATGGTCGGCATCCGTCGTGCCGATCAGCGTGAAGTCGCCTTCGTAGGGGATCGCGAAGATGATCCGCCCGTCGGTGCCCTGGAAGAAATAGCACTTGTCGTGATCATAGAGCCTGCGCGTCACGATGTGCGAGCCACGCACCAGCCGCACCCCCTCGGTGGAGTTCAGGCGGATCGTGCCGCGGATGATGTCGCCCACCCAGGGTCCGCCCGCGTTGACCAGCATGCGGGCGCGGTGGCGGGTGATGTCGCCGGTCCGCACGTCCCGGGTGCTGACGATCCAATGGTCGGCGTGGCGTTCGGCCGACAGCACCTTGGTGCCGACCATGATGCAGGCACCCCTCGCCGCGGCATCGCGGGCGTTCAGGACGACCAACCGCGAATCCTCGACCCAGCAGTCCGAATATTCATAAGCGTGGTGAAAGCGTTCCTGCAGCGGCGCACCTTCCGGCGTGCCGTCAAGCGACAGGGTGCGCGTGCCGGGCAGGATCTTGCGGCCGCCAAGGGTGTCATACATGAATAGCCCCAGCCGGATCAGCCAGGACGGCCGCCGTCCCCGCATCCAGGGCATTGCCATCCCCAGCAGCTTCGAGGTCGGCGTGTCGGATTCGAAGCGCATGTCCGGGTGCCAGGGCAGCACGAAGCGCATCGGCCAGCTGATATGCGGCATGGCGCGCAGCAGGACCTCGCGCTCGATCAGGGCCTCCCGGACCAGGCGGAACTCGAAATATTCAAGATAGCGCAAGCCGCCATGGAACAGCTTGGTCGAGGCCGACGATGTCGCCTGCGCCAGATCGCCCATCTCGGCCACAGTGACGGAGAGACCGCGGCCTGCCGCGTCACGTGCGATGCCGCAGCCGTTGATGCCGCCGCCGATGATGAACAGGTCGACTGTTTTGTCAGTCACGTCGCAGTCCCTCGCAGATGATGCGTCCCAGTCTGCGCCAAACCGAACAGAAAGGAAAGTCGAGTATGTTCGGAATGTCGGGCTTGGGGCGCGCATCTTGCCTGTTACGGACGAACATGGCACAGCTTGGCGAAGCCGCAGGTGTCCCATGTCGCAGACCTTCCGCCAGCCCGAGATCCTCGACATCGCCCGTCGTGACGGCAAGGTCACGGTCGAGGAGCTGGCCGGGCATTTCGGCGTCACGCTGCAGACCATCCGCCGCGACCTGGCCGATCTGGCCGAGGCCGGGCGGTTGGAGCGAGTGCACGGCGGCGCGGTCCTGCCCTCGGGCGTGGCGAACATCGGATATGAGGAACGCCGCGTTCTGCACCACGACGCCAAGACCGCGATCGCCCGCGCCTGCGCGGCCGAGATCCCCGACAACATCGCCCTGTTCCTGAACATCGGCACCAGCACCGAGGCCGTCGCGAGAGAGCTTCTGGGCCACGCCAACCTGATGGTGGTGACGAACAACATGAACGTGGCCAACATCCTTGCGGCCAATCCGGGATGCGAGGTCATCGTGACGGGCGGCCACCTGCGCCGTGCCGACGGCGGGCTAGTCGGGACCCTGGCGGCCGAGACCATCCGGCAGTTCAAGTTCGACTTGGCGGTGATCGGCTGTTCGGCGCTGGACCGCGACGGCGACCTGCTGGACTTCGACATCCGAGAGGTGGGCGTTAGCCAGACCATCCTGCGGCAGTCGCGGCGCACCTTCCTGGTGGCCGACCATTCCAAGTTCGCCCGCAGCGCGCCGGCCCGGATCGCGTCGCTGTCCGAACTGGACTGCCTGTTGACCGACCGCCCGCTGCCGCCCGACCTCGCGCGGGCCTGCGACGGGTGGCACACCCGCGTCGTCCTGAGCTAGAGCATCTGAGAACGGCGGTGAGAAACTAGGCCACGGAAGCGGCGGCATGGAGCTGCTGCGGGCGGCGTAAAAGTCGTCCACCCTTTCCCTTTCTGCGGCAGCAGGGAGGGCGCGAGGATTTTC
>NZ_JAOTBE010000098.1 GCF_026162645.1 Paracoccus rhizosphaerae
TCTCCGTAAGGTCCGTGGTTGAAGTCGCCAAACTCCACCTCGATCCTACACCTCGATGGCCACCCGGGATCACACCGCCAGCGGCGACGAAATTACACCAGCTCCTCGGACGCTAACGTCGAGGTTCGAACGCTGCTCTATCGGCTTTTTCCACATCGATATCGCCGAAGTGCAGACTGCCGAAGGCAGGCTTTTTCTGTTCGTCGGCATCGACCGCACGAGCAAGTTTGCGGTGACCCAGCTTGTCGAGAAGGCGAACAGAAAGACGGCTCGGGAGTTCCTGCGACACATGCCCAAAGCATTCGCCGGCATGCGGCTCATCATGTCGGGTCCACACCATCCCAACCGGACGAGCCAGCGGGCGCCATCGGTTCAAGTCCGATGGCGAGGAGCATTCAGTTCGCCGAGCAGCCCCGCAACCGGAACACCGCGCATCCACGGCCGATGCGCTTTGACATGATCTGTGAGGGCGGGACCTTGTCCGCCATCGGTCCGAGGACAATGGTCGAGCGGGATTGAGCACCGGCTGACCAAACCCAGCCACCCCCAGAGCTTGGAGGATCAGGAAACAGTCGGGTGGGCTGTTTTCCCGACAAACGGACGGATTGAACGGATGAACCGCACGATCAGGGACGCAACCGTCAAACGCTTCCACTACGATAGCCTTGATCAGCTACGGACGCACCTCACGGACTTCATGGCAGCTTACAACTTCGCGCGTCGTCTTGAGGCCCTCAACGGGCCCATACCTTACGAGTACACCTGCCAGATCTGGACATCAGAGCCGGACAGATTCATCCTGAACCCGATCCACCAGATGCCGGGAATGAACGGCTAGGCCTTCAGCCGCTGCAGGCGCATCTCTTCGTCTTCTGGATCGCGCTGCTGTCGACCATCACGCCACCCGTCTGCGGCGCGGTCTTCGTTGCGGCCGGCATGGCGCAGAAGAATTGCTGCGGGTCGCCATGACGGCGATGGCGCCTGGTGTCAGGCTCTACCTCATCCTGCTCGGCATGATCGCGCCCGGGCCTGATCCGGCTGGCCGAGGCGCCGGGCTCGGCGCTGCTGTCCGCAGCCCTGGTCGGTGGAGGCTGCGTGATCATCTCCTATGCGCTGATCGGGTTGCGAGGACCGGTGCAGACAGCCTTGGGGCCGGTGCTGGGCATGGCCATGATCTTCGTCAGCCTGGGCGGGTGAGGGCGGACAGTCAGGCAGCCCCGCGTCGGATGACACGCGGCCGGGATCAGCTGTACCTGCGCAGCGCGGTGACCCTAAGTGCGGCCTTTCCGTGGGCCGCGATGGCGCGACACCAGCCGTCGAATTCCTCGTCGGACAGGCCATAGCGTTCCAGGGCCTCTTCGCGGGCTATCAGCCCGTGGGTGACCGCCAGCACCACCGTCTGCTTGCGGCTGGCGACCCAGCGGGTATCCGCATCGGGAAGATCGGCGACACTCAGGATGCGGCCGTCGTCCAGCGTGACGATGCGAGGGTTCCGGGACTTCTTCAGAAACATGACAAACCTTTACGTTACCTAGGCGTCTTCCGACGCGGATCGTTGGGCGGGCAAGGCCGCCCGGCACTGCCCGAACTGCAGGACGCAGCTTCAGCCGTGGCGGTGGTTGCCACGCAGCATGGCTGAGAGATGCAGAGGGAACGGCCCTGGCTTCCGATTTTGCTTCGTTGCCGTGGCAGCCCGACTGGCCCGGATCGGGCGCGGTCGTTCTGGCTGCGATGCCGTTCTGGATCAGGAGCTTCTGATCACACCCCAGGTGATTGCCTGATGCTGCAGCCTCTCGTGAAGATCCCTGTATTCGGGATTGTGCGAATAGGCGCCGATGGCAGAGATGATCATTGTCAGATCCTTCGCCGAAACGAACGGGCGGAGGTCGGCTTGCTGCAGGTTCTGGCTCATGGAATACTCATCCAACTTGTAAATAATGTACAAGTTTATTTATGCCGGACATGCGGCCGGACAGAACTTGTCTTTTCGCACAGGTTTCGGCGCCACAGATCGGTTGGCCCTTGGGCGCAACCGGGGGATGCCGCGCGCATCACCTTTGCCTCAGCTATGGTTGCAGCCGGTTATGTTCTGCCGCAGGTGGTGTAAGAGATGGGCACTTGAACGCGAATGGCATGGGATATAAAGGGCATATGCAGGCACGATCGAAACTGACCATCGGATTGTCGGTGCTGCTGGTCATCGCGATATCCATCTTGACCCTGACGCCGATGCCGTCGCCGCAGCTTGGTTCGATCTCGAACTCGGACAAGGTCTACCATGCACTCGGCTTTGCGGCGCTTGTCCTTCCCACGGCGGTCCTTCGGCCGCGCTGGCTGATCGTCGTCGTTCCGATCTACGCGGCCTTCGGCGGCATCATCGAGATCATCCAGCCTTTCGTCGGACGCGACAGGAGCGCCGCAGACTGGATCGCGGACCTTGCCGGTATCGGTGTCGGCTGCGTTGTCGGCCGTGCCGGGGCTGCAGTCGTGTCCATGATCCTGCATCTGCGCCCGCGGCAGGCGCAGTGACATGTGACTGGGCATTAGGGCCCATCCTGGTGCCGGCTGAGCGACACCCGCCATTCGTCACGTTCGCCCGGCCTCTGCACGGCATCTGCTTCCGCCAGGCGATTGACCGGCGCCGCGGCCGACCATAGCATCGGGCCATGCCAGCACTGTCCGCCATTCTCGAGACCGCCCTTTACGTCGACGATCTTGATCGTGCCGCGGCATTCTACGAAACCGTCATGGGCCTGCCCGCGATCCACCAGGACGCCCGCATGCGCGCCTATGACGTGGCCGGGCGCGGGGTTCTTCTGCTGTTCGTCCGGGGCGGGACGCTTGAACCCGTGAAGACGCCCGGTGGTATGATCCCGCCCCATGACGGCGCAGGGCCGCTTCATCTGGCCTTCTCGATCGAGCGCGGACAGCTGGCAGAGTGGCAGGCACATCTTGACGCTCACGGCGTCATGATCGAGAGTACCAGCGAATGGCCCCGCGGTGGGCGGTCCGTCTATTTCCGGGATCCCGACGGCCATCTTCTGGAACTTGCGACTCCCGGCCTTTGGAAGGGCTACTGAGCGACTGGATGGGGCAGGGCCATCCCCTCAGGCCCGCCTGATGCCGCACGCTGCCTCACTCGCCCAAGGCCGCCTGCTTCCGGCGGAAATGCGCGCGAAGGCGCTCCAGCCGGTCCGGGGTCCAGCCGGGCGGTTCGGTCACTGCAAGCCACGGGCCGATATGATCGACATAGGCATAGCGGTGGCCATGCCCCATCGGCACATCAAGCGCGATCGCCATGTCGAAGACCAGCTGCAGCTCGGTGATGATCGGATACCACCGCAGGTCGTCCGACACCTCGGGGCCGCGCGGCGGATGCATCCAGTCGGGTTGCCGGATGGCGATGTCGGGTCGGAAGAAGACGATCGGGTCGCTGGCATATTGCAAGAAGACGATGCGGACACCGCCCCATGGGGCATCTTCCTGCAACCCTTGCCGGCCGTCGGTGAAGCGGACGACCTCGCCCGTCGTCAGGCGCGGCAGCCAGGCAGGCGAGCCGGGATCGCGTTCGGCCGTCAGGGCCTGCCACAGCGGGCTGACGAAGGGCGACCCGACCCAGAGCGCCCCGTCGATGGGCCGGTCCAGCATCTCGTGCAGAAGCAGCGACTGTTGCGAACTGTGCGCGCCGAGGCTGAGGCCATAGAGGTAAAGCCTGGGACGCGTGGCCTCGGGCAGCTGCTGCCAGCGGCGGTGCACGGCGGCGAAGAGGGCCCGCCCGGCCTCGGCCGCCTGTTCGGGCTGCACCAGAAGCGAGATCCAGCTTTGCAGGTAGGAATACTGCAGCGCCACCGTTGCCACGTCACCATGATGCAGATGCTCCAGCGGCTCCATTGCCGCAGGGTCCATCCAGCCGGTGCCGGTCGGCATGGCGACGATCAGCGTCGATCGATCGAAGCCGCCGGCCCGCTCCAGCTCTCGGACGGCAAGATCGGCGCGTTCGGCCAGGGTTTCGGCGGCGTTCAGCCCGACATAGACCCGCAACGGCTGGCGCGCTGGCTGCCCCGTCACGTCCGAAATCGCCCGAGGCGTGGGCGTCCGGCTGACAAAGGCCCGCCCCTCGCGTCCCAGGTCCTGCCACGCAACGAGCGAGGCAGGGCTTCCGGTCTGCCACGATTGCCGGGGCGCGACCTGATCGGCAGGGACAAGGTCGTCCAGCGCCTGCGCGGACATGTCGGCACTGCGCACGACGCCGCGGACCAGCACCCCGCTGGCGAGCTGGTAAGCCAGCAAGGCGGTCAGCGCGATCCCCAGCACCCGCGCCTGACGCTCTGGCAGCACCTGCGCGATGCGGCGGCTGGCATAACGCCCCGATGCCGCCAGAAGCTTGAAGGTCACCAGCAGGACGGCCGCCACAGCCGTGCCCCAAGCTGCGATGACCAGGGGCGCGACCCCGTCGATCGGCGGCAGCGACATCGCCACGCGGATGTCGTTCTGCCAATCCGCGGACCTGACCAGGAACACCGTCACGACGCCCAGCGCGACCGCACCAAGCGCGGGAACCACCACCCGCGCCTGCCGTGTCGTCAGCTGTGGAAGATGCAGATAACGCCAGAGCGCCTCGACCAGCACCGTCACGCCATAGCCCGCCGCGAAGCAGAACCCGGCGAGGATGCCTTGGACCGCAGGGCTGCGCGGGATCAGTGACGGCGTCAGAGAGCCCGCAACGAACAACGCCCCGATCACAAGCCCCATGCCCGACGTCCGACGGTCGAACCAGTCCAGGAACCGAAGCATCGTGGCGGTCATCATGTCCTCCATCAGGCGGCCAACTCGGCAGCGACCGTGGTCCCTGCAGCTTCATACACGCCGATGATGCCGCTGGAAGAGGGGACGACGCTTTGCTGCCTGTATCAGAACGATGCAACAGGCCGCGACAGGTCAGGACAGGCGCACCCAGTCATGGCCGAACTGTCCGGCGCGTGGGAGCCACGTTGGCGCTTGCCTGCGACAGGGTGCTGCTGCAGCACGCGAGGAATGCGGCCACTGACAAGGCTGGTCGGTGCCTGCTCCGGGCGATTGGGAACCTTGGCTCATCCCAAGGGTCTTGGTGGCAAAGTGCCGGATGAGAGAACGTTGGAACCGCTCGAGGGTCCGGTCTGGCTTCATCGTCATCGCTCCTCTGCTGTCCCCGATCCGGAATGCTTGCCTGTAGCCGCCCCAGACACCGCGGGCGGTGACCGTCAGTCACCCCGAGCATCAGGCGTGCGGGAGATGACACGTTCATCCAATACCCCAAATGTAGCGGAACTACGCATGCGCCGTTTCGGTATCAGTGCACGTGGATCGGGGGAACCCCGCCGGCGCGGCGTTTGGACCAGAGCGTGAGGGCTCTTGTTTCCGTCAGGGCAGGGCGAAGGGCAGGTCCGGTTGGCAGGACGAAGGGAAACGCCTCGGCAGTCACATAGGGCAAGTTCCGATAGGCGGGTCCAACAGAGAAGCGCTTCATGTTTGACCGCGCTTCTTGCGAAAATCAGATATGTTGCCGAAGTTCCAGACGAGCGCTGCGGCGCAAGTTCCCTCCTATTTGGCTGAGTCTTCCGCACCAGCTCTTCCCAGGGTTCGCGGGCACGGCTTCCTGTCGAAGAAGGTCTCCAGAAGGTGGTGGAAGACGTCCGGCGCTCCGGGTGTCGCCGAAAAGAGCGTGGCCGACGACCGCAGCTTGACGGCGTCGATCGGACCGAAAATGGTTTCGGCGGACAGATGGCCATGCTTCAGCACAGCGTCGCCGCAGGTGATCAGGCGCGGACCCAGGATCGGGTGCGACAGGTAGCGCCCCGCCTCGGCCGCGTCCGCGATGCCGTAGAACCACGACATCCGCGACTGGCCGAGGCCCCGCAACTGAGGGAAGATGAACCACATCCAGTGGCCCTGCTTCCGGCCCCGGCGCAATTCGGCCAAAGCCTGATCATATGTCTCCTCCTGCGCGGCCACGAAGCGGTCCAGCGCCGACGGATCGTCTGCTTGCGGGTAATCTTCCATCATGTCCTCTCCATCTGGCGCAAATCGGAACCAACGCCTCACAGCGCCTCAAGGTCCGGCCATTGGCTGGCCTTCCCAGTCGCTGCATGAACCTGCCACGTGCATCTGCCGAGAAACCTGCCCAGAAGATATAGAAGCGCACAAGTGGCCGGGGAACCCCGTTGTCGCGCCTCCGACTGGCGCACAGGGCAGGAACACCGCATGTAAAGCAGTCCGCGTCCACCTGCTGTGATCCAAAGCCCGGAAGGCCGCCGCCTGGGTCCGGATCGGCTGACGGATGCGGCGCCCGGCTGGAACAGTTTCAGCTTTCCGCCGTTTCTAAGGCTCATCGAAGGAGAAGCCCGATGAGCCGAGCGATTTTCGCAACGGTCGTCGCTCTCGTCGTGGCCTGCTCATCAGGCGCGCTGATTTTCGCTCGCTTCGACGGGGGGCACGACCGCAATCCACCGGCCTCCCTCGAGGAGCGCCGGACACATCACCTGCCGGAGCGGGGCGCCGCCACGCTGCCGACCGCTGCACTGAAACCCCTGCGACCTGCGGCAAGGCCGTCTCTTTTGGCGCTCAGGGTCGCTCGTGCCCCTGCGCCGCGCCCCACGAAGGTCCACACCCTCCGCCCGTTTCCCCGTCCCGCCACGCCAGAGCAGATACTGCGCGGTGCCCCCGTCCCATTGCCGCCGACCTCGCTGCGCAACGCCAGCGAACTGTCCTGCATCGCCGTGGCGATTTACCACGAGGCGCGTGACCAGGACGAGTTCGGACAACGCGCAGTCGCTTCGGTGATCCTCCAACGTGCCGCGGTCCCACACCGCTGGGGTGACACGGCCTGCGACAACGTCGTCCCGACGCAGTTCGCCTTCCTGACATCGCGCTATGACTATCCACCTATCGACGACATGAGGGCGTGGGGAACGGCGGTGCGGTTCGCCGCACGGGCGCTGCTTGAAGGGCCGTTGCCGGAACTGGAGGGCGCCGACCATTACCACACCACCTCCGTGTCGCCAGGATGGGCACCGGCGATGGACCGCGTTCGTCGGATCGACGACCATGTCTTCTACGTCGATCCCCGATCTTCCTCGCCGCTCTGATGCTGCTTCGCCGACCAGCACTGTAATCGCCGAGACGCATGTCGGGGGACGGGCATCGACGGGTGCCGCTCTGCGATCTCGTAAGGTCATCCGTCATTCGAATGCCGATCCGCAGCTTGACGAAAAAGCTCACAAGGACCTGCGCGGCAGGTTGCATGGGGCGTCCTCACCACCGACTGCCGCTTCGGGGCCGACAGCCTTACCTCGTCCCATGTCCCAAGGCGTCGGTGCGGGAAGATCCTTCAGCACCATGCTGTCGTGGCAATTGCCAGAGATCGTCCAAGCCTGCTGTTCTCGTCCTGCGGCGCCTTCAGCCTTTGGGCGTCGGACACGTCCGTGCCGTCATAGCTGGGGTCAGACTGCGTAGCGTGATTCACGCCCCGGAAACGGAGCGTCGGCATGAGCGACCTTTTCTGGCTGATCGACGCGCAGATGACACGCATTACGCTCTTGTTCCCGAAGTCCCATGACAACCCGCGCGTTGATGACAGGCGCGTTCTCAGCGGAACTATGCTGATAGCCGGCGATGGCTTCCGATGGCTTGATGTGCCCACCGCCTATCGGCCCCACAAGACGCTTTCCTGCTGTCGGAGGTGTTGGAGAGGGAAAGGTATTTCGCTCGGACGATGGCCGTACGCGCTGCCGACCATGGTGAAGAGAAGACCTTGATGATCATGGACTCCCACGGAGTTCCCTCATCGCCGTCGTCAAGAGTTTATCTTCTGCAGTTCATCCTGCGTGCCGGGCTCTGAGGTTCTCTCCGCGGTCGCCGCTTGGGGCCGCATGTTTGCGTTCAGGTTGGGCTGATTGAAGGGGGGCGGTCGTTGCCGCAGTCCAGGGAGCGATCTCTACTCGCCGTGCGTCCCGGCTGGACGCATTCGGTCACCTTCGCGGCTTCGAACAGGCACTTCCTGGTAAAGCCGTCGCCACGCTTGAACACTCGCCCG
>NZ_JAOTBE010000099.1 GCF_026162645.1 Paracoccus rhizosphaerae
CACTTCGAGTTCTTCGGCCCCGCCGACGAACAACTGGCCGCGTGAAGGGGGGAAGGGGATGGAACGTCAGGGCGCGGCCATGAAGATCGAGTTCCGAGACGGGCAGCCGGTCGTGGACGCGACGGAGATCGCGCCCCTGCTGGAACTGGACGTGCCCGACTTCCAGAACCTCATGCGGTCCGGCAGGATCAGGAGCACGGTGGAGCGGGGCGAGGGAGAGGATGACGGCAAGTTCCGACTGACCGTCCAGTCGCCTTTTTGGCGAGTGCGGTTGACCTGTGGTCCAGACGGAACCATTCTGTCACGAACACGTGTGCGGCTGGAAGCGTCGAAAGCCGCATCTGCGACGGACAACAATGCGGGATGACATCATGACGCTTGTCGATGGGGATGCCGCCGAGCAGTTGATGAGCCCACTGCAGCAGGGAGCCGCACGCCGCAGCCTTCGCACGGCGCGCGACGGCGGTGCTATCTGTCTGCTCTCGGTGCCGGATATCAGGTGCGGCGGCTGCGTCTCCAAGATCGAGAGGGCGCTCAACGCCAGAGACGACGTTGCCTCGGCGCGGGTGAACCTCTCCCTCAAGCGCGTGCAGATCACCCCGTCGGGATCACGAGCCGACCCGGCTTTGTTCATCGCTGCGCTGGATCGGTTGGGATTTGCGGCCAGCGCGGCTGATGACGCAACGGCGACGCCGGATCCGACCGGAAATGGCCTGCTGCGGGCAACGGCGGTGGCGGGCTTTGGCGCGATGAACATCATGCTGCTGTCGGTCGCTGTCTGGTCGGGTGCCCTCGGAACAACACGCGACGCGTTTCATCTGCTGTCGGCCATGATTGCGGTTCCGGTCGTTCTTTATGCGGGGCAACCGTTCTTTTCCTCGGCTTGGTCTGCACTTCGCGTCCGCCGCGTGAACATGGATGTCCCCATTACCCTTGCCGTCTTGCTGGCCACGGTACTCAGCCTCGCGGAGCTTCTGCAGGGCGGCGAACAGTTGTTTTTCGACGCGGCCGTGACCCTGCTGTTTTTTCTTCTGGGCGGCCGTTACCTCGATCAGATGATGCGCGAACGCGCAAGCAGTGCCATCAACGGACTGGCGCGGCTGGCTCCGAGCGGAGCGATGGTTCGGCGGCCGGATGGGGCGCTGGCCTATGTCGAGCTTGAAGAGGTGAAGCCGGGGGACCGGCTGGTCGTGTCTGCGGGCGAGTATGTCCCCGTGGACGCGCAGGTGAGCGAGGGAAGCACCGACCTCGACCGCTCCTTGATCACCGGCGAACCGTTGCCCGTCCTTGCCAGCCCCGGAGACATGATCGAGGCCGGCACCCTGAACCTTACAGGGAGTGTCGAAGCAGTGGCGTTGCGGCCAGCGGCGGAGTCCTTCCTTGCCCAGATGATCCGCATGCAATCCGAGGCCGAGAGGAACCGCGGGACCTATGAGCGGATCGCCAACCGCGCGGCGCGGCTTTACGCGCCCGTCGTCCACCTCATGGCGCTGCTGACGTTCCTCAGCTGGCTTTGGACTACCGACGGCGACTGGCAGCAGGCACTGTTTGTGGCGATCAGCGTGCTGATCATTACCTGCCCCTGTGCCCTGGGTCTTGCAGTGCCGGTAGCGCATGTTGTTGCGGCAGGCCGCCTGATGCGGATGGGCGTCCTCATGAAGGACGGGGCAGGGATCGAGCGCCTTGCCAACATTGATGCTGCGGTTTTCGATAAAACCGGCACCCTGACAACCGGTCGGCCGCGCCTGGAGCCTGTGATTGCCGATGTGGCCGATCTTTCCGCCGCGCGAGGCCTTGCCATTCGCTCATCACATCCGGCCGCCAAGGCGATTGCAGCTGACTTGGTTGCGGAGCCCGCAGCGGTGGTGGAGCAGGTTCAGGAGGTTCCCGGTTATGGCATCGAAGGGCGCATCGACGGCCGCCGGGCGCGGTTGGGACGAGGTGACTGGGTGGCCGAGATTGCGGGCGAGCCAGCGTCTTCGCCGACCGATCCGGCCTTCGCCTTCGCAGGAGGCGCTCCTATCGGCTTCGAGGTGACGGAAACCTTGCGCGATGGCGTTCATGATACCTTTGATGCGTTCTCGAGAGGCGGGCTGGACCTGGTGATCCTGTCTGGTGACAGCCGCGAGCGGGTAATGCACCTCTCGCATGACCTTGTCCTCACCGACATCTGCGCCGGCATGAAGCCAGCGGACAAGGTGTCCTACCTGGAGAATATGCGACACGAGGGGCGTCGTCCCTTGATGGTCGGTGACGGCCTGAACGACGCCGGCGCACTGGCCGCGGCGCATGTCTCGATGGCGCCGTCGAGCGCCTCCGATGCCGGCCGCACGGCTGCCGACTTCGTATTCCTGCGCAAAGGCCTTGATGCAGTTGCCGCCACGCATCGGGTGGCGTGTCGCACCGCGGCGGTGGTGAGGCAAAATTTCACTCTGGCGATCTGCTACAACTGCATCGCCATCCCGCTTGCCGTTGCAGGCCTGGTGACGCCGCTGATTGCCGCCCTGGCGATGTCGGCCTCCTCCATCCTCGTCATCGGCAACTCGTTGCGCCTCAGCGCCTCTCCGGAAAAACTCCGGCATGGCACCCGGCGCCGGCGTTTGAAAAAGGCCGCCACATGAGCATTCTCTCGCTTCTGATCCCTGTGACCCTGGTCATGGGGCTGGTCGGACTGGCCTCGTTCTTCTGGAGCCTCCGCAACGGCCAGTACGAGGATCTGGAAGGCGATGCCGAGCGCATTCTTTACGATGAGGATGACAGACCTTTGCCCTCCCGAACCTACAAATCGCCGAAGGAACCCACGCCATGATGTCCAGCCTCACCGCGACCGAGCGATCCCGTGCCTTCATGATTACAATGACGGTTCTGCTGGGAGGTCTGGTCATGGCTGCCGTCGGGCACGGCGACCCGATCGGCATGCAGGGATGGGTCGTGATCCTGTTCACCGCCGTCGTCGGCGTCGTCCTGTTGAAGTCGTTTGATGCACCCGATCCAGTCGAAGACCGTTCCGCCTCATATTACGATGATCCCACAAGGGTCGGCATCATCATCGCCCTCATCTGGGCCGTTATCGGGATGGGCGTCGGCCTGTGGGTGGCGTCAATGCTGGCCTGGCCCAACCTGCGCTTCGATGCCGCCTGGTCCAGCTTCGGGCGGGTGCGGCCGGTTCATACCTCCGGCGTGATCTTCGGATTTGGCGGCAATGCCCTGATCGCAACGTCGTTCCACATCATGCAGCGCACCTCGCGCGCCCGGATGCCGAACCAGGTCCTGCCATGGTTCGTCCTGATCGGCTTCAACCTCTTTTGCGTGATCGCCGCCAGCGGCTACCTGATGGGGATCACCCAGTCGAAGGAATATGCCGAGCCCGAATGGTATGCCGATCTCTGGCTCGTAGTGGTATGGGTGGCCTACTTCATCCTCTACATGCGAACGCTGGCCCGCCGGAACGAGCCTCACATCTACGTTGCCAACTGGTACTACCTCGCCTTCATCCTAGTCGTCGCCGTGCTGCACATCGTCAATAACCTGGCGATCCCGGCCAGCCTCACTGGGGCCAAGAGCTATTCGGCCTTTGCCGGCGTTCAGGATGCCATGACGCAGTGGTGGTATGGACACAACGCGGTCGCCTTTTTCCTGACCTCGGGCTTCCTGGGTATGCTGTATTACTTCCTGCCCAAGCGCGCAGGACGGCCGATCTATTCCTACCGCCTGTCGATCCTGTCCTTCTGGGGGATCGTCTTCTTCTATATCTGGGCCGGCTCGCACCATCTGCACTACACGGCGCTGCCCCACTGGGTTCAGACCCTCGGGATGACCTTCTCGGTCATGTTGCTGGTGCCCTCCTGGGCCTCGGCCGGCAATGCGCTGATGACGCTGAACGGCGCCTGGCACAAGGTGCGCGACGACGCCACGCTGCGCTTCATGATGGTGGCGGCCGTGTTCTACGGGCTCTCGACCTTCGAAGGGTCCTTCATGGCGATCCGGCCGGTGAACGGGCTGTCGCATTACACGGACTGGACTGTAGGCCATGTTCATGCGGGAGCCATGGGCTGGGTGGCGCTGATCTCCTTTGGATCGATCTATGCGCTGACGCCGGTGCTCTGGCGTCGAGAGGCCATGTATTCGTGGAAAGCGGTGGAGCTGCACTTCTGGCTCGCCCTGTCCGGGACGGTCATCTACGTCTTTGCGATGTGGAACAGCGGCATCATCCAGGGGCTGATGTGGCGCACCTATGGCGAAACAGGCACGCTGAAGTACTCGTTCCTTGAAAGCATGATCGCCATGCATCCCTACTACGTCGCGCGCGCCCTCGGCGGTCTGCTGTTTCTGGCGGGCGCCTGCGTGGGGTTGTGGAACGTCCTCATGACTGTCCGGCACATGCCCCGCCATGCGCCGGAACGCGACTATCCAACGTCATCCGAAGCCACGGAGCCGGCCGTGCCGGCGGCGGAGTAGGATCATGCTGAGAAGACTTCTGAAACCCTTCGCGCGTTTTTTCGAGTTTCACGCGCGCACGCATTACCGGGCGGAACGACATTCGATGGCCCTGACGGTCGGGATCATTCTCGCGGCCGGCGTCGGAGGATTTGTCGAGATCGCCCCCCTGTTCACCATCGCCGACACTGTGGAAGACGCTCCGGACATGCGCGTCTACACACCGCTCGAACAGGCGGGGCGTGACATCTACATCAGAGAAGGCTGCTACGCCTGCCATAGCCAGATGATCCGTACCCTGCGCGACGAAGTCGAGCGCTACGGGCCCTATTCGCTGGCAGTGGAGAGCAAGTATGACCACCCGATGCTCTGGGGCTCAAAGCGGACAGGCCCGGATCTGGCGCGGGTCGGCAACAAGTATTCCGACGACTGGCAGGTGCGGCACCTGATGAACCCGCGCGCCCTGGTGCCGCAATCAGTCATGCCGCAGTACGCCTTTCTTCAGGATGCGCCTCTCATCACAGCCGATCTGCCGGACCGCCTTGCGGCGCTGCGCGCTGTAGGCGTGCCCTACAGCGACGAGATGATCGCGAACGCCGGCGTGGACGCTCTGGCGCAGGCCCGTCCAGACAGTGCCGAGGCAGGTGGCGTCTTCGAGCGCTATGGCGACGAAACCGCGGTTCGGACGTTCGACGGCCGCACCGATCGGGTGACCGAGATGGATGCGCTCGTGGCCTATCTACAAGTCCTTGGAAACCTGACGGATCTGCCGGACGCCATTCAGCCAGAGGTAGAGGAGTAAGTTCATGGACATCACCCACAGTACCCTCGTCCTCTGGGCAAAATCATTCGGGTTGTTCTACCTCATCGCGCTCTCGATAGGCATCACCGTCTATGCCTTCTGGCCCTCGCTCGGGAAGCGCTTCGACACCGCGGCCAAGAGCATTCTGGACGATGAGGATGGACCATGTCGGTAAAGGAGCGCGATCCCCTGACGGGTCACCAGACGACCGGCCATGAGTGGGACGGGATCACCGAACTCAACACCCGGGTGCCGCGGGCTGTCTGGTTCTTCGTCTTTGTCACTCACCTTTGGGCGCTGATCGTCTGGGTCCTCATGCCCACCTGGCCTCTGGTCACGACATACACCAAAGGCCTCCTCAAGATTGATCAGCGCGAAGAGGTGGAGGAAGCTGTCATAGAGGCAAACCTTGCCCGCGCCGACTGGAGCGAACAGATCGAGGCGCTGCCGGCGGAGGGGATCATGGCCGATCCCGCGCTGGCTCTGCGCGTCAACGAAACCGGCCATCAGCTGTTCGGCGACAACTGCGCGGGCTGCCATGGTCTGGATGCCGCTGGCGGCCCGGGCTTTCCCAGTCTGACGGACGCAGCCTGGCTCTGGGGGGGCGACACCGACACGATCATGGAAACCCTTCGTGTTGGCATCAACTCGCAGCATTCCGAGACGCGGTTTGCCCAGATGCTTGCCTTCGGCCGGGACGGCATCCTGACGCGCGATCAGGTCCGGGTCGTTGCGGACTATGTCCAGAGCCTTTCAAATCCCCAGCCTGCTTCTGAGCGGCTTGTCGAAGGCGCGGAGATATTTGCTGCAAACTGTGCCAGTTGTCATGGAGAGGATGGCGCAGGAAACCGGGATCTTGGCGCACCGAACCTGACGGATGCCTTCTGGATCTATGGCGGTGACGACGAGTCCCTGTTCACCACCATCCATAACGGCCGCAAGGGCTGGATGCCCGCTTGGGAAGACCGCCTGTCGCTGACCGAGCGCAAGATCTTGGCGGTCTACCTTCATGAACGGAGACAGGAGGCCGACCGATGACGCTGTTCCTCACCCGCTCCTACTGGAGCGGGCCGCGCATCTTGGCCTTGGCCGTCTCATTGCTGATCGCGGCAGTATTCATTGGCGCAAATGCTCATCTGGTCATCGTCGCCTTCAGCTCCCAGTCCGAATGCGTCCTGAAACCCCAACAGGAAGGCGCCGCGACCCTGCGCGCGGCGAAGCCGTCATGCTGAATGATCGCAAAGGTCCGCCGCCTCCCGACAATCCCCATGCCCATGGCATGATCCCCAAAGTGGTTCCTCCGCTGCCGCGTGCAAAGCCGCGCAG
The DNA here is from genome assembly GCF_026162645.1 of Paracoccus rhizosphaerae. GTDB lineage: Bacteria > Pseudomonadota > Alphaproteobacteria > Rhodobacterales > Rhodobacteraceae > Paracoccus > Paracoccus rhizosphaerae. The sequence continues at coordinate 6,566 of NZ_JAOTBE010000099.1, forward strand.
CCGGGATCTTCCTTGGCGCACCGCCTTTACATGGCTGCGGGCGGGCTGGTCGGACCTGTGGACCAACCCGGTGCCAAGCCTGCTCTACGGGATCGGTGTCTTCTTGGCGTCGGCACTGGTTGTCTGGCTGCTGTTCAGGTTCGAGCTGGATTACGTCCTGTTTCCGGCGCTGGCCGGCTTTCTCGTAATCGGCCCCCTGATCGCCAACGGCCTTTACGAAAAAAGCCGGCGGCTCGAGGAGGGGCGGCGGGCGGGCATTCGCGACATGGTTCTGGTCAAGCCTGCGTCAAGTTACTCGGCGCTCTTCATGGGCGTGCTGCTTGTCGGCCTTTTCCTGTTGTGGATGCGCGCTGCGGTTCTGATCTGGGCTCTGTTCTTCGGGGTCCTGCCTTTTCCGGGCTTCGACGAGGTCGCGTCAACGCTGTTTCTGACACCGACGGGATGGTCATTGTTGCTGGTCGGCAGCGCAGTTGGCGCACTCTTTGCAGCATTCTCATTCGCGATCAGCGTGTTTGCCGTGCCGATGCTGCTGGAAGAACGGACAGACGCGATGTCGGCCCTCGGGATCAGCATGGCGATGGTCTGGAACAACCTGCTCGTGATGATCGCCTGGGGCGCCATCGTGCTGTTCTTGTGCCTGATGTCGGTGGCGACGGCTTTCGTCGGATTTATCCTGGTGTTTCCAATCCTGGGGCACGCCACCTGGCACGCTTATCGGGCGATCCGGCCGGACGAGCGCCAGTCCGGCGTCAGCGAAAGGATGTTTGTCCGACCCGCATGATTGCACCAAGGCAGGGCCAGCTTCGGCGTGCATCTACCGAGTGCGTATAGACTCCGGAAGCCACAGGCATCTGTTTCTGATGTTGTCCCGCACCCGCGTTGCGGAATTTGGTAAGGAGAAGGAGAGTGGCTTTCAAACATGCGAAGCCGGGTGAGGTTGTCGACCTCCGGCCTCTTGGTCCTGGGCGGCGACCGCCAGAACCAGCGCGATCGTCCGCACACTGCTCGGCGATCGTGGCTATGACACTGACTAGTTCAGAGAAGCGTTGCAGGAAAAGGGATAAGCGCCTGCATCCCAGGCCGACAGATACGCAAGAAGCCGGTCAAGTATGAGAAGCGACGCTACAAGCGGCGCAACCGCATCGAGATCATGTTCGGCAGGATAAGGGACTGGAGGCGCGTCGCGACCCGTTACGACCGCTGCCCAAAGCAAATCTGGGTTTTCTCTGGGCGGAACTGCCGTTGCCGGACGCCATCGCAGCTGCCGCGCGCGCGGGATTCGCCGCCGTCGAGTGCCATTGGCCCTACGACACGCCGCCGTCAGATGTG
>NZ_JAOTBE010000009.1 GCF_026162645.1 Paracoccus rhizosphaerae
CGGACCTCATGCCCCAGTGCTGCCAGCGTCCGTCCCATGTGATGAGCGCCGCAACACGCCTCCATAGCCATGATGCAGGCCGGCAGCTTCGCCGCGAAGGCGATGACGCCGTCACGACGCATTCGCCGTCACACTGTCACAATCCCCATGCCGTCAAGACCGGCGATGCTGCAGCTGTCCTTGCCCAGGTCGATGCCAACGATCACAAGGCTCATGATCCGCTCCTTCCTCCATCGAACACCGACATCCTGCACAAAGACCGCCGGCAGGGATGGGCCATCCATGAAGGGGGCGTGGCCCCCTTCTTCAGGTTCGGTTGCGGAGCTTCAGGCGCCTTCGTCCTCGGCGTTCTGGATGGTGACGTCCAGCATGTAGTCCGGTTCCTCGACCGCGCCATTGGCGGCGGCGTCGCCCTTCTTGATGCTGTCCAGAACCTCCCATCCCTCGATCAACTGGCCGACGACAGTGTACTGGCCGTCCAGGAACTGCGCCGGGGCCAGGTCGATGAAGAACTGGCTGTTGGCGCTGTTCGGATCGGCAGCGCGGGCCATGCCGACGGTGCCGCGGTCGAAGGTCGCGTCACTGAACTCGGCCTCGAGGTCGGGCAGATCCGACCCGCCCATGCCGGCCATCGAGGTGTCGCCACCCTGCTGGCCGTTCGCGACGTCGCCGGTCTGCGCCATGAAGCCGTCGATGACGCGGTGGAACACCACGCCGTCATAGGCGCCCTGTTCCGTCAGCTCGACCAGGCGGGCGACGTGGTTCGGGGCCAAGTCTTCGCGCAGATCGAGGACCATCGTGCCCTTGGAATTACCCTCGGCGTCAGCGACCTCGATGACCATGTTCGGGCCTTCGGTGTCCTCGACCTCGGGGTTGGTGCCCTGAGCCAGAGCGGCAGAGGTGCCAAGCGCCAGGACGGCGGGGATCAGGACAAACTTATGCATCGGCGGCCACCTTCACGCTGATCATACGGTCGGGCTGCGCGGGCGGCTCGCCGCGGGCGATCTTGTCGACATGCTCCATCCCCTCGATGACGCGGCCATAGACGGTGTACTGGCCGTTCAGGAAGTGGTTGTCGCTGAAGTTGATGAAGAACTGGCTGTTCGCGCTGTTGGGGTTCTGCGAACGCGCCGCGCCAAGCGTCCCGCGGTCATGCGGCAGCTTCGAGAATTCGGCCGGCAGGTCCGGCTTGTCCGAACCGCCCGTACCGGCGCGGCCGGGGTTGTAGCCTTTTTCCATGTTGGCATGGGCCACGTCGCCGGTCTGGGCCATGAAGCCGTCGATCACGCGGTGAAAGGCGACGTTGTCGTAGGCGCCGGCGCGGGCCAGTTCCTTCATGCGCTCGGCATGCTTGGGGGCGACATCGTTCAGCAGCTCGATGACGACGGGGCCGTCCTTCAGCTCGATGATGATGGTGTTCTCGGGGTCTTTGATATCGGCCATGAGGCCCTCCTTTGACAGGTTCTCCCCTTGATCTAGGGGCTTGCCCGGCGAAGGGCAACGCGCGAAACCGTGACGCCGCCCGACCGGCAAGATCGTGCGAGGTCGGGCGCAGTTGACGGCGGCCGCCCCATGCGGGACAACCCTGCCAACCTCAGACCGGAAGGAAGCAAGGATGACCAGGTTCCACACGATCGACGACATGGACCTTGACGGAAAGGTGGTGCTGACCCGCGTCGACGTGAACGTGCCCGTCGAGGCCGGCCGCGTGACCGACACCACGCGCATCGACAAGATCGTGCCCACGGTCAAGGATATCCAGGCCAAGGGCGGCATCCCTGTCCTGCTGGCGCATTTCGACCGTCCCAAGGGCAGGCGCGTCGAAAGCATGAGCCTGAAGCAGATCATCCCCGCGCTGGAGGCGGCGCTTGGCCAGCCGGTGGTGTTTGCCGAGGATTGCATCGGCGGCCCCGCCAAGCGCGCCGTCGCTGCGCTGGAGCCGGGGCAGGTCGCGCTGCTGGAGAATACCCGCTTCCACGGAGGCGAAGAGGCCAACGACGCCACCTTCGCGGCCTCGCTGGCCGCCCTGGGTGGCGCCTATGTCAACGATGCCTTCTCGGCGGCGCACCGGGCTCATGCCTCGACCGAGGGGCTGGCCCGGCTGCTGAACGCGGGCGCGGGCAGGCTCATGGAGGCCGAGCTGAAGGCGCTGGACGCAGCCCTGGGCAATCCGCAGCGGCCGGTGATGGCCGTGGTGGGCGGGGCCAAGGTTTCGACCAAGCTGGAGCTGCTGGAGAACCTGGTCGAGAAGGTTGATCACCTGGTGATCGGCGGCGGCATGGCCAACACCTTCCTGGTCGCGCAAGGAATCGAGGTCGGCAAGTCGCTGGCCGAACGCGACATGGCCGACACCGCCCGCGCGATCATCGACAAGGCCGCGGCGACGGGCTGTCGGATTCACCTGCCGGGCGACATCGTCGTGGCGCGCGAATTCAAGGCCGGTGCCGCGTCCGAGACGCTGCCGGTCGATCAGTGCCCGGTCGACGCGATGATCCTGGACGCGGGTCCCGAAACTGTCGAGGCGCTGCGCCAGGCGATGACCGCCTGCCGGACGCTGATCTGGAATGGCCCGCTCGGTGCCTTCGAGATCGAGCCGTTCGACCGCGCCACCAATGCGGCGGCGCAGGCTGCGGCGGAGCTGACGCGCAATGGCGGCCTGATCTCGGTCGCCGGCGGCGGCGACACCGTGGCGGCGCTGAACAAGGCGGGCGTCGCCAGTGATTTCACCTTCATCTCGACCGCAGGCGGCGCCTTCCTCGAGTGGATGGAAGGCAAGGAGCTGCCGGGCGTGGCGGCGCTGGAAAGTTCGAAGCGCTAGAGTTCCGTCCGGCCGGGGACGGCGTCCCCGGCCGATGGTGCGTTCGGGGCAAGCTGCGCGCCTGCCTCGTATCCCGTCAGCAGCTTCAGCCACTGCTTGTAGGCCATTGGCGGCAGAACCCGCTCGGGCGTGTCGGCGGCCATCTGGGGTGCGGTTTCAGTTAGTGATTGGCCGCCGGGCACGGCCGGGCGGACCGGCAGGACATCGGTCCGGGGCAGCTGGTAATGCGCAAGGCTGGTCGTCAGCCGCATGGTTTCCCTCTCCTCTGGACGGTTCACAAGACCAGATATGCTGAAAACTTCTGTCGTAATCGACTTCTGTTTTCATAGAATTTTACCGGCTCCGTCGAAGGCGATTGACGCGGTGGAGCGTCATTTCTCAGGTGACGGACATTGTTAGCGTAACCAGCATTGATGCGGGTCCGACGCATGCTATCCAACGGCCACACCAAAGGAGAAGACACATGCAGATGACCGATACGGTGCGCCGCATCCTGGCCAACTACGAAGGCGAGACGCCGGGCGTAAAGGCGCAGCTGGCGCGGATGCTGATGACGGGCCAGCTGGCCGGCACCGGCAAGATGATCATCCTGCCCGTGGACCAGGGGTTCGAACACGGCCCGGCGCGGTCATTCGCGCCGAACCCGGCCGGCTATGACCCGCACTATCACTACCAGCTGGCGATCGACGCCGGGCTGAACGCCTATGCCGCGCCCCTTGGCATGATCGAGGCGGGGGCCGACACATTCGCGGGTCAGATCCCGACCATCCTGAAGGTCAACAGCGCCAACAGCCTGATGTCGAACACGGCGGGCAAGAATCAGGCTCTCACCGCATCGGTGGACGACGCGCTGCGGCTTGGTTGCGCGGCGATCGGCTTCACGATCTATCCGGGCTCGGACATGGCGCTCGACATGTTCGAGGAGATCGTCGAGATGCGCAAGGAGGCCGCCGCGAAGGGCGTGGCCACCGTCATCTGGTCCTATCCGCGGGGCGAGGCGATCACGAAGGATGGCGAGACGGCCATCGACGTCGCCGCCTATGCCGCCCAGATCGCGGCGCTGATCGGCGCCCATATCATCAAGATCAAGCTGTCGACCGACCACCTGATGCTCCCCGAGGCCAAGAAGGTCTATGAGGAGAAGGGCATTGATATCGCCACCCAGGCAGCCCGCGTCCGACACTGCATGGAGGCAAGCTTCGGCGGGCGCCGGATCGTCGTCTTCTCGGGCGGCGCGGCCAAGGGCGCCGATGCCGTTTTCGACGACGCCCGCGCGATCCGCGACGGCGGCGGCAACGGGTCGATCATCGGTCGCAACAGCTTCCAACGCTCGCGCACCGACGCGCTTGAGATGCTGCAGAAGCTGGTCGATATCTACAAGGGCGCCTGAACCCGTCCTCTGGTCGCGCGTCGCACGTTTGGCGGGGCGCGGCCAGATCGAAGCGTGCCGGTCAAGCAGCGCCCGCCGCTGGACCATCCGGGCGCTGCATGCGGAGGCATCAGAACAGCAACAGTCCCCTGCCGGTGACGCAATATCTCTAACTTCATCAGGCTTATCGCTGGTGTAGCGGCGATGGTTGATACACGGGTAAAAGCAGAGGGTGATAGGCTGCGATGCGCCATAGCGTTGAGCCGTGTATGGAGCTCGCCGCGCTCTCGCCCATGATGGGCCTGATGATCCGCGCAGGGCTTACCACTTAGCACATTGATGGCTTTTTCGAGTGAGAGCTTTCCCGCTGAGTCTCCGTCACGATAGGATCCGATGTATCCTACCAGCAGAAGCTTTCCTGGTGGTGGGCAGAATGGCCTGCGCATAGCACAGTTGTTACCGCTGCGAGGCCGGTATCTCATGCCGCGACAACGGCATCAGTCACGAAGCCGAACTGGAATGCGGTGGCATAAGTAGCACTTTGGCTAAATGAACACTCTGCACGTTCGGCAGCACAGCAAAACCTGCACGACGTGTATCGTTCTACTCAGACCAGTCGCATGCAGGGCATGTGCGGCTGTCGACAACGTCGCGTACGAGGCTGACGCCAACAAGACACGCATCGTCAGCGTCTTCTAGCGGACTACGACAGCAGGCGATCGGCTCGCGGGATCCCGTTGCATCGACGTCGAAGACACTGCACGACCTGGGCAGCGGCGGCGAGGGGTGCGGCATCTTGCTTTGGCCTGCCGCATGCAAGAACCCGCCCCACGAGACCGGGTCTGCGCAGATTCCACTCCGCCGAAGCGCGGCTCATCGAAATGATCGAGGATAGGATCGACGCGTCGTATCGATAGAATGGCGGAGGAAATCTGTTGTCGTCACCGGCTCGGCCTGACGACGTGACCTGCCCCACTAAAGTGGTCCGGTGTCAGTCTTAGCCATGAGACGACTGGGAGCTATGGTCGGGATGGCCGGCGAAGCGGCTTTGGATGGCGAAGCCGGCCATTGCACGACCTCCGGAGCTGGCGGCCGATAAGCCGGTGATGAGTGCGGGCGTCTGGTATGCAATACTTGTGCCATTCCTCGATGACGATCCGCGCTTCGGTTGAGCTGTAGAAGATTTCCTCGTTCAGCAACTCGCCCCTAGGCTTCGCGTTGAAGCTTTGACAAAAGCTGTTCTTCCAAGGCGATCACCAGGTCAACATAGACCTTTGCACCGACCGCGGCCATCCCGTCCCGAACCGCCATGGCAAAGCACTCCGGACCATAGCATGTTGGGAACGAAGCGCTGAAGCAGGCTATGGCCGCGTGCGTAGCCCTCAAGTTGCGCAGCAGACCGCCATGACCTTCTCCGGCGTGTTCTCCCCAACATGCTACGGAGTCCACTTCACAAATCGAAACTGCGATGCAAGCGCCTTCGAGCACATCTTTGACCGCGTATGCCGGGAACAGGAGATCGAGCACAGGCTGAGAGAAGTGAAGGATCCTTGGACAAATGGTCAGGTAGAGCTAGTGAACCGCACGATCAAGCAAGCAACCGTCTAGCGCTTCCATTACGCCCGTCATAACCAGTTCCACACCCACCTGCGGACTTCATATCCGCCTATAACTTTGCGCGCCGGCTCAAGACCCTCGGGAGCCATAGTCCTTAAACCCATGGCGGATCAGGGCTGGCCCTTACGCCCTTTGGATACATCTGCAAGATCTGGACATGCGAGCCAGACAGATTCATCCTAAACTCAATCCAGCAGATGCCGCGACGGAACACCTGGTTTCGTGTATTGTCGATTGCGTAAGGATGCTGCCTCGGCCGCGGCTAGAGGTCTAGCAGCGCCTTGCATATCGGCTTCTCTGTGCTTGTTACACTCGATCAGACCTGAATACCCGCACGGGAAGAGCCTGCGAAAGCGTCCACCCCGATGTGGGGCAGACGCAGCTTTTTTGTCGGTAGCAGGGTTGGACGGGCGGATGAAGCCGTACCGCCCTATTCGGCCGTCAGCAGCGGCGTCTTGGACCTGCCGATACGGGGAGCGTCGGGGCCGGTGATGTCGAAGACGGGCTTGTCATCCTCGATCTTGACCACGACAACGCCACCCTTGGTCAGGCGACCGAAGAGCAACTCCTCGGCCAGAGGCTTCTTGATGCTCTCTTGAATGACGCGCCCCAGCGGGCGGGCGCCCATGCGGTCGTCGTAACCCTTCTCAGCCAGCCAGTTCGCGGCTTCCGGGGTCAGTTCAATGTGGACATTCCGGTCCATCAGCTGAGCCTCGAGCTGCAGCACGAACTTTTCGACCACATGGATCACCACGTCACGCGACAGCGGCGCAAAGCTGATGATCGCGTCCAGGCGGTTACGGAACTCTGGCGTGAAGGTCCGCTCAATCGCGGCGGTATCCTCGCCCTCGCGACGGTCGCGGCCAAAGCCGATGGCCGCCTTGGCCTGATCCGCAGCCCCAGCGTTCGAGGTCATGATCAGCACCACGTTTCGGAAATCGACCGTCCGGCCGTTATGGTCGGTCAGGCGCCCGGCATCCATGATCTGCAGCAGGATGTTGAAGACGTCGGGATGCGCCTTCTCGATCTCATCCAGCAGCAGGACGCAGTGCGGGTGCTGGTCCACGCCGTCCGTCAGCAGACCGCCCTGATCGAAACCGACATAGCCTGGAGGCGCGCCGATCAGGCGGCTGACGGCGTGCTTCTCCATGTATTCAGACATGTCGAAGCGGATCAGTTCGACGCCCAGGCTGGCGGCCAGCTGCTTGGCAACTTCGGTCTTGCCGACGCCGGTCGGGCCCGCAAACAGATAGTTGCCGATGGGCTTCTCCGGCTCCCGCAGACCGGCCCGCGCCAGCTTGATCGCGCTGGACAGCGCATCGATGGCGTTGTCCTGGCCGAAAACCACCCGCTTCAGCGCCGCGTCCAGATCCCGCAGAACCTCGGCATCGTTCTTGCTGACGTTTTTGGGCGGGATGCGGGCAATCTTGGCCACCACGGCCTCGATCTCCTTAGGGCTGATGGTCTTGCGGCGCTTGCTTTCGGCCACTAGGTGCTGGGCCGCACCTGCCTCATCGATAACATCGATGGCGCTGTCGGGCAGCTTGCGGTCGTTGATGTAGCGGCTGGCCAGTTCGACCGCCGACTTGATCGCATCATTCGTGTAGCGCAGGTCGTGATGTGCCTCGAAATGCGGCTTCAAGCCCATGAGGATCTTAATCGTGTCGGGCACAGAGGGCTCATTCACGTCGATCTTCTGGAACCGCCGCGACAGGGCGCGGTCCTTCTCGAAGTGCTGGCGATATTCCTTATAGGTGGTCGAGCCCATGCAGCGCAGCTTGCCACCCGCCAGCGCGGGCTTCAGCAGGTTCGAGGCATCCATGGCACCGCCAGACGTCGCGCCCGCGCCGATTACCGTGTGGATCTCGTCGATGAACAGGATCGCGTCGGGATGCGCCTCGAGTTCCTTGACTACGGCCTTCAGCCGCTCCTCGAAGTCGCCGCGATACCGGGTTCCCGCCAGAAGCGCACCCATGTCCAGCGAGAAGATCGTGGCCCCGGCCAGCACGTCCGGCGTCTCGCCACGAGTGATCTTTAGCGCCAGCCCCTCGGCGATGGCTGTCTTGCCGACACCAGGGTCGCCCACCAGAAGCGGGTTGTTCTTGCGACGGCGGCAAAGAACCTGGATCGCGCGCTCGACCTCGGCCTCGCGGCCGATCAGCGGGTCCACGTCGCCCTTTTTGGATTTCGCGTTCAAATCGACGCAGTATTTGCCAAGGGCCGTCTCGTCCTTCTGCTCCTGCGCGGTCTCCTGCTTCTGCTCGATGGGTTCATCGGAGCCCGCGACTTTCCGGGGTTCGTTGAAGCTGGGGTTCTTGGCGACGCCATGCGCGATGAAGTTGACCGCGTCATAGCGGGTCATGTCCATCTCCTGAAGGAAATACGCAGCGTTCGATTCGCGTTCGGCAAAGATGGCGACCAGCACGTTGGCGCCCGTGACCTCTTGCCGGCCCGAGCTTTGTACATGGATCGCGGCACGCTGGATCACGCGCTGGAAGGCCGCCGTCGGCACGGCCTCCGAGCCGTCGACGTCGGTGATGAGGGTGGAAAGGTCATCTTCGATGAAATCGCTGATGGTCTTGCGCAGCTCTTCCAGGTCCACGTTGCAGGCGCGCATGACCTTGACCGCATCGGGTTCCTCGGTCAGGGCCAGCAGCAGGTGTTCCAGCGTCGCAAGCTCGTGTCGATGTTCGTTCGCCAGCGCGAGCGCCTGGTGAATGGCCTGTTCCAGAGAGGTCGAGAAACTTGGCACGGTCGTCTCCTGTCAGTCGGCTGGCGGTATGGGCCTGACGTTGCCCACCTGCCCAGACTGTCACGATGCATTTAAGATTTGGTGGATTTCGCCCGGCATCAAGTGGTTTTTCCGTCAGATGCCACGTTTTTCCCACGGTTGAGGCAGATGTGATGTCGCATAGCCCTCATTTCAAGCGGCAAGTGAACGGGGCCGCGACGGCCGGTCGCAGCGGGCGATTTTCAGAACTCGTCCTTCATCCGGCGAAGTCGCGCGAACACCTGCGAGTCGGTCGCACCGTGCATTCCCAAAGCCTCGCACAGCGCCTCTGTCCGAAGGAACGGGTTGGTGGCCGCTTCGGTTTCCAAGGTGGCTGGCGCGCAGGGTTCGCGTGCCTCGGCGATGGCCGCCAGACGGTCCTGAAGCGCCTGGTTGTCCTTGTCGACGGACATGGCGAAGGCGCCGTTGCCAGTGCAATAGTCATGGCCAGAGCAAATCAGCGTATCCGGGGGCAGCGCGTTCAGCCGCATCAGGCTGGCCCACATCATCTCGGGATCGCCCTCGAAGAGGCGGCCGCACCCAAGCGCCATGAGGCTGTCCCCGGTAAAGGCCATGCCGCTGTCGGGGAAATGAAACGCCACGTGGCCCACGGTGTGTCCGGACACGTCGATCACGGCCACCTGTTCGCCAAGAACCTCCAGCGGCTCTCCGGGCCGGACGCGCAGGTCCAGCGGAGGCAGGCGATGGGCATCGGCATCCGCGCCGATGACCCGCGCCCCGGTTTCCGCCACGATCTGCGGCACGGCCTGGACGTGGTCGTCGTGATGGTGCGTCAGCAGGATCGCGTCCAGCCGCCAGCCGCGCGCGTTCAGCTCGGTCAGGATGGGCAATGCCTCGGGGGCATCGATCAGCACGGTGCCGGCCTCGCCGTGCAGAAGATAGGCGTAGTTGTCCTGAAGACAGCGCAGCGTGACAAGGTCCAGCGGCATTGGCAAATCCTTCCCCATGTGGTCACCTGAGCCTGTCAAAACCGGGACCCGCACGCAATGCATCACGACATCGACCAGCTGCGTCGCTTCTATTACCAGCGGGCGCTTGGGCGGGTGGTGCAGCGGATCCTGCGCGACCGGCTGACGGGGCGGTGGTCGGCGCAGTCCTGCGCGGGGATGACCGTGGCCGGTTTCGGCTTTGCGGCGCCGATGCTGCGGCCGTATCTTCCGCACGCGCGGCGGGTGACGGCGCTGATGCCGGGCCCGCAGGGGGTGATGGGCTGGCCGGCGGGCCTTCCGAACCACTCGGTCCTCTGCGACGAGACCGCCTGGCCGATCGAGACCGGAAGCATCGACCGCCTTGTGATGCTGCACGGGCTGGAGACCAGCGACCACCCGCGCGAGCTGCTGGCCGAGGCCTGGCGCTGCCTGGGCCCCGGAGGAAGGATGATGGTGATGGTGCCGAACCGGGCAGGGCTCTGGGCCGCGACGGACCGCACGCCCTTCGGCTTTGGCCGGTCCTACACGACGACGCAGATCACGATGCAAATCCGCCGCACGGGGTTCCAGCCCGAATGGCAAGGCTCGGCCATCTATATCCCGCCCTCGGACCGCCGGTTCTGGCTGCGCAGCGCGCAGTTCTGGGAACGGACCGGCGCGCGGATCAGCCGCGTCCTGATCGCCGGCGTGATCCTGGTCGAGATGTCGAAGCAGAGCAGGGCGCCCATCGGCCCCGGCATCAAGATCCACGTCCCCAGCCCGCTGGAGATCCTGGACGGGGTCGCGCGGCCACGGCCGGTGCGTTCCCCGCAGAGCACAGGCCGGCTGGGCCGACTGCCGCCCGCATAAGCAGCGATGCGACATCCTGCCACAGGTGCGGAACCGTGGTTTTCGAACGCTGTTAGCGCTGGCCGTGGCCCGATTTCCTCAATCGCGCCCAAAGGTCGCAAAGGCTGCCCTTTCCGTGCCCTAGAAGGTTGCCGGGGGTGAAATCACCTGCTAGAGACGCCGCAGATTTGCACGACCCTCCATCAGCCGTGCGACCGCGACCCGCGCCCCGCGACAGACCAGGCAGCAGCCCGGCCCGCCAGCGGGGTTTGCGCAAACCGTAAAGGATGACCGTGGCCAACTCTGTTTCCATGTCCCAGAGCATCGCCGGACGCTATGCGCAGGCCGTCTTCGACATCACGAAGGAAGATGGGGGGCTTGACGCCCTTGCCCAGCAGACCGCCGATCTGGATGCCGCGCTGAAGGACAGCGCGGACCTGCGCGACCTGATTGCCAGCCCGATCTATTCGCGCGACCAGCAGTCGCGCGCCGTCGGTGCGCTGGCCGCGAAGATGAAGCTGTCGCCGGTCCTGTCGAACACGCTGCAGCTGATGGCGAAGAACCGCCGTCTGTTCGTGCTGCCGCAGCTGACTTCCCGCCTGGCTGACCTGATCGCGGTCGAGCGAGGCGAGGTCACGGCCGACGTCACCAGCGCCGTCGCCCTGACCGACGCGCAGCAGGAGCGGCTGAAGGCGACACTCTCCGAGAAGTCGGGCAAGAAGGTCAAGCTGAACACGCGCGTCGATGAGACCCTCATCGGCGGCATGATTGTCAAGTTGGGCTCGAAGATGATCGACAGTTCGGTCCGCTCGAAGCTCGCTTCCCTGCAGAATGTCATGAAAGAGGTCGGATAATGGGAATCCAGGCTGCCGAGATCTCGGCGATCCTCAAGGAGCAGATCAAGAACTTCGGCCAGGACGCCGAAGTTGCCGAGGTCGGCCAGGTGCTGTCGGTCGGCGACGGGATTGCCCGCGTCTACGGCCTGGACAAGGTCCAGGCCGGCGAGATGGTGGAATTCCCCGGCGGCGTCCGCGGCATGGTGCTGAACCTCGAAACCGACAACGTCGGTGTCGTGATCTTCGGCGACGACCGCCAGATCAAGGAAGGCGACACCGTCAAGCGCACGCGTTCGATCGTGGACGTTCCCGTCGGCAAGGCCCTGCTGGGCCGCGTCGTTGACGGCCTCGGCAACCCGATCGACGGCAAGGGCCCGATCGAGGCGACCGAGCGCCGTGTGGCCGACGTCAAGGCCCCGGGCATCATGCCGCGCAAGTCGGTGCACGAGCCCATGGCGACCGGCCTCAAGTCCGTCGACGCCATGATCCCCGTCGGCCGCGGTCAGCGCGAGCTGATCATCGGCGACCGCCAGACCGGCAAGACCGCCATCGCGCTGGACACGATCCTGAACCAGCAGAACTACAACGGCCGCGAGGCCGAGGGCATGAAGACGCTGCACTGCATCTACGTGGCCGTGGGTCAGAAGCGTTCGACCGTCGCCCAGCTGGTCAAGAAGCTGGAAGAGACTGGCGCCATGGCCTATACCACCGTTGTGGCCGCCACCGCGTCGGACCCGGCACCGATGCAGTTCCTGGCGCCCTATTCGGGCACCGCGATCGGGGAATACTTCCGCGACAACGGCATGGACGCGCTGATCATCTATGACGACCTGTCCAAACAGGCCGTGGCCTATCGCCAGATGTCGCTGCTGCTGCGTCGTCCGCCCGGACGCGAAGCCTATCCGGGCGACGTCTTCTACCTGCATTCGCGCCTGCTGGAGCGTTCGGCCAAGCTGAACGAAGCCAACGGTGCGGGTTCGCTGACCGCTCTGCCGATCATCGAAACGCAGGCGGGCGACGTGTCGGCCTATATCCCGACCAACGTGATCTCGATCACCGACGGCCAGATCTTCCTTGAGACGGAACTGTTCTTCCAAGGCATCCGCCCGGCTGTGAACACCGGCCTGTCGGTGTCGCGCGTGGGCTCGGCTGCCCAGACCAAGGCGATGAAATCCGTCGCGGGTCCTGTCAAGCTGGAACTGGCGCAGTACCGCGAGATGGCGGCCTTCGCCCAGTTCGGCTCGGACCTGGATGCCGCGACGCAGCGCCTGCTGAACCGCGGTGCCCGCCTGACCGAGCTGATGAAGCAGCCGCAGTACCGCCCGCTGACCAACGCCGAGATCGTGATCGTGATCTATGCCGGCACCAAGGGCTACATCGACAACGTGCCGGTACGCGAAGTCGTGGCCTGGGAAGACGGCCTGATCCAGTTCCTGCGCAGCCAGAAGTCGGACCTTCTGGACGACATGACCCGCAACGACCGCAAGGTCAGCGGTGAACTGGAAGCTTCGATCAAGGCGGTGCTGGACGAATACAACCGCACCCGCGCCTGAGAGGGGGAATAGATGCCCAGTCTCAAGGATCTCAAGAACCGGATCGGAAGCGTCAAGAACACGCGGAAGATCACCAAGGCGATGCAGATGGTCGCCGCCGCCAAATTGCGCCGCGCGCAAGAGGCGGCGGAGGCTGCGCGTCCCTACGCCGACCGCATGCAGGCCGTCATGGCCGGCCTGACCGCGAATGCGGCAGGCCAGGCCGGCGCGCCGCGCCTGCTGGCCGGCACGGGCGACGACAAGCGTCACCTGCTGGTGGTCATGACCGCCGAGCGCGGCCTGGCCGGCGGCTTCAACAGTTCGATCGTCAAGCTGGCCCGCCAGCATGCCGAGCGGCTGCGGGGCGAGGGGAAAGAGGTCGCGATCCTGACCGTCGGCAAGAAGGGCCGCGAACAGCTGAAGCGCGACTATGGCAGCCTGTTCGTGCATCACGTCGATCTGTCCGAGGTGAAGCGCGTGGGCTATGACACCGCCCGCGGCATCGCGGACGAGGTTCTGAACCGCTTCGACGCCGGCGACTATGACGTGGCCACGATCTTCTACAACCGCTTCGAGTCGGTGATCAGCCAGATCCCCACTGCCCGGCAGGTCATTCCCGCCGAGGTGCCCGAAGGCGCCACTGCGAACGCGCTGTATGACTACGAGCCGGGTGAGGAGGAGCTTCTGGCCGACCTCCTGCCGCGGTCCGTCGCCACGCAGATTTTTGCGGCGCTTCTGGAAAATGCGGCGTCCGAGCAGGGCGCGCGGATGAGTGCCATGGACAACGCCACGCGCAACGCAGGCGACATGATCGACCGTCTGACGACCGAGTACAACCGCTCGCGTCAGGCCGCGATCACCAAGGAACTCATCGAAATCATTTCGGGCGCCGAGGCGCTCTGACCGTAACGCTAGAGGGTGATGACATGGCAGAGGCCACTGGTAAAATCACGCAGGTGATCGGCGCCGTCGTTGACGTGCAGTTCGAAGACCACCTGCCCGCAATTCTGAACGCGCTGACGACAGACAACAACGGCAAGAAGCTGGTGCTGGAAGTCGCGCAGCACCTGGGCGAAAACACCGTCCGCACGATCGCCATGGACTCGACCGAAGGTCTTGTGCGCGGCGAGGCGGTCGCCGACACCGGCGGCCCGATCACCGTGCCGGTCGGCGACGTGACCCTGGGACGCATCCTGAACGTCGTGGGAGAGCCCGTCGACGAGGGCGAGGCGCTGGCCGCCAGCGACACCCGCGCCATCCACCAGCAGGCCCCGGACTTCGCTGCCCAGGCGACCAGCTCGGAAATCCTGGTCACCGGAATCAAGGTCATCGACCTTCTGGCACCCTATTCCAAGGGCGGCAAGATCGGCCTCTTCGGCGGCGCCGGCGTGGGCAAGACCGTTCTGATCATGGAACTGATTAACAACATCGCCAAGGTGCACTCGGGCTACTCGGTCTTTGCGGGCGTCGGTGAGCGGACCCGTGAAGGTAACGACCTTTACCACGAGATGGTGGAATCGGGCGTGATCGTCCCCGACAACCTGTCGGAGTCGAAAGTGGCACTGGTCTACGGCCAGATGAACGAGCCGCCGGGGGCGCGGATGCGCGTCGCCCTGACCGGTCTGACCCTGGCCGAGCAGTTCCGCGACGCCTCGGGCACCGATGTTCTGTTCTTCGTCGACAACATCTTCCGCTTCACGCAGGCGGGTTCCGAGGTGTCGGCGCTTCTGGGCCGCATCCCGTCCGCCGTGGGCTACCAGCCGACGCTGGCCACTGACATGGGCGCGATGCAGGAACGCATCACCTCGACCAAGAACGGCTCGATTACCTCGATCCAAGCCGTCTACGTCCCGGCCGATGACCTTACCGACCCGGCGCCTGCCACGACCTTCGCCCACCTCGACGCCACGACAGTTCTGTCGCGCGCGATCTCGGAACTGGGCATCTACCCGGCCGTGGACCCGCTGGACTCGAACAGCCGTATCCTCGACCCGGCCGTTGTCGGCGAAGAGCACTACCAGGTGGCGCGCGACGTGCAGGGCATCCTGCAGAAGTACAAGTCGCTGCAGGACATCATCGCGATCCTGGGCATGGACGAACTGTCCGAGGAGGACAAGCTGACCGTGGCCCGCGCCCGCAAGATCCAGCGCTTCCTGTCACAGCCCTTCGACGTGGCGAAGGTCTTCACCGGTTCGGACGGCGTCCAGGTTCCGCTTGAAAAGACCATCGCGTCCTTCAAGGCGGTTGTGGCTGGTGAATACGACCACCTGCCGGAGTCGGCCTTCTACATGGTCGGTGACATCGAGGACGTGAAGGCCAAAGCGCAGCGTCTCGCGGCCGAAGCCGCGTAAGGGGGCAGGATGGCCGATACCATGCAGTTCGACCTCGTGTCGCCGGAACGGAGCCTCGCCTCCGTTCCCGTGCGCGAGGTGCGCCTGCCGGGCAATGACGGCGACCTGACCGCCATGCCCGGCCATGCGCCCACGATCGTGACTCTGCGTCCCGGCATGGTGATCCTTGTGGGGGCCGACGGCACCCAGAAGGAATTCGCCGTGACCGGCGGCTTTGCCGAGATCAACGCCGACAGCGTCAGTTTGCTGGCCGAGCGCGGCCACCCGCGCGAGGAGATCACGCAGGACGTCTTCAACGACATGATGAAGGACGCCCATCGCGCCCATCGCAATGCGACCGACCGTCGTGACACTGTCGGAGAAGAGTTCGTGACCGCCACCGCCAAGCTGCTTGGCGACATGCAGGCCATGGGGACACATATCGGGCTGGACCCGAACCAGTCGACCGTTCCCGACTGAGCCAACGCATTCGGCATACAGGACAGCCCCGGTCGCAACCGGGGCTTTTCTTTTGCCTGACTGTTCCTCAGACTGGGCCGCGCACAGGAGATTGCCATGCTGCGATTTGCCAGCAATGAGATTGGGATCGTCCAGGGCGAAAGCTTGATCGTGTCAGACTATGACGTCCAGGGGCCGATGTGGATGGGTGATGGCGCGCGCATGACACGCCAGCACGTCACGTTCCAGGAGAGGTTCCTGACGTCACCCATTGTGCATCTGGGCATCGGCATGTGGGACCTGGACAGCGAACGCAACCAGCGCGGTGACCTGAGGGTCGAGAACGTGACGCCCTCAGGCTTCGACCTTGTCTTCAGCACCTGGGGCGACACGCGCGTCGCACGCCTGCGGGTCCAGTGGATCGCCATCGGCAGGCTGCCCGACGAACAGGACTTCGTCCTCTAGGCGCGGTCCAGGTTCACCGCGATGAGGCCCGCCACCTCGTGCGGGTGCGTCACGGGCAGCATGTGCCCCGCCGCCGGAACATTGGCGCGACCCACGTCCGGCAGGCGCGCCGCCAAGGCATCGGCAATATTGCGGATCACCGGCGGGCTGTCGGCGCCCGAGATGATCAGCACCGGCGCGTCGATGGCTTCGAGGCCGCCCTCCCTCAGGATCCTGCCGCTGTCGCCGTGCAGTGCGTCCTGCGTCTGGACGACCATGCCGATGCGTCGGGTCATCTGCTCCATGACGGCCGGGGGCAGGGTCGTCGGATCCTCGGCCCCCCAGACCGACAGGAAGGCGCGGGCCGCACCCTCGTCGTCACCCGCCCGGACCGCTTCGGCCATGCGATCGTCAAGCGCATCCTGCGCGGCATCGGGCGCCGCGGCGAACAGTACCGGCTCGATCAGGGTCAGGCTGCGGATCGCATCGGGGGCGGCCACGGCGATGCGCAGCGCGACCGTCGCGCCGAAGCTGTGGCCGATCAGGTCCAGCGGCCGCTGGATGAAGCTGGCGGCGATCCGGGTGACGGCCGTGTGCAGGTCCGGGTCGTCGGCGGCCGGATCCCAGTCGTCGCTGCGGCCATGTCCTGGCATGTCGAAGCCGCGCAGGTCGATGCGTCCGTCCAAGTGCCGGGCGATCGGACCCCAATAGGACCCGCTTCCCAGCATGCAGTGCAGCGCGAGCGCAGGCCGGTCGGGGTCGCCGGGCCAATGGTGGAGGTGGATCCCGCTCATCCGGCGAGGTGCCGGTCGAGGAAGTCCAGCCGGTCCTGACCCCAGAAGCGCTGCCCGGTTTCGCGCACGACATAGAACGGCGCACCGAAAGCCCCGGCCTCGACCGCCTGTTCAAGATTGCGGCCATAGATCTCGGCGCCGACGAACAGGCCCTTGTCGGCCAGCGCCGGGTCGAAGCCGTAGGCCTCCAGGAGGTCGCGGATGACCGTATCATCGCTGATGTCGCGCTCCTCGGCCCAGACCGCCCGCAGGAAGCCCTGAACCAGACCACCGACATTCCCGCCGGCCTCTTGCGCGGCGATGATGGCATAGGACGAAGGCGCCATGTTCACCGGCCAATGCGCCGGTTTCAGGTTCAGGGCCATACCAAGGTGGTCCGCCCACCTGGGCAGTTCCTGCGCGCGGTACTCCATCCGGCTGGCATGGCGGTCGGCCGGGCGAACCCCCCCGGTGCGGTCGAACAACTGCAGCAGGTCCAGCGGCTTGTAGGTGACCTGCGCCCCGTGGCGGGCTGCGATCTTTTCAAGCCTGTCGCCCGCCAGATAGCACCACGGGCTGATCGTCCCGAGGTAATAGTCGATATGTGCCATCGCCATGTCCTTCTTAGTTTGCCCAGAGGCTAACCCGGTGCTAAGGCAACCGCAATCTGACCGAACCCGCCAAAGGCCCGTCCCATGCCCGTCATGACCGAACCCAAGCTGATTTCCGGAAACGCGAACCGCCCGCTGGCGCAGTCGATCGCGCGGCGCATGTCGATGCACCGCGGGATGAGCGTCAGCCTGCTGGACGCCCGGGTCGAGCGGTTCAACGACCAGGAAATCTTTGTCGAAGTCTATGAGAATGTCCGCGGCGAGGACATGTACGTCATCCAGCCGACGTCGAACCCGGCCAACGACAACCTGATGGAGCTTCTGATCATGACCGACGCGCTGCGCCGGTCCTCGGCCTCTCGCATCACGGCGGTAATTCCCTATTTCGGCTATGCCAGGCAGGACCGGCGCGCCAAGGCACGCACGCCGATCAGCGCCAAGCTTGTGGCGAACCTGCTGACCGAGGCGGGTGTCGACCGAGTGCTGACGCTGGACCTGCACGCGGCGCAGATCCAGGGCTTCTTCGACGTCCCCGTGGACAACCTCTATGCGGCGCCGGTCTTCGCGCTAGACGTGCAGCACCACTTCAAGGGGCGTATGGATGACCTGATGGTCGTGTCCCCGGACGTTGGTGGCGTGGCGCGAGCGCGCGAGTTGGCGACCCGGATCGGTGCGCCACTGTCGATCGTGGACAAGCGACGCGAAAAGGCCGGAGAGGTGGCCGAAATGACCGTGATCGGCGACGTCGCGGGCAAGGCCTGCATCATCGTCGATGACATCTGCGACACGGCCGGAACGCTCTGCAAGGCGGCGCAGGTGCTGACCGACAATGGCGCCACCGAGGTTCATGCCTATATCACCCACGGCGTCCTGTCCGGTCCCGCGGTCGAGCGTGTGTCGAAATCGGTCATGAAATCCCTGGTCATCACCGATTCGATCCAGCCAACCGAGGCGGTGAAGAACGCGCCGAACATCCGCATCGTGCCCACCGCACCGATGTTCACGCAAGCGATCCTGAACATCTGGAACGGCACCTCGGTCAGCAGCCTGTTCGAGACCGACACGCTTCTGCCGATCTACGAAGGTCTTTACACCACCGCCTGAGAACCTCTGGCACCTTTCAAGATAGCCGCGCCCTTTGGCGCGGCTTTTGTCGTCAGAGCGCTCGCCATCCGATGTCGCGGCGGCAGAACCCCTCGGGCCAGTCGATGGCCTCGACCAGCGCATAGGCGCGCTGATGCGCCTCGGCCAAGGTAGCTCCGCGTCCCGTGCAGGCCAGGACGCGGCCGCCGGTGGCGGTGATCGCGCCGTCGCGGTCTGCCGTGCCGGCGTGGAAGGTCATCTGGAAGCTGCTCTCGGGCAGCTTATCAAGGCCACGGATCACGCTGCCCTTTCCATAGCTGCCGGGATAGCCGCTGGCGGCCAGCACCACCGTCAGGGCGTGATCGTCCGCCCAGGTCACCGAGGCTTCGGCCAAGCGACCCTCGGCGCAGGCCTGCAGCAGGTCCAGCGCCTGCGCACCAAGGCGCATCATCAGCACCTGGCATTCAGGGTCGCCGAAGCGGACGTTGTATTCGACCAGCCGCGCCTCGCCGTCGCTGATCATCAGCCCGGCGTAGAGGACACCTTGGAAGGGCGTTCCCCGGCGCGCCATTTCGGCGATGGTGGGGCGGACGATACGCTCCATCACCTGGTCCTGCAGGTCAGGCGTCAGGACCGGGGCAGGGCTATAGGCGCCCATGCCGCCAGTGTTCGGCCCGGTGTCGCCATCACCCACGCGCTTGTGGTCTTGGGCGGTGCCGACGGCCAGGCAATCCGTGCCGTCCGACAGGATGAAGAAGCTGGCCTCCTCGCCCGCCATGAACTCCTCGATCATCACCGACATGTCGCCGAACTCGCCGTCGAAGATAGCGTCGATCGCGGCATGGGCGTCCTCGACCGTTTCCGCCACGGTGACGCCCTTGCCGGCGGCCAGCCCGTCGGCCTTGACGACGATCGGAGCGCCTTGCGCGCTGACATGGTCGCGGGCAGCAACGGCGTCGGTAAACCGTGCCCAAGCGGCAGTCGGGGCGCCGCAGGCATCGCAGACCTCCTTGGTGAAGGTCTTCGACGCCTCCAGCTGCGCCGCAGCCTGCGACGGGCCGAAGACCAGGAAGCCGGCGTCGCGCAACGCGTCAGAAACCCCGGCGGCCAGCGGCGCCTCGGGGCCGACGATCACGAAGTCAATGGCGTTTTCCTGCGCGAACTCCAGCACCTCGGCCCGCGACTGGATGTCCAGTCGGGCGCATTCCGCGACGCCTGCGATGCCTGCATTGCCCGGCGCGACGATCAGGCGGTCGCATTTCGGGTTCTGCCGGATCGCCCAGGCCAGCGCATGTTCGCGCCCGCCGCCGCCGAGGATCAGGATATTCATCTGCCGCCCTTTCGCTTGGTCTGGCGGCGTTCTAGTCTGGGCCGCGAAAGGGAACAAGCCGCATGGACCTTCTGGAAGACGACCCGCAGCCGGGCAGCAACGCCCACGAATTCACCGTCTCGGAATTGTCCGGCGCGGTGAAGCGCAGCATCGAGGACCAGTTCGGCCGCGTCCGCGTTCGGGCCGAGGTCGGACGCGTGTCGCGGCCGGGATCGGGGCATCTCTACTTCGACCTCAAGGACGACCGCGCCTGCCTGGCCGCCGTTACGTGGAAAGGGCAGGCGGCACGGCTTGCGCAGCGCCCCGAGGAGGGGATGGAGGTCATCGCCACCGGACGCCTGACGACCTTTCCGGGCCAGTCCAAGTACCAGATGATCGTGGACCAGATCGAGCCGGCGGGTGCCGGCGCGCTGATGGCGATGCTGGAAAAACGCCGCAAGGCGCTGGCAGCCGAGGGGCTATTTGACGAAGGCCGCAAGCGCCCGCTGCCCTTTCTTCCGCGCGTGATCGGCGTCGTGACCTCACCTTCGGGGGCGGTGATCCGCGACATCCTGCACCGGCTTCGCGACCGCTTTCCGACCCGTGTGCTGATCTGGCCCGTGGTCGTTCAAGGCGAGGCCTGCGCGCCGCAGGTCAGTGCCGCCATCCGCGGCTTCAACCAGCTGCCGCAGGACGGGCCCATCCCGCGCCCAGACCTGATCATCGTCGCCCGCGGCGGTGGCAGCCTGGAAGACTTGTGGGGCTTCAACGAGGAGGTCGTCGTCCGCGCAGCCGCCGACAGCTCCATTCCCTTGATCTCGGCCGTCGGGCACGAGACCGACACGACGCTGATCGATTTCGCCTCTGACCGCCGTGCGCCGACACCCACCGCCGCGGCCGAGATGGCCGTCCCGGTGCGGGCCGACCTGACTGCCCGCCTGGCCGACCTGGGCGCGCGGATGGCGCGCAGCAACGCGCAGGCGATCCAGCGTCCGCGCCAACGGCTGCGCGACCTCGCCCGCGCGATGGGCCGCCCCGCTGCGCTGACCGATGGTGCGCGCCAGCGGCTGGACCTGCAGGGCGCCCGTCTGGAACCTACGTTGCGCCAACTGGTGCGCAACCGGCGGCACCGGCTGGACGCGCGGCCGGTCCCCGCGGCCACCCTGCGGCAGTTCACGCAAGCCAAGTCACACAGGCTGGACCGCATGGCTTCGCGGCTGGACACGGCCCGCAGCCGCCGCCTGGAACGGCCGAAAGATCGCCTTGCGCATCTGCAGGAACGGCTGGAAAGTTCGCTCCGCCGGGTCGGTGCCACCACGCGCCGCACCATCGACCAGCAGCAGGCGCGACTGACGGACCTGGCTCAACGTCTTGATGCCGCCCTGCACCGAGGCCAGACGCAGCGCCGCGACGCGCTCGTCCGCCTGGATCGGATGCGCCAGTCGCTCGGACCCGAGGAGACGCTGCAGCGCGGCTTCGTCATCGTGCGCGGATCGGGCGACAGCGTCGTGACCTCACCTGACGCCGCCGCCGAAATGCCGCGGCTGGAGCTTCAGTTCGCCGGCAGCAGGCGTGTCGCCGTGCGCCCCGAAGGGTCCGAGAAGCCCAAGCGCCGCAGATCGCCACCGTCGGATCAGAAAACCCTCCTCTGACCTGCATTGGTCACCAGATGTCCCACGGGGGTCCGGGGGCGTGAAGCCCCCGGCCGCCACGGCTCTCAGGCCGGTTTCGGTCGCATCACCAACCAGATCAGCGCTCCGCCAGCCAGGACCAGGAAGGGCAGCATCGCCAGGTTCACGGCGCTCCACCCGGCCTGCACCGACCCGCCGGAACAGTTCATCAGCCCCCCCGACGACAGCGATGCCAGGAATACACCGCCAAAGACGACGAAGTCGTTCATGCCCTGGACGCGGCCTCTTTCTTCTGGGGCGTGGGCGCGGGCCAGCATGGCGGTCGCGCCGATGAAGCCGAAGTTCCAGCCCAGTCCCAGCAGCACCAGGGCCAGGAAGAACTGCTCCAGCTCGACCCCCGACAGCGCCACCGCCCCCGCCGCGCCCAGGATGGTCAGCCCCAACCCGACGATCGCCGGGGCTCCAAAGCGCGCGATCAGGTGCCCGGTGAAAAAGCTTGGCGCGAACATGGCCAGCACATGCGCGCTGACGATGTTGGCCGCATCCCGGGTCTCGTATCCGCAGCCCACGACCGCCAGCGGGGTCGAGGTCATCACCAGGTTCATCAGCGCATAGGACACCATCCCGCAGATCATCGCGACCAGGATCGGGGGTGTCCGCAGGATCTGTCCCATCGGCCGCCCCGTGGCCGCGCCCGGCATGGGTGCTGGCGGCCGCGGGATGTCCAGGAAGGCGAACAGGAACGGCCCAGCAAGGTTCAGCGCGATCACGGCCAGGTATGTCGCCAGAAACGGCACCGCCGTCATGTCGCTGGTGAGACGGACGATCGACGGGCCGATGATCGCGGCGGCCAGCCCCCCCGCCATGACCCAGCTAATCGCCCGAGGAGCATAATCCGCGGGTGCCATGTCGGTCGCGGCGAAGCGATAGAAGCCTTGTGCCGACATGTAGACGCCCGTCAGCGCCGACCCTGCCATGAAAAGGCCGAAAGACCCCTGCCACAGCCCCGTGGCCGCGATGGCCGCGCCAAGGGCGCCTGCCGCCACGGCCAAAAGGAAGCCCGCCTGCCGCCCGCGCTGCTGCATGAACCTGGCCAGCGGCCGGGCCGATAGGGTCGAGCCGAGGATGATCATCGACAGCGGCAGCGTCACCAAGCAGGGATGCGGCGACAGGATGCGCCCGGCCAGCCCGCCCACGATGAAGATCACCGACATCTGCGCGCCCAGGATCGCCTGCGCCAGCACGAGGATGACCACGTTCCGCCGCGCACGCGGCAGGTCCGACGCGATGTCCGTGGTCATGTCCACGGATCTTAGCCTCGGGGAAGGGCTGCGGCGGTGCGGGCGCGGTCCTCGATGGTTGCCCAGTTTCCGGCCGCGACATCCGCGTCCGTCACGATCCAGCTGCCGCCGACGCAGATCACGTTCGGCAGCGACAGATAGCTTGCGGCATTCTGAACCGACACGCCGCCAGTCGGGCAGAAGCTGACCCTCGGCAGCGGACCGGCCAGCGACTTCAGCGCCGGTGCGCCGCCGACAGCCTCGGCCGGAAAGAACTTCAGCATGTCGAAACCGGCATCGGCGGCGCGCATCACCTCGGAGGCCGTCACGGCGCCCGGCAGCAGAGGCAGCTCAATCTCCTCACAGGCGGCGATCAGGCGATCGGTCAGGCCCGGAGAGACCGCGAACTTGGCCCCGGCATCCTTGGCGCGTTTCGCGTCGTCCGGCGTCAGGACGGTCCCTGCGCCGACATGGCCGCCCTCAATCCCGCTCATGGCGCGGATGGCGTCCAGCGCCGCGTCCGAGCGCAACGTCACCTCCAGCACCGGCAACCCGCCAGACACCAGCGCACGCGCCAGGTCCGCGGCGGCGCCCGCGTCCTTGATGACGATGACCGGGATGACGGGGGCCAGCTGGCACAGGGCTTTCGTCTGCTGGGACTGGATCTGCGGGGTCATGGCGCACCTTCGGTCAGGAAAATTCGCCCCGACCTGACCCCAAAGCCGCAAGCGATGCAAGGGAAAGCAATGCCCCCCGCTATCGCTATCACCACGAATCCGCTTGCGCCGGGGCGCGTTCGAGGCTATGGCGCGCACACTTCACAGGCAGGGGCGGGCCCTTGCGGGAGACATCCGCAAGACGTCCACCGGTTGGGGCATTCGCCCTGAGATCCCCTGCCAAGGCGCAAACCGGAAAGGAACACGTTATGGCGCTTCCCGACTTCTCGCTGCGTCAGCTTCTTGAAGCTGGCGTCCACTACGGCCACCAGACGCAGCGCTGGAACCCCCGCATGGGCGAGTTCATCTATGGCGATCGCAATGGCATCCACATCCTCGACCTGACGCAGACCGTCCCGATGCTGGACGCGGCCCTGCAGGTCGTTCGCGACACCGTCGCCAAGGGCGGCCGCGTGCTGTTCGTCGGCACCAAGCGGCAGGCCCAGAAGGCCATCGCCGAAGCCGCCGAAAAGTCGGCCCAGTTCTACATGAACCACCGCTGGCTGGGCGGCACGCTGACCAACTGGAAGACCGTCAGCCAGTCGATCAACCGCCTGAAGGCGATCGACGAGACGATGGCCGGCGGCGCCGAGGGCCTCACCAAGAAAGAGCGTCTTCAGCTTGAGCGCGAGCAGGCGAAACTGCAGGCTTCGCTTGGCGGCATCCGCGACATGGGCGGCCTGCCGGACCTGCTGTTCGTCATCGACGTGAACAAGGAAGACCTGGCCATCCTGGAAGCCAAGAAGCTGGGCATTCCGGTCGTCGCCGTGGTCGACACGAACTGCTCGCCCGAAGGCGTGGACTACATCATTCCGGGCAACGATGACGCCGCCCGCGCCATCGCGCTCTATTGCGACCTGGCCAGCCGCGCCGCGCTGGACGGCATGTCGGCACAGATGGGCGCCGCCGGCGTTGACCTGGGTTCGCTGTCGGACGCGCCCGAGGAGATGCTGGACGAAGCCGCCGAGGACGCGCCGGCCGAGGCCTGATCCCTCCACGGATCGCAGATTCATCGAATTGTCGTCAGGCGGGGATATGCCCCGCCTGACGTGTTGAACACAGAGGAGACGGATATGGCAATCACCGCAGCGATGGTGAAGGAACTGCGCGAAACGACCGGCGCAGGCATGATGGACGCCAAAAAGGCCCTGACCGAAACCGACGGTGACATGGAAGCGGCGGTCGACTGGCTGCGCACCAAGGGCCTTGCGAAAGCCGCCAAGAAATCCGGCCGTGTGGCTGCCGAGGGTCTGGTTGCCGTGGCTGTGAAGGCCGGCAAGGGCGTCGCGGTCGAGGTGAACTCGGAAACCGACTTCGTGGGCAAGAACGAAGAGTTCCAGGCCATGGTCCGCAAGATCGCCCAGGCTGCGCTGAACGTCGACGACATCGAGGCGCTGAAGAACGAGCAGGTCGACGGCAAGGCCGTGTCCGAAGTGCTGACCGACGCCATCGCCAAGATCGGCGAGAACATGACTCTGCGCCGCATGGTCGTCGTCACCGCGCCGACCGTCGTGCACTATGTCCACAACGCCGCTGCAGAAGGCATGGGCAAGATCGGCGTGCTGGTCGGCCTGGAAGGCGGCAACGAGGAGATCGGCCGCCAGATCGCCATGCATATCGCCGCGACCTCGCCCGCCTCGCTTGGCGAGGCCGACCTCGACCCGGCGCTGGTCGAGCGCGAAAAGCAGGTCCTGACCGAGCAGGCGCGTGAATCGGGCAAGCCCGAGGCCGTCATCGAGAAGATGATCGAAGGCCGCATGAAGAAGTTCTTCGAGGAGGTCACCCTGACCGGCCAGAAGTTCGTCATCAACCCGGACCTCACCGTGGCCGAGGCCGCCAAGGAACAGGGCGCGACCGTCACCGGCTTTGCCCGCGTCGCCGTCGGCGAAGGTATCGAGAAGAAGGAAGAGGATTTCGCAGCCGAGGTTGCCAAGACCCTCAGCGGCGCCTGATTTCCTTTCGACTCCGATCTTGCAGATGCCGGCCCCTTGGGCCGGCATTTTGCTTCTCGGCCAGCAGAGCGATGCTGTTTGTTCTTGTACGAATGGGGATCGACACAAGGACCAATTGTCTGGCAGCGGCATTCCGTGATGATGCGAGCTTCCCCATGTTCAACCACACGGCGACGTTCCGGGAATCTAATTCGCCGACAGCGACTGCAACAGTGCCGCCGCACCAAGCCAGCGATACGCACAGGTACCAGCACTGCTGACCGTGCTGCACATGCTCAACGGCCATGCCAAGGGGTGGAAATGGCTGGTCTTACAAGTGCTAACTGCAGGTAGTCCACAGGATGCAAGCGGGACATGAGCCGGTGGCGGCGTGCAGCCAAGGCAACAAGGTCGCACGCCGCCTGTTCCTGACACTTGCGTGTCACCACTCACGGAACTGCTCAATCTGACGTCAATTGCGCGGCCGAGGAAACGGGGGAAACCCTTACCCCTCCAGGTCCGGCGCGCGCCGCGCCAGCGGCAGGCCCGGAGCGCCCGGCTGGAACAGCTGGTTCGTGACATGCGCCTTGAGAACCGCCTGAGGCGTCGTTTCGACCCCCAAAGCCTCTCTTGCCAGGCGCATGTGCTTTTCGACCGTCGCCGGCGTGATCCCAAGGATCGTCGCCACTTCGCTGACCGTCTTGCCGGCCGAACGCCAGCCCAGAACCTCGCGTTGTCGGGCGGTCAGCGTGGCCGAGCTGGGCTTGCGGTGCATCGTCGCCATCCGCATGTGCATCACCCAGCACAGCACCCGCAACTCGCGGCCGGTGCGATTCCAAAGGCTGCCGACGTGATCGCGATCCATGCCTTGCCCGGCCATCAGGACGACCCCACCGGCACTGTGCAGAACCTTGTCTCGCAGGCTGAGGATATGCGTGGCGCCGAACCCCCGACTGGCCGCCAGTTCCAGCGAGGGCGATCCCCCCAGCCGCATCAGCTCATCCCCCGAGATGTCGCCGTCGTGATCCAGCACCCATTGCACCCAGCCGTCCCGCTCAAAGGGACCAAGCTGGCGTGCATCATCCACCAGCGCATCAGGCAGGTTCGTCAGGATCACCGGACGCTCTCGGACAAGGGCGCGCGGCACGGTCAGCATGAAATAGGCCGCATAGAATGCGTAGTCGAAGCCGAGATCATTCACCGCCTCGATGAAGATCTTTCGGATTTCTTGTGTATTACGTGCGTCCAGAAGGCGCTCGATGCAACGTGTCAACATAAATGCAAAATGCTCAAATGCGGTCGTCAAAATCGTATTGGACCGTGCGGGGCGAAGTTTGCCAAGTGCAAATCGCACACACGTTTAGTGGATCGATCAGCCGCTTGCCCCAAACTTGCCTCGCTGGCCGCACGATCTCGCCCTTTAAAGCCATATGCCTTTATCATGGCTCCGCTACAAGGTTTGGCATCTCCGTACAGTGGAGGCCCGGCGGGCAGGGCGCTGGACCTGTGGTGCCGCCCTGTGCGAAGGGTGCATGACCACGCACCAAACACAGGTCTTCATCGTCTGACATGCCCTTCATCATCGCCATCGACGGACCGGCGGCATCTGGCAAGGGCACCATCGCCCGCGCACTGTCCCAGCATTTCGGCTTTCATCACCTGGATACCGGGCTTCTCTATCGCGCGACCGGCGCCAAGGGCGGCGATCCGGTCGCTGCCGCGCGGGGCCTGACGCCCGCGGATCTGGCGCGGCCCGATTTGCGCAGTGCCGAGGCCGGGCAGGCCGCCAGCCGCATAGCCGCCATCCCCGAGGTCCGGGCGGCGCTGGTTGCCTTTCAGCACCGCTTTGCTGCGCAGGACCCCGGCGCAGTTCTGGATGGACGCGACATCGGCACCGTGATCTGCCCGGACGCCGAAGTGAAGCTCTATGTCGTCGCCTCGGACGAGGTGCGGGCGGCGCGGAGGGCCGCCGAGCTGGGGGCCGATCCGGCGCAGATGCTGGTCGAACTACGCGAGCGGGACCAACGCGACAGCCAGCGGGCGACGGCGCCGCTGCGACCCGCGGATGACGCGGTGGTTCTGGACACCAGCGACCTGAGCATCGCTGACGCGATCTCGCGGGCGATCACGGCGGTGGATCTGGCGCGGCAGGGGCGCTGAGCGGCCCTTACGGAATGATCTCGAACCGGGCGACGTCGACCATGCCGCAGTCGGTGATCTTCAGCGCGGGGATCACCGGCAGCGCCAGGAATGCCAGCTGCAGGAACGGCTCTTCCAGGGTGGTGCCAAGACTGCGCGCGGCCCGGCGCAGGTCTGACAGCCGGTCGCGCACCTTTTCGAACGGATCGAGGCTCATGAGGCCGGCGACCGGCAGGGGCAGTTCGGCGATGATGCGGCCGTTCTGGGCGACGACGAAGCCGCCTTCGATCTGCGACAGGCGGTTGGCGGCCAGGGCCATGTCGTCATAGTCCATGCCGACCGCGGCGATGTTGTGGTGGTCGTGGCAGACGGTCGAGGCGATGGCCCCCGACGTCAGCCCGAAGCCGCGCACGAAGCCGGTGGCGATGTTGCCGTTCCGGCCGTGGCGTTCGATCACTGCGATGCGCGTCAGGTCGCGGGCCGGGTCGGGGCGCTTGTCGCCGTCCTGCGGGGCGATGTCGACCGTCAGGTGTTCGGTGATGATCTTGCCTTCCAGGATGCCGATGACCGGTGTTTCCGTCCGATTGCCCGAACAGCGGAAATGCTGCGGCGTCAGGGCGGGCGCCTTGACCGAGGCGCGGCCCACCGGCTCGACATGGCTGCGCGACGCGAAGGCGGCGTCGTCGACAATGCGCCCGCGGGTCAGCACCAGCTGGGCGCGGCAGCTGTCCAGGCTGTCCAGCGCCACGATGTCGGCGCGCAGCCCCGGCGAGATCAGGCCCCGATCTTTCAGCCCGAACGCCTCGGCCGCCGACAGGCTGGCGGCGCGATAAGCGGCCAGGGGTGAAGTGCCGAGGGCGATCAGCCGGCGGATCATGTAGTCCAGGTGCCCGTGTTCACCGATGTCCAAAGGGTTCCTGTCGTCGGTGCACAGGCACATGTAGGCGCTGGTGATGTCGGTCAGCACCGGCTGCAGCGCGTCCATGTCCTTGCTGACCGAACCTTCCCGGATCAGGACGCGCATGCCCTTGCGCAGCTTCTCCAATGCTTCCTCGGCGGTGGTGGCCTCGTGTTCCGTGCGGATGCCGGCGGCGACATAGGCGTTCAAATCGAGTGCTGTCAGCTGTGGGCAGTGGCCGTCGATATGGCCGCCTGCAAACAGGCGCAGCTTGGCCATGGCGGCCGGGTCGCGGTGGATGACGCCGGGATAGTTCATGAACTCGGCCAGGCCGATGGCCGAAGGATGACCCATCACCTGCGCCAGGTCATGGACCTCGATCCGTGCGCCCGAGGTCTCCATCTCGGTCGAGGGCACGCAGGACGACAGCTGCACGCGCAGGTCCATCAGCAGGTGTTCGGATGCCTGCTGGAAATAGCGGATGCCCTCCAGTCCAATCACGTTCGCGATCTCGTGCGGGTCGCAGATGGCTGTGGTGACGCCGCGGGGCGTGACGCAGCGATCGAATTCGAAGGGCGTGACGAGGCTGCTTTCGACATGCAGGTGCGTGTCGATGAAGCCCGGCACCAGTGTCAGGCCTGCGACGTCGATCACCTGCCGGCCGTCGTAGTCGCCGATGCCTGCGATCCGGTCGCCGCAGATGGCGACGTCGCCGCGGGTCATTGCGCCGGTCACCAGGTCGAAGACCCGCCCGCCGCGCAGGACAAGATCGGCGGGCTCGTCGCCCCGTGCCTGCGCGATGCGGCGCTCCAGATCGTCCATGTCGTTCTCCTTCGTCTTTGCGACGACAGAACCTGATCCGCCGCGCAGCGTCCAGAGCGACTTGCCCTTGTGATTAGGTGGGCCTGTCCCGGATCGAGACGAAGGCGATGGCTGCCACCAAAGCAGTGCTCGTGACAATTGCAACGACCGTGTGCTGGTTCATCTGACGGCGAACTGGCATCGTGCGACCGGACGGTGGTGTCAATCTTTGGTGCAGGTGATGCGGCTGTGGTGGGAGGCTTTCCGCGCAAGCGACTTCACGCTGGTGCGTCACCTTTTGCCACTGGCACACTGGGCGGGATCATTCCAAGGGCCAGGATCGGCGGTCCAGTGGTTCAGCGTGTGGCAGAGCCGAGGCATCATGTCGGAGGGTAGGGGCCAAGCCACCTGTGAGGGCCGGTCCACCTCTCAAGAGCCTTCGGAAACAAAAATCAGGGATGCCAGCGCAGAAAGTTCGTGATCAGGCGAAGGCCGACCGCTTGGGATTTCTCGGGGTGGAACTGCGTGCCGATGATATTGTCGCGACCCACCACGGCCGTGACGGACCCGCCGTAATCCACATGCGCCAGCAGATGCTCGGGATCGGCCACCCGGAACTGCCAACTGTGCACGAAATAGGCGTGATCGCCCGTCGAGATACCTTCGAGCACGGGGTGTGGGGTGTCGATCACCAGGTCGTTCCAGCCCATGTGCGGCACCTTGAGGCCGGGCGCGGCGATAGCCTGAACCTCTCCTCCAATCCAGTCGAGGCCGGGGGTCTGTCGGTATTCGTGGCCGGTGGTGGCCAGCATTTGCATACCGACGCAGATGCCCATGAAGGGCACGCCTCGGTTGATCACGGCATCCTGGATCGCCTCGGCCATGCCGTCCACTTGGCCGAGCGCAGTGCGGCAGGCGGGAAACGCGCCGTCGCCCGGCAGGACGATCCGATCGGCGCGGGCGGCCAGATCGGGGTCCGACGTGACGACGACCTCGGCGCCCACGTCGCGGCCCATCAGCTGGAACGCCTTTTCCGCCGAATGCAGGTTTCCGCTGTCGTAATCGACCAGGGCGACCCGCATCACAACGCCCCCTTGGTGGAGGGCAGGACACCCGCCATGCGCGGGTCGGGCTCGACCGCTTCGCGCAGAGCGCGGGCGACGGCCTTGAAGGCGGCCTCGGCGATATGGTGGCTGTTCAGCCCGTGGATGCGGTCGATGTGCAGGGTGATGCCGCCATGCGTCGACAGCGCTTGGAAGAATTCGCGCACCAGTTCGGTGTCGAAGGTGCCGATGGACGATGACGGGAAGTCGACGTTCCAGACCAGATAGGGCCGCGCCGACAGGTCCAGCGCCGCACGGACCAGCGAATCGTCCATCGCCAGCAGGAAGCTGCCATAGCGGCGGATGCCCTTCTTGTCGCCAAGCGCCTGCACCAGCGCCTGGCCGATGGCGATGCCGGTATCCTCGACCGTGTGGTGGTCGTCGATATGCAGGTCGCCCTCGGCGCGGATGGTGATGTCGATCAGCGAATGCCGCGACAGCTGGTCCAGCATGTGGTCGAAAAAGCCCACGCCGGTCTGGTTGTCATAGACCCCGGTGCCGTCCAGGTTCAGCGTGACCTGAACCTGCGTTTCCGAGGTGTTGCGGGTGATCGTGGCCTGGCGCATGGGGTGTCCTTCGTGTTCGCGGGCCTTATAGGCCGACGGGCGCGATCAGCCAAGATGCACCTGACCTGCGGGATAGCGCACGCGAGGCATCATCCGCGTGGCCAGGAAGAACCCTAGCGTCAGCGGGCCGACGCGGCCAAGGAACATCACCACCATGATGACGATGCGGCCGAAATCCGACAGCTCGGCCGTGTAGCCGCGCGAGAGGCCCGTGGTGCCGAAGGCCGATGACACCTCGAACGCAATGTCGATGAATTCGCCGTCATGGCTCAGCGCCATGAGGAAGACCGCTGTGAAGATCACCGCAGATGCGATTGAAATCAGTGCCATGGCCTTCAGCACGTCGCCAAGCGCGATCGAACGGCCGAAGGCCCAGATTTCGGTCCGGCGGCGCAGGAAGGCGATCGTCGCCAGGACCATCACCACGATGGTCGTCACCTTCAGACCGCCCGCCGTCGATGTCGGGCCGCCGCCGATGATCATCAGCGCCATGTAGAGAAGCGAGGTCGAATCGTGCAGCCCGCCGATGTCCGTGCTGTTGAAGCCGGCGGTCCGCGTGGTGACGCCCTGGAACCAGGCGACGGTCATCCGCGCGACCCAGCTGTCGTATTGGCCCAGGGTGCGCGGATTTGACCACTCCAGCGCGGCGGTCAGGCCGACGCCCAGCACGATCAGCACCGCCGTTCCGATGATCATCAGGCGGGTGTGCAGGCTCCACCCCCGCCAGAACACGCGCGTCCACATGTCCGAGACGACGACATAGCCGATGCCTCCGACGATGAACAGCGCGGGGATCACCACGTTCACGATGGGGTCCAGCGCATAGCCGGTCAACCCCGGAGAAAACGTCGAGAAGCCCGCGTTGTTGAAGGCCGACACTGAATGGAAGACGGCATGCCACAGCCCCTGCGCCAGTCCGTGGTTCGGCATGAAGGACAGGCACAGCAGCATGGCGCCCGCGATCTCGGCCACGATGACCACGCGGAAGATCGTCCAGACCAGTCGCGTCAGGCGTACGTATGACGTCTGATTCAGGTCCTCGCGCAGGTAGGTGCCCTGGGTGATGCCGACCGGCAGGCCGAGCGCCGACCAGACCAGGACCGCGATGGTCATCAGGCCAAGGCCGCCCAACTGGATCAGCACCGCCACGACCAGCTGCCCCCAGAAGGTCAGCACCAGTTCCGTGTCGATCACCGCCAGCCCGGTCACCGTCACCGCCGAGGTCGAGGTGAACAGTGCGTCCATCAGCGTGATCGGCTGGCGCGTCATCGGCGGCAGCAGCAGCAGGACCGCCCCCAGCACGACCAGCGCCAGATAGCCCGATGCCAGGACGGCAGGCGGCGGCGTCCGGGACAGCCAGCGGGCCAGCGCCCGGCGCAACCCCAGCAGGCCGGGCCGCTGCCGGCCCCTGGGCGTCCGGGTCACAGCTGGTCGCCGAAGCGGGTCAGGTCCACCCGCTTGCCCAACAGCAGCAGGCGGTCGTTCGTCTGCAGCACCGGGTCGTCGTCGCGGGTCTGGCGGAACTCGGTCCCGCGCATCATGCCCAGAACCTCGACGCCGTCGCCGACATGCAGGTCCGACAGCTTGCGGCCCGACAGCCGCTGCGGGATCATCAGGTTCACGACGGAAAACCCGTTTCCAAGTGCGACATAGTCCTGCACGGCCGGGTTGTTCAGCATCTGCGCGGCGTGGCGCCCCATCTCCAGCCCCGGCAGGATCACGCGGTCTGCGCCGATCTTGGACAGGATACGGTGATGGGTACGGCTCTCGGCCTTGGCCCAGATCGTGCCGACGCCGATCAGGCGCAGGTTCATCGCGGCGATGACGCTGTTTTCCAGATCGTTGCCGATCGACACCAGCCCCACGTCATAGCGGTCGACGCCCGCCTCGCGCAGCGCCCCTTCGTCCGACGCGTCAAGGATGGCCACCGACGGCAGCTGGTCGGCCAGCATCGACACCCGACGCGGGTCCTTGTCGATCCCGAGCACCTGATTGC
Organism: Paracoccus rhizosphaerae; assembly: GCF_026162645.1. Lineage (GTDB taxonomy): Bacteria > Pseudomonadota > Alphaproteobacteria > Rhodobacterales > Rhodobacteraceae > Paracoccus > Paracoccus rhizosphaerae. The sequence goes on from NZ_JAOTBE010000009.1 coordinate 32,791, forward strand.
CGAAACGCGCAAGCTCGGACGCGACGACGCTGCCGAACGCGCCGAGGCCGATGACGACGAAGCTGCGACTCACCTTTCCCATGAAAGCCTCTTTCAACGGGCAAAACGCGCGGATGCTTCATCCGGGATATCGCAGAAGTCAAGGCGGAACGCTGCGGCGCCGAATCCGCGGTTGTGGCGTTCTTTGATGAATTGTGAGATAGCGTGATGTCGCCGACGATATTCGCGCGGCTCGCAGGGTCCGCAGAACGAAGCCGAATTTCAATTCCGATCGAAAGGCACCGATGTCAAAGACACCCACGAACACCCCCACAGGCAAGGGCGGCCGGCGCACGCCGCAGGAAGAACGCGAGGAGGAGGCCCTTCGCGGCCGTTTCCCCGGCAGGACAAAAAAGACCGCACCGCAGCCAGAGCCTGAACCCAAACCGGTGCCGGAAATCGACCCTGCCGTTGAACCTCTGCCCGAACCCGAGGGTCCGACCCAGATCATCGAGACCGACTATACGATCGGGCAGGACAACATCGAAGGTACGGCCCCCTTCGCCTTCGACATCCACAACCCCGTCTTCGGTATCTCGGCAGGTGCGGTCGCCCTTTTCACGGTGATCACGCTGCTGTTTCCCACGCAGGTCGAGCCGATCTTCTCGGGGCTGCGTGACGGGCTGACGTCGAACCTCGACTGGTTCTTCATGCTGGCAGGCAATGTCTTCGTCCTGCTGTGCCTGGCGCTGATCGTGTCGCCGCTGGGTTCGGTCCGCCTTGGCGGTCCCGATGCCACGCCCGATTTCGGCCTGACCGGCTGGTTCGCGATGCTGTTTGCGGCAGGCATGGGTATCGGCCTGATGTTCTATGGTGTCAGCGAGCCTCTGGGCCATTTCGAGGCTGCGCTGAGCGGTCAGGTGCTTGAGGGCGGTCTGCGCACCGACTGGGCGCCGCTCGACGGCGCTGGCGGCGATGCCGAGGCGGCACGCAACCTGGCCATGGCGGCGACGATCTTCCACTGGGGCCTGCACCCCTGGGCGATCTATGCCGTGGTGGCGCTGGCACTAGGGCTTTTCGCCTATAACAAGGGGCTGCCCCTGACGCTGCGGTCGGTCTTCTACCCGATCTTCGGCGAACGCATCTGGGGCTGGCCTGGCCACGTCATCGACATCCTTGCGGTTCTGGCGACCATCTTCGGGCTTGCAACGTCGCTTGGCCTGGGTGCCGAGCAGGCGACTGGTGGTCTGGCCTACCTGTTCGGCATATCGGACGGCAGCCTGACCAAGGTCGTGCTGATCGTCCTGATCACCTGCGTCGCGGGCGCCTCGGTCGTGCTGGGGGTCGAGAAGGGCGTCAAGCGGCTCTCCGAGCTGAACATGATTCTGGCGGTGCTTCTGCTGGTCTTCGTGATCTTCGTCGGCCCGACCCTGACGATCCTGTCTGGCTTCTTCACAAACCTTGGCACCTATGCCGCGGATCTCATCCCGCTGTCGAACCCGTTCGGGCGGACTGATGACAACTTCCGCCACGGCTGGACGGCCTTCTACTGGGCGTGGTGGATCAGCTGGTCGCCCTTCGTCGGCATGTTCATCGCCCGCGTGTCGCGCGGCCGGACGGTGCGACAGTTCCTGATCGCGGTGCTGATCGTGCCGTCGCTGATCTCGGTCCTGTGGATGACGGCGCTTGGCGGGACGGCCATCGACATCACCGTCGGCGGCTTCTCGGGCATCACCGAGGCCCCGCTGGAGCTGGAATTGTTCGCGATGCTGGGCCAACTGCCCTTGTCGGCCATCACCAGCTTCGTGGGCATCACGCTGGTCATCGTGTTCTTCGTGACCTCGTCGGACTCGGGGTCGCTGGTCATCGATACCATCGCGGCCGGTGGCAAGATCAATGCGCCCGTCCCGCAGCGGATCTTCTGGGTCAGCGCCGAGGGGCTGATCGCCATTGCACTGCTGCTGGGCGGCGGTCTTGTCGCGCTGCAGGCGATGGCGGTGTCAACCGGTTTCCCGTTCACCATCGTGCTGCTGGGCGCCTGCTACGCGCTGGTGCAGGGGCTGATGGCCGAGCGGCGGGAACTTGCCTGAACGCAGGACAACGACCACGGGACGGGCGGCATCGGCCGGCCGTCCTTGTCATATCGCAGCGGGGGTGCGAAAACCCCTGAAACGCTATCGAAGGACCGACGCCGATGAGCGATATCACCGCCAGCGAACGCCGGCTCAGCGCGGCGCTTGACCGTCTGGACCAGCTGCTCGAGGCTGGGCAGAAGCGGGGCGGCGGCGATCCCGATGCGCTGGCCGACCTGACCCGCCGTCTGGCCGAGGCTGAAGGCCGCAACGCCGATCTTGAACGGCAGCTGTCCGAGGGTCAGCCCGCCGCGGACATGTCCCAGCTTTCCGATCTGCAGGCACGGCTGGAAACCGCCACCGAGCAATCGGCGCGCCTTTCGGCCGCCAACGAGGATCTGATGGCCGCCAACCGCAACCTGATCGACGCCGAAGAGACCGGCGGCGTCGGCGAGGATGAGCGTCGCGAGGCGCTGGAGGCCGAGATTGGCGCTTTGCGCGCCGCCCGAGAGGCCGAGATGGCGCAGATGAGCGAAATCATGGCCGAGCTGGAGCGTCTGCTGGCCCAAGATCAGGCCGCGGTGCCCGCTGTCGCAGACAAGGGGGTCTGACATGGCCGAGGTCGAATTCACCATCGGACACAAGGAATACCGCGTCGGCGCCCAGGACGGCGAAGAGCGGCTGCTGCAGCGCGCCGCTCAGATTCTGGACGACGAAGCGCGCCAGATCCTCGAACAGGCGGGCCGGGTGCCGGAGCCTCGGCTGCTGCTGCTGGCAGGGCTGATGCTGGCCGACCGCTATGCCACGCTCGAGGAGCGTGCCGAGAAGGCCGAACGGCACGTGAACCGCCTGCAGCAGAACCCGCCGCGGGTCGAGGTGCCGGTGATCCCTTCGGACCTGCGCGAGGCCATGGCCGAATTGGCCGCGCGCGCCGAGTCCTTGGCCGACCGGCTGGAAGAACAGCAGAAGTAACCGTTCGTTAAGCTTTCGGCCTCATCCTCTGAGTATGATGCGGATGATCTCACTTTTGGCCTTGGCGCTGACAAGCGCCTGCGCGACACCGTCGCCGGGTTTCCTGTCAGTGCCGCGCCAGGATGTCGTCGTCGGCGGAACCCGCTTCGCCGTCTTCCGCCGCGGCAACGAAGCCGAGGTGATTCGCCTGGACACCCTGCCGCGGGCGGAACTGGCGGCGATTCCTGACCGGATGGTGCGAGCCGCCGAACAGGCGACGGGCTGCACCCCCATCGCCCACAGCTTTCGTGCGGTGGGCGGATCGAACTCGGCCGTGGCGCGTGTGAACCTGCGCTGCGGCTGATGGATGCCAGTCCGTCAGGCCGGGTCCCGGCCGTCGCCCAGAAAGGGCGCCAAGGTCTCGGCCACGGCTTCGGGGGCGTCGGCATGCAACCAATGGCCGGCGCCCTTCAGCGTGACAATGCGGACCTGCGGGAAGAATTCGCGCAGCGCGGCCTCTCCTGCCTCGCCCACGTAGTCCGAGCTGGAGCCGCGCAGTGCCATCGTCTTGCCGGTGAAGCTGCCGCGCGGCAAATCGCCGGGCCACCCTACGATCTGCGGCATCTGCTGTCGCAAGGCGGCCAGGTTCAGCCGCCAGACCGGCGGGCTGGACTTCAAATCGAGGCTCTGCAGCAGGAAGGCGCGGACGCCTCGATCCTCGACGCGCATTGCAAGCGCCCGGTCAGCCTCGCTGCGCCGCGTGATGCCGGTCAGGTCCAGCGACTCTATCGCGTCGATATGGGTCGTCTGGTCGTGGCCATAGGCCAGCGGCGCGATGTCCATGACCACCAGGCGCCGCACCAGCGACGGCTGCGTCAGTGCCAGCACCATCGCCGCCTTGCCACCCATCGAGTGACCGACCAGGTCGACCCGCCCGCCCAGATCGTCGATCAGTCCGGCCAGATCGCCCGCCAGCGCCGCATAGGTGGCGTCGGCGTCATGCGGGCTTTCGCCGTGGTTGCGCAGGTCGACGGTGACGACGGGCCGCGTCTCCGCCAGCCTGCGCGCCTGTGCGCCAAGATTGCGGCCCTGACCAAACAAGCCGTGGACCAGAAGGACGGGCAGGCCCTGCTGCGGGCCGGACATGACATGATGAAGCTTCATGCGCGCAGCTTACGGTGTCTGGCGCCGGTGTTCCATCCCGTCTAACCTGCGGCCATGACCCGTACTGTTCCCACTTTCGAGGACATTCCGCGCATGGCCGACCAGATCGCCGCGCTGATCGCGTCGCGCTTCGGCGGTGCCCGGCGCGGAGAGCGTCCGCCGCTGCACGTCATGCTGCGGCGCCGGGGGGGGGCCTTGCCGCCGCGGCTGCGTCGTCGCGCCGCGCGTCTGGCGCAGGCCGACCTGCGGGCCGCCCAGCCCCGCGTCGCGCGGCAGTTGCCGGTCGCCGAACTGGCCCGCGACCACGCCGCCCTTCTGGCGCATCTGCAGCCACTGGGAGAGATTGCCCGCTGGCAGGGGCGGGCGGTCAGCTTCGCGGCCTCGGTCGCTTTCGGGCTGATCGTGCTCGCGGCGATCGGCGTCTGGATCGCGGTTCAGCGCGGTCTCCTGTGACCGGCTTGCACGGGCTGCAACCCTGACACCCGGTCGCGGGCCTTGCCAAAGTATCCGCAAGCTGGTGTGAGGGCTAACAGCCACGCAGGAGCGATCATGACCCAGACCCCCGATCTTCGCGCCGCGATCCTGGCGCTGGCGCTTGGCGCCTTCGCCATCGGCACATCGGAATTCGCGGCGATGGGCCTGCTGCCCTATTTCGCCGCCGACCTGTCTCTGACCGAGCCGCAGGCCGGGCATGTCATCAGCGCCTATGCGCTTGGGGTGGTCGTCGGCGCGCCGCTGACGTCGATGCTGGGGGCTAGGCTGCCGCGGCGGCGTTACCTGGCGGCGCTGATGGCGTTCTATGGTGTTGTGAACCTGGCTGCAGCGGTGATGCCGGGGTTGTCATCGCTGACTGGGATGCGGTTCCTGGCGGGCCTGCCGCATGGGGGATTCCTGGGAGTTTCGATGCTCTATGCCGCCGATGCGTTGCCGGCGGGGCAGCGGGCGCGCGGTGCGGCGCGGGTGCTGTTGGGACTGACGGTTGCGAACATCGTGGGTGTTCCCCTGGCCGGCTGGATGGGGCAGAGCATCGGCTGGCGGTGGGGTTTCGCCTTGCCGGGTCTGCTGGCGCTGGCATCGGCCTGGCTGATCCTGAAGGTCGCGCCGCGCGTCGGCGGCAACCCCGACGCCCGCCCCTGGGACGAGCTTCACGCCCTGAAGAACCCGCGCGTGCTGTGGGTGCTGGCCGTGGGGGCCATCGGCTTCGGCGGGCTGTTCGCCGTCTATGCGTTCCTGACGGCCGGGATCTTGGCCACCACCGATGCGCCGGGATGGGTCATCCCGCTGACACTGGCGGTCTTCGGCGTCGGCGGCACGCTTGGCACCTGGGGCGCCGGCCGCGTGACCGAGATCGTGGGCATCGACCGCGCCGCCTTCCTGTCGCTGGCGGCCATGGCCGCGACGCAAGGCTTTGCGGCGCTGGTCGTGGGCAACTGGCCGCTGATGGTCCTGTCGTCCTTCCTGATCGCGGCGGGGGCAGGGCTGGTCATCCCGTTGCAGACGCGGCTGATGGACGTGGCGGGCCCCGCGCAGAACATGGCGGCGGCGATGAACCACGCGGCCTTCAATGCGGCCAATGCCTTGGGGCCGTTCCTAGCCGGGATGGCGCTGGCGGCGGGCTGGGGCTGGCGGGCGCCGGGGCTGGTCGGCGTGGCGCTTACGGCTGCGGGCGCCGTGGTGCTGGCGCTGGCGGTGCGACGCGATCGGAAAGCAGGGGCGGCGGTAGCGACCGCAGGATGACCTGCCGCGAAGTCGAGGCGAATTCCCGCCGCCACGTCACCCACAACACGATCGCGGTGCCGATCAGCAGCGTCCAGGACCCCATCAGCCAGCCGAGCGAACCGAGCGCGAAGTAGACGCTGCGCAACCCCGCGTTGAAGCTGCGCGCCGCGGTGATGTTCAGGTCGGCCGCCTGCATCGCCCGCTCCATCGCGTCGGGGTGGTCCTTGTCGTTGGGGACCGAGGCCATCATCACCGCGCAATATCCGAACAGCCGGTGCGCCCAGACGAATTTCAGGAAGGCGTTGACGACAAAGAACATCGTCACCAGCAGCCGCAGCTCCCACTCGGCGTCGGCGGCGGGGGACAGCTCTAACCCGCTGGCGATGCTGCGCAGCCGCTCGCCGTTGCCGATCAGCGCCAGAAGGCCGCCAGTGGCGATCATGCACGCGCTGGCGAAGAAGGCGGTCCCCTCGCGCAGGCTGGCCAGGATGTTGCCGTCGAAGATGCGCGGATCCCGTTCGACGAACTGGCGCATCCACTCGCGTCGGAACCGTGTCATCAGGACCGACACCGAAGGCCGCCCCGCGGGCGGACGTTCCGTGAACCAGCCGATGCCTAGCCAGGCGGCGAAGAGGCAGGCCAGCGCGATCGCATCGCCGGATGAGATGGGGAAGGTGGCAAGGAGGTCAGGAAGGCTCATGACGCGACATTAGGCCCGCGTCCCGCGCCTTGAAAGCCCCCCTGCACCGGCCTATCGTCTTGGGAGGAGGAGACCGGCCATGATCCAGATGCCCCCACCCGATGCGTCCGTGCTGGCGCAGCGGCAGGCCATCGTCCAGGCGCTGCGGGACGCGCTGCCCGGGGCCGTCATCGACGACGCGGCCGAGACCCGCGCCTATGAATGCGACGCGCTGTCGGCCTATCGCTGCGCCCCCCTGGCGGTGGTGCTTCCTTCGACCACTGAGGAGGTGTCGCGGCTGATGCGGCTCTGCCACGATCTGCGGGTACCTGTGGTGCCCCGGGGGGCGGGGACGAGCTTGGCCGGCGGGTCCATGCCGACCGAGGATGCCGTGATCATCGGCCTGTCGCGCATGACCGAGGTGCTCGAGATCGCGCCGGGCGACCGGCTGATCCGCGTGCAGGCCGGGCGCACCAACCTGTCGGTATCCGGCGCCGTGGACGGGCTGGGGTTCTTCTACGCGCCCGACCCCTCCAGCCAGCTGGCCTGCGCCATCGGCGGCAACATCGCCATGAACTCGGGCGGGGCGCATTGCCTGAAATACGGGGTGACGACCAACAACCTGCTGGGCGTCACGCTGGTCCTGATGGACGGGTCGGTCGTCGAACTCGGCGGCCCGATGGGCGAAGGGTCGGGGCTGGACCTGCTGGGCGTCGTCTGCGGCTCCGAGGGCCAGTTGGGCATCGTGACCGAGGCGACCTTGCGCATCCTGCCCAAGCCCGCAGGCGCGCGCCCGGTGCTGATCGGCTTCGACAGCAGCGAAACGGCAGGTGCCTGCGTCGCCGCCATCATCCGTGCGGGCATCATCCCCGTCGCGATCGAGTTCATGGACAGCCCCTGCATCCGCGCCACCGAAGCCCATGCCGGCGCCGGCTATCCCGACTGCGGGGCGCTGCTGATCGTCGAGGTCGAAGGCACCGCCGCCGAGATCGGCGAGCAGCTGACCCTGATCCGCGACATCGCCACGCGCTTCGACCCTATCGAGTTCCGCGAGAGCCGGTCCGAGGACGAATCCCGCCGTATCTGGTTGGGCCGCAAGTCGGCCTTTGGCGCGATGGGGCAGATGGGCGACTATATCTGCCTAGACGGCACCATTCCCGTCACCGCGCTGCCGCAGGTGCTGGCGGGCATCGGCCGGCTGTCGCGCGACTATGGCCTGTCGGTCGCCAATGTCTTTCATGCAGGCGACGGCAACATGCACCCGCTGATCATCTATGACGCCAACAAGCCCGGTGATCTCGACCGGGCCGAGGCCTTTGGCGCCGACATTCTGCGGCTCTGCGTCCAGGCGGGCGGCTGCCTGACCGGAGAGCATGGCGTTGGCATCGAAAAGCGCGACCTGATGTCCGAACAGTTCGCCCCCGCCGACATGGAGGCGCAGATGCGCGTCAAGGACGCCTTCGATCCCGACTGGCTGCTGAACCCGGCCAAGGTCTTTCCGTTGGAGGTCAGCGCCTCCCGCCGCGAACGCCGCCTGAACCGGCCCGCCGATGCGGCCTGAGACTGAGGGCCAACTGGCCGAACTGGTCCGCGATGCCGCCGCGCCCCTGTCGATCATCGGTGGCGGCACACGCCTCTGGCCCGGCGAAGGGCAGGGCGAGCGTCTGGACATGACCGGCCTGGCCGGTGTCACGCTCTACGAGCCCGAGGCGCTGACCCTTGTCGTTCGCGCCGGCACGGCGCTGGAAGATGTCCGGCAGGTCCTGGCCGCGGAAGGCCAGATGCTGGCGTTCGAGCCGTGGGGCAGGCAGGGGTCGACCATCGGCGGCGTGGCGGCCGCCAATGCCTCGGGGCCGCGTCGGGTGCAGGCTGGGGCGGCGCGCGACGCGCTGATCGGGGTGCGCTTCGTGAACGGTCAGGGCGACGTGGTGCGGAACGGCGGCCGGGTCATGAAGAACGTCACGGGCTATGACCTGGTCAAGCTGATGGCCGGCAGCCGCGGACAATTAGGCGCCTTGACCGAGGTCAGCCTGCGCACCGCCCCGATCCCGCCGGTTGCGGCGACCCTGGCGCTGGCGGATCTGGACGCCGCCGCGGCCATTCCGGCGCTTGCCAGTGCCCTTGGTGGCCCATTCGACGTCTCTGGCGCGGCCTGGCTTCCGGGCCATGGCGCGCTGATCCGGCTTGAGGGGCTTGCGGCTTCGGTCAAGGCGCGGGTCGCCGATCTGACCGCGCGGCTCTCGGTCTTTGGAACCGTTAGCGAAGGCGATCCCGATGCCTGGTCGCTGCTTCGGCCTGCGGCCCTGTCGCACGAGACCTGGCGCATCGTCTGCCGGCCGGGCGAGGCTGCGACGCTGCTGGCCCATCTTCCCGCGCCGTCGTCACTGGACTGGGGCGGGGCGCTGATCCATGTCGATCTGCCGGTGGACTGCTTTCCCGAACTGCCGCCATTCTCGGGCCACGCCCGCCGGATTTCGGGCGCCGAGCCGTTGGTCGTTCCCGCCCCGGATCCAATCACCGCCCGTCTGGAACGTGACGTGAAGTCGCGCCTCGACCCGCGCGGCATCTTCGCAGGGGCTGCCTGATGCAAACGCATTTCACGCCGGAACAGCTGTCGGACCCCTTGACCGCCAGGTCGAACAAGATCCTGCGCACCTGCGTCCACTGCGGGTTCTGCACCGCGACCTGTCCGACCTACAAGGTCCTGGGCGACGAACTCGACAGCCCGCGCGGCCGAATCTACCTGATGAAGGAGATGTTGGAATCCGGTCGTCCCGCCGATGCGAAGACGGTCAAGCATATCGACCGCTGCCTGGGTTGCCTGTCCTGCATGACGACCTGCCCGTCGGGCGTCCACTATGCCCACCTGCTGGAACACGGGCGTGAGCATATCGAGGCGACCTATCGCCGCCCGTGGCGCGACCGCACCCTGCGTTGGGTGTTGCGGCAGGTGCTGCCCTATCCCAGCCGGTTCCGGCTGGCGCTGCTGGGGGCGAAGGTGGCAAAGCCCTTCGCGCAGTTGATGCCGGACAAGCGCCTTCGGGCGATGATTGGCATGGCGCCGGCGACCATCCCCCCGGTCAGCCGCAACGACGAAGGCCAGACGCTCCCTGCGATCGGTGAGCGCCGTGCCCGGGTGGCGCTGATGATCGGCTGCGCGCAAAGGGCGCTGAACACCGACATCAACGACGCCACGATCCGCCTGCTGCGTCGGGCGGGCTGCGAAGTGGTCATCCCGCAGGACTTCGGCTGCTGCGGCGCGCTGACGCTGCACATGGGGCTTGAAGCTGACGGCAAGGCCCGCGCCAGGGACAGCATCGCCCGGCTGCTGGCCGCCGAGGCGGATGGGCCGCTGGATGCGATCATCATCAACACCTCGGGCTGCGGGACGACGATCAAGGACTATGGCCACCTCTTCGCGGGCGATGCCGTCGAAGCCGATGCCCGCCGCGTCAGTGCGCTGGCGCGCGACGTGACCGAGTTCATGGCGCAGCTCGGCCTGCCGGCCATCGCCGACCAGCCGAAACAGAAGATGCGGGTGGCCTATCACTCCGCCTGCTCCCTGCAGCATGGTCAGCAGATCCGGTCGGCGCCCAAGGACCTGCTGACGGCCGCCGGTTTTCAGGTGGTCGAGCCTGCCGACGCGCATCTCTGCTGCGGGTCAGCGGGGACCTACAACCTGCTGCAGCCCGAGCTGTCGGCCGAGCTGAAATCCCGCAAGGTCAGCACGCTCGAGGCATTGGCGCCGCAGGTGATCGCGGCCGGAAACATCGGCTGCATGATGCAGATTGGCGGCGGCACGAACGTGCCGGTGGTCCATACGGTCGAGCTGCTGGATTGGGCCACCGGCGGGCCGCAGCCGCGGGCGCTGATTTCTGCATGACTGGGTCTTGAAACCGGTTTTTCCCATCCCAGATCATGGGGACCGGCGGCCATAACGGCGTCGGTGGACAGCCCGCCCGGTCTCCGGGGGGCGCCCATGACATCGCTTTTCTGAGGATGTGACCAAATGCGTAACTTCGATCTGACCCCGCTCTATCGTGCGTCTGTGGGCTTCGACCGCCTGGCCGACGTGATGGACCGCGCCATGACCGCCGACGTGTCGGCCTCGACCTATCCGCCCTACAATATCGAGAAGACTGGCGACGATGCCTATCGCATCTCGATCGCGGTGGCAGGCTTTGCCGCCGATGACCTGAACGTCGAGGTTCGTGACGGTGCGGTCATCGTCTCGGCCCGCAAGGCGGATGAGGATGACGGCCGGATCTACCTGCACCGCGGTATCGCGACCCGCGCGTTCGAGCGCAAGTTCACCCTTGCCGACCACGTCCGTGTCGACGGCGCCAGCCATGCCGACGGTATGCTGCACATCGACCTGGTGCGCGAGATCCCCGAGGCGCTGAAGCCGCGCCGCATCGAGATCGCCAAGACCACCCCGAAGGTCGAGAAGCTGGACGCCTGACCGCGTCTCGCGACCCCCGGGGGATCGTGCATCCCCCGGACCGGGTCGATGAATGACAGGAAGAACGGGCTGCGCCGTGCGCGGCCCTTTCGCATATCAGAGACTTCGCCGCGCGCGAAGGGCGGCGCTGATCGTGCCGTCGTCCAGATAGTCCAGTTCACCCCCGATGGGCACGCCCTGCGCAAGGCCGGTCACCTTGACCGCCGCCCCTTCCAGCGCGTCGGCGATGTAATGGGCAGTCGTCTGCCCATCCACCGTGGCGTTCAGCGCAAGGATCACCTCCGAAATACGCTCGTCGCCGACGCGCGTCAGCAGCGCCGGGATCCCCAGATCATCAGGCCCGATGTCGTCCAGGGCCGAGAGGGTTCCCCCCAGCACGTGATACCGCCCGCGAAACGCCTGCCCCCGTTCCAGCGCCCACAAGTCCGCGACGTCCTGCACGACGCAGATCTCTCCGGTCGCCCGTTCAGGGTCCGTGCAGATGCCGCAGACCTCGCGGTCGGTGATGTTGCCGCAGACGGCGCATTCGCGGGAATTCTGCGCCACCCGGCCCAGAAGCTGCGCCATCTGCGTCATGTTCTGCCCACGTTTGCGGATCAGCTGCAGGACGATGCGCCTGGCCGACCGCGGGCCAAGGCCGGGCAGCCGCGCCATCATCGCGATCAGCGCCTGGATGTCGTCGCTGCCTTCGGTCACGATGTCAGAACGGCAGCTTCATGCCCGGCGGCAGGCCGAGGCCCTCGGTCATCCGGGCCATTTCCGACTGCATCCTCTCCTCGGCCGTGCGCTGCGCGTCCTTGATGGCGGCCAGGATCAGGTCCTCGACCACTTCCTTCTCGGACGGCACGAAGATCGACGGGTCGATGTCCAGCGCCGTCAGTTCGCCCTTGGCGGTGCAGGTGGCCTTGACCAGCCCTGCGCCGGATTCCCCGGTGACGGTGATGCCGGCCAGATCCTCTTGCATCTGGGCCATCTTGTCCTGCATTTCCTTGGCGGCCTTCATCATCTTGGCCATGTCGCCAAAGCCGCCCAATCCCTTGATCATCTGTCAGTCCTCATCCTCAAAGGGGTCCCATTCCTCGACCTCGGCCACCGGGCCGTCGGTTCCGTCATGCGGGTTAGCCGCGCCTTCGGCCAGGTCCTCGACCTGCACCTGGGGTGCGGCACGGGTGATGCTGGTCAACGTCGCGCCGGGAAACGCCGCAAGGACCTGCTGGACGATCGGCAGGGACATGGCCCGCTGCCGTGCCACTTGGGCCTCGGCCTCCCGCGCCTCGGCGATCGTCGGCGCACCGCCGGCATTCGTCACCGTCACAGCCCACCGCTGACCGCCAGTCCAGCCGCGCAGCCGCTCCGCCAGCCGCTGCGCGAGGTCCGCAGGAGCATTTGCGCGCGGTTCGAACTCGATCCGGCCGGGGCTGTAGCGGACCAGCGCCACGTGTCGTTCCACCATCACCAGAAGCGTCATGTCGCGCATCCGGCGGATCAGTTCGACAACCGAGCCGAAGTCGGGGAACGTCTCGACCAGCTCTGGTGCGACGGCAAGCGCGGTCGCCGCGTTGGCTTGATGCTGGACCGCCGGTGCAGGGCGGGCGCGGCGGGCGGCCTGCGGGGCTTCGGTCGCTCCGGCGCCCGCCACCGAAGGTCCACGGGCGAATTCCCCGGCCGCCTGCGCCTGCTGGACGCGACGGATCAGCGCCTCCGGGTCGGGCAGGTCAGCGACATGCGTCAGGCGGATGATTGCCATCTCGGCCGCCATCATCGCGTTCGGCGCGGCCGAGACTTCCTCGAGCGCCTTCAGAAGCAGCTGCCACATCCGCGACATGACCCGCATCGGCAAGCGTTCGGCGAGATCCTTGCCCCGCAGCCGCTCATCCGGCGAAATCGTCGGATCGTCCAGCGCATCCGGCGTGATCTTGACGACGGAAATCCAGTGCGTCACCTCGGCCAGGTCGCGCAGGACGGCCACGGGATCCGCGCCATCGGCATATTGCGACTGCAACTCCGTCAGCGCCGCCGCCGCATCGCCGCGCAGCACCATCTCGAAGAGGTCGAGGACGCGGCCCCGGTCCGCCAAGCCCAGCATGGCACGAACCTGATCCGCCGTTGTCTCGCCCGCCCCGTGGCTGATCGCCTGGTCAAGCAAGCTTGTCGCGTCGCGAGCAGATCCTTCGGCCGCCCGCGTGATCAGCGCCAGCGCGTCACCGCTGATCTGCGCACCCTCGGCCGTGGCGATGCGCGTCAGCAGGGCGATCATCACCTCGGGCTCGATCCGGCGAAGATCGAAGCGCTGGCAGCGTGACAGGACCGTCACCGGCACCTTCCGAATCTCGGTCGTGGCAAAAATGAATTTTACATGCGGAGGCGGCTCTTCCAGCGTCTTCAGCAGCGCGTTGAACGCGCTGGTGGACAACATGTGAACCTCGTCGATGATATAGATCTTGTAGCGCGCCGATGCCGCCCGGTAATGCACCGATTCGATGATCTCTCGGATGTCGCCGACGCCGGTGCGGGACGCGGCATCCATCTCCATCACGTCGACATGGCGCCCCTCGCTGATGGCGACGCAATGTTCGCAGGTGCCGCAGGGTTCGGTTGTGGGGCCGCCTGTGCCATCTGGCCCGATGCAGTTCATGCCCTTGGCGATGATGCGGGCGGTCGTCGTCTTCCCTGTGCCGCGGATGCCGGTCATGATGAAGGCCTGCGCGATCCGGTCGGCGGCAAAAGCGTTCTTCAGCGTGCGGACCATCGCATCCTGCCCGACCAGGTCGGCGAACGTCTCGGGTCGGTATTTTCGGGCCAGAACCTGATAGGCGGTCGGCGTGTCTGTCATGGGTCCCTCGGGCATCGCGTCACCTTAGCCGTGCCCGCAGGGGGCGACAACCGGATTGCCTGAGATTGGAGGAGAGGTGAGAGGCTGGACAACGACCCAAACGGGACCCGTTACGGCTGCTTCCTTCCGGACCTGACCGGATTGGCGGGGCGTCTACCCGCGCCAACCTCTCGCCGCCTGACATAGGGCGGGCCGCCGCGGGATGCAAGCCCCGTCCAGACCGGAAACAGCCGTCTAGAGTCGAAGCCTGACAAGGGCGAATCCTGCGGACGATGTTCCCGCCGGCTCCAGCCTGTGCTGCGATGGCAGGGGGCGGTTTATCGCATCTGGGGCGGTTTCAAACAACACGCTGGTGCCAGGCAGGGGGGCGAACCGCCAGTGCGCCATTTCCGGCACCCGCAGCCTGCGCTGCTGGCGGACATAGCGGCGCAGCACATCCAGCGTCATGGCATCGCGTCCCAGGACCACCGCGTCCGATGAAACCAGTGGGCTGAAAAGCCCGCAGCTCGCCAGGCGGTAAGAGTTCGTCGCCAAGATGAATTTCTGATCCTCGGCCACCGGTCGGCCGCGCCAGCGGAGGTCGAAGATCCGGCGGCTTCCGGCTGATGCCGGCCGCCCGTCGGGATGGAACCGCGGGGGCTGCGACAGGTCGATGCGCCACTCGACCCCCTCGATGACGTCGAAGTTGTAGGCCGGGAACTCGGGGTTCAGCAGGCGCTGGTCGGCCTGGCCCGGCACGACCTGATCGAACATGCTGGCCGATCGCTCCAGCCAGTCGCCCAGCTGCCGCCCGTTCAGCCGGATGGCAGTCACGCGGTTCGGGAAGGAATAGAGGTCGGCCAGGTGCCGCAGGTCGATTCGGCCCGCCGCGATGTCGGTGAAGTGATCGATACCGCCGCGCCCCCCCGCCCGATAGGGGGCCGAGGCCGAGAGCACGGGAAGATCCGCGACCCTTGTTCCGGCCAGCCGCCGCCTGACGTGCCACCGCTGCGCGCGGTTCACCAGGCGCAGGCCAGGATCGTGGCCAATCACCGTGAAATGGCTGCAAAGCGGGGTCTCGGTCCGACCGATGCCCATGCCAAGCTGCCGCACCGTTTCCCGGTGGGCCTCGTGGAGCGGGCGCAGCACCAGAGGCGAGGCCGGGACATCGGGCGCGACAGGCTCTGCCCGGACGCGGAAGTCGGCGACGCGCAGCGCGCCGTCCGGATCGGCGGCGAATTGCAGATCGACGATCCCGACATGAGACCCGCCAAAGCCCGGCATTACCGCCGGCTTTCCGGCCAGCGTTCCGCGCGCGGCATCGATGCCTTGACGGCCGTGCCAGCGGGGCGAGGGGAAGACCTCATGCGTGTGGCCGGCGATGACGACATCGATGCCGGGCAGTGCGGCCAGTGCCGTCGCCGCATGTTCCATCCTGGGGGACGGATCGGGGGCGCCGATGCCGCTGTGCGCCAGGGCGATGACTAGGTTCACGCCCATACCTCGCAGGCGCGGCAAAAGTCGGCGCGCGCTGTCGACAATATCCTCGGTCTGCATCTCGGCGCGCAGGTCCTGGTCCCATTCCTCGGTCTGCGGCGGAAGGAAGCCGATCACGCCGATCCGCAGGTCGTGACTTTGGCCGTCCGGCCCGCTCAGGCGGCGTTCGATCACGGCATGGCTGGCGAAATCCGGTCCACGCCGCAGCGACAGGTTCGCGGCCAGCATCGGGAACCGGGCCTGTGCGGCCGCGCGTCGCAGAAACGTCAGCCCATAATTGAAGTCGTGGTTCCCGATTGCTGCGGCGTCGTAACCGATCGCGTTCATGGCCGCTATTGCGGGATGCGTTTGGCCGGGCTGGATCTGTCGCGCTGCGACATCCCCCATCGGACCCCCCTGCAGGAAGTCACCGTTGTCCAGCAGGATCGATGCGGCGACCTCGGTCCGCAGCCGCGCAATCAGTGATGCGGCACGCGCCAGACCCTGCCCAGAGCCAGCGCGGCCCGCAAGATAGTCATAGGGCATCAGGTGCATGTGGACGTCGCTGGTCGCCAGGATCCGCAGTTGCATGCCAGACCCGCGGCAGCCGGAAGAACTGATGCCGGGCGGGCCGTATCTCTGGGCCGGAACAGAAGCAGCATCGGGCTTTGCGTGTAGGGTCATGTCCGTTGATTGCCCACATACGGCCAATTTGTTCCAGAGTTAGCGTAGCAAGTAAGGAAACAACAACCCAAGATTGCGATTCAGGAAATTTTGCATGGATAGCGGGTGGAAATCGAGTTAATCTTAAATAGTATTACAAGACGCCAACGCCGATGTGTCTCATTGATGACCCTGCGGCGAGCGAGGGCTAGGAATGCTGACGACCTGGTTGAACACGAATGCAGATTTGGACTATCAGCCCGGAGAGGTTCCCGGACCCCAGGACTCCTCGAGCAAGGTCGGCGGGTTGTTACGAATGAAGTTCTCGACACGCATTGACGGCGACCTTCCGGCTGAAAAGATGTTTCAGGCGATCGGCGATTTCACCGCGCTCGAGCGGCTGCTGATCGGGCGGGGCGCCAGCGTCGCGCGGATCGACCCCGCGAGGGAGCCGGGAATTGGCATGGGCTGGAACATCGGCTTCGATTGGCGCGGCCGTGCGCGCAGCCTGCGGCTGGCGGTGACGCGGTTCGATCGTCCGGAACTGGTGACGATGGTCGGCCGGTCCGAGGCGATCGACGTCGCCGTGAACGCGACCGTTGTCGCGTTGAGCCGCGCGAAGTCCCGCCTGATCTTCGAGACCGAGGTTCGCCCACGGAACATGAAGGCGCGGCTGATGCTGCAGACGGCCAAGTTGGGCAAGGCGCAGCTGGACCGCCGCTATCACCGCCGGATCCGCGAATTCGTCGACCAGATGAGCGGAGAGGGCGCCTGACCCTTCAGTTGGGTTCGCCCTGCCGCTGCGTTTCCCTCAGGGGATCGGCGGGATACACTCCCAGCACGTTCAGGCTCGAGGTGAAATAGGACAGCTCGTCCATCGCCAGCCGCACGTTGGCGTCCTCGGGATGCCCCTCGATATCGGCATAGAACTGCGTCGCCGTGAAGACGCCATCGACCATGTAGCTTTCCAGCTTTGTCATGTTGACGCCGTTCGTGGCAAAGCCGCCCATCGCCTTGTAGAGCGCCGCCGGGATGTTCCGGACGCGGAAGACGAAACTGGTCAGCATCCGTTCCGACCGACGGCTGAAGTCGGGGTCGCACGACATGATCAGGAACCGCGTCGTGTTGTTCTGGCGGTCCTCGATCTTGTCCGCCAGGCGGTCGAGGCCATAGATCTCGCCCGCCAGGGGCGCAGCCAGGGCCGCCAGCGACGCTATGCCGCGCTGCGCCACGTCCTTGGCGGAACCGGCAGTGTCGGCACCTGTCACCGGGTGGATCCCATGGCGGCGCAGGAAGCCGCGGCACTGGCCTAGAAGGACGGTATGGCTCATTGCCTCGCGCACCTCCTCCAGCCGAGTGCCGGGCACGGCCAGCAGGCTGATATGGACGCGCACGAACGCCTCGTCCACGATGTGCAGGCCAGATTCGGGCAGCAAATGATGGATATCGGCGACGCGGCCATAGGTCGAATTCTCGACCGGCAGCATCGCCAGATCGGCGTCATGGCTGCGCACGGCCTCGATCACATCCTCGAAGGTGCGGCAGGGCAGGGGCTCCATGTCGGGGCGCGCCTTGCGACAGGCCTCATGGCTGTAGGCGCCCGGTTCACCTTGGAAGGCAATGCGATTCGTGGTCATGGCGCGGCCCCGTAAGTTCGAATTTTGAGCGTGCCGGGGTAACTACACCTTGATCCTGCAAAGCGAAAGCGGATACATACCGCTCGACTTGACGAGCTTACCAAGGCGGGAACCGCACGCGATGTTCAACACCATGACCCTGACCAAGGCAGCCGGAGCCTTCATTGGCGCGCTGCTGTTCCTGATGCTGGCCAACTGGGGCGCCACCGCGCTGTTCCACGTTGGCCCGACCGGCCACGGCGGGGGTCATGGCGAGGAAGAGATCACGCAGGCCTATACGATCCCGGTGCCCGAAACGGCCGAAGGCGGTGCCGAGGAAGCGCCCGAGATCAACTTTGAAGAGCTGATGGCTTCGGCCGACGCCGCAGCGGGCGAACGCGAATGGGCCAAGTGCCGGTCCTGCCACGCACTGGACGGCAGCGACGGCGTCGGCCCGCATCTGAATGGCGTTGTCGGCCGCGAAGTCGCCAGCGTTGCGGGCTTCGGCTATACCGACGCGATGGTCGCACACGCTGCGGAGGCTCCGGTCTGGGATCCCAATGCCATCCAGCACTTCATCGAAAACCCTCGAGGCGTCGTGCCCGGTACCGCGATGAGCTTTGCAGGCCTCAAGGACCCGCAGGCACGCGCCAACCTCATCGCCTACCTGCAGTCGAACTCCTGATTGCTGTCCACCGAATGAGAGGGCGTCGCCAATAGGGCGGCGCCTTTTTGCATGGCGCCACCCCGCGAAGATCGCCCGACGCTCACGAAAACGCGGCTTGAGGGGCGGGGGCTGCTGGCCTAGCCTGCGGCAACGTCAGAAGGAGCCTGCCCATGCGACACGCCACCCTGTCCGCCGCCATTCTTGCCGCTCTGGCCGTTGCGGGTCAGGCCGCCGCGCAGGATGATCCTGCCCCCGCCCGCAGCAGCGAGGAAGGCAGTGTCATCACGGCCCATGGCGTCTCGATCTTCGACGAGCTGGCGCTGCCAGCGGATTTCGAACACCTGCCATACGTGAATCCTGACGCGCCGAAGGGGGGCGAGATCTCTCAGTCGATCCCGAACTCCAGCGGCTTCGACAATTACAATCCCTTCACCTTCCGCGGCCGGGCGGCGGCGCTGTCCACGATCATGTTGGAGACGGTGCTGACCGCGCCCGCCAACGAAGTCGGCGCGGCCTATTGCCTGCTCTGCGAGACGATCGAGTACCCGGAGAGCCGTGACTGGGTGATCTTCAACCTGCGCCCCGAGGCGACGTTCAGCGACGGCACGCCACTGACCGCGCATGACGTGCTGTTCAGCTATGAGACGCTGCGCGACAAGGGACTGTCCAGCTTTCGCACCGTCATCGGACAGCAGGTCGCCAAGGCCGAGGTGCTGGACGGCCACCGCATCCGCTTCGACTTCACGCCCGACTACCCGCGCCGCGACCTCATCCAGTCGGTCGGCAGCCTGCCGGTCTTCAGCCGGGCCGATTTCGAGGCCAACGACCGCGATCTGGAACAGACGATGCAGGTGCCGTTCGTCGGGTCAGGGCCTTACGTCTTCGACAGCGCCGATTTGAACCGCAACGTCAGCTATCGCCGCGATCCGGACTACTGGGGCGCCGACCTGCCGATCAATCGCGGGCGGTTCAACTTCGACCGCATCCGCTATGAGTACTTTTCGGACTACGACGCGGCGTTCGAGGCCTTCAAGGCCGGCGAATACACCTTCCGACGTGAGGTCAGCAGCATCATCTGGGCCACGCGCTATGATTTTCCGGCCGTCCAGAACGGCTGGGTCAAGATGGAAACGCTGCCCGACGGCAACATCGCCTCGGGGCAGGGCTGGGTGCTGAACCTGCGCAAGCCCAAGTTCCAGGACCCGCGCGTCCGCGAGGCGATCGGCCTGGCCTTCAATTTCGAATGGTCGAACGAGTCGCTGTTCTACGGTCTATACGACCGCGTTGACAGCTTCTGGGAAAACAGCGAGCTGGAGGCGTCCGGTCCGCCCTCGGAGGCTGAGCTGGCGCTTTTGGAACCTTTGGCCGCCGACCTGCCAGAGGGGATCCTGACCGATGAGGTCGTGACCGCGCCCGAAAGTGGTGCCCGCCAGACCGACCGCCAGAACCTACGCCGCGCGGCGGCGCTTTTGGAGGAGGCAGGCTGGGTCACCGGCTCTGACGGTCTTCGCCGGAACGAAGCGGGCCAGGTCCTGACGCTCGAGATCCTGAATGACAGCCAGACTTTCGACCGTGTGATCAACCCCTTCGTCGAAAACCTTCGCGCACTTGGCATCGACGCCCGCAACTCTCGCGTGGACAATGCCGAATACGAGAACCGCCGCCGCAGCTTCGATTTCGACATGATCGGCGACCATCTGGGCCAGTCGGAAATTCCGGGGGCGGGGTTGCAGCAGTATTTCGGCTCGGCCAATGTCGGCGATGTCTTCAACTCCATGGGCCTGGCCAATCCCGCCGTCGATGCACTGATCACCCAGGTTGAAGAGGCCGAGACGCAGGAGGAACTGACGACGCGTGTCCATGCGCTGGATCGCGCGCTGCGCAGCCTGCATTTCTGGGTGCCGCAATGGTACAACGCCAATCACCTCGTCGCTTATTACGACATGTTCGGCCGCCCCGAGGAACTGCCCCCTTACGCCTTGGGCGAACTGGATTTCTGGTGGTACGACGAGGAAAAGGCCGAGGCCCTGCGCGCGGCTGGCGCCCTGCGGAACTGAGCTTGATTTCCGGGCTGGGATTGCCGACAAGGCGCATCAACCAGACGGGGCCGGCAAGGCCCCCGTATTCCCGCCAGGGCGGCAGAGGGGCAGGCTGATGGGCGCCTATATCCTGCGGCGATTGCTGCTGATCATCCCGACCTTGATCGGCATCATGCTGGTCAACTTCACGCTGACGCAGTTCGTGCCCGGCGGCCCTATCGAGCAGATCGCCGCGCAGATCCAGGGCGAAGGCGACGCCTTCCGCAACATCTCGGGCGGCGGCGCCGAGGCAGGACAGCAGGCCGCGCCTTCCGGCTATGAAGGCGCGCAAGGCCTCCCGCCCGAGTTCATCGCCCAGCTGGAAAAGGAGTTCGGCTTCGACAAGCCGCCGGTCGAGCGCTTCCTGACCATGCTCTGGAACTATCTGCGGTTCGATTTCGGCACATCGTGGTTCCGGTCCGTCAGCGTCGTCGACCTAGTCATCGAGAAGATGCCCGTGTCGATCACCCTTGGCCTGTGGTCCACCGTCATCGCCTATGTGATCTCGATCCCGCTCGGCATCCGGAAGGCGACGCGGGACGGGACGCGCTTTGATACCTGGACCTCGGGCGTAATCATCATGGCTTATGCGATCCCGGCCTTCCTGTTCGCGGTCATGCTGATGGTGCTGTTCGCTGGCGGCAGCTATTGGCAGATCTTCCCTCTGCGCGGCCTAACCAGCGACAACTTCGCCGACCTCTCCACCTGGGGCAAGATCAAAAACTATGCCTGGCACGCCACCCTTCCGGTTCTGGCGGCCACGATCAGCAGCTTTGCCACGCTGACGCTGCTGACCAAGAACAGCTTTCTGGACGAGATCAACAAGCAATACGTGATGACCGCCCGCGCCAAGGGCCTGGCGGAACGGCGCGTTCTTTACGGCCACGTCTTCCGCAACGCCATGCTGATCGTGATCGCGGGCTTTCCGGCGATGTTCCTGGGCGTCTTCTTCGGGTCGTCGATCCTGATCGAGACGATCTTCTCGCTGGACGGCCTCGGCCGGCTGGGGTTCGAGGCGGCGGTCCAGCGCGACTATCCGGTGATCTTCGGCACGCTCTACGTCTTTGGCCTGCTGTCGCTGGTGGTCGGCATCCTGTCTGACCTGATGTATGTCTTCGTCGATCCCCGCATCGACTTCGAGAAGAGGGCCGGCTGATGGCGATGTCGGAACTGAACCGCCGCCGCTGGCGCAACTTCCGCCGCAACGGCCGTGCCTTCTGGTCGCTGGTGATCTTCAGCGTGCTGTTCGTCGTCGCCATGTTTGCCGAGGTGGTTGCCAACGACAAGCCCATTGTCGTCAGCTATCGCGGCGAACTGTACTGGCCCGCCTATAACTTCTACCCCGAAACCGCCTTCGGCGGCGATTTCGGGACCGAGGCGATCTATCGCGACCCGGCGGTCCAGTGCCTGATCGTGTCGGGCGGCAGCCAGGACTGCTGGGACGACCCCGAGGGGCTGGTCGAGGCCATTGACACCGGCACCAGCGACATTCCAAAGGCCGAGCAGGGCTGGATGATCTGGCCGCCGATCCCCTATCACTACCGCACCATCAACAATGTGGGCACCGCGCCAAGCGCACCCGATGCGGCGCATTGGCTGGGCACCGACGACACGGCACGGGACGTCCTGGCGCGGGTGATCTACGGGTTCCGTACCTCGATCCTGTTCACGCTGATCGTGACGGTCATCGCATCCACCATCGGCATCGCGGCGGGGGCGATCCAGGGCTATTTCGGCGGACGCACGGACCTGGTGTTCCAGCGGGTGCTGGAGATCTGGGCCTCGACCCCTGGCCTCTACGTCATCATCATCCTCTTCGCTATCCTGGGACGCAGCTTCTGGCTGCTGGTCTTCGTGACGATCCTGTTCGGCTGGCCGGCGTTGGTGGGGGTCGTCAGGGCGGAATTCCTGCGGGCGCGGAACTTCGAATATGTCCGGGCCGCCCGTGCGCTTGGCGTCAGCGACCGCAAGATCATGTTCCGCCATATCCTGCCCAACGCGATGGTCGCGACGCTGACCATGCTGCCCTTCGTGGTGACCGGCACGATCAGCGGCCTCGCGGCGCTGGATTACCTTGGCTACGGCCTGCCGGCAGGGTCTGCTTCACTTGGGGAGATGGCGTTGCAGGCCAAGCAGAACCTGCAGGCGCCTTGGCTGGCCTTTACGGCCTTCTTCACCTTTGCGATCATGCTGTCGCTGCTGGTGTTCATCTTCGAGGGCGTGCGCGACGCCTTCGACCCGCGAAAGACCTTCCGATGAGTCGCCCTGACGACAAGGGTACGCTGCCGCCCACGGTGCTGATGCCCGCCGCCCCAGCCGCCGCGCACGAAGATCATGGCCCCGGCGTGCCGGGCCATCCTGAGGCTCATCCCGCAGCGGTTCCCGCCCCGCCCGCCGATGCGGTGCTGGACGTGCGCGACCTTCGCATCGGCTTTCGCGCCGAGGGGCGGCTTATCCCCGCCGTCAAGGGCGTCAGCTTCCATATCAGCCGAGGGGAGACGGTCGCCCTGGTCGGCGAATCCGGGTCCGGCAAGTCGATCACCGCGCTCTCCACTGTGCAGCTTCTGGGCGCCTCGGCGGTGGTCGAGGGCTCCGTACGCTATGACGGGCAAGAGATGGTAGGCGCCCCGGAGCGCACGCTTCGACGCATCAGGGGCAACGACATCAGCTTCATCTTCCAAGAGCCGATGACCTCGCTGAACCCGCTGCACACGCTGGAAAAGCAGCTGTCGGAAAGCCTGGCGCTGCACCAGGGCCTGACCGGCGCCAAGGCGCGGACGCGGATCGTCGAACTGCTGACCCGCGTCGGCATCCGCGACCCGGAAAGCCGGCTGGCGGATTACCCGCACCAGCTGTCAGGGGGGCAGCGCCAGCGCGTGATGATCGCCATGGCGCTGGCCAACGGTCCCGACCTGCTGATCGCCGACGAACCCACGACCGCCCTGGATGTCACCATTCAGGCGCAGATCCTGGAGCTGCTTGCGGAGCTGAAGGCCGCTGAGGGCCTGTCGATGCTGTTCATCAGCCATGACCTGGGCATCGTACGACGCATCGCCGACCGCGTCTGCGTCATGAAGGACGGAGCGATCGTTGAGCAGGGGCCTGTCGATCAGATCTTCAGCGATCCGCGCCACCCATATACGCAGAAGCTGCTGCACGCAGAGCCGCAGGGGCGGGCCGAACCCGTGGCCCCCGACGCGCCGGTGTTGGTCGAGACGCGCGACCTGAAGGTCTGGTTCCCGATTCAGCGCGGACTGCTGCGCCGCACCGTCGGCCATGTGAAGGCCGTGAACGGGGCGAGCCTGTCGCTGCGCGCGGGTGAAACACTTGGCATCGTGGGCGAATCCGGTAGCGGCAAGACTACGCTGGCACTGGCGATCATGCGGCTGATCGACAGCGACGGCCCGATCCTCTTCATGGGGCAGGACATCCAGGGCTGGGGCGGCGCGCAGCTGCGCCGGCTGCGCCGCGACATGCAGATCGTGTTCCAGGACCCCTATGGCAGCCTCTCGCCCCGCATGACGGTCGAACAGATCATCACCGAAGGCCTAGGCGTCCACGGCATCGACAAGTCGCGCGACCGCCGACAGCTGGTCATGGACATCATGTCCGAGGTCGGCCTGAACCCCGACATGATGCACCGCTATCCGCACGAATTCAGCGGCGGCCAGCGCCAGCGCATCGCGATCGCCCGCGCGATGATCCTGCGCCCCAAGGTCGTCGTTCTGGACGAACCCACCAGCGCACTGGACATGACTGTTCAGGTCCAGATTGTGGACCTGCTGCGCGACCTGCAGCGCCGGCACGGTCTGGCCTTCCTGTTCATCAGCCATGACCTGCGAGTTGTCCGAGCGATGGCCCATCACATCATGGTCATGCGTGCAGGTGAGGTGGTCGAGCAGGGCGGAGTGACGCAGATCTTCCAGACGCCGCAGCAGGACTATACCCGCGCACTTCTTCGGGCGGCCTTTCCGGACGCGTGATGAAGATCCTTTTCGTGCACCAGAACTTCCCGGGGCAGTTCCCGCACCTGGCCCCGGCGCTGGCGGCCCGCGGGCACGAGGTCCTGGCCCTGACCGACGAGAACAACCAGCGGCCAAGCCCCGTCACGACGCTGCGGTACAAGGCGCCGGGGACGGTCCAGACGGACAGCGCACTTGGCCGCACCTTCTCTCAGGTCGCCGAGCGCGGTCTTCTGGCAGCGCGTGGGGCGCGGGCACTGCGGGACCGCCATGGGTTCCACCCCGACGTCATCATCGGCCACCCGGGCTGGGGCGAGACGCTGTTCCTGAAAGAGATCTGGCCCCAGGCAACGCTGCTGGTCTATGCCGAACTGATGTACCGCACGCGCGGCCACGATGTCGGCTTCGACCCCGAGATCAGTCCGGACCGCGACGAATCGCGGTTCATGACCGTCGCTCGATCGGCGCACCTGATCCAAGGGATCGTCCAGGCGGATGCGGCCATCGCGCCGACCCGCTACCAGGCCGACAGCTTTCCACCCGAGC
The DNA here is from genome assembly GCF_026162645.1 of Paracoccus rhizosphaerae. GTDB lineage: Bacteria > Pseudomonadota > Alphaproteobacteria > Rhodobacterales > Rhodobacteraceae > Paracoccus > Paracoccus rhizosphaerae. The sequence continues at coordinate 57,637 of NZ_JAOTBE010000009.1, forward strand.
TGCGCGGCAAGATCACTGTCATCCACGACGGCATCGACACCTCGGCCGTCGCGCCAGATCCGTCGGCGCGGCTTTCGTTGCCCGACGGGCGTGTTCTTCGGGCGGGGGACGAGGTTCTCAGCTTCGTGTCCCGGTCGTTGGAACCCTATCGCGGCTTTCACGTTTTCATGCGTGCGCTGCCGCGGGTGCTGGCGGAGCGTCCCGATGCTCAGGTGGTTCTGGTCGGGGCCGAGGGCATCAGCTATGGCAGCAAGCCCAAGGACGCCGACAGCTGGAAGCAGAAGATGCTGGCTGAGGTTGGGGGCAAGCTGGACCTGTCGCGGGTGCATTTTCTGGGTCGTGTGCCCTATGGCGATTATCTGTCGCTGCTGCGGGTGGCGCGCGTCCACTGCTATCTGACCTATCCTTTCGTGCTTTCCTGGTCCCTGACCGAGGCGATGGCGGCGGGGGCCTATGTCGTAGGTTCCGATACGGAGCCCGTGCGCGAACTGATCCGCGATGGCCAGAACGGACGGCTGGTGCCGTTCTTCGACATCCCGGCGCTGTCGTCGGCGCTGGTCCGCGGACTGGCCGAGGACCCCGACGCGCCGGCTATCAGGGCGGCGGCTCGGCAGACGATCATCTCGGGCTATGATCTGCATGCGACCAGCCTGCCACGGCAGATCGCCTGGGTGGAAAGCCGGGGCGCAATGCGCTAAATCCCTGCGACCACACCGAAAGGGGCCCGCGATGGCGCAGATCAGGCTGACCAATACCCGCACCCGCACTAAGGAGGACTTCGTTCCCATCGATGCCGGTAACGTGCGCTTGTACCTGTGTGGACCTACCGTCTATGACCGCGCACATCTGGGAAATGCCCGCCCGGTGCTGGTCTTCGATCTTCTGGTTCGGCTTCTGCGCCATGTTTATGGCGAAGATGCAGTGACTTACGTCAGGAACTTCACCGATGTCGACGACAAGATCAACGCTGAGGCACAGCGCCGCAAGGCTGCTGGACGGGCCGGTACGCTGGAGGAACTGATCGCCGGGCGCAGCGACGAGACCATCGGCTGGTATCATAAGGACATGGACGCGCTCGGGGCGCTGCGTCCCGATCACGAGCCGCGGGCAACTGCCTATATCGGCCAGATGATCGAGATGACGCGTGACCTGATCGCCAAGGGCCACGCCTACGAGGCCGAGGGGCATGTGCTGTTCGACGTGCGGTCGTTCCCCGACTATGGCAAGCTGTCGGGGCGGTCGGTCGACGACATGATCGCGGGGGCGCGGGTCGAGGTTGCGCCCTACAAGCGTGATCCGATGGACTTCGTGCTGTGGAAGCCTTCAGACGCGGATCTGCCGGGCTGGGACAGCCCCTGGGGCCGGGGCCGGCCAGGCTGGCATATAGAGTGCTCGGCCATGTCGGCGGCGCTGCTGGGGCCTAGCTTCGACATCCACGGCGGGGGCATCGACCTGCAGTTTCCACACCACGAGAACGAGATCGCGCAAAGCTGCTGTGCCCATCCCGATGCAGGCTTCGCCAGGGTATGGCTGCACAACGAGATGCTGCAGGTCGAGGGCAAGAAGATGTCCAAGTCGCTTGGCAACTTCTTCACGGTGCGCGACCTGCTGGACCGTGGCGTGCCGGGCGAGGTGATCCGGTTCGTGATGCTGTCGACCCATTACCGCAAGCCGATGGATTGGACCGAGGCCAAGGCGCATGAGGCCGAAGCGGTGCTTCGGCGGTGGCACGGGCTTGTCGGGGGCATCGAGCCCGCGGCAAGCCCGGCGCCCGCCGTCGTCGGCGCGCTCAGCGACGACCTGAACTCTGCGGGCGCGATTGCGGCGTTGCACGAACTTGCGGCCAAGGGGGACGGCGCGTCGCTGCTGGCGTCGGCGAACATGCTGGGGCTGCTGCTGCCGGGAATGGGATCCTGGGCCGAGGCCGGAGATGCGGCGGCGGATCAGATCGCGGCGCTGCTGGAGGCGCGGCTCGCGGCGCGGCAGGCCCGGGATTTCGCGACTGCGGACGCAATCCGCGACGGCTTCGCAGCGGCAGGGGTCGAGGTGAAGGACACGCCGCAGGGGCCCAAGTGGTCGCTGGCCGCAGGCTTCGACGCAGCGCGGTTGGCCGAGCTTGCGAAAGTCTACGGCTCATGACGTTGGAAGCCTGCACCGAAGCCCTGCGCCAGCACGATCCCGACAGGTTCGGCGCGGTTCTGGCGGCAGAGGCGCAGGATCGACCCGCGTTGGCAACGCTTTACGCGATTAACCTCGAAATCGCGCGAACTCCGTTCCAGTCGAACGAGCCGATGCTGAGCGAGATCCGGCTGCAATGGTGGATTGACCGCCTGCAGGAGATGGGCCGCGGTGTGGCGCCGCCGCTGCATGATGTCCTGACGCCACTGTGGGACGCCTGGGGCGAGGATGCCGGCACCTTGGCGACTTTGGCCGAGGCTCGCCACCGGGATTGCGAGCGTCGGCCCTTTGCAACGCTTGCCGAGGTGGTGGATTACGTCGATGCCACTGCCGGAACCTTGATGTGGTCCGCCGCGCGCCGCTGCGGGGTGGCCGAGGGTCAGCGCGACATCGTTGCCCATCAGGCGCGTGGGGCGGGGCTGGCCGCATGGCTTCGGGCACTGCCTCAGTTGCAGGCACTGGGGCTGGGGCTGGGACAACCCGATCCAGCTGACGCAGCGTCGCTTGCAGTGGCCGCGCGCGACGGGCTCCGGCTTGCCGCGCGCCTGCACCGCAAGGTGCCGCGCCGTGCGGCCGCGGCGCTTTATCCCGGCCCGCGCGTGCCCCGCCTGCTGTCCGAGATCATCGCAGGGCGTGTCGATCCGTTCACGGCGACGCCGCAGATCGTGCCGTTCCAGCGCCGGGCATCCCTGGCACGGCTGGCGCTGACGGGGCGCTGGTGGCGCTGAGGGAAAAGTTGCTTTTCCCGCCTGCGCGGCTATGGAAGGAATCGGAAGACCCGGAACGGGCAGCAGGAAAGGGACCGAATGGCCAAGTTCGACGCAGAGGCTAGGGCAGGCCTGTCGCTGATCGCGCCGCCCTTCCTTTATGCTGCGCTGATCCTTGCGGCGCCGATCCTGACGATCCTGGCCTACAGCTTCCTTACCGACGGCTATCTGGAGATCATCGGCGACTTCACCTGGGCGAATTATGCCCAGGTCTTCACCGACCCGATCGTGCGGACCGTCATGCTGCGGTCGCTGATGGTGGCAGCCATCGTGACGCTTGCTACGGTGCTGACGGCGTTTCCGATCGCCTACTATGTCAGCTTTATGGTCAGGCCCGAACGCAAGGCCATGTGGCTGTTCCTGATCACGATTCCCTTCTGGACCAGCTATCTGATCCGAGTGTTTCTGTGGAAGGTGATCCTGGGATATAACGGAGTCGTCAATTCCTCGCTGACCGGGCTTGGCATCATTGACGAGCCGCTGACCTTCATCCTCTATAACGTCAATGCCATCGTCATGACGCTGGCCCATGCCTATGCGCCCTTCGCGATCCTGCCGATCTTCGTGGCGCTGGAAAAGATCGACCGGTCGCTGCTGGAGGCCGGGCGCGACCTGGGCGAAAGCCGGGCGATGACCTTCTGGCGGGTCACGCTGCCTCTGGCGATGCCGGGGGTGATCGCGGCTACGCTGATCGTCTTCATCCCGACCATCGGCGACTATGTCACGCCCGAGGTGATCGGCGGCGGCAAGATCCCGATGATCGCGAACCTGATTCAGGTGCAGATGCTGGCACTGGACAACCGGCCGCTCGGGTCTGCGCTGGCGGTGACGGCAATGGTCATCGTGGCGCTGGTCAGCCTGTTGTTCCTGTTCCTCAACCGACGTTTCCTGAAGGTGCGCCAATGAACCGGTCTGGCCGGGGCCTTCAGGCCTATGCCGTCATCTATCTGCTGTTTCTTTACGCGCCGATCATCCTGCTGCCGCTGTTCGCGTTCAATTCGGGCACGATCATCGCCTTTCCGCTGCAGGGGTTTTCGACCGAATGGTTCCAGGAGATGTGGGCGAACGCGACGCTGCGCCGGGCACTGACGAATTCGCTGACCATCGCCGTGTCGGCATCCGTGCTGGCGACATGCTTCGGCATCTTCGCGGCCCGCGCCTCGACCCGCTTCACGTTCCCCGGCAAGGGCGGCATGATGGGCTTCATCATGCTGCCGATGGTCCTGCCGGAAATCATCGTCGCGATGTCGCTGCTGGTCGTACTGCTGGGTATGGGCGTGCAGCTGTCGCTGCTGACGGTGATCGCGGGGCACACGCTGATCTGCATGCCCTATGCCATCGCGGTACTGTCCACTGCATTTTCTTCGCTGGACCGCAGTCTGGAAGAGGCCGCCTACGACCTGGGTGAGACGAAGTGGAGCGCATTTCGCCTGATAACGCTGCCGCTGGTCATGCCGGGCATCATCAGCGCGCTGCTGATCTCGTTCACGATCAGCCTGGACGAGTTCATCATCGCCTTTTTCCTCGCAGGCAACGAACCGACTCTGCCGACCTATATCTTCAGCCAGCTGCGCTTTCCGCGGGCGATCCCCGTCATCATGGCGCTTGGGACGGTGCTGGTCCTCATCTCGATCGTCCTTCTGGCGATTGGTGAATATTTCCGTCGCCGGGGCAATGCCCGCATCGGCGGCTCGCCTACCGGAGGGTTGCTGTGACCGAGGCCATGATCGCCTGCAAGGGCGTGCACAAGTATTACGGCGACTATCACGCGCTGCGCGGCATCGACCTCACCATCCGGGCTGGAGAGTTCTTTTCGCTGCTGGGCCCGTCCGGCTGTGGCAAGACCACGCTTCTGCGCACCATCGCCGGGTTCGAGGATATCAGCCAGGGCGTCGTCCTGATCGACGGGCGCGACATGGGCGACGTGCCGGCGAACAAGCGCCCGACCAACATGGTGTTCCAGTCATACGCGATCTTTCCGCACCTGACGGTGGCCCAGAACGTGGCCTTCGGCCTGCGCCGCGATCCGCGTTCCAAGGCTGACAAGGCCGCTGCGGTCGAGGAGGCACTGACGATGGTCGGCCTGAAGGGATACGGTGCGCGGTCGGCCCACGCCCTGTCCGGTGGCCAGCGTCAGCGTGTGGCCCTGGCGCGCGCGCTGATCCTCAAGCCCAAGGTGCTGCTGCTGGACGAACCCCTGTCCGCGTTGGACCGCAAGATGCGCGAGCAGATGCAGGTGGAATTGATCAAGCTGCAGCGGCAGGTCGGCATCACCTTCGTCCTGGTCACCCACGACCAGGAGGAGGCGCTGGTCATGTCCGACCGCATCGCCGTCATGTTTGAGGGAGAGATTGCCCAGCTTGACGGTCCCGAGGCGCTGTATGCCCGCCCCGCCACGCGGCGAGTCGCGGATTTCATCGGCGTGATGAACTTCCTGCCCGCGCGCATCCTGTCCGAAAGCGCCAGCACCGTCACGGTTGAGGTGGCGGGCTTGGGCCAGGTGGAACTGCCCGAACGCCAGATCAGCCGCGCCGATCCCGACGACGACGGCCCAATGATCGGGTTCCGCCCGGAAACCATGACGCTGCTTGGCCCTGGCGCCACCCACAGCCAGCCGCGCGAAACCGACGCCACCATCGACGAGGTCGTGTATTACGGCGACATGACCTATTACGACCTGCGGCTGGACGGTGCCGAGGCGCTGGACGGCAAGGCGCGGCCGGTGCGGATCTCCATGCGCAACGTCTTTGGCCGCGACGTGCAAGAGGTCGGCACCCGCACCCGCCTGGCCTGGTCGCCCGGCTCGCTGGTGCTGTTCCGGTGATCTGGCAGGTGTCACGCACCCTTGCGTTGCGCCATGCGGATCAGGCGTTGGGGCTGGTGCGATCCAGAGAGAACATCTGGGCGGCCCGCTGATCAGCGTGGGTCTTTCCCAGCACGGTTTGAACCCGTCCTTCGCACCTGTGTCTAAGCTGGTTGTGAAGCGTCAAATGCCGGCTTTCCGGCCTCCAGCCTCCGTAGTGTGCCCGTTCCAAAGCACGCCGGCGCTGACGGCGACGCATGAGAGCTTAGAGGTGATGGCTGGTCCGCAGGCCGTTGCCCATGGCGCCGGCATGGGCACGGCGGTAACCGTCTATGCTTTCCCGCATCACCCGTCATTCCGCGGCGTCAGGCGCAGCCAGATGCCGTCGGTGGCGCGGATCGTCAGGCGGGCGACCGGCATGGGCTGGCGGTCTGTGACCTCGAGCCGCCAGCGACCGACGATGCTGGCCAGCATGATGACGCCTTCGGCCATGGCAAGGCTGGCACCGGGGCAGGCGCGCGGGCCGGCCGAGAAGGGGATGTAGGCAAGGCGGGCGCTGGCTCTCCCTTCTGGGGTGGCCCATCGGGAAGGGTCGAAGTCGTCCGGGCGGCTCCACAGCCTGCGATGGCGATGCAGGTGCCAGGGAGAGATGGTCAGCTGCGCCCCGCGGGGCACCCTGCGGCCGCGGAAGGTGTCCTCATTCGTCGCCTCGCGTACGAACATCGCGACGGCTGGATAAAGGCGCAGCGCTTCCCGGAAAACGGCACGGGTGTCCTTCAGCGCGCCCACGCTGGCGAACTCGTCGGTCAGCAGGACGCCTTCCCTCGCGATCTTGTCCTGCCACTTGGGGTGTGCCGCCAGCAGCCACAGCGCCCAGGCCAGCACCTGCGCGCTGGTCTCGTGGCCGGCCAGGAACAGGACGGCGACCTGGTCGACCATCTCGGCTTCGGTGAAACAGGTGCCGGTCCGGGGATCGGGCGTCGACATGAGGCGGGTGGCGGCGTCGTCGGGCGCGGTGCCGGCGGCGATCGCGCGATGGCGGTCGGCAACCAGCTGGCGGATCAGGCCGCGGATCCGCGCGGCCGTCGAACGGGTGCGGCGGGAATGGAGCCGGGGCATCCAGCGCGGCAGGGGCAGCAGCGCCGCCAGGTTCACCAGTGGAGCCGCCTCCTGGTGGTCGCGGAACGCGGCAAAGACCTCGGCCGCGATGCGATGTTCGACGGGCAGCGAAAACAGCGTGCGGAAGATCACGTCGGCGGCGGCATGGGCGGCTGCAGGCTCGATGTCCTGCACTCCGGGTTGCAGGCGAAGCGCCGCGGCACGCGCGGCGTCAATAAGGGCTGCGTGGCTGGCGCGGACCCGGCCGCCTTCGAAGGCGGGGTCAATGATGCGGCGCTGGCGGGCCCAGTCCTCGCCATTCGAGATGAACACCCCGTTGCCTAGAAGCGGCGCCAGCCCCTCGCGCATGCGGGCGGACTTGGGAAACGCGCCGGGCCTGTCCTGCAGGATCAGCCGGACCAGGTCGGGATCGTTGCAGAAGAAGCTGTGGATCAGCGGGCTTCTGAACTCGGCCATCCAGGCGTCATAGAGCCGCTCGGGCAGGGCGGACAGCAGGTCATGGCGAAAACCGCGGATCAGGCTGCGCAACGTGCCGCGCCCCTTCGCACCCTGCGGCCGAGGTGTCATCGCGCGCCTGCCGGTCTGGTGATCCGGCCCGGCGAATGTCTGCGCCCGGCAAAGCGCTGCGCCAGGGTCAGGGGGCCTGCCGTGATCGCGAAATAATCGTAGTTCAGGGGCCTGTCGAAGGCGCCCAGGTATTGAAAGTGCAGCTGGATCCAGCGTTTCCGCATCGCGGCCTGCCGTTCCTCCGACAGCGTCTGTCGGAACGCCGCCGACAGGACCAGCGGCCAGCGCTGGTCCGGGCCTGCGGCGCCAGAAACCGCCACCGGATCGCAGAGCGCGAAGCAGCAGGCATCGCCCGGCGCAGTCACGTCGACCCAGAACACCCCCTCGGCCTGGCCGAGGAAAGACAGGTCCGCGCGCAGCCGGTCCGCGTCAGGCAGGAACGCCGCCATCGGGATTACCTGCCCAAGCGTCAAGAGCGAAATGGCCGGACAGCCGGACGGGGACTGCCGCAGCAGGTCGGCCACCACCGACACCGCAAGATAGGCGCCGGAAGAGTGGCCGACGACCAGCACCTCGTCGGGACCGTCTTTCATGATCGCCCGCAGCCGATCGCGGAACTGCAGCAGGCGTTCTTCCAGCGCAGGGGGATAGGCGCCGCGATGCTTGGCCGTGAACGCATAGTCATGCATCAGGTAGTGCGCATAGAGATACCGGTCCAGCCGGCGGCCCAGCCAGAGGACGCCCCACCCTGAAGCCGCGCCCAGCAGGGCTGCCAGCAGCAGTCCCCCCATTTCGGCGACGGCCCAGACCGCGGCCGCGGCGACCAGCAGCGCCAGCAGCAGCTGGCCCAGAAGCACAACCACGGGATAGAGCGCGGCAATGACCGGTCCCCGCCGCAGCTTCATCAGCCGCCACAGCGTCCCGGTTCCGATGTAGATCCGGCAGGTGCGCAGAAGCTGGCCGTAGGTTCCGGCGATGCCCTGTCGCATCGACGCCTGCACCAGGTCGGACCACAGGGCAACCTCGACCACCGCCTCTGTCCCATGGCCCTCGACATGGCCTTCGACGCGCCAGGAATAGCGGCCGGCGCCTGCGGGCTTCACCTGCAGGCGGTGGCCCGAGATCTGCGACTGCTCGGCCGCGCCCGTCCGGTAAAGCTCGCGATAGCGGCGCGGCGGCATCGGGTCGAAGCCCGGCAGGTAGAGGACGTGGCGGCGGAAGGGACGGGTCATCTGGCCTCGGGTTTGGGCGCAGGATACGGGCTATCGTCCGCGCCACAAGCCCTGCCTTCAACTGCGCCAGCGGGCCTCGTGCGCCTCGATGGCGGCAATGCGGCGGGCGGTCGGGGGGTGGGACAGGAACCACGCCGGCGCGGTGCCGCGGTTGCCGGTCAGCCGGTCCAGCTTGTGGAACAGGGATTTCTGCGGCTCGGTCCCGAACCCCGCCTTGATCATCAGCGCGCTGGCAAATCGGTCGGCCTCGAACTCGTCCTGTCGCGACAGGCGCGCCGCAACCGCGGTGGCGACGGCATTCGCGATCCAGGCGCCGAAGCCCGGCAGGAAGCGGCCAAGGACCCCCGCCAGCGCAAAGCGGATCGCGTTCTGGCCGGCGAAGTCGATCATCCGCCGCCGCGAATGCCCGAGCGAGACGTGACCCAGTTCGTGCGCGATGACGCTGGCCAACTCCTCGGCCGTCACCTCGCAGGCGTCCAGCTTGCGGATGAAGCCGCGGGTCAGGAAGATGCGGCCGTCGGGTGCGGCCAAGCCGTTGATCGGCTCGATCTCATAGATATGCGCCTCGATCGGCGGCAGGTCCATGGCCCGACCCAGACGTTCCAGCATCGGCTTCAGGCGCGGATGTCGCAGCGGCGTCGACTTCTCGTTCAGCTCGTGCTTGAGCCGCCACGCGGAAAAGAACCACATCGCGGCAAGGTAGAGGCCCAGAAGAAGAAGCGGCGTGAACTTCAGCATCGGCTTAATATGGTACTGCCGCGCTGTTGCCGCCAGAGCTGCAACGCCCAAAGACCGAGACCAAGCGCCGCAGCCACGGCCAGCGCCTTCGGTGCCGCCGCTTCGGTTCCGCGAAAGCCGCGACCCCCCCCCGATGGCCGAACGTAAAGTGGACGGCGACCCAGATCGCCTTTCCAGGAACGCTGGCGGCCATGAAGCGGGGCAGCGACAGGCCAGCCGCCCCGGCGACGTAGTTGCTGGCGGGTCCAAGCGGCGTGATCAGCCAGCGCGACAGGAACACCCCCGAGGCGCCCCGGCGCGCCACCAGCGCCTGTGCCCGTGCCAGCACCGCACCCCGCCGCCCCGGCCGGGCCAGCCAAGGGTGCAGCCGCCGCGCCAGCAGAAACGCCAAAATGTCGCCCATCGGGGCGCCGACGACCGCCGCGGTCGCCATCTCGACCAATTGCAGGTGCCCTGTGCCCGTCAGCGCGCCTGCGCTGATCAACAGGACAGAAACGCCGACAGTCCCAGCAGCCACGGCCTCAGACCGGCAGCAGGTGGGCCAGGCCGGTCATCCCAGCATCCGCATGGCGCGCGTCAGCCCGTCCAGCGTCAGGGGCATCATGCGGCTTTCGAAGATCTGGCCGATCATGCCGATCGACTGGGTGCGGCGCCATTGCGCCTCCGGGACCGGGTTCAGCCAGATGTGGTCCGGCCATGTCTGCGCCAGGCGGCGCAGCCAGACCTCTCCGGCCTCGGGGTTCCAGTGTTCGTTCGCGCCGCCGGGTACTGCGATCTCGTAGGGGGACATCGACGCATCACCCACGACGATGCATTTGTAGTCGCGGCCATAGCGGTGAAGGACGTCCCAGGTCGGTACCTGTTCGGCCCACCGGCGGCGGTTGTCGGTCCACAGACCCTCATAGAGGCAGTTGTGGAAATAGAAGTGCTGCATGTGCTTGAATTCCGCGCGAGCGGCGCTGAACAGCTCGTCCACGACGCGGATATGGTCGTCCATGCTGCCGCCGACATCCAGAAACAGCAGAACCTTGACGGCATTCCGACGCTCGGGCCGGGTCTTGACGTCTATGTAGCCGTGATCGGCGGTGGCGCGGATGGTGCCGGGCAGGTCCAGCTCGTCCGCTGCGCCGTGACGCGCCCATTGCCGCAGGCGCTTCAGCGCGACCTTGATGTTGCGGGTGCCAAGCTCGACCCGGTCGTCGAAGTCGCGGAATTCGCGCTTGTACCAGACCTTCACGGCGCGGCGGTGGCGGCTTTCATCCTGACCGATCCGCACGCCTTCGGGGTTGTAGCCGTAAGCCCCGAAGGGCGAGGTTCCGGCCGTGCCGATCCACTTGTTGCCGCCCTGGTGGCGGCCCTGCTGTTCGGCCAGCCGCTGGCGCAGCTTGTCCATCAGCGCCTCGAAGCTGCCGCTGCCCTGGACGTCGGCCTTCTCGGCATCGGTCAGCAGCTTCTCGGCCAGCTTTTCCAGCCATTCGCGGGGCAGGGCGCGGTCGTTGACCAGCGCCTCGACGGGGATGTCCTGCAGGCCGCCGAAGGTTTCCGCGAAGGCGCGGTCGAACCGGTCGAGGTGCCGTTCGTCCTTGACCAGCACGAGGCGCGCGAATCCATAGAAACCGTCGACCGTCCAGCCGGCGACACCGGCCTCCATGCCGCCCATCAGGTCCAGCCATTCCCGAAGCGACACCGGAACCCCCTGCCGGCGCAAGCTGTCGAGGAAGGGCAGGAACATCAGGCCATCCGGTGAATGATGATCGTGGCGAACAATCCGATCATCGCGAATCCCAGGGCGAAGGCAATCGCGTATTGCGCCCGGTCGCGGCTGTTGCCGCCCAGCTGACTGGCGCGGCGAAGGCCCAGCAGCGCTCCGATGATGGCGGCGGCGATGACGATCATGGCAATCCCTTCGGCTACCGTTCTGTGACCCGTCGCAGATAGCCTGCGGGGGACACCCCCGCAACCGCAAGCGATCTTGCCCCTGCCCAAGACCGCCGCTAGCCTTCGCGGCGGGAGGACGGGCATGCAGGATCTGGGCGAATACGACTATGTCATCGTGGGCGCAGGGTCGGCCGGCTGCGTGCTGGCGAACAGGCTTTCGGCCGATCCGCGCAACCGGGTCCTGCTGCTGGAAGCCGGGGGCCATGACAACCGCTTCTGGGTCCATGTGCCGGTGGGTTATCTTTACGCGATGGGCAACCCCAAGCTGGACTGGTGCTATCAGACCGAGCCTGAGCCGGGGCTGAACGGCAGGCGGCTGAACTATCCCCGCGGGCGGGTCATGGGCGGCTGTTCGTCGATCAACGGCATGATCTATATGCGCGGGCAGTCGGCCGACTATGACCGCTGGCGGCAGATGGGCAACACCGGTTGGGGCTGGTCTGACGTCCTGCCGCATTTCCGCGCCACCGAGCGGCACTATGGCCCCGCCTGCGACATCCACGGCGACGCCGGAGAATTGCGGGTCGAGCAGCAGCGCCTGCGCTGGCCGATCCTCGATGCCGTGGCCGAGGCCGCGCAGGAACTGGGCCTGCCGGCCTGTCCGGACTTCAACTGCGGCAACAACGAAGGCGTGGGCTATTTTCCTGTGACTCAGCGTCGCGGCATCCGCTGGAACGCGCGCAAGGCGTTCCTGGACCCCGTCCGCGGCCGCCCGAACCTGCGGATCGAGACCGACGCCCAGGTTCGGCGCCTGTCCTTCGACGGCCGCCGCGCGACGGGCGTGGTTCTGGACCAGCACGGCAGACGCTGCCTGGCGCGCGTCAGGGGCGAAGTGATCCTGGCTGCGGGGGCGATCAACTCTCCGGCGCTGCTCGAGCTGTCGGGGATAGGTCAGGCCGGCCGGCTGGCGGGCCTGGGCATCGCGCCGGTCCACGATCTGCCGGGGGTGGGCGAAAACCTGCAGGACCATCTGCAGCTGCGAACCGTGTTCCGCATCAGCGGCGCGCGCACGCTGAACGATCGGGCGCGGACGATCTGGGGCAAGGCGGGCATTGCGCTGGAATACGCGTTGCGTCGCAGCGGTCCCATGGCCATGGCGCCCAGCCAGCTGGGGATCTTCGCCAAGTCCTCGGACGCGTACGAGACGGCGAACATCGAATACCACGTCCAGCCGCTGTCGCTGGCGAAGTTCGGCGATCCGCTGGACGATTTTCCGGGGCTGACGATCTCGGTCTGCAACCTTCGTCCCGACAGTGTCGGGTCGTGCCACATCATGTCGCCCGAGCCTGGTGCCGCCCCGGCCATCGCGCCGCGTTACCTCTCGGCGGCGTCGGACCGGCAGGTGGCGATCGACAGCCTGCGCCACGCCCGGCAGCTGATGGCCACGCGACGTCTGGCAGAGTTCACGCCCATCGAGGTCAAGCCCGGCGCCGATCTGATCAGCGATGACGATCTGGCCCGTGCGGCAGGCGATGTCGGGACGACCATCTTCCACCCCGTCGGCACGACGAAGATGGGTAACGATCCCATGGCCGTCGTCGACGAAAAGCTGCGCGTTCACGGCATGGCGGGGCTGCGGGTCGTGGACGCGGGGGTGATGCCCTCGATCGTGTCGGGCAACACCCATGCTCCGGTGACGATGATCGCCGACAAGGCCAGCGGGATGATCCTGCAGGTGGCGCGGGAAGGGGCGCTCTAGCCCCTCAGCATGTCGCGGAAGGCGTGCCAGCTGGCCTTGGGCGTCCGCGTCATCGTGTCATAGTCGACATGCACCAGCCCGAAGCGCGGCCCGTATCCCCAACCCCATTCGTAGTTGTCCAGAAGTGACCAGTAGAAGAACCCGCGCACGTCAACGCCCTGGTCGATCGCTGCCTTTGTGGCGCGCAGGTGATCGGCGATGAACTGCACCCGGCGGGGGTCCTGGGCCACGTCCGGCCCCGCCGCCAGCGCCATGCCGTTTTCCGTCACATAAAGCGGGAGGCTGCCGGTGTGGTCGCGGGCCAGCCGGGTCAGGAACTCGGTCAGGCCCTCGGGGCGGATCTCCCAGTCCATCTGCGTCTTGGGCAGCGTGCCCGGCGCTTCGGCCGCATGGGGCCAGAGGCCGGGATCGGCGGTATAGAGCCTGCGCGTGTAATAATTCACGCCCAGCCAGTCCAGGGGCTGCGCGATCAGGTCCATGTCCGCCTGCCAGCCCTGCGGCAGATAGGGTCGCATTCCCTGCAGCGCGGCATCCGGATAACCTTGGCCCATCAGCGCGCGGATGAACCACTGGTTATAGATCGCGTCCTGCGTTTCGGCGGCCTGCGTGGCGCCGGGGCTGTTGTCGGCGGGGTGGCTGGTCTCGAAGTTGAGGACGATGCCCAGATTCTTTGCGCCGGACGCCCGCAGCGCCTGCATGGCCGTCCCGTGGGCCAGCAGCACGTGGTGCATGGCGCGGCTGGCCGCCGAGATGTCCCGCAAGCCGGGCGCGTGATGGCCCAGGAAATGAGACAGCCAGGCGATGCACCACGGCTCGTTCAAGGTGGCGGCTGTGGCGGTGCGGTCACCGATGCGGTCATGGACGGCGGTGCAGAAGTCGGCAAAGCGTGCGGCGATGTCACGGTTTTGCCAGCCGCCCATGGCCGACAGCGCCGCCGGGAGTTCCCAGTGGTAGAAGGTGACAAAGGGTTTCAGGCCCCGTTCCACCATCCCGTCCACCAGCCGGTCATAGAAATCCAACCCCTGAGGGTCGATCGTCATTCCGTCCGGCATCACCCGCGCCCAAGAGGTCGAGAAGCGATAGGCGTCGAAGCCCGCGTCCCGCACCAGGTCCAGGTCCTGCGGCCAAAGGTTTATATGGTCGCAGGCCCGGCTGCCGTTGCTGTCGTCGGCGATGTTGCCGGGCGTGGCGGCGAAAGTATCCCAATGCGACAGGCCGGCGCCCGCTGTCCCCTCGATCTGATAGGCCGAGGTCGCGGCGCCGAAGGTGAAGTCACGCGGAAATCCCGTGCGTTGCGGCAGCATCTCATTCTCCCTCTGTTGCGGTATGCTGTCACGTCAGGCCGCCACGGGGAAGGGGCATGTGCCCCCGTCGGTCAGCATCGCGCCATCGCCGATGCGGTTGCATCTGGCAGCCGCCGGCGACAGGATGCGACGACGAAAACGCCGCCTTGCAGGGACCGGTTCGCAGGGCACCGGGTCCGTCCTGCGGCGGCATCGTTAAGGTCAACAGATTGCTTGCCGGGGCACCATGTCACAACACCCTGACCTGAAGGTCTTCGACAAGATCATTTCGGATCGCGGGTCGCGCTATGCCGTGTCGGGCGGGCCTGTCCGCGACGCGACCGAAGTCGCCGCGCTGCTGACCGAACTGAGGCGCAGCAAGCGGTTCGCCAAAGCCACGCACCACAGCTGGGCTGCCGTTATGGGCGGCGATCCAGTCAAGGATGACGACGGCGAAAGCGGCGCAGGTGCGTTGATCCTGCAGATGCTCGAACGGGCCGGCCTGCAGGATCATGTGGTGATTGTCACGCGCTGGTATGGCGGCAAGCATCTGGGCGGCGACCGCTTCCGCCATGTGGCAGATGCTGTGCGCCATTACCTGCGCGAGACGGGCTTGGGTTAGGGCCGGAACATGATCTTGCCTTCGCGTCCCGGCGTCAGGGCGGCGGTGACGGCCTCGGCCGGTTGATCCAGACCGAATTCGCCGCCCGAAGGCAGCTTCAGCTTGCCGTCCATGACCAGCCCGATCAGTTCGCCGAACATGCGCTGACGATCTTCGGGCGCTGTGGCGGGCATGACACGGGCGCCCCAGAAGCCCTTCACCGACAGGTGCTTGAAGATGATCGGCCCGGCAGGAAGCTGCAGCGGCTCGCCCGTGGTCGATCCGAAGGTGACCAGAAGGCCCTCGACGCCCAGCAGGTCGACCAATCCTGCGGCAACGTTGCCGCCGACGGAATCGATGGCCGCGCGGGCACCGTCGGGGCCCACGATGTCGCGCACCCGCGTGACCCAGTCGGCGTCGTCGGTGGAGACGATGTCGGTCATGCCCATGGCGGCCAGTTCCTCGGCGGCTGCGCGCCTCCGGACCAGGTTCACCAGACGCACGCCGCGCGACTGCGTCAGCACCGACATGATCTTGCCGACGGCCCCGTTGGCGGCGGTCTGGATGACCCAGTCGCCCGCGTTCACATGCAGGAATTCCAGAAGGGTGATGGCGCTGAACGGCATGGCGATCAGTTGGGCCGCGGCCTCATCGGGCATGCTGTCGGGCACGGGGATGATCCCGCCTGCATCGGCCAGCGCAAAATCGGCCCAAGATCCGCGAAGGCCGGCTGCGGCGACGCGGCGACCTGCCAGCGCGGGATCGACTTCGGTGCCGCATTCCTCGACGATGCCCACGGCTTCACTGCCGCCGATGGCGGGCAGATCGGGGCGGACGCCATAGCTGCCGCGCACGGTCCAGAGATCGTGGTTGTGGATCGGGGAAAGGACCACGCGGATCAGCACTTGGCCGGAGCCGGGCTGCGGCCTGTCGGCTGGAGTGGTTGCCAGAACCTCGGCCGGTTCGCCGAAGCGGTCATGGGTGACGCTGCGCATGGGATGTCCTTTCGTGATCTTGTCCTGCCCGTCCAATTGGGAACGGGCGCATCAAGATGCCAGAGGTGATCATGCGTCAGGCAGCGTGGTTCCGCCTTGAAATCGCGCGGCACAGAGCGCGGGATTCGGCAAGGTCGAGCGCGGCCGGTGCCTCCTCTGGACTTGCACCTGCGGCGCGGAGCTTCCGCCATGGCCGGAGGCAGGAGGCCCGCGACCAGGGCAGCGCCGCCTGCGACAGCCACAGCCGCAGGGGCGCGGGCAGTGCGTCATAGGCGGCCATTTGATCGCCCGCGCGGCGCCGCAGCGGCTGCGGCACTTGGGTCACGAAGCCGCTGCGCCGCACAGTTATGCGGCTTCGGTGGCGCGGCGCCACGCGGGGAAGCGGTCCGGCAGCCGCGCCCAGTCCCCAGGACTATCGCCCCAATCCTCGCCCAGCAGGCAGGTGTTTAGGCGGGCGCGGAGGCGGTCTTCGTCCATGCCCGTTCTGATGAAGACCAGTTCCTGTCGCCGGTCTCCGAAGGGCTCGCTCCAGTGACTTTCCAAATAACCGCGGCCCTGCGGGTAGGACGGCCAGCAGTCCCGCGGCACCGAGGCCCACCATTGTCCAAGCGGCCTGACGGACGACAGCGCCCCGGCCAGCGAAAACTCGGCCACCCAATCGGGGCGGGTGGCAATCCAGAAGTGACCCTTGGCGCGGATCACGCGGGGCAGGGGGCCGTTCAGCAGTTCGTGGATCTTGCGCGGCTCGAAGGGCAGCGGTCAAGATAGACGAAGCTGGTGACATCGTATTCCTCGGTCTCGGGGGTGGGGTCGGCAAAGCCGCAAGGCTCTATGGTCCGCTTCGGGTGCTCATGTGCCCGCTCGAAATCGAAGAGCCCCGTGTTCAGGATGTCGCCCGGGGCGACGCGGCTGTGATCGGTCTCAATGATGCGGGCGGCGCGGTTCAGAGCGCGGATGATCTTGCGCGCGGCATCGACGCGATCTGGTCCCGCGTCACTGCACTTGTTCAGCACGATCACGTTGGCGAATTCGATTTAGTCGGCCAGGAGGTTCACCAGCCTGCGTTCATCGGCCTCGCCCACGACCTTTCCTCGATCGGTCAAGAAGTCGTGGCTGGAGAAGTCCTGAAGCAGGTTTACGGCATCGACCACGGTGACCAGCCTATCCAGCCGCGCCACGTCCGCCAAGCCGGCGGCGGGGTCGTCGGCGAATTCGAACGTCGTGGCGACTGGCAGGGGTTTTGCGGATGCCGGTCGCTTCGATCAGCAGGTAATCGAACCGCCCCTCCTGCGCCAGCGTGCGCACCTCGTGCAGCAGATCCTTCCGCAAGGTGCAGCAGATGCAGCCGTTTGACATTTTGGCCAAGGTCTCGTCGGTGCAGGCCATGCCTTCGGCGCGCATAAGGTCGGCGTCGATGTTCAGCTTTGATATGTCGTTGACGATGACGGCGACAAGCAAACCTTCACGGTTGTGCAGCAGCGTCGTCTTGCCGGCAGCCAGAAAGCCCGACAGGACTGTTACGGGAAAGCGGCGGTCGTGGCTACATGGCTGGCTCCTATGCGATGCCAATACAGATGTAGTATAACATAACAATCCGCAGGTGGCGTCTGGCGGGGCATTGACGACGGGCGCGGCTTGGGCCATGCCCCGCCCATGCTGCGCATCGATGACATCAATTACTCCGTTCAGGGCCGCCCCTTGCTGGTCGGTGCCACCGCCACTGTTCCAGAAGGCCATAAAGTTGGCCTCGTCGGGCCGAACGGGGCTGGCAAGACGACACTCTTCAAGCTGATCCGTGGAGAGCTCGCATTGGACGGCGGCGCGATCAGCCTGCCGTCGCGGGCCCGCATCGGCGGCGTCGCGCAGGAATCGGCGGCGACCGGGCGGTCGGTGCTGGACACCGTTCTGGACGCCGATGTCGAGCGGACGCAGCTGATGGACGAGTCCGCCACTGCCACCGACGCCCATCGCATCGCCGAGATCCAGACCCGCCTGACCGACATCGACGCCTGGTCGGCCGAGGCGCGGGCAGCGACCATTCTGGACGGCCTGGGCTTCAACGCGGCAGACCAGGCGCGGCCGACCAGCGACTTCTCGGGCGGCTGGCGGATGCGCGTGGCGCTGGCGGGGGTGCTGTTTGCGCAACCCGACCTGCTGCTGCTGGACGAACCGACCAACTATCTGGACCTGGAGGGCGCGCTGTGGCTGGAAGGGTATCTGGCGCGATATCCGCACACCGTCATCATCATCAGCCACGACCGTGGTCTTCTGAACCGCGCCGTCGGGCACATCCTGCACCTCGAGAACAAGCAGCTGACGCTCTATACCGGCGGCTATGACAGCTTTACCCGCATCCGTTCGGAAAAGCGCGCGCTGCAGGCGGCCGAGGCAAGGAAGCAGGCCGACCGCCGGGCGCATCTGCAGAGCTTCGTGGACCGCTTCGGCGCCAAGGCCAGCAAGGCGCGCCAGGCCCAGGCCCGCGTCAAGATGCTGGCCAAGATGGAGCCGATCACCGCCCCCGAGGAAGCCAAGCTGTTCCGCTTCAGCTTTCCGCAGCCCGAGGAACTGTCGCCCCCGATCGTCGCGATGGAGGGCGTCTCGGTCGGCTATGGCGATCGCGCCGTGCTGCAGAAGCTGAACCTGCGGATCGATCAGGATGATCGGATCGCGCTGCTGGGCCGGAACGGCCAGGGGAAATCGACACTGTCGAAGCTGTTGGCTGACCGGCTGGTGCCGATGGCGGGCAAGGTGACCAAGTCGAACAAGCTGCGCGTCGGCTATTTCGCCCAGCATCAGGTGGACGAGCTGCATCTGGATGAAACGCCGCTGGACCACATCCGCTCGGTCCGCCCGGACGAGGGGCAGGCGAAGCAGCGCGCCCGGCTGGCAGGTTTCGGCCTGATGGAGGCGCAGGCCGAAACCAAGGTCCGCCAGCTCTCGGGCGGCCAGAAGGCGCGGCTGTCGCTGCTGCTGGCCACGATCGACGCGCCGCACCTGCTGATCCTGGACGAGCCGACGAACCACCTGGACATCGAAAGCCGTGAGGCGCTGTCCGAAGCACTGAACGACTATACCGGTGCCGTGGTGCTGGTCAGCCACGACATGCACCTGCTGGGGCTGGTCGCCGACCGCCTGTGGCTGGTCAAGGACGGTGCCGTCGCGCCTTATGACGGCGATCTGGACGACTACCGCAAGTTCCTGCTGACGGGCGACGCACCGTCCGAGAGGGAAGCACCCAAGCCTGCCGCGCCCAAGCGCCCCTCGCGCGACGCGGTGCTGGCCCTGCGGGCCGAGGCGCGCAAAGCCGAGGAGCGCGTCCAGAAGCTGACCGAGATGATGGGCAAGCTCGACGTCAAGCTGGCTGATCCGGCGCTCTACAACGATCCCTACGAGGCCGAGAAGTGGGGCAAGAAGCGGGCCGAGGCGGTCCGTGCGCTGGCCTTCGCCGAGGAACTGTGGATGGGTGCGCTGGAAAAGCTCGAATCCGCCGAAAAGGTCTGACCAACGGGCCTGTTGCTGAAATGTGCCGCGCGGACGTGAAGATGCCATGAGCGGTTGTGCCGGTGGCGCATCCGCTCCTAGATGACGTTAACCTTTCGATCCGGATTCGCACGATGAAATACACCCTGGCCTTCGCCCTTCTTCTGGCTGCCCCTGCGCATGGGCAGGATTTCGGCGTGGTGGGTGGCCGCACCTTCTCGGTTGATCTGGGGCTGGGTGCCGCGCTGAAGCCTGTCTATCCGGGCGCCGAGGAGGCCGAGGTCGCGCCTTGGGTCATCTGGCGCAACGCGGGCTTCGGCGAAGTGGGCGATGCGCCGGCGCAGGGCTTCTCGATCGCGCCGTCACTCGGGATCGTCGGGCCGCGCGACAGCGGCGACGACGACGGGTTGACCGGCCTGAACGACATCGACCGTGCATATGAGCTGGGCCTGCGGGTCCGTTATGGCATGGGACCCTTGGGCGCCTATGCCAGCGCCCGGCGTGGATTTGACGGTCACGAAGGCCTGACCGGAGAGGTCGGCGTTAAGTACCGGACCGAGTTGAGCGATCGTCTCGACCTCTGGTCGGGGGCCGAGGTCGTCTATGGTGATGATGACTACAACAACACCTATTTCGGCGTGACGGCCGACGAAAGCGCAGCCAGCGGGTACGACGTCACGACCCCGGGTGGCGGCTTGAATGAGGCCGCGATCACCTTCCAGGCGCAATACGCGCTTAACGACAGGACCGCCCTTTTGGGCGAGGTCCGCTATGGCAAGCTGATCGGAGACGCCGCGGACTCGCCGGTCGTTCAGGACGAGTACCAGCCCTCGCTTCGCCTGGGTGTGACCCGCCGCTTTTCCTTCGGGTTCTGATCCGGCAAGCGGCGGGGGCAATGCGCTTCCTCAAATGACAAGTTGATCCATTGGTGCGTCGCTTCTGGTAAAGCGCTTGGTCCTGCCACCGCCAGAGCAGCGCCGTCAGTATGCCGGGCATAAACGACAGCCGAGTCACTCTGGTCCAGGCGATTTGATGGTAAGCTAACGGTAGTGACGCCGAAATTGGCTGTTCTATTCAGACTGGAACACGCTCATCTGGAAGACGGCGAGGAGCAGCCACGCCAGTTCCTGACTGTGGCTGCCGCGCCTCTGGTGCCGCCGCAAGGATACAAGCCGTCGCGTTGCCGACATTGCCGGTCAGGCGGTCGCTGACAATCCGGGCGGTCCAGCCCGCCGGCAAGCTGCTAGCGTTGACGGGACGACGGGCGATTTGACTTCATCTCGCTCCACAATTCCACCGACAGTTCTTCGCAGTCCATTCATCTTGCTGACGCGGCCGGATGCCGTCCCGTTCATCACCATGCGCGGCGAGGTGGTGGACGAATTAGTATTGAACCAAGCCATGACCTTCAGCACCATCGCTGGTCGTCTTCGGCGAAGGGTCGAAGGCCAGCCTGTCCTGATGCAGCCCCGCTGGCTGGCACGGCGTTTCTCTTGGACATGTGATGGCTGCGGCGGATGTGACATGACGGGATCTTGGAAAGCGTCCCGAAGGCGACTAGGTCAGGCTCATGACAGCGAAACTGCACATGATGAAGCTATGCGTGGGCGCCCAGGGTCCGGACGATCTGGCCGCGTGGCAGGCACAGCGCTTCGGCACCGGACCCGCGCGGCATGTGACCCGCATGTGGCCCAAGCGGGAGGGCGAATTGCTGGCGGGCGGGTCGATCTTCTGGGTCTTCAAGGGCGTGATGATGGCGCGCCAGCGCATCCTTGCGCTGGAGCCGGTGGAAGGCGACGATGGAATCAGGCGTTGCGGATTGCTGCTCGATCGCGACCTTGTCCGCGTGGCGGCCGTTCCGCGTAGGCCTTTTCAGGGGTGGCGCTATCTTGCCCCGGCCGATGCTCCAGATGACCTTCCGCAAGGCCGCGCCTCCGAGGTCCCGCTGCCTCCTGCGGTCGCAGCGGCACTGGCCGAGATGGGCCTTCGCTGACCCTTGACGCTGCCCGAAAGGTGCGCTACGCGAGCGCAATGCGGGTGTAGCTCAATGGTAGAGCAGAAGCTTCCCAAGCTTACGACGAGGGTTCGATTCCCTTCACCCGCTCCAGTACAAGATGTAGAAAGGCTTCTGCCTCAGGGGGCAAGGTTACTTTTGCCAAGCTTGAATTTCAATTAGGCAGAGGAACAGCCGGACAACATCAGGCAGTTTTGGCCCGCTACTTTCAAAGAATGCCAAAGAAAACACTGAAGGGACTTCTCGGGTTTCCCTGCTAAGTGTTTAAGTCCTCGATTCGACGGTGCGATCCTTTTTTTCAAATGAAAGGGTGCCCCATGGGGCAAGGTCGTCACGGAAGCGCCACGACCACGCATGCCACCCGAGCTACAATAGTGACGGCTGCCCGTCATTGGTTCTAGCGCCCGAACGATCGCACGCGTTGCTCGCGACGCTGAGCCGAGAGTGGGGCATCAATCCGAAGGCGGTGGCGAAAAGGCGCAAGGGGGCGACGGTCGAACGATTCGAAGACCGGACGCGATCCGCCGAAGGAACCGCGCTCGACGGTCTTGTCCAAGGCCGAAGAGGCGAGGGTCGTGGCGTTCCGGCGCCACACGCTGCGGCCGCCGGATGATTGCCTCTAGGCGCTGCGACCCCCCATACCATACCTGACGCGCTCGGACTTGCATCGCTGCCTGCGGCGGCAGGGACTATCGCGCCTGCCTGAACTGGACGGAAACAAGCCAGAACGGCAGCGCTTCGCACGCTTTCCGATCGGCGTTCGTCACATCGACATCGCGGAAGTGCAGACCGCCGAAGACAATCTGCAGCCGCATCTCTTTGTGGTGATAGACCGCATCAGCGAGTTCGCCTTTGTCCGCCTCGAAGGCCGGGAAGGTGGCTGCAGCCCAGTTCCTGCGCGACCTGATTGCCGCAGTTCCTTGCCGGTCCACAAGGTGTCGAAACGGTATGCAGTTCGCAAATCGGAGCTGCGACGCGACGACCTTCGCGCACATCGTTGGCCGCGTGTGCCGCGAGCATGGGGCAAAGCACAGGCTGAAGGAGAGATAATGCATCCCTGGACGACCGCCAAGTCGAGCGGATGAACCGCACGATCAAGCCGGGTGAAGCGGACCGCGGAATGGTCCGGTGGATCATTCCCCCTCGGAACGTAAAGCGCTTCCATTATGACAGTCACGATCAGCTGCGAACGCACCCCAACGAGCTCATCGCACCCTACGATTTCACCCGCCGGCTCAGGACACTCGATGGTCTGACGCCCTGACGTACGCTACGAGAAGTTTCTACCACCGACAAAGGGCATCCGTTACCGAGTCGGTGCATGCTTCTGCCGTCCAATGTCTTGCATAGCGGATCCATGCGGTCAGGCTCCGTGGTCTGCGCGTCGCGCCTGACTGGCTCCTCCGACAGGCGTGGAACCGGGCGTCCTTACACGAACTACGCTGCCAACACGGCATGGGCAGCGCGACTCACGAAGTGGCGGGCCGATTTTGACGGTATCACGCAGCCACAGGAGCAATTCCGCCACTCCTGCAGAATGCGCTGTCAGAGCAGGTGAGGCCGGCCTTACATACTGCCAATCCGCAAAGCTACTTCTGCCGAGCGTGCCTCGCTCAACCGTGACTTCACGGCGGATCGGGCCCACCAGAAATGGCGGGCGGCATCAGCTACACTGGATTTGTAAGGGATGGCTGTATGTCGCGGTGTCCTGGACCTGCATCCAAGGCGGATCCTCGTCTAGGCCGTCAGCAACGGATGAAGCATGATCTGGCGATCCGGACCTTGAAGATGGCCATCGCCCTGCGATCCCCCCCGGGCTGCATCTTCCACCGCGACCGCGGCTGTTCGCACCACGACCAGAACGTCCTGCGCGACCATGACCGAGAGCTGTCAATGAGCGGCAAAGGCAACTCTTGCGGCAACGCCGCCGTCGAGACCGCCTTCGAAACGCTTGTCACGTGACATCAGGAACCGACCCCTCGGCGTCATGAGGAACTGACCCCCTCCATTTTGGTCTGAACGTTGCTGGTGTCTTGCGCAGTCTGTAGCTCTCGCCTCGGATGGTCACGACGTGGCTGTGG